>CAKOIF010000030.1 GCA_934086485.1 uncultured Bacilli bacterium | reverse complement strand
AATGTTTATCTTGAAGAACTATATATATAGTTCTTGTTTTTGATTACACTTTTTGCTAAAATATAATCATGGAACTAAATATAAAAGATTACAACATTTATGTAGAAATTATTTATAAAAATAATAAAAATATCTATTTTCGATTTAATGAAAATGGAATTTTAGTTGTGACTTGTCATAAAAAAGTTTCGAAAGAGGAAATAAAATCATTAATATTTAAAAATGAAGATGCAATAATTAAAATGTATCAAAAAGCTATTGAAAGAAAAAAATATAATGAAAGTTATCACTTACTTGGTAAAACTTATAATGTAGAGTTTAATGAAAATATTGATAATGTTTATATAAATGGTGATTTTATTTATGCAAAAAATGAAGAAGACTTAAATAAATTTACTGAAGAAGAAATTAATAGAGTTTTTAATGAAGAAGTTTCTATTTGCAAAAACTGTTTTAATAACCTTCCTGAGTTTACTTTAAAATTTAGACAAATGAAAACCAGATGGGGAGTATGTAATCGAAGAGATAATATTATAACTTTGAATAAAGAATTAATTAAAAAAGAGGTATGGTTACTTGATTATGTAATCATTCACGAAATGGCTCATTTTTATGAGGGTAATCATTCAAAAAAGTTTTGGAATATAGTATCACTTGCGTGCCCTAATTATAAAGAAGCCAGAAAGGAGTTAAGAAAATGAAAATAACTAGTATAAATAATCCTAAAGTTGCCTACTGGGCTAAACTTAAAATGAAAAAATATCGTGATACAGAACATTTATTTATTGTTGAAAGTGAAAACCTTGTTAATGAAGCCTTAAAAAAAGGTATTGTAAAAGAAATAATAACTACAGAGGATAAAGAGTATAGTGTTGATACTTATAATGTTACAAAAGAAATAATGGCAAAAATAAGTAGTTTAGTTACACCCAACAAAGTTATGGCTGTATGTAATTTTATTTTACCTGATGATATAAAAGAAAATGTTTTAATACTTGATCATATTCAAGATCCTGGTAATTTAGGTACCATTATAAGAAGTGCTGTTGCTTTTAATTTTCTGACAATAATTGTTTCTGAGGATACAGTGGATGTTTATAATGATAAAGTTATCCGTTCATCGGAGGGAATGATTTTTAATACCAATATTATTAAGGATAATCTAATTTCATTTATTCCGTATCTTAAATCACTTGGTTATAAAATATATGGTACTGATGTTATAAACGGTAAAAATATTAAAAATGTAAATGAAGAAAAAGTAGCATTTGTAATTGGTAGCGAAGGCAAAGGCGTAAGTATCGAAGTAAAAGAACTTTGTGATGATTTTATCTATATTGATATGAGTAAAAATTGCGAAAGTTTAAATGCTGCAGTAGCAAGTAGTATCTTGATGTATGAAGTTTATAACAGGTGATTTATGGAGTTTATTTATATTTTTATACCAATATCTTTAATTATTATGATGGTTTATATAATGTATAAAGAAAAAGATATTATTAAATTTAATAATTTAAAACTACCTAATAAACCTTGTTTAAAAGGCAAGTATATTAAAGGATTAGATTATAAAAGTGGTAATATGTATTTAACTTTAGATAATGATGTTATTAAAATGGCAATCGAAAATAAAGAGGGAATTTTTTATGAAGACATTAAAAATGTAAAAGAAATAAAAGTAAATATAAAACCATTTAATTATATTAAAGAAACTGCAAGTTCATATGAACCAAATTATAGTAAAACAAATGATAGGAGTACTGGGAATTTTTCCTATAGAAATAAGGTAATTGTTTTAAAATCATATGAATTAAATATTATTACAAATGATAAAAATATTGAACTAATTGTGTTCAAAGATCCAAATAAGTTTTTCGGGAGGTAAATATGAAGTTATTGTATGTAGGAAATGTTACAGGACCTTTTGGATTAAAAGGAGAGGTAAAAGTATTAAGTGAGACTAATCATAAAAATGAAATCTTTAAAGTAGGAAATTATTTATATATTGATGAAAAAAAATATCTTATTACCTCAGTAAAACAAAATCCTAAATGTGAAATAATTAAATTCGAAGGTATTGATGATATATCCTTGACTGATGAGATTTTAAAAAAGGAGGTCTACGTTAATCGAAATGACTTAAAAGTAGATTACCTTACTATTGAACTTATAAATATGGATGTATATGATAAAGATAGATGTCTTGGTAAAGTAAAAGAAATTCTTCTTAGTAAAAAATATAATTATTTAAAAGTTTGTGATATAATAGTGCCAATCATTGATAACTTTATTGAAAAAATTGATTTTGAAAATAATGTTATCTATTTAAAAAATATAGGTGATTTAAATGAGAATTGATGTACTTACTTTATTTCCAGAAATGTTTAATGGTTTTAAAACAACCTCTATTATAAAAAGAGCAATTGAAAATGATAAAGTAGAAATAAATATTATAAATTTTCGTGATTATACACCACTTAAAAATGGTCAAGTAGATGATACTATTTATGGTGGAGGAGCCGGAATGCTTCTTAGGTGTGAACCAATATTTGAATGTATAAAAAGTATTAGAACACCTGATAGTTTTATAATTCTTCTTACACCAGATGGTCAAAAGTTTAATCAAAAACTTGCATATGATTTAAAGGCTAAAAAACATTTAATATTTATATGTGGTCATTATGAAGGCTTCGATGAAAGAATTAGAACTTTATGCGATATGGAAATATCAATTGGTGATTTTGTTTTAACTGGTGGAGAATATCCTTCGATGTGTATGATGGATGCAATAATAAGGCTTATCCCTGGAGTAATTACTAAAGAAAGCCTAGATAGTGAGAGTTTTACAAATAATACTTTAGATTATCCGATGTATACAAAACCCTATGAATATGAAGGAATGAAAGTACCTGATGTCTTAGTAAGCGGAAATCATAAAAAAATAGATGAATGGCGAAAAGATATGGCTATGAAAAAAACAATGGAAAAAAGGCCAGATATAATGGAGAATGATAAATGAGTGAGTATGTATTAAAGATTAATAAAACAAATAAAGATATTTTAGAATTTACAAAAAGTGATGGATTTACTTTTAACCCTAAAAATGATATTGTTAAATCATTTACTGTATATGATGCAGATGCTCTTAACAAAATAATTTTAAATAAATTTACTAAAGAATATAAAAGAGTTTTTGCTTTACTTGCATCACTTAGTGATGAATCCTCAGACAGTGACTTTTTTGTCGTTTTAGGAGAAACTCAAAAATTAAGACAAACTTTAATGTATGAATATAAGAAGTTTTTAAAAAAGGAAGCTTACGAAAAATTTTTAAATGATTTAGTTAGATATGAAAAGTTTTTGAATCAAAGTGTCCTTTATCACCAGCTTAATAAAGAAAGTGAGTTAAAAAGATAATGAATACAAAATATGAAAAAAGTAAAAGTTATAATGAACCAGATGAGATAATGCTTCTTACCGATGATGAATTTGTAAATGCATATGATACGGCTATAGAAATTACTCCATTTGCTGTAGAGGATGAGATTAATGATTTAATTTATCAAAAAGAAGAACTTGAAAATGATATAAAAAATATGCAATTTATTTTAAATAATGAAACCGTGGATTTTTATAGAGCAAATGAACTTTTTGATGAAATTAAATTTAATCAAATTGAAATACTTCGAATTGAGGGAAAAATTGCTAAGTTAAAAGAAAAATATGACAAAATTAATGGTTCTTATCAAAGGTAGCGAAATGCTACTTTTTATCTTGAAAAAATTTTTTAATTTGATATACTTAATATGATAGGAGTAAAGATATGAAAAATAAAAAAGGTTTTACAATCGTAGAGTTATTAAGTGTG
>CAKOIF010000029.1 GCA_934086485.1 uncultured Bacilli bacterium | reverse complement strand
AATATTGAAGTATTACCAATGCAACCAGGTGACGTAGATAGAACATATGCTGATATAACAAAAGCAAATAAATTATTAGGATATAATCCTAGTATTACCTTTAAAGAAGGAATAGAAAAATTTGTTCTTTGGTATAAAAATAATTAAGTGTATCGCTGATATGCTTTTTTATATTTTTATAAAAGAAAATGCTTTTTGTCTTGTAAAATAAAAGAATTTTTGATATGATGTTATTGGATATTTGTAATTATATAAAAATGGAGTGATATTGATGAAAAAAAAGATTAAGAGCGTAATTAAATTAATGAGACCTAAGCATTGGTTGAAAAATGCATTAATTTTCTTTCCAATATTATTTGATTCTAAATTGTTTGTGGGGAACATTTTTTATAAAACTTTTATAGGATGTATATCTTTTTGTTTTATTTCATCTGCCATTTATATAATCAATGATATTAAAGATGTTGAAAAGGATAGATTACATAAAACTAAGAAAAAAAGACCTATAGCAGCTGGTGATGTATCTATAAAAGAGGGAATTTTAATATTTTGTTTACTTGTTATATTAACTATAGCAATTAATGTTTTTATAATCAAAGATTTAAGAAGTATGTTATTTATTTTTTTATATTTTGTATTAAATATACTTTATTCTTTTGGCTTAAAAAATATCCCAATTATAGATGTAATTATATTAGTATCTGGATTTGTAATAAGAGTTATGTATGGTGCTAGTATAACATCTATAAAAATATCTCAATGGTTATATTTAACTGTAATGTCTGGATCATTTTTTATGGGATTTGGTAAAAGACGAAATGAAATTATTAAACAAGGAAATGATTCTAGAAAAGTTCTAAAGTATTACACAAAAGAATATTTGGATAAGTTTATGTATGTATGTTTAGTTTTAACTTTAATGTTTTATTCTTTATGGTCCATAGATAGTCTTACTATTTTAAGATTTGGTGATTGTATGCCATATACGATACCATTCGTTTTGATAATTTTTATGAAATATTGTTTAGATATCGAAGGAGATTCATTTGGTGATCCGGTTGATGTAATCACATCTGACAAAATTTTAATGAGTTTGATTGCATCTTATGGTTTAATTATATTTTTATTAATTTATGTTAGGTAGTGTGTTATGAAGAAAATAGATGTATTAGATTTTGATGGAACACTTTATAAAAAAGATTCATCAAAGGAATTTTTTAAATTTTGTTTAAAAAAGAATCCAATATTATTAATTTATATTCCTAAAATTATTATTTGCTTTTTTGTCTATTATTTAGGGGGAATTTCGATAACTAAGCTGAAAGAATGCTTTTTTGCTTTTTTAAAGAATTGTGATAATATTGATGAAATGGTTGAAAAATTTTGGAAAGAAAACAGAAAATTTATTAGAATTGATTTACTTAAAAATTGTAAAAATGAAATTGTAATAATATCTGCGTCCCCAATGTTTCTTATCAATTATATTTGTTCTGATTTGAAAGTTAATAAAGTAATTGCAACGAATGTAGATAAAAAAACGGGAAAATTTTTGTCTGAAAATTGTAAAGGAAAAGAAAAAATAAATAGATTGAATTGTGAATATGATAAATATTGTATTGATAAGTTCTATTCCGATTCTTATAGTGATAAACCATTAGCAAAACTAGCAAAAAATCCTTTTTTTATAAAAAAAGACGAAATAGAAAAATGGAATTTTAACAATACGGAACAAGATAAATTAAAAGAATTGATTAGATATGTTTTTATTGGAGTTTTAACGATAATTATAACTTTAGTAACTTATTATATTTTAACTATTTTCTTATTAGATCCTAATGATAAACTAGAGTTACAAATTGCTAATTTTGCCTCCTGGTTATTAGCAGTTTTATTTTCATATGTTTGTAATAGAAAGTATGTATTCAATAGTAATAAATCTAATATTTTAAAAGAATTATTATTATTTATAAGTTCAAGAATATTAACTTTGATTGTTGATATGTTAGGAATGTTTATTTTTGTTTCTATATTAAAACTTAATGATAAAATAATAAAAATATTAGTTCAAATTTTAGTCATTCTATTAAATTATATAATTAGTAAATTTATAGTATTCAATCATCATAATAAAGAAAGTGAGAAATTAAAATGAAAGTATTAAAAAAAATTGCAAACTGGTTAGTCTCAGTGATTAATAATTTTTACAAAAAAATTGATAAATATTATTTTTTAAGATTGTGTTATCTCACTATTGGATTTTTATTTTTTATTAGTTTTACCACTAGTGTTATGTTTTTGTGCCATTTAAAAATAGGAATGTATAATTTTTATATTTCAATAATTATTTTAATATTGGGATATTATTACTTCTTTTATAAAAAATCAGATAAAAAAATGTTTTACATTAATTTAATAACAGCGTTAGTTATTATTGCTATTTCCATTATTGGTAGTATGCTACTATTTGAAAATTCCTGGGATGGTTGGGCATATCATATTCCTTCAGTCATTGAAATGAAGAATGGATGGAATCCTGTTTATGAACATAATGAATCTATAGGTATTTGGAGTCTTCATTATCCAAAGTTTATCTGGATTTATGGAGCTGTATTATATAAGACTTTTGGGAATATATCAGCAGGAACTTCCTTCAATTTGATTATTTCTTTTTCCTGTATGTTTTTACTATTACAGTTATTTAATAATTTAAGAAAGAATCCTATTAAAAACTTGATTTTTAGTCTCATAGTATCATTTAACTTTATATCAGTAAGACAATTTTTCTCTTATTATAATGATGGCGTTTTGGGAATTTGTATTTTAGCATCACTATTTATTTTTTATTATTTCTTGAAATCAAAGAAATTATCATTAAATGATTCTGATGAAAAATTTAATATATATATATTATTAATATCAATGTATTTAAGCATTTTGGCTAATATAAAATTTGATGGTGCTCTTTTTGCATTTATAGTAGCATCTTTCATCTTTGTTTACTTGATAATAATTAAATCGAAAAAAAGTAAAATCTTATTATTTATTTCATTGTTAGGTACATCAGTTTTAATACCAGCATGTACTACTTATTTACCTAATATTATTTATCATCATAATATTGGTTATCCAATAATAGGAGAAAATAAAATTGATATAATAGATATTTTTATTCCTGAATATATGACTGGTGATGGCAAAGTTTTATCTTTTGTAAAATCATTTTCATGTGATAGTGACGTTGATTCTTATTGCAAATTTAAACCTTTCTTTAAAACTTCCATAGAAGACATCAAATCTGCTTCAACTACTGATTCATCAAATGGATTTGGACCTTTGTATCAATTAATTTTTATATTATTTATAATTTATGTATTATCATATATTATCAAAATAATTAAAGAAAATAAGAAGAAAAAAATATCAGTATCAACAATTATTAAAAAATATTATTCAGAGTTAACATTTATTTTAATCTTATTAATCTTTTTCTTCATAACACCCGCTACCTGGTGGTTTAGATATGTACCTTATATGTACACTTTGCCATTAGTAATAATTAATTTTTCATCTAAAGAAACTATTAAGAAACAAATTCAGTCCGTTTTGGCATTAATTATAGTAGGAATATATATATTTAATTTGATATTTTTCGGTGCAACAAGGATATTATCACAGATTAATTTTTCCCTAAATTTAAATAATCAAGTCAATGAATTAATAGCTTTATCTACAGATGAAAAAATACTTATAAAAGAAGTGGACGTTGATGAAACATATTATAAAAGAATTGTTCGTAATGAAATCTTCAAAAACAATCAAATAAAATATTCAGTAATTGACGAAACTGACGAATGCAAATTAATAAATGATTATTATGTGTTTTCTATAGAAACATATGATTGCAATCCAACTGAATAAAGGTATTAATTAAAGAAAATTAAAATAGATTATATAAAAAAAGTTTGGAAATACAAAATTTAATGCTTTGTATTTCTTTTTTTGTGTTATAATCTAATTATAGGTAGGTGTTTTATGAAAAAGAGATTATTTATTTTATTTTTAATTTCTTTGATGTTAGTTGGTTGTGGTAAGAAACCAGAACCAAGAGAAGATAAAGAAGTTAAAAAAAATGAAGAGGTTAAACAAGAAGAAAAAAAAGTTAGTATTATTGATGTTAATAGTGATACTAGACCATATGCAGTTATGATTAATTGTCATGGGGAAGCACTTCCACAAGCAGGATTAGATAAT
>CAKOIF010000028.1 GCA_934086485.1 uncultured Bacilli bacterium | reverse complement strand
GAGATTTAACTACATATTTAAAATTAGTTTCACAGACTTTAGATAAAGAATAGAGTAATTGCTAAATTACAATTTATAGAGCAGATCAACTGATATAGAAGATTTGTTTTTTTCTATGTTACAAAATTATAAAAAACTTTGTATAAAGGACATAAACCGTAAGCTTTTTAATAGTATTAATTAAATCTAAAATTTTGCTGCTGTGCAATTTTGCATAGCAACTATTGACATTTATCTTTTTTTATAGTAGTATATAAAGCAATTTCAGGGGTGGTTATTGATGTTTGAACTTAATGATTTAAGGGGCAATTTTAATTATTATTATGATTTTTATATTTCTGCCAAAGAAAAGAGTTATTCAGAGGCAGGAAGAAAGCATAGTATTTCACAGTCTAGTTTAAGTAGAAGTGTTCAACAATTAGAAAATATTTTGGACTTAAAATTGTTAAAAACAACTAATAAAGGTTTTGAATTAACACTTGATGGCGAAAGAATATATAATAAATTAGATAAGTTTTTTAATAGTATTGAAGTTTTTAGTGCTGATGAATTATCTTCTAATTTAGATGTAATTTTAACTGTAGGAACTACAAGAAATATTGCAGATTTCATATTATCTGATTATCTTTCCGATTTTATTAAATTATATCCAAAAGCAAAAATAAATATTAAAACCGATAGTGCCTCTAACTTAAATGATTATCTAATTAATCATAAAATAGATGTATTAATTGATTACTTACCTAATATAAATTATAGTGAAAAGTTAGATTTAGAAGTGAAACCTATTACCCAATATAATACCTGCTTTGCTTGTTCTAAATCCTATTATGAAAAAATAAAAAATAAAATTAAAAGTTTAAAAGATTTAACTAATTATGATTTAGTTATTTCAGGTAGTTCTAGAAGAAGGCAAATGCTAGATGAAATATTACAAAGAAATGATGTTGAGTTAGATCCAAAATATCAAATGCCTGATTCAAAACTTATGGCAGATTTTATAAAGAAAAATGATTTTATCGGATACTTTATAGAAGATGAAATAGAAGAATATGATTTAGTTAAAATTGAATTAAAAGAAAAAATGCCTATAAATGCTATTGGTATTATTTATCCTAAAAAAACAATTAATCATGTAGCAAAAGATTTTGTGAATATTGTTTTAAAATAGACATAAATTATTGATAAAATTATAATAAATACAAGGACAGTTATTTTAAATCTGTCTTTTTTAGTGTATAATGGTTTATGTTAGGAGAATGAAAATGGAGTTGACATTTATAAGACATGCTGAAAGTGAATTTAATCATTTAGGTGTATTTCAAGGAAGATTAAATTGTAGTTTAAGTAAAGATGGTATAATGCAAACTAGAGAAAAAGCTAAAAATTTTGACTCAAGTCTTTATGATATTTGTTTTTCATCTCCTTTAATAAGGACTTTGCAAACATCAAGAATTTTAGTTCCAGATTTACCAATTGTATGTGATGATCGGATTATTGAGAGAAATTTAGGCGATTGGCAAAATACATCAATTACAGTTGAAAAATTAAATTCTCTTAATCAACTTCATATAACACCACCTAATGGAGAGTCTATACAAGAAATTTCGAGTAGAGTACAAGAATTCATTGATTTTTTAAGAGAAAAATATCATGATAAAAGGATTCTAGTTATTACCCATGCAGGAATTATTTATGCCCTTCAGGTAGCACTTGGTTTAGATATAAAACCAATAGATAATCTTGAAGAACTAACTATTAATTTAAGTTGCAAAAGACTACTGAAAAAATGAATTATATTTGGAGGTATTTTTAAATTATGAAATGTATAAACAAATTAACTGATGAAGATTTCGGTTTAGATATTGTTCCTTTTGATAATCCTAGACATAGATATGGTGCAAGGGGAATTGTTTTTAATAAAGATAATAAAATTGCTGTTTTAAATAAAACTCTAAAAAATGAGTATAAATTAGTTGGTGGTGGAATAGAAGAAGATGAAGATCCGACTAAAGCATTTAAAAGAGAAGTATTAGAAGAAGCAGGTTGTATTGTAGAAATAGATAATTGTTTAGGTACTTTTGAAGAATTAAAATCACACGACAATTTCAAACAAACATCTTATGTATATGTTGCCCATGTGATTAAAGATACTAAAGAACTTCATTTTACTCAAAAGGAAATTGATGAAGGTGCTAAACTTTTATGGTTAAATATTGAAGATGCTATGAAATTAATAAAAGATTCCGAAGATAAATTGATTGCATCAAAATATGAAAATGTATATCATACAAAATTCATTGCAAGAAGAGATTATGAAATATTAAGATATTATATAAATCATTGTAAGTAAAGTGCTGTGCAATTTTGCATAGCACTTATTTTTTTTGTATTATGAAATATTTAACTTTAGCATTATAATATATCTCATCAAAAGGGGGATATATTGGTATGAAAAATGTTGCTTTAATAGGAATCGGTCCTCATGCAAAGAGAATATATCTGCATTACTTTAAAAAGAAAAAAGTTAATTTAGAACTTGTTGTAGATTTAGAATCTGAAAAAGATAATATAAGAAAATATCTAGATGAAAATGGTTTTAAGAAAACTAAAATATTTACATTGTCAGATAAATATAAAGATGATGATCATCTTCCTGAAGATGTATCTAGCAATCTTTTAGCAGTTTGTAAAACATTAGAAATAACTCATTTAATTATTTCAACAGAGCCAAAAGCCCATTTTATGTATTTAGAATTTGCTTTAAAAAATAATATGAATGTTTTAACTGATAAACCTATAACAGTTGCAAAGAATATGACCTCTCTACATAGTATTGATAAGGTAAGAAAACAATATTATGAAATATTGGATCTTGCAAAAAAATCAAAAGGTACTTGTAAGGTAATGTGTCAAAGACAGTATCATAGGGGATACGAAAAAATAAAAGATGTTCTAACAGATGTAGTTAATAAATATAAAATGCCTATAACTAACATAGATATATTTCACTCTGATGGTGCTTGGGAAATGCCACATGATTTGGGAAAAGAAAATCATCCATACAAATATGGTTACGGAAAACTTTTTCATAGTGGATACCATTTTATTGATTTATTAAGTGATTTTATTAAAATAAATGATTCACTTGGTGGTAATAAGAAGATAGTTGATGGAGATGTATATTCTAAAGTATTTACTCCAAATGATGAAATGAATGTTTTGAGTATTGAAGATTATAAAAGATTGTTTAAAGATCAAGAAATACCAGATTATTATAAGGAAAATGAAAATCCAACTTTCAAAAAGTATGGAGAAAAAGATTATCACGGATTATTAAGTTTTTATAACAAAGAGGGATTTACTATAACTACTGCAACTTTAAACTTAATTCATAATGGTGTATCAAGAAGATCTTGGATAGAAACAAAAGACTTTTATAAAAGTAATGGTCGTATAAGACATGAAAGAATAAATATTGAAATAGGACATTTACTAAATATTCAAGTACATAGTTATCAATCAAAAGAAATTAGAGATAGAACTGATGATGAAGAAAAAGTCGGAGGACTTGAACATTTTGATATATATTTCTTTAATAATCCATTGATAGATAAAGAACCGTTTAAAGAAATTCATTTAGGAAATATGTATTCAGAGAAAGAAAAGAAAGAATTTTTAGGTTATAACGAATTATCAAGAGAAAGATTTTTAGATAACTTTTTAAATAATATAGATTGTAAGGGGGATATAAGAGATCAAGCTTTAGCTATTGAAATATTATATTCTTGTGCAAAAGGTATTCATAATCAGTATGCTAATAAAAATAAAGTAGAAAAAATACTTGTTCGTAATGATTATACTTATAGATTTATTTCTAAAAGATTAAAACAGTATTCTGATAGTTTAGATAAGAAGTTTGATCCTAAGACTATTAATAACAAAATTATTTATAAAGATATTTATACTTTATATGTTTATGAAAAGTTTATAGAAAAGCAAAACTATTATGAAGTGTTTATATCAGTTGATGATACTAAAAATGTAGCGGGAAATCTTTTAACAAAAAGATTTAAGAGTAAGTTTTTTGCTCATATATATTATAAAATATTGGAATATATTATTTCTAATAAAAAGATTTCTTATATTGAAAAACTTATTGAAAGTTATAGTTAGTTTACAAATCAAATACAAAACAAAAACAATTTGAATACAAAACAAAAACTAAAAAAAACGAAAAAATGTTGATTTAGTTTATTGTAAAAAACTTGTCAAGATGTATAATGTAGTAAAATGAGTTAATTCTCAAAGAGGAGGGATTACTCATTTTTGTTTTACCAAATTTTCCCAAATATATTGACAAATGCTTATTTATTCATTAAAATAGAGGGCAATTTGTGGGGTGTTTGGTTTATGAATAATATTATAAACAATATAGTATTCACTGCGAATACTATACAAGAATTAGGGAAAATGAATAATAATTTAAAATTACAAGAGATTTTGTAGTGGACTTTTATGCCCTCAAAATCTCTTTTTTGATGAAAGGAGGAATTATAATGAACAATGTTGTTACTCTTAATCAATTACTTAATGTCGGTAATGCTATACAAGATAATGCTACTAAAAATGAGCAATATAATGAACTACTAGATGATTATATTTGTAAGCAATACGATATTGTTAGTAATAAAGAAAAACTTGAAAAGTTGTTTTCCTCTTTTAAATCAGCTAGGTACTTATATGATTTTCCATTAGAAGAAAGTGTAAGTATTTCTCCAAGTTATGAGTATAAAGAAAGTTTTACACAAAGATCTACTACAAGTCAAATAGAAAATGCAGTTCAAAGATATATTGATAAACAAATGCTAACTACTGACATTTATTATTCTATTATGAAAGTTAGTTATAAATTAACTAATGATGAAGTTGTTTATTTAATAAATACATTTTTAATTCATAAATCAGAAGAAGATATAGCAGAGATAATTGGTATTTCAAGAACACATCTTCAAAAAATTAAAAAGAGTTGTATAGTTAAAATGTGGGTAGATTTAAAACAGTATTGTGAAGAGAATGATTAAGTCATTCTTTTTTTATGAGTTTATAGGGATCTCATTATAAAAAAAACTAAAAGATGATAGGAGGTGTTTTAAATATGTTATTTAAAAAAATGAAAATTCCATAAAATGAAACAAAACCCTTGCAAAATTTGTTTTTTTGAGTGATAAATAGAGTAGATAAAAATCGTTGTATTTGAATATTTATTTGCTTATATTAAAGTCTTAATAGGGAGGTTATATAGTTATGAGAGCAAAAAATAAAAGAGTCTATATCGTTATATTATTACTTGTAAT
>CAKOIF010000027.1 GCA_934086485.1 uncultured Bacilli bacterium | reverse complement strand
TTACTTTTGATAGTAAAGGTGGATCAAATGTTGATGCTATTACTATAAATAAAGGAACAGAACTAACACTACCAAAAAATCCTACTTATAAAGGTTATACTTTTAAAGGTTGGACAGATAAGCATGGAAAAGTTATTTATAATAATGCACTTTTAGAGGAAGATACTACTTTATATGCTAATTGGGAAAAAATAGTGGAAAAACCAGAGCCTGTTATACCTGAGGAAATTATACCTGAGGAAAAAATATCATTAACATTAAATCGAGATACACTTCATGTTAAAGGTGTTAAAACTGCAAAGGCGACAGCTAGTGTTGAAAATTCCAGTGGAAATGTTACTTATTCATTAAGTGATACTAATTGTATGACAATTAATGAAAATACTGGTGATATTAGTGTTGTTTCAGAACCTAAAAATTGTTCAAATGGTGCTACAATCACAGTAAGTGCTAAAACTCCAGGTGGAAAAAGTGCTACTGCTACAATTTATTATGAAAAAGATTTAGCTTTAATTCATGAAAATACTACTTATACTAAAGATGATAAAACTAGTGGTAGAGGTGATACATTTACAGTTAATGCAAATCAAAATGTTACTTGGAATATTGATGTTGCTGTAAAACCTTCATATAATTATACTTATAATGATTATAAAAATAGAACGGCAACATCCGTAACTGGTGGATATTTAATTGATAGTAAAGTAGAATCAACTGGTGCTAACATTAAAATACCAACTGATGTAAAAGTGAGTGCTACAACTAAAGCTGGACAAAAAATATCTTTAGTTATAAACAAATATGTAGCTTAAATTAAAATTCTCTAAAAAGTTTATAAACCTTCAGATTTACTGGAGGTTTTTTCTATTAATTGAATGTATAAATAATAAAATAACTTCCATACTATTGATAGAGGTGTTATATGAAAAAAGTTGGATATATGATGCTAGGTATGGCATTATCTGGAATGGGTATTGGTGCATATATGTATTTAGGTAATAACAAAAGTAAAAAATCTAAAATGAAAAATATGTATACATTATCTAGTAATAACAATAATAATTAGGATGCATAAGCATTCTTTTTATTTTGACTCAGTAACATTCTATCTTGCAACAAAACTATATATTTGCTATAATTATTTTGAAAATAGGATGTGAAAAGTATGGATGATTTTAAAAATGAATATGATGATAGCACTAATGTTATTGTCGAAATAAACAAAAATGTTGAGGATACTTTATATGATGAAGATAAAGTATCTATTGAAGATGATGAAATGGTTATAACTAAAGAAAAGAAAAAGAAACCTCAGAAAAATAAAAAGAAGTTTTCTTTTAAAAATCTTACTAAAAAACAAAAAATAATTTTTATAGTAAGTATTTCATTAATTGTTTTAGTAATAGCATTTATTTTAGTTTATTTTCTTGTTATAAAAAAAGATAAGAAATTAGACGATAATAAAGAAAAACCCGTTATAGTGGAAAAGGATAATTATATTTATAATAATGGAACTTTAAAATTTTTAGATAAAGACGATAAAACTATTGGTGATTATGTTTGTGAAAATAAAGACGAAAATAAATGTTATGTAGCATATTTAACTAATGAAAATAAAACCGACTTACCAGTTTATTTAGATGAAAAAGAAAGCCCTTTACAAAGAAGAAGTCAAATATATAATAATAAATATGTCTTTGTTCAAGATGGCGATATAATTAATTTATATAATATAACTGATAAGAAAAAAGAAAGTACTTATAAAACTATTAAAGTTGGCTCTACTAAAGAGGGTATTGTAGCATATACTAATGAAAAAGATAAATATGGTGTTTTATCAATTAGTGATGAAATAAAAGAACTTGCTAAAGCAAAATATGATTATATTGATATATATAATAGTGATAATACATTTATTGCAAAAGCTGGTTCATCATATTATTTAATAAAGGATGATAATAAGATATCTAAAGATTTTAGTAATGAAATAAGTGCATTTAATGATAAATTTATAGTAAGTGATAATACTTTATATGATTTAAATGGTAATAAAGTTATAAATAAAGAATATGATAATATTTTACTTGATAAAGATTTTGTATTTGGGATTAACAGTAGAAAAATGACTATTTATGATAATAACTTAAATAAATTAAATGAAGAAGAGATTAAGTTAAAGAGTCTTGATTATAAAACATCTTACATCTTTGATGAAAAAAATTCTTTAAAAGAAACTAAAAAACCTTTTGAATTTACATATAGTAATGGCAAAATTACGGTTACTTATGATGATAAAGAAAAGACTATTAATGTTTATGAAGGCTTATTTAACTCTAAACTTGATTTCGTAAATTATTTTGATGGTAAATTATATTTTTATTCAGATGAAGATAAAGAAAATTTAATTGGCAAATATACTTGTAAAAATAAAAACGATGTTACAAGTAAAACAACTGAACTTACAAATTGTTTTGTGGCAAAGGAAAGTAAGATTGTAAATGAAGCATCTGGTTATATTCCAATATTTAACAGTAGTTATGTATTTATTTCTGATAATAATAGCGTTATATTATATGATTTAAAAAATAGTAAAAACTTAAGTGAATATAAAGCAGTAGATACTGGTATTGGCGTAGAAAAAGTAACTCACGTATCAGCCTTAAATAGTTTAGTGTATTGTCAAAATACCTCAGATGGCTTTGGAGCAATAACTTTTGGTAGTAATGGTCCCTCTGGTGTAATAGCCTTTACTGATACTAAAAGTGATGAACCATCAGGTAAAACTCTTAGCATATCATTTATGAAAGACCTACTTTTAGTAAAAAGAGAAAAGAAAAACTTCCTATATGATAAAATAGGTAATGAAATAGCATCATCAACATTTGATATTGTAGATTATGTATCCTCTTATATGCTTGTAAAAAATAATGATAATTATTTAGTATATAGCTTAAAAGGTAATATTTTATCCGAAGAAGGAAAATATATAAAACTTTATGATAATTATTTTGCTTTAGTTAAGAAAGATAACACCTTAAATATTTATACTTATAAAGATGCTAAAAAAGGTATTTTAGATGTAAATATTCAAATTAAAGGTACTGATGCTTCAGCATTTGAAATTAGTGAGGATGGAAAAAATTATATTGTAAAAGTTAATAGTAATAATTATACTTTTGATAAAGTAACAGGTAATCTTGTAAGTGGAGATAATAATGAAGAATAATAAAATGGTTCTTCCTGTGATAATAATTCTTCTTATTATCTTTTTACCTCTTACGGTAATTGGTTCTTATAAAAATCTTTCTAAGGGTACATCTTTAGAAAATCCTGGTAAAGAACACAAATATAATAATAAACTATTTTACTATGATAAAACAGGTAAATTATTAGGAACTTATGAATGCACTTCTTCAGAGTGTGATGATGCCAAAACTGAAATTGATGATGAAACAAATGATTTTTATAAAGAAGGAGATAAAAATGATATTGGTGTATTTAATACCGATAATGTTTTTATTAAAGATGGAGATAAGATTTATTTATACAGTCTAGGTACTAAAATAAAATTATTAACAGTTAATTTGTTAAAGGATTATAATATTGATATCGAGGGGAACTATTTAATAGTTAAAAATGAAGAAAATTTATATGGACTATTTGATTTAAATGCTGGTAACTTTAAGATTAAACCAAGTTATGATTATATGGCACTTGCAAATAAGATTAAGGATGATAAATTAGTAAGTGATAAAATAATTGTAAAAAAACTAAATGGTTACTTTTTGATAGATGCTGAGGATAACTCATTAACTGACACATTTGGAGTACCAATTTATGATTATAATGATAAATACATTATTTCTAAAAATAACGATATTTATACGTTCTATAAATATACTGGAGAAAATGTTTTATCAGATTTAACAGTAAAAAACTATGAAAATTATGAAGATTTAATGATTATTACCACCGTAAATAATGAACTTTATATTTATGATGTTCAAAATGAAGTAGTACTTAAAAGTTATGTCCCTGTGGGAACAGATAATTTAAGTTATGAAATTAGTGATAATAAAATTATAATTAAAAATAATGGAACTAGTTTTGATGAATTTACAAAAAAGGGTAATTAACTCTTTTTTTCTTATGAAAGGTAGATATGAAATTTAAAAGGATTTATATAGAAATAACTAATAATTGTAATTTGAATTGTTCTTTTTGTAGTAAGACAAATAAATTAAAAAGATATTTATCTATAAATGAATTTGAGAATATACTAAGAAAAGTAAACTATTATACAGACTATATCTATTTACACGTTAAAGGAGAACCCCTTTTACATCCTGATTTAGATAAAATACTAGATTTATTAGATAAGTATAATAAAAAAGTTATAATAACTACTAATGGTACACTTTTGGAGGAAAGACTTGATACGTTATTAAAACATAATATTTATAGAATAAATATTTCACTTCATAGTGAAAATAGTAAGGAAAATTATTTAGAAAATATTTTGGATTCTGTAGAAAAATTAAAAGTAAATACAATTATATCTTACCGTTTTTGGACATTAGATGCTTTACAAATGGATGATAAAACTAAAAACTATATAGATAAAATCAAGGACTTTTATAATACTAACGAAATATATAACAATGTTAAATTGAGCAGTAATGTTTTCTTATCTTTAGATAATAAATTTGAGTGGCCTAGTCAGGCGAGCAGCAATAGTGATGGCCATTGTCTTGGAGGAAAAGCTCATATTGGGGTGCTTTGTGATGGAACAGTTATAATATGTTGTCTTGATAGTGATGGAGAAAGTAATTTAGGAAATATCTTTGAAACTAGTTTAGAAAATATTTTAAATAGTGAAAAGTATAAAAATATAATTACAAGCTTTCAAAATAACAAATGCTACTTAGAAATTTGTAAAAAGTGTTCTTACAAAGATAGATTTAAATAGTAAAGTGTGATATTATTTTTATAGTAGGTGAGAGTATGAAAAATAAAAAAGGTTTTACAATCGTAGAGTTATTAAGTGTTATTGTAATTTTGGGTATTATAATAACCATTGGTATTTTTTCAGTTAGTTCCATAAGAAAAACAATACTAGATAAGCAATATAAAAATGTTAAAGCAGAAATAGAACTTGCGGCGGAAAAATATTATGCAGATACTGAAAGTAATGAAGTATATGTCGAAACGCTAATTAGCGAAGGCTATTTAAAAGCCGACAATAAGTCAATGATTATAACAGATCCAAGAGATGGTACATCTTTAAACTGCTTCTTGGTAACCATTGATGAAAACGAAGATGCTACTTTAAAAGAGGAAGATCGATCAGTTGATGGTAAATGTATAGATGCAAGCACGTCAAATCGAAGCATTAAAATAGTTACTAGTGATGAAAGTGAAATAAGTGATGGTTGGTATAAAGCGCCAATTATCTTAAAGGCTAAATTAACAAAAGAGGGAACATATTCATTTATCTGGAAAAGTGATTTAAATCCTAATACTTTAGCGGAAAATATAACATATGATTTAAATGAACTTTATACTGAAAGAGGAAATGTAATTGATGATGTATTTTATGTTACTGCCACAGGAGAAAATGAAACCCTTGAGGCAATAGGCAAAAGAGTAAGAATTGATGGAGTCGTTCCTAATATAAAATCACTTGAAATTCCTGATAAAGAGAAATGGACAAAAACAAAGACTCTAAAAGCAAATGTAACAGATATTGGTTCAGGAATTGATGGTTATATTTTAAGTGAAAATCCTTGTGAAAACATTGATTTAAAAGATTATCATAAGAT
>CAKOIF010000026.1 GCA_934086485.1 uncultured Bacilli bacterium | reverse complement strand
TTAAAAAAATAATTAGAATTTGCTCTAATTATTATTTTTTTTGCCTTGATAAGTATCTCTTTTAACCATTTCTTTATCAATGTCATTTAATAAACAAAATTTTTTAGTAAGCCACAAAGGTGCTATTAAATCTTCTTTTATAGGATCCCCTGTTATTCTTTCAATAACGATTTTTTCATCTAATAGTTCAAGCTGATTTATAACAATGTCAATATATTCCTCTTTAGTTAAGATATGGAATTTTTCTTTGTTATATAATTTCTCAATTTCTGTTCCTTTCAAAATATGTAGCATATGTATTTTTACAGCATCTACTTTTAAATTATTTAAAAATTTTACTGTATTAAGCATATCTTCTTTTGTTTCATATGGAAGCCCATTTATTATATGTGCCACAATAAAAATATTTAATTTATGTAGTTTATTTACCGCATTTTCAAACGATTTAGTGTCATGACCACGATTTATTAGTTTAAGAGTATTTTCATTACTACTTTGTAGTCCAAGTTCTACGGTTAAAAATGTTTTTTTATTAAGCTTTTCAAAATAATTATAGTACTCATCACTAATAACATCAGGTCTTGTAGCTATTGAAATTCCCACAACATTATCTTGTTTTAA
Organism: uncultured Bacilli bacterium; assembly: GCA_934086485.1. Taxonomy (GTDB): domain Bacteria; phylum Bacillota_I; class Bacilli_A; order RF39; family UBA660; genus UBA6448. The sequence continues at coordinate 6,737 of CAKOIF010000026.1, read as the reverse complement.
CAAACTTTCAACAATATTTTTAAATTTATCAATATTCATATATGTATTACTTCCTGTTTGAAGGTACGCTATATGTTTAGCATTAGGCCATTTTTTATTTAGTATAGCTATTTCCTCATTAAATTGGGTTAAAATATCATTATTTTCATTTGTAATATTTGATTTGCTATTATCTTTACAGAATATACATCCTCCATTTATTTTATTTGGACAGGTTGCATGTGCATCTAGGGGAACCTTAAATACTTTCGAGCCAAACTTGTTTCTTAAGAAGTAATTGAATGTATGATATCTCTTATTATCTAATGTATATTTAAACATTTTTTCATCACCAATATTATTTTATCAAAAAATCTTGTATAAAAAAACAAAATAGGGTATAATATTATTAGTTGCTGGGGTAGCTCAGTTGGTAGAGCAATGCACTCGTAACGCATAGGTCATAAGTTCGATCCTTATCCCCAGCACCATTATTATAGTAATTTCCCTGAACATCAGGGTTTTTTTATGTCCTAATTTAACTTTTTATATATTTTATAATACATTTATGATAAAATAGTTATTATCAGGGAGGTTTTATGGATAAAGTACAAGAACTTTTAATGGATACGAGGAACTTAAATATTTTATCGTACGATGAATATAAAAAATCTGATATAAAGGAAAGACTTGCTAAAATTAAATTATTAAATGAATATTATAAAATTTTATATAGTAGTATAGATAAATTAGATGTTTATTTTGACTTTGATGGCGTTATAAAAGATACTATGAGGCATTGTTCATATTTGCTTTTAAGGTTACACGGTATAGATATGAATTATCATAGTAAATTTAATGTTGAAGATGAAAAAATTGTAGAAAATTTTTTCAAAAGTATGGACTGGGATTATTTATTAAATGCATCGTCTGAAATAAATGAGGCAATATCGTTTATTAAACTATTTCAAGAAAGTGTTATTTTTAATCCCGCAATATATTCTGCAGTTAATTCAGTAAGTGAAATGCATAAAAAATGTATATTTATTGAAAAAAATATTGGAGATATTTCTAAAAAATTTAATCAAGTTCATACACCTAAATTAGCTATAAATAATACAGATGTTTTGGTGGATGATACAGAATACAATTTAGAGAATTGGACTGGAGTACCAATTCACTTTGATAATGGAAAAGATTCAATGTATTATACAATTTCTGATTTTGGAGAACTATATTACCTAGCAAATTTTAATCTAGAAAGTAATAATATGGAAATAAATATGCAAAGAATTTATACAAAAAAATAAAAGATATGATATAATTAAATGGCAAAAGGAAGTGATCTTATGCTAGTTTATGGCAAAAATGTTTTATATGAAATTGATAGAAGTAAAATAAAGAAGGCTTATATTTCAAGAAATGATTATATGGCATATTTAAAGGAAAATAACATTAAATATGAATATGTTGATAAAAATAGACTTGATAAAATGGTTGGTGGTGTTCATCAAGGCATTGTTTTAGATATTTTTGATTATTCATATTACACTTTTGATGATATTGAAGGTGATTTTATTGTTATGCTTGATCACTTAACTGATCCCCACAATTTTGGTGCAATAATTAGAACTTGCGAGAGTAAAGGTATTAAAACAATTATTATTCCAAAAGACAGGAGTGTTTTAGTAAATGATACAGTTTACAAAACAAGTGAGGGTGCTATTGATAATGTTAAAATTGTAATGGTAACAAACTTAATAAATACAATTAACAAGTTAAAAGAAATAAATTATTTTGTATATTGTGCAGATATGGATGGAGAAGATTATCGAAAAGTATCTTATGCTAATAAGAAAGTATTAGTTATTGGTAATGAAGGTTTAGGAATAAGTTCTGGAGTTAAGAAAAATAGTGATGTTGTTGTAGGAATACCTATGAAGGGGAAAATAAATAGTTTAAATGCCTCAGTTTCTGCGGGAATATTAATATATAGGATGGATGATTAATGGATTACAATGATATTGATGATATTGAACTTATAACTTTGCTCGAAGAAAATGATGAAAATGTTAGAAATATTATTTATGATAAATATTCTTATTTAGTTGATATATTAATAAAAAAGTATCAAAGAGCAATTAGATATTATAGAATTAATTATGACGAAATAAAATGTGAAGCTTTATATGCTTTTAGTGATGGAATTCATTCGTTTACCTCAACTAAATACGCATCATTAAAAACATTTTTATATGTATGTATTGAACGAAGACTTTTAAATTATATAAGACACGCCATGAGTGGTAAACAGCAAACAATTAATGAATCTTTATCACTAGATTTTTTAGTTAGTGATGATAATATAACTCCTAAAAATCTTTTATCTGATGAAAATAAATCAAACCCTTTACATAGTTTAATGGAAAAAGAAAATTCCAATAAAATCTATATGCTTGCAAAAAATAATTTATCTGAATTTGAGTATACGGTGTTTAATTATATGGTAAATAACTTTTCATATAATGAAATAGCAAAAATTATGGATAAATCTCCCAAACAAATTGATAATGCAATAAAGAGAATCAAATTTAAAATGAAAGATTTAATCGAAAAAGAGGGATTAATTTAGCAAAAGTGCTTGCCAAATGCCTTTTTTTTTGGTAGTATAGTATATATCTTATGGCGGAATTGGTGAAGTGGTTAACACGGTAGATTGTGGCTCTATTATGCAAGGGTTCGACTCCCTTATTTCGCCCCATAGATAATATTACTCTCATTTAGAGAGTTTTTTTCAACTAAAAATATAGTTAACTCAACTACTAGTTTATTGTAAAATAATATAGATAAAAGTATAATTTTTTTATAAGAGGTGAAAAAATTATGATTTATTTAGATTATGCTGCAAATACTCCGGTAGATAAAAGAGTTTTAGAAAAATATAATGAAATTACATTAAAATATTTTGGTAATCCAAATAGTTTGCATGAATTAGGTGTTGAAGCAAAAAAAGAAATTGATAATTCCAGTGAAATTATTGCAAATTATTTTAATACAAAAAAGGAAAATATTATTTATACAAGCGGTTCTAGTGAATCAAATAATTTAGTTATAAAAGGAATAGCAGATAGATATCAAAATAAAGGTAAACATATAATTGTATCTGAAATTGAACATTCATCAGTTATAGCACCATGCAATTATCTTTCCTCAAAAGGGTTTGATATAACAGTTATTTCATTAGATAAAAATGGTAATATTGATTTAGAACAATTAAAAAAATTTTTAAGAAAGGATACTATTTTAGTAAGTATTGCTGTAGTTGATTCTGAACTTGGAACAATTCAACCAATTAGTGAAATTGCTAAAATCGTTAAAGAAAATTCTAATGCATATTTTCATACTGATGCAACACAGGCAATAGGAAAAGTTAGTATTGATTATAGATATGTTGACTTTTTGACTTTTGCACCTCATAAATTTTTTGGTATTAATGGTGCGGGCATATTAATTAATTTTAATGATATAAAAATTACTCCCTTAATACATGGCGGAAAATCTACCACAATTTATCGAAGTGGAACACCGGTTACCGCAAACGCAGTTTGCACGGCAATGGCATTACAACTTGCTACGAAAGATTTAGAGAAAAAGATTAATTTTGTAAAACAATTGAATAGTTATTTAATCAAAAAATTAAAAATGATAAATGGGATAAGTATAAATAGTCCTAAGTATGCAATACCTAATACAATTAATTTTAGTATTAAAAATGCCAAAATAATTGTTAATAAACTTTATGAAAAAGGTGTATATGTTTCAATGCAATCAGCGTGTTCACTTGGAACAAGTCCCTCAAAGTCAGTTTATGCACTTACCAAAAGCAAAGAAAGGGCAAGCAATTCAATTAGGGTAAGTATTACGCATATAACAACTAAAAAGCAAATTAATGAATTTATACGTATTTTAAAGGAGATTATTAATGAAGATAATAATTATTAACGCAATGTGGTGTCCAGGTTGTTTAATATCTAAAAGCATTTGGAATGAAATAAAATTATTATATCCAAATATAGAGTATATTAATTATGATTATGATTTAGATGAAGAAGATATTATAAAATATAATATTGGAGATATTGTTCCAGTTGTTATATTTGAAAAGAATAACATTGAAATAAAAAGAGTAATTGGAGAAAAAAGCAAAAAAGAAATTTTAGATATTATGGAGAAAATTTTATGAAAAAGATAATAAGATATATATTATTATTAATAGCATTAATTCCCCTTAATATATATGCAATTAGTAAAGAATATACAGATGTTGCTTATAAAATAACTAATTCTAAAATTGAGGAAGGAAAAATCAATTTATATTTTTTTAGAATGGATGGATGTCCTCATTGTGCCGAAGAAGAAATATGGCTTAAAGATATTAAAGAAAATTATAATGATTATTTAAATGTTTATGAGTATGAAGTAAAAAATAATAAAACTAATAGAAAATATTATAATGATGTAAAAAAAGCATTAAATGATGATGTAACAAAGAGTGTACCATATACAGTTATTGGAAAAACTTATTTTGTAGGATTTTCAGAAGCGGTAGGTGTACAAATTGAAAATAAAATAAAAGAATTAATTAATGATAATGTAAATAATGAAAATATAAATAATGAAGATGTTAAAATTCCTATATTAGGAAATGTTAATAAGAAAAAAGTTTCCATTCCATTGGTAGCAATGATTTTGGGAGCTGTTGATGGATTTAATCCATGTGCTATGTGGATACTTTTATTACTTATTAATATGTGCATATCTATTAAAGATAAAAAGAAAATGAGAATTGTTGGTTTTACTTTTATATTATCTTCGGGATTAGTATATTTTCTTTCTATGTTAGGCATCGGTTTTATTCTAGATTTTTCTACAGTAATATATATAAGAAATATTATTGCTATTTTAGCTATTATTTTAGGAATTTATAATTTATATGTATATATTAAAACAAGAAAAGATACTGGTTGTCATGTTATGAAAAAAGAAAAAAGAAAAAGTATTATAACTAGAATAAATAAGATATTAGCAAATAAAAGTTTAATATTAATGATACTAGGAACAACTGTTTTATCAGTATCAGTAAATTTAGTTGAACTTGCATGTTCACTTGGATTTCCAACAATATTTTTAGAAATATTAACATTAAATAAAATTATTGGTTTAAATAAAGTATTATATTTATTAATATATATATTCTTTTATATAATTGATGATTTAATTATATTAATATTGTCTTTAAAAGCATTTGAAACTAAAGGTATATCAACTAAATATAATAAATATGTTAATTTAATAGCGGGTATATTACTTGTACTTATGGGTATACTTTTAATATTTAAACCTGAATGGGTAATGCTTAATTTTTAAGAAGTTTAATACTTCTTTTTTAATTTTATTTTATTTTAATTAAAATATATATTATAATATATGTAGTACTATTGTACAAAAAAGGAAATATTATGGAATATGATAAAGAGTTTTTAGAAATTATTAAACCAATTATTGATAATAAAGAGTTTATAAAAAGAAAAAAGTATCATCATCATGAGAATGAATCAGTATATGATCATTCAATGGCAGTTGCGTATTTTGCTTATAAATTTGCAAAAAAACATCATTTGGATTATAAATCAGCCGCTATCGGAGGATTACTTCACGATTTTTATTATAAAGATTGGCAGTTAAATAGAGAACATAAATCATTTTTTAAAATGCATGGTTTCGTCCATGCAAGGGAGGCTTTAGAAAATTCAAGAAAAACTTTTCCAGACCTTATGAATAAAAAGGTTGAAAACATTATTTTAAGACATATGTTTCCACTCAATATAACATTACCAAAATATAAGGAAAGTTGGATTGTAAGTTTAATGGATAAAAAATGTTCTTTTAAAATATTAGGTCATCCAAAATGTTATCTAAAATACTTAGGTATAAGGAGGAAAGGTTAATTATGAGTTTTAAAATTTATTTTATATTATTTATGTTATATTCAATATTTGGCTGGATTTGTGAAGAAATAGTTACATTTGATCCTAAAAAAGGATTTATTAACAGGGGATTTTTATTAGGACCTTATTGTCCTATTTATGGATTTTCTGCTATATTTATGACTATTCTTTTAAATAAGTTTTCAAACTCTTTAGCAATATTTTCTTTAGCACTTATTATATGCTCCACTGTAGAATATTTATCTAGCTATGTAATGGAAAAATTATTTAATGCTAGATGGTGGGATTATTCTAAAAAACCATTTAATATAAATGGTCGAATATGCCTTAAAAATGCTCTTTGTTTTGGGGTAATGGGTCTTATTCTTATTAAAGTTGTTGATCCATACTTAAGAACTTTAATTTTAAGATTTTCACCATTTAAAATTAGTTTTACATTTTATGTAATGCTTATTACATTTATACTTGATAATATATTATCATATAAATTAATATTTAAAATTAAAAGTGAAAATACATTTAAGAAAAGAGATAATACTAGAGAAATATCTAAAATAGGTAAAGAAATATTAAGTAAGTCCTTACTTGGTAATAAATTTGTAATTATTTTTCCAGAAAAATTAAAAGAGGGAAAAGAAAAGATTATTAAACAAAAGGAAAAAATTAAAAAGAAACAAGAGAAGTTTAAAAATGAAATAAAAAAAGAAAAAAATAAATTAAAGGAAAAAGTAAAAGATGAAAAAAGAAAGT
>CAKOIF010000025.1 GCA_934086485.1 uncultured Bacilli bacterium | reverse complement strand
TATTTTTATTTTTAAATGTACTTATATTTGACAATTGTTATGTCAATTAGATAGCAATAATCTTATTTTTGAGTTTTTTACTATTTTTAGATAAATTATTTTCAATATCAGTATATTCTGTTTAAATGCTTTTTAGTTCTATTTTTAATTATTATTTTAAATTTATAACTATATATAAAATGATAAGCATTTCACTACTTATCATTTTAATTAAAATCTAATATTTTGTTTACAACTTTTTCATATAAAGCTTGTTTGTGTTTTATTATATCTATTAAAAACATTTTATCATTCTTATAATTTTTTAATCCCCGCATATAATATGGTTTGTCATTATCTAATACTATAAAAGGCATTATATCATTTTTTAAACATTCTCTAAACATAATCATACGACAAACTCTACCATTACCATCTAAGAATGATATCTAAGAACATTTTCTTTATTTTTCCCCATTTAATGTTAAAGTAGTATCTCCATTCAATTTTTATTTCTTTGAATTAGTTTTATGACTATATTTAACAACTATGATTTTTTTAACCAATTCATTTTATTATTTCTTTGATAACTTCTTTTATTGAATTATACTTTTCATATAATTTTCCTACTTCTTCAAAATTGTATTCAAATTTTTCTAATTCGTTTATTTGTTTATTAACTGCTTTCAATCTTGACATTAAACTACTTTTTTCCATTTTTAAAGTTTTCTTTGAATATTTTGTATTCTTCGTATAATAACTTTAAATAATTACCAAATAATATAAATCTCAAATCAATAATTTAAAGAAAGAAGATTTAACACAAAAAAGTTGCGCCATTTAAAAAATAACAACATCAACTTATAAATTATATGAATTAAGGACTATATTAATACCAACTAACTATATATACAAAATAGCAAAAAAATTCAACTATTCAATAGATTCAATATTAAAAAAGTGACTATAACTGATTAAATAGTTGTTTTCCTTATTTTTTAATTTAAATTTCTCCTTTTCATACAATCACTTTTAAAGTTCATCTTTTTTACCAATGTTTTTGCATATTCTTTATCTATTCCACTTTCTATTGTTTCTGGCAACATGCTAGTCCATTCGTCTCTTTTTATTTGTCGATGATTAATTTTTTTGCCAACAGAACCAAAACAACAAGAACAAGAGTTTAAATAATAATTATTTTCTAAAAATTTCAACAAATCATAAATGTTTGACAGTTTGCTAATACAAATACTGTCCGAAAAATCATTATTTTTTTCAGAATATATCATTGATTGAGGACATCTATACAATCTGTCATTATCAACTGTTATACATCTCCAATTATGTGCTACTTGACAAGTTTCATAAATAAGTTGTTTTAGTTCTTGGTTATCCGTACTATATTGTGATATTGACTCTCTAAAGTCACTATACTCTAAAATTCTAACTTTAACTCCTTTTTCAGATAGTTTTAAAGCATTGCTTTTAATTTTTTGAAGCAAGTTTTTATTTAAAGGATACATAGATATTTCAATTTTATCAATATATTTAAGCATTTCATCTGATATATTATCAAGTAATAGTCCATTAGTAACTAAGCATATCTTATCAGATATATTAGTTCTTTTTATTGCCTTTAATACTTCTAAAAGATTTGAATGTAATAATGGCTCTCCTCCTAATAATCTTATAAATTCACTATGTAAATATTGTGATATTTTTAATAAATCTCTTTCTATATCTTCATGGTTATATTCATTACAAGATGCAATTGGAGAAGAATGAGAGCAACTTCTACAAGATAAATTACAATGTCTAACAGCATTAACTTCAATTGCTCTTGTATAAACTATGTTATTGTTAACACGATAATTATCTGGTCCATTCAAAGGTAAATCTTTTCTATCTTCTAACTTTTCTAACTTTTCGTAAAGCATTTCCTAACACCTCTTCTGAACTCTTACTATCGGTATCAATTATATAATTTTCAATTCCTGTCTTATGAATTAGTTCATTAAAATAATAATATTCTGCCTCTACCTCTTCAACAACTTCTTGTAGTGTTTTATTTCGAATAAGTGTACCATCATTTAAATGTCTTTGATATGCTCTCTCAAGCAATATTTCTGGAGACGCCTTTAAATATATTAATAAAGTCTTAATTTGATTTTCTGAAAGTTTATCAAATAAATTATAATCGATTGTAGAAATATATGGCTCATCTGGAAAAAAAGTATCAAAATTACATGAAGCTAACATTGAATCCTTGTAATGTTGCATAGCTAGATGTTGATCTCCAATAACTATTTCATGTTGATTACATATTTCACAAAAATAGTCAGTTGCCATATCACGAGTTATATCAAAAAAAGCTCTATCAATTGGAATGCCATTATTTTTTGCCAATTCAACATAAGCTAATGATGGCTTAAAAACAAATCCATTTAGTGCATCTTTCATTTTATAAACTAATGTACTTTTCCCAGAAGCAGCTGGACCACTTATCATAATAAAATTATTATTCATAACAAAACCTCCCTTTTTTATTTTATAATTTTTTTTGATTTTATTCTTTGTATTTCAGCGTTGTATATTTTTTTGTATTGCTCATCAATTTCAATACTTGATATTTCCCCTGATATCAGTGAATCTAATAGTTTCATTTTATATTCATAATATATTTTTTCAAAATGAGCTGGATGTGGACCACCAAATCTGTGATTTATATCTAATACAGGTTCGTAATTTGAACATAAAATCTTACAGTTTGGTAATAATCTTAAAAATATATCTTCAACTCTTTTTATGAAAGATAACCTATTATATATAAAACAATCATATATCTTTTTTTCTACATTATTTTCATAATATACATTGTTCATCTGTACCCTATTTAAGATAATATTATTTGGATTATATTCTCTTAATAAAATTGCAATAAATTTTTTTAACTCTATTTCGATTTGTTCATCAGTATAATTTCTAACATCATAAACTTCATATTCTAATTTTCTATCTTTACTCAAACAATCTAATGTATATATAATGTCTTGTGTGGAAATGACACTAGCATTACTTGGAACGCTAAATTTTAATATATTTCTACCAACATCTGCCAAATCTATTACCAGATATTTCGCATGATTTTTTAACAAATTATCTAATCCTATTTTATTTAATTCATAATACAACATTCTATTTTTAAAATTATAATTATCATGACTTTTTATTTCACTTTTGTCAACATACAATGGTTTTGAAAATAATGTAAATATTGATTGTTGCATCAAATAATTATTTACTGCATATTCTTCTGTGGTGTTAAAAAGTTCTCTTGTAAGGCAAGTTCCAAATATATCAATATTTTTCATACTAATCTATCTCATATTCATAAAGAACAGAATTTTTTGGATTAAATGATAAAAAATCAGTATTTTCATCATACCCAATTAAATTGAAATGAAGTGCTTTAATAAAACTTCCATGTGAAATTATTAAAATTGTTTTATTTGGATACTCTTTTTTTATTTTATTTATAAATTTTTTTGCTCTCAACAAACAATCTTGAATACTTTCAATATTATGAGAACTATCATTTAGTTTATAATCCCATTGAGGTACAATTAAATCAAAATTTATTGGCTTACCTTCGTAATCACCAAATCCTCTTTCTACTATCATATCATCATAAATTACTTTAACTTTATCTCCAAGTAAAATATTTGCAGTCTGTCTCGTTCTTTTTAATGGAGAACAAAAGCAAATATCAATTTTATCTAAATCCAATTTTTTAGAAAGTTCTTTCGCTTGTTTGATGCCCTCTTCATTTAATTCAATATCAGTAGCACCCTGCAATAATTTTTTTACATTCCAATCTGTTTGCCCATGTCTAACAATATATAATTTACTCATTTTTTTCCTCCTTGAATTCTATAAAGATTATATCACATTTATTTACTTTCTTTTAATGTATTTAACTGATTTTTTCTTTTTGTTATTTCATCTTTATATTTTTGACAGTTATAACTTACTAGTTCTTGTAATTTAGGAGTTAATTTTTCCTTATATTTTGACAATGCAATTAGCATATCAGTTCTTCTTTCATATTGAAAAATATCTACTCTAGAAAACCAATGTCCTTCAATTAGATCATGTTGATTAGTAAATACTTCAGGATATTGATTTGTATAATCAGAAGCAACAAAAGCAACCTCTCTCTTTGCACATGATGAACAATTTTGACAATCGCCATTATTACTATAACAACTTACTGTTTCTTTTGCATTTAAATATTTATTCCATTTTGCCTTCCACACACACAAAACTTCTGTTTTAGTCATATTTACAAAAGGAGAATATAGTGGTATTTCAAAATATTTAATAAATTCCTCATACATTCTCAACGACTTATCTGGAACAACAAGTTCATCACATAATCCTGCTAAAACTATCTCTTTTGGATTAAAACATAATCCTATTGAAGCTATCATTAAATTTCTTGCAGGAAAAACATGACCGAATTTTTTTCCACCAATAGCAATTAAATCAGTCAAATCTAATACTGCTTCTATTAATGGTATATTAAGTTTTTTACAAATTCTTTCAACTGCTTTTCTTTCTGGTTCTTTATATGGTTGTCCATAGTCGCACCAAAACGCAACAGGATTTTTTTCTTCATCTAATAGTTTTAAAAGTGCACCAGTAGAATCAACTCCACCAGAAAAGCATACTAGTGTCCTCTTAGTAAATTCATCATAATAATTATTATTTGAATTAATATGCTCTTCACTTACAATTACCTTTGGTGTTTCAATACCTTTTGGATATGCCAAAATATAAGTCAAGAAATCACTTAACTCTTTATTGTCAGCGTTTGTTGGATTTTTAACATATATTTCTTTTGCTTCTAAATATGTTTGTTTTATAATTTCATAAATAGTATCAATCAAATCAGAAGATACTACTATATCTTTTTCTAAATTATTATTTATTATTTTTGTTTTTATTTCCATTTTTCTTAATTCTCTCCTTCCAATATCCATATTTATATGTTGGTCTCCATATAAAGAAATGATATATTCCTGCCATTATACTATTCGTCATTTTAGTACACCCATGTGCATTTTTTATTTCGGTAATAATTGACAAATCTTTCCAAATACTTCTTTTTGCATTAATACCATTTATCTCTTGAATATAAGTACCCTCACCTAGTCTAATAGAAGATTTTGCATCTTCTTTAATGGTAAGAATCTTATGAGTAGCAAAAGACTTTGAAATTGCATACTCTAATCCCTTTTCTTTCATTCTCTTTCTCTGATCACTATCTTCTCCCCAAGATAACTTATCATTAAATAGCTTTCCAATTTTATTTTGAATATCTAGTCTAAATGCAAATGGCATATATAATAATTCATCAGGTGTAGTATATTTTCTGCATAATGATACAATTTTTGTTGATGAATTATTATAATCAAAATGTAATGGTATATTTACGGCATAGTAATCCTCTAACTCTTCTTCAACAATAGATATTGTATCCTTCTCTACAACACAATCAGAGTCTATAAAACAAATTGCAGGAGTTTTGCATTTATCAACAGCTAATTGTCTCAATTTTCCTAAGTTTCTTTCATCGTGTCTATAAACTTTTACTCTCTTGTCATTCTCAACTACATTTAACACATAATCATCAGGATAGTTTAAAATTGCAATTATAGGTGTTTTTTTTGGAATACTATCAAGACATCTTTGTATCAAATGATCATTAGAACAAATAATTGCTACAGTAAGTTTCATTTATTATAATCACTTCCTTCTTTTAAAAGTTGTTTTTGAATTTCAAAATTCCATTCACTTAAAAATTCACATTTAGCAGTTTTACATCTACTTAGCATTTCTTGCACCTCAACATCATATAAAGCTATTTTAGCACAATAAATTGCAAAATCAGATATTGTATTTAATTCTTCCTTATTATATGGCATTTTGTTACTTGACTCTATAACTGGTAACTTTGTAATTTTTCCTGTTAAAAATGCTATTGGATATAATATCATGTAAAGAATTTGTTTTTCTGTATCTGTTGCATCATCATTTTCTAAAATGTTAATCAAGTCAAGAATTGAATAATTATGTTCTAGAACATTTCTTGATATATCATTATAAGGAATTACCTCTTTATTGTATTGTTTTAAATACTTAAATCTGTTTGTCATATCACTATTACCTAAAATTGCTCTCCAAATTTGAAAACCATCTAATATTTTTGAAGTGTTTGGTCTGTGTCTGATATTTTCAACTTCTACAAATGCAGAATTAATCTTCATATTATGATTTATTGCAATTGATATTATATCCCATTCTCCTCCCCAATCAAAATGATAATTTTCATCGTTAACAATAACGTGTAGTTTAGAGGCTTTAGCTACAACAGAACCCGGAAATGCAGTAATAATAATATCTAAAAAATCTGGATAAAATAAAGAAAAAGCAGTTTTTCCAACTAATATGTTGCTTCTTCCTGAGGCATTACCAATGTTTGGAATTATAATATCATAATCGCTTTTAATCAATGTTAGTAATATATTTTCTATAAAAGAATAATTTTCCTTTATATTCCAATCAGAATCAACGATGGCAACATAATCTGCCATTAAGTCAAATGCCTTGTTAGATATTAATGCAACTCCATAATTTTTATTTGGAAATATATTTATATTATTCTTAATAATTATAACATCATCAATATTATTAGTAATGTAACTCAGATCTTCATTATTGTTTTTATCATATTTTGCATCAAATATTATAGGAATAACTTTAAAGTTCATTTTTTGTAATGACTTTATTGATGACTTATAAAATTCAACTAATGTTTCTATTGGTTCATTGAACCAACATGTTCCCCATACAATACTTTTTCTCATATATTAATCCCCAAATTTTTCTTCATAATTTTTTACTTTTTTTACACAAACAGTAGTAACTGGCAAACAAATAATTTCATATAAGGTTTTAAATATAACTTGTATTAGAATCATTGATATTATTTGCATAAGTGGTAATTTTCCGATAAAAGCTATAAAAACAAATATTAAAGAATCCGTCAATTCTCCAAATATTGTTGAAATGATAGCTCTTATGCCAAATTTACCTTTTGCATTTTTCTTCATTTTTACTAAAACTTTTGCATTGACTAATGAGCCAAATAAATATGCCATTAAACTAGCTAAACAAGTTCTAGGAGTAGAACCTAATATTGTCTTAAATGCCTCGTTATTTTCAAACCAAACCGGTGCTGGTAAAACAATGGCAAGACTTAAGACTAAAACCATAAATACATTCATAATTAGCCCAAATATAATTACTTTTTTGGTTTTTTCATAACCATAAACTTCTGAAAATATATCATTTATAATATATGATATTGGAAAAACTAATACGCCAGCAGTTACGGAATAATTACCTATCTTTAATAATTTAGCTGCTAAAATATTAGAAACTAACAAACATACCACAAAAACAATTGACATATACATAAACAAGTCGGAATATGCTGTTTCTTTTTTTAACAAATTTTTTTTCTTCATAAATACCGCCTTTCTTATTTTATTATGACTACCGTACTCCTATAGATAGTCATAATAGTTATTTAAGTTTTGTTGCAAAAAATAAGAGAACAAAAGTAACCAAGTTTACCCATGTTCTCTTATTTAAAATGATATCAATTTTTTTGCAACTATGGGTAATACCCCAAAACTTAATCAATACTCTATATTATTTTTTTAATAATGTCAATACATTTTAAGCAAAAATGTCGATTATTTTTCCAGAAAAATCAATCATATGTTTCAATTTTTATATAGACCAATTTTAGTTTTTATAAAAATTTATTTTACTAATATTATATTATATTATATTTTCATTTTTCTTTAAATGGTAAGTAATATATTAGTTCATTTTAATCAAAAAAATATTCATCCTAAAGTAAAAATTGATTTCAACACATTATAGATTATACCTACTACTATTGAATTTTCAACTTGATGATATAATTAAATTTCCACACGCACTACTAAAATTTTACAATTATCAGATGTAGTATTTGTTGTGAGTTTGCTACATAACCACTTTTAGAAAATGTTCTCGAAGATTGAAAAAACTTACAATTTTTATCTTTAACACAAACACCACCTGCATTGTACTTTTTTAAATCAATTTTGTACTCTCTATTAGGATTATTTTTTTATTAAATATAACTTTATTATTAATTATTTTATATTTACTTACAATTAAATAATACTTTTCATCTATATCTCTTTCTAAATAATTTAGTAATGTTTTAGAGCATCATTTATCTTCAATAAAACAAACTCTTCATTCTTGTCTAATATAACAACAAGAAAATATCTTCTTCTTGTTTGTAATACTCCATAATCAATAGCATTTAATACTTTATCATACAATGTATATCCTAAGCTAATTCCCCCCTTCATTTTACCAGCACAGTTGATATCTTAACACCGAAAGCCAAATTTTCATATCTCACAATAAGGTAATTTTTTTCTTTTTTACAACGGAAAAACAGATTTTTTTCAAGTCTATTTCGCCTAAATCCTATAAATCTCTATGATAATTTTGCTGAATTGGAATCATTAAATCCATAAACCTTTTTACATTCTTCACAGATTAACGCAATAGTATCATCCTCATATATTTTGTAACCGTCACCTTTTTTGTAAAACTATATCATTATAATTACATATTGGATAGCAAGGATTATTACTATCTAATTGTGCTTCTTCCTTACTAAAAGCATCTCTGAATATTTCATATTATATCCTAACTTCGAAACAAATACTCCTATAGTAAAGTCCTTAATTCTACCAAACATAAACTCTATTTTATCTATTTATTTTTCTGTGTGATAATACCCACAATATCATTTTTTATAAATTAGTTTTTTTCAACTTCATCTAAAAACTTTTCTGTATTATAATCAACTTTTGATTGTTCTATCCCAGACATAAATACCGCTCAAGGCATATATTTATATGGACAAGTATGACTCAATACAATATCAATATATCATTATTATTGTTTTTAATTGCTTCAAATACTCTTTTTATATCGACATTTGGTTGTTCAATTTCATACCAACAATAACCATATTTTATTCTATATTCTTTGTCTATAAAATAAGTGACACCTATTACTAAAACACTTTTATTATTCAAACTATATACTTCTCCATCTTTGGCAAATAATATATTTGGATATTCTTTTTTCATAATATACTATACCATTATGAAATTCTTTGGTTTTATATGTTTTTATTTTTTGTGGTCGTTCTTCATGATTACATAGAACACAGAAAAACATTATGTTGTACTCTGATAATTCTTTTTTTAACTTATAATCTCTTGAATCATTAAAATAATTTATTCCTGCATCACCTAATATCATCATTAAATCGAATATATTTATTTTTTCTTTCTTACAAAAAAAACATACCTCATAAAAATCAGTATGCTTATCACCTGTTATATATATCACAACACCATTCTCCAGTTAAATTATATCGTATATTTTTAAAAAATCAGCATTTTATACTAAAATTGTAAAATTTATCTAAAAAAAGATTTACCTAAATCAGTAAACCTCTTATTTTGCAAGTGTTTTTGAATGTATGTCTTTTGTTGTCCTAAAGGTTCATTCTAATCACCAAAAGGATGAATAAGTTCAAATTCATAATGAAAATCTATAATATCCACGATTGTTTTATTTTTGATTTTTTTATAATTCAAAAGTGATTTATTAAGGTCTTTTTCAATATCTTCCGGTACTGATGTATTAATAACATTTATTAATCCTATCTTGTTAAGAACTATTTTAAAACCACCAATATTATATCTTAAATTTTCTTCATCAGTAGTATTTCTTTTTAATATTTTATTCATATTTATTATTAATTCTTTAGATAAATCATCTTCTAAAGTATCTAATGTATAATTAAATAATCTAGAATGATTTTTCATTTCTGTTAAATCATCGAATTTAATTGCATCATCTTTTTTTGAAATAAATGAATCAGTTTTAAAAATTTCTTCAGTTTCATCTTCACTTAATTTTCCACCTTCTATTTTATTTTAATTATATGCAAAATTAACTTGAGAATAATGATATATATTTCCTTTAAATTTAGATTTTCTTTGTTCTATAAGCTCTTCTTTCAATCTAGTTATTTCCATACATACTCCTTTCAATAGTTAAATAGATCATAAACCTAATATATAAATTAAATTACATAAAAATTATAAATATCAATTAGATAGCAATAATCTTATTTTTGAGTTTTCTGCTATTCTATTACCTGCTTCTGGAGACTGAGTAAGTATCA
>CAKOIF010000024.1 GCA_934086485.1 uncultured Bacilli bacterium | reverse complement strand
GGAAATGATAATTCTTTTTTAGAATAACTATATAAATCTGTTATGGATAAATTAGAAAATGATAGTCTATAATTTGTTTTATTAATTAATATTTGAGCAGCCTTGTCCTTTAATAAAGAAAGACTTTCCCAAAAATTTTCTTTAGTTATTTCATTATGTTTTATTATGTAAATTTGAGCTTCGTTATTTACGCGGCCAATTAATTTAATTTTATTTTCATCATTTACTTTATTATATAATTGGTTAGCTATACTACTATTTAAATAATAAAAATTAACTTTGGAATTATTAATATTTTCTAAAATTAAATTTATGAAGCCTTCATTATCAAATAATTTATCAACATATTTTTTTTCTGAGGTTAAAATACTATTTAAAAATATATCATAATTAGAATTATTTTTTAATATTTCTAAACCATTTCCACTTAAAAGATAAACAAGTATGTCACTATCTTCTTGAGAAAGAAAAACAAAGTCATATTTATAATCAGAATTAATTAGTTTATTTTTAATTCTATCATCAGATAATACTTTTTTTCTTTCATCATCACTTGCATTTAATAAATAATTTTTTAAATTTTCATAATTAAAATTTAATAAAATTTCTATGTCCATATTTATTTACTCCTATATAAATGATAACATAAATTCACAAAAAAATGTAAAAATTGTTAAATCTTTACATTTTATCAATATCAATTAGTTCATAAGAAGTACTTCCAAGACCTAAACTTTCAGAATAAGGAAGAATGTGTCTTCCACACCTTGAATCAATTCTTTCTTTAATTAATTTAGTTCCTTCTTCATTAGTATTCCAAATCATATCTATGAAAGCTTGATCATTTGCCACTGGGTCAAGTGAAGCTACAATCCCTAAATCACTTATTACTGGATCTCCTTGATTTTTATCACAGTCACAATCAACTGAAATATCATTCATAACAGTGATATAAACTATTTGTTTATTATTATCTTTAATATAATCATTTACTGCATTTGCAGCTTCAGCCATTGATTCAATAAAATCCTTTTGTTCATATTTTACGTTCCAAGCATCTGGTAGTTTTTCTGTTTGACCACAACTATGTATATAGGCTTTACCATTTCGTGAGGCAATACCAATTGATTGGTTTTTTAGGTTTGCACCAAAACCACCCATTTTATGTCCTTTACCATGGGCTAGGTTAATAATTGTATCATAGTTTTCAAAATGAGAACCAATTATATCATATTTTAAATGTTTCCCTTTTTTTACGGGAATTCTTATTTCTCCATCACTGTCCATAATGTCTACTTCTGCATAATCAGTAAAACCATGCTTTTCTGCGGTTTTTAAATGATCTATTGTAAATTCTCTTTTACCAGGGTAGGCAGTGTTACATTCAATAATAGTTCCATTAACCATTTTTACAAATGGAGCAATAAGTTCTTTTTTTAAATATCCTTTTGCACCATCTTCGCCAGTAGATACTTTAACACCAACTTTTCCTTTAAGAGTTACTCCCAAAGAGTTAAATATTTTAATAAGTGAATCACTACTTATTTCCTTTGTAAAATAAACTTTTGATTTTTCCATATGCACCATCCTTAATATTTTTAATTTTCTCATGATTTTTAAAATAATACAACCTTCAGTTGATAAATTTGACTATTTAATATATTTAGAATATAATACTCTTTGTTTAAGGGGGATTTTGTGAAAAAAGATAAAAAAAATCAAACTGATAGATATTTTAATTGCTGGGAATATAGCGGTTCAAAATCAATAATTATGTCTAATCCATTATTAGCTGCAGAAAAATTTAAACAATATATTGAAAAATATCCCAAAGATTATTTTTCTTATATTTCTTATGCAAATATTTTATTAACTTTAGGAAATATAAAGGAAGCAGAAAATGTAATAAAATTAGGTAGTAACCTTGCAAATGAAAATATTAATTTTAAAAACTCAAATAAATATAGAGATTTTTTAGAAAGTTTAAATTATGTATTATTAAGACTTTTGGCATATAATGAAAATTATACTAAATTATATGAATATTGCATTAATCATCCTGAACAAATTAGAGAAAGAAATCTTAATTCGGAATTGTTTTTTTCTAAAATAAAGTGTGGGTTAATTGCAGAAAATGAGATTATATCATACAAAGCTAGTCAATTATTTAATTATGATGAAAAATTATTTTTAGAACATGAGAAAAAACATTTAAAAAGTGAAGATTCTTCATATGATACAAATATAAGTTCAGTATTTAATATTGATTTTCCTTTTGAAAAAGTTTTAAAGGAAATAAAAAGAAACATTAATTTAGATAATAAATATTTTTATGGCTTTTTCGAAGATAAATACTTTTTTAGATATGATGGCTGTGGAGAAGCATTTCATAAAAATACAGATTATTTTGAGGTTATAACTATTCATAATACTAATAATATATTAACCATTTATCCTTCATTAGATGGAAAATTTCATAATAATATTGATTTAAATTATATATTGCTTGAGGATGTTCCTACAAGAAAATTAAGTCAAATAGATAAATTTAATATGAGGTATAAAAGATGAAATTTATAAATTGTTATAATAAATTAGAAATTGATAGAATTAATGATTTAGTAAAAACAAACCCTTTACTTGCAAAATCAGAAATAGAAAAATATTTAGCAAAATTTCCAAACTATGATTGGGGATACGTAATGCAAGCAAATATTTTAATTATTTTAGGGGAAGTTCAAAAAGCTAACGAAGTTTTAAATGTTTTAGAGGAAAAAGTAAAATCCAATAAAAAATTAAGCAAAGAATTACGTAAGTTATATAGTTCAAAAATAACTTGTTTGAGATTAAGAATTTTAGCATATAATAAAAACTATGATATTATGTATAATTTCTTTTCCAAAAATGCTGAATTTATTGTTAAAGAAAAATTGGCTATAGAATGGCTTTATACTAGAATAGTTACGGGAAATTTGAATGGGGAAAAATTACCTGGGTATTTAGCCAATCAAGTTGTAGATTACAATGAGGTTTATTTTAAAAATCATATTCAAAAACATTTTGGCGTAAAAACACAAGAAAATTCTGTTTTTAGTAAAAATTTTCCACTTGATAAAGTATTAGAACATTTACCTAATTATTTAGAACAACCTGGGTTATTTTATGACTATTTTACAGATAAATATATTTTTAAATTAGATGGTTCAGGCTCTGCAGGTGGAATAGATACAGATTTATTCGAGGTAATTACTATTCACGGAACAAATCATATCATTAATATGTATCCCACTTTGGAAGGCACATATACAAATAGTATTGATTTAAATCCAATCTTCAATAAAGGCTATTCAAGAAAATTAAGTCAAATAGATAAATTTAATATGAGGTATAAAAGATAATAAAAAAAGTAGCGTTTGCTACTTAATCACAATCAGCAGTACATGCTGATTTTTCATTTACCTCATTTATCATTTTAATAAGTTTTTCTTTCATTGGTTTAAGATCTGCACTTTGCCAAAATTCTTCGGCAGAATCATATTTTTTATTATCCCAATATCTAGTATCATCAAATTCTACAACTTTACCATTTTTAACAGCAATTAAACTTGGAGCATATATTCTTTCATTGCCTTCATCATCATATCTTAAAAAGCCTTTTAAAAGTTTAACCATTTCTTGATATTCTTCAGTATTATTTTTTCTATCTTCATAAATGTTGAAATAATAAACTTTTTCTAAGCCTTCTTTTTTAGCAACTTCATTAATGATTGGAACATAACCTCTACACCAAGGACATTTTGGAAAACCTAAAAATATAAGTCCAGTACCATTTTTTATTATTTTATTAATTTCCTCAATAGTACGATATGTAAAAACATTATCTTTAGTAGTTTTATATTCCTCAGCAAATTTAACTTTTTCTTCATCAATATTTTTATTAATTTTATTCTTTTTAAATACTAAAAATAAAACTAATCCAACAATTAATAATAAAACCACTATACTAGATATTATAATTATTTTTTTCTTTTTCATTTATTCCACCTACAAAATAATTTTAATATATTTTTGAAAGTTTAACAATATTTTATATTTATATTTGTTGTAAGTTATTTATATAAAATAGTTGAAAATAATATAATAATAAAGTAAAATTGTAATAGAAGATATAAAGAAAGTTTTAAATGAAAGAGAGGACTAATGGAAAAGAAGAAACTTTTATTAACTGGAACTATTATTTTAATTATACTTTTACTAATGATTTTTATTTCAGTAAAAAATAAGAAAAAATATGATTTTGGAAACAATCAAGTTATAAATAATACTCAAAATGAGATTCCACCTAAAGATGATAACTTTGGTAAAAATGATACATTTAATATTTCAACTGAATCGGGTAGTGTAGATGTTCTTGGCTATATAACAATTGAAAAAATAGAAAATTTTGAAACCAATGAAACTAATGACTATGTATTTTTTAACATTGTTGATACAAAAAGTGAAGATTTCAAAGCATTTTTAGATGGTTTGTCAGGTAATACTTTTGGTGGTAAAGATAAAATTGGTTTGGGATGTACAGATAATGAAAAAATCTATTATTTCAACTCTTCGGATGGAAAAGAATTAGAAAGTTATGAGATCGGTGAGACATCTTCGAAAAAAATATTAGATTCTACAGAAGGAAATCCAATTAAATTAAGATTAACAAGACTTGAATATAATGGCGGAACTTCTGCACCAATTTGCTATAGTCATATTACTAATGTTGAAGTTATAGGTGAAAAATAATGATAAGATTAATATATGAAATGCTTAAAGGAATTAATAAAAACATTGATAAAAATGAGCAATTAAAAGAAAAAGATCGTATGAATGCACTTGAGGAAGAAATGGATATGTATGGACTTGATGATGATGAAAAAGAACTTGTAAGAAAGGGCGAGTATGATCCATGGGATTTCGATCCAGATAATCCCACTGATGAAGATGACTATTATAAAGATGATTTAGATTATGATGATGACGATGATGAATATTAGATCATCTTTTTCTTTGCAAATAATACTGCTTTATTATATAATTTTTTTAGGTGGTATTTATGATATATAGAATGAAACTTCAAAATGAACCTTTTAAACAAATTAAAAAAGGAACTAAAGAAATAGAAATCAGATTAAATGATGAGAAAAGAAAAGCATTTAAAATAAATGATTATATAGAATTTACAAATATAACAACTTTAGAAATAATGTTTGTTAAAATTACTAATTTATATCATTTTGAAAATTTTGAAGAGTTGTTTAATTACTTTGATAATTCTACTTTAGGTGGCGGAACTTATGAAGAAATGTATGATTATTACTCTAAAGAAGATGAAAGCAAATATGGGGTTTTAGGTATTGAGATTAAAGTACTTCCAAAAGTTAATCAAGTTATCCATAATGAAGATAATTTAACATTGAATGATGCAAATAAAGTTACTCGAAGAGCAAAACTTATTGTGGAAAATAGTAATGATGAAATTTTAATATGCCATATGGGTGTAAAATATTTTTTAATTGGTGGACATATTGATAACGATGAAAGTGATGAACAATGTTTAACTAGGGAAGTAGCTGAAGAATCTGGAGTTACATTAAATTTTTCTAATATTTTTCCAATAGCATCCTCAAATTATATAAATAAAGATTATCCAAAAAATGGAGATATTACCTATACAAATACAAATTATTATGCTATTAAATATGATTTAGTACCAAATATTGAAATGCAAAATCTAACTGAGGAAGAAATAAAAGAAAATTTTAAATTAATGTATATTCCTAAAAATGAAGTAATTAACTTTTTAGAAAATAATAAGGAAATAAATGCTACATTAAGTGATACAATAATGGCAATAAAAGTGTATTTAAATCTTCAAAAATAAAAATTATCATGCTATAATTACTATGGGAGTAGTTATGAAAAAGATGAGTTTAACATATAGTGAATATTTAGATAGTTTATCAAAAGAGGAAATTGAAGGAATTTTAATATTCTTTAATATTAAATATAGAAAAAATAGTAAGAAAGAAAACTTAATTAAAATTCTTGTAAATAGTGCAGAAGATATTACTAAATATTCATTTAATTTATTTCAAAGTGATGAATTAACTAATTTAAAATTAGTGTTAAAAAGTAATGGACATATTAAACCTAGAACAAATTATTTACTTTTATATTTTCTTAATAATTTACATAAAAAAGGTATGGTAAAAAAAGTTGCTGAAGATGAGTTTTATATGCCTAAAGATATTCAAAAGTATTTTAAATCTCACTTAAAAGATAAAGATTCTTTAAAGATAATTAAATCTAATACTAAAGAATATAATTTAATTATGGGACTTTTAAATACCTATGGAGTACTTTCTTATGATAAGTTTTATGAAATGTTTAATAATATTATTTCTTGCGATAAAGAATACCTATTTGATAGACTTACAATTTTAAATAATTTTTATGGAGAATTTGAACTTTACTTTTCTAAAAAAGAAAAATATGTTTGCAATAAAGCAATTCTTAAAGAGAAAGGTATTCAGTTAAAAGATATTAAAAAGTATGTTAATAAAAAATCTAATTATAAAACGTTTAGTTCAAAAGAACTAACTAGTATGTTCAGTTATAAATATATGAGCAAATTTAAATCATTCAAAAAGATGCTATCATTTGTAAAGAAAAATTATTATTTGGATGAAAAAGATATAAAAGTATTTTATAAATATGTAATTATTCCATATTTAAATGATGTTCAAATTGATAATTCTACTAAAGAGGAAAATTTATCAAAGAATATTGATAAGTATTTTGAATATAAAAATGAAAAACATAAAAATAAATTTATGGATTTAGTAAAAGGGATTATTAATGAAGCACCGATGTGGAAATATAATGGTTATAGTGAAATTGAAAAGGAAAAAGGTATAGTATGAAACAAATAAAAAATTTACCACTTTATTTAAGTATATTTGTAATAGTAATATTTTCAGTCTTTTACTTTGTATCTGTTAACAAATATAGTTATGCATTTTCTTATGATGAAGTAAAAGAGGCATCTATTCATCAAGAAAGACTTATTAAAAAATGTGCAGAAATTTATGCTGACAGTAATAAAGGCTTATTTGATGGTAAAGAAACAATTTATATAACAATAGATGATTTAGTTCAAAAAAAAATATTACCTTCAGAAAATGGAAAAATATATGAAGCAGGTAGTTCTGTAAAAGAAATTAATGATAAGAAAATAAGAATAACTTTAAGTGACGGAAAATATAATATCAAGATATTAAATGATTAAGTGTAAACTAAGTGTCAAAAAATAACAAAATTGTTGCACTAAGTAGTAAAAATTGGGTAATATATTATTGTAAGGAGCTGATTAAATATGATTTATCCATCAATAGACAAATTACTTAATATAGTTGATTCAAAATATATGCTAGTACATGTTGCCGCTAAAAGGTCTAAACAAATGCTAGAATATTATCATTATCAATTAGATAAAAAAGAGTATGTAAATAAGAAACCTTTAGGCCGCGCCCTTGAAGAAATTGAAAAAGGTATGGTACACGTAATAAAAAAAGAAAAAAAGTCTTGATTATCTAAAAAATCTATGATAAGATAATTAAGTCTTATGGGGGATTAGCTCAGCTGGCTAGAGCACCTGCCCTGCACGCAGGGGGTCGCGGGTTCGAATCCCACATCCTCCACCAAATAGACATTTTAGTCCGTAAATACGGGCTTTTTTTGTGCCAGCAGAGCTAAATAATATTTATTGATTTAAAATAATTGTATTATTAATTATTTTTTGGTAAAATTATTATTGAAAGTAGATGATTATATGAGAAATTCACTTGTTATTAAACTTTTAATTATATTTGCCTCTTGTATTGGAGCTATAATACTTGCTTCATATGTAGTAAAAATTGCTAGAGAAAGTAATTCATTAACCTATGATTTAGGAGAATCCTCAAATAGTTATAGTGATATATTTTTAACAAGCTTTAGCGAATATGAAAGTCTTGCAAATGATTTGGGTATAAAAAAAGATTTAACTGCAAACAATTTTGTAACAAATTACTATCTTGCATCATTTCAAGATTATGATAAATGTAGTGAAGAACGTTATAAGTTAGTAAATAAGGTAACATTAAATGATAATGAACTTAATATTAATTTTAAGGTATATAACAAATGTGGATGGTGTAAGAAACATTCTGTATTGTATCTAATTGAATTACCTAAGTTCAATAGTGATAACCCCAAAATTAACTATACTTATGATTTTGAAAAAGAAATAGATTGTGGAAATGTTTAAAATCACTTGTTTATTTGTAAATAAAGTGTTAATATAAATATGTAAATCGATGAGAAAAGACATGATTATTATTTAAACTTTTATAGAGAGTCAGTGTTTGGTGTAAACTGATAAAGAGAATAATAATTACTACTTTTTAAGAGGATTAATAAATCCCGGTTAATAGCCGTTATATATAATTAAGTTAAATAAAGGATGGTACCGTTAGAAATAACTCCTTATGGTGCTGTCTTTTTTTTATATAAAGAAAGGAATTGGTATGAAATCAGAATTAACAAATGAAATGATTAATAGTATTGAGGTATTAGAAAATTTGAAAGATAGTTTTGAAACACCAGCAATAGATTATGTAATTAACTCTATTAAAGAGGCAATTAAATCTATGGGTGAAAGAGCAAATTACGTAAATGATAGTTATTTATATAATTTAAATCGGACCCGAATTGTTCTTAGAATATTAATTGATGTTAATAGTTTTAATAAAAATGACGAAGAGTTTAATCGTAATTTTAATGAAGTAATCGAAATATTAAATAATGAAATTGAAAAGGAGAAAGAAAATGAAAAAGATATTAGAAGATGAAAGATTATCAAAATTAAATCATAGTTGTGCACACTTAATGGCACAAGCAATTAAACATTTATATCCAAATGCTATGTTTTGGGTAGGACCTGTTATTGAAGAAGGTTTTTATTATGATGTTGATTTAGGAGATGTTACTTTAACCGAGGAAGATCTTCCTAAAATTGAAAAAGAAATGAAAAAAATAGCTAAAGATGGAAAAAGAATAGTTAGACATGAGATTTCTAAAGAGGAAGCTCTTAATATGTTTGGAAAAAATCCATATAAAGTCGATCTTATTAATCGTTTTCCTGATGGAACAGTAATTTCTTGTTATTCACAAGGTGATTTTACCGACCTTTGTCGTGGACCACATGTTGATACTGTTAAAGAATTAAAATATTTTAAATTATTAAAATTTTCTGGTGCTTACTTTAAAGGTGATGCTAAAAACAAAATGCTTCAGAGAATATATGGCGTTTGTTTTGATACTGAAGAAGACCTTAACGAATATTTACAACTTTTAGAGGAAGCAAAAGAAAGAGACCATAGAAAAATAGGTAAAGATTTAGGAATATTTATGTTCTCTGACCTTGTTGGTAAAGGACTTCCTATGTGGCTTCCAAATGGTTTTATTTTAAGAAGAACTTTAGCTGATTACATAATGGATAAAGAGTTAAAACTTGGTTATAAACATGTTATGACTCCATCACTAGGTAATGTAGATTTATATAAAACATCTGGACATTGGGATCATTATAAGGATGATATGTTTCCAGCAATGGAACTTGAAAATGAAAGTTATGTTTTAAGACCAATGAATTGTCCACATCATATGATGATATATAAAAATTTCTTACATTCATATAAAGATTTACCTATAAGAATTGCTGAAATTGCAAATGACTTTAGATATGAATCTTCAGGAGCATGCTGTGGTATAGAAAGAACAAGAGCATTTACACAAAATGATTCTCATATTTTCTGTACTCCAGAGGAAATTAAAAGTGAAATTAAGGGTGTTATTGCATTAATACTAGATGTATATAAAGATTTTGGCTTTAATAATTATGAATTTAGACTTTCATTAAGAGATTCTGAAAATACTGAAAAATATTTTGGTAATGATGAACTATGGGAGAAAAGTGAAAAAGCTTTACGTGAAGTTTTAACTGAACTTAATGTTCCATTTTATGAGGCTTTAGGTGAAGCAGCATTCTATGGTCCAAAGATTGATGTACAGGTAAAGAGTGCTATTGGACATGATGTTACACTTTCAACTGTACAGGTTGACTATCAATTACCTGAAAGATTTGAACTTGAATATGTAAATGATAAAGGTGAAAAAGAAAGACCAATTGTTATTCATCGTGCTATTTTAGGGTCATTAGACCGCTTTACAGCATTTTTACTCGAGGAATGTAAAGGCTATTTACCTTTATGGCTTGCTCCAAATCAAATCAATATTATACCTGTAAATAATGAATATCATTTAGAATATGCAAAAGAGATTAATGAATTATTATCTAATGAAGGATTTAAAGTACTTCTTGATGTTAGAAATGAAAAACTTGGTTACAAAATAAGAGAGAGTATTATGAAAAAATATCCTTATACATTAATATTAGGTCAAAAAGAAGTTGATAATAAAAATATTAGCTTTAGACGTAGTCAAAGTGAAGAAACATTTACTTTATCTAAAGAAGAATTTATTAAAATGTTGCATGATGAAATAGCAAGTAAAGGTATCAAATGAAAAACATTGCAATAATTACTGGTGCTTCATCAGGAATAGGTAAAGAGTTTTTATTAAATATGCCAAAAAATATAGAAGTTGATGAAATATGGGCAATTGCTAGAGAAAAAAATCTTCTTGAAGAATTAAAGGAGGAAACTAAGTTAAACATTAGAACATTTTCTATTGATTTAGAAAAAGAAACTAATTTAATGAAAATTAAAGATGTGCTTGAGGAAGAAAAGCCTAATATAAAATTATTAATTAATGCTGCGGGATTTGGTAAGTTTGAAAAAAGTACAAACATTTCTTTAGAGGATTCTATGGGAATGATTAAAGTAAATGATATTGCGCTTACTTCCTTGTGCTTAATGGCAATACCTTATATGAAAAATAATTCTAATATAATAAATATTGCTTCAGTAGCGGCTTTTCAACCAGTACCTTATATTAATGTTTATGCAGCAAGTAAAGCGTATGTGTTATCATTTTCAAGAAGTTTAGGAAAAGAACTATCAAAAGATGGGATACATGTTTTAACCGTTTGCCCATTTTGGACTAAAACAAAGTTTTTTGATAGAGCTGTAGAAAAAAATAAAGTTATTAAAAAATATGTTGTTATGTATGAACCAACAGATGTTGTAAGAAAAGCATATAATGATATGCAAAAGAAAAAAAGTGTTAGTGTATATGGATTTATATCAAATGGTCAAAGATTATTATGTAAGTTGCTTCCACATAATTTTGTAATGAGTATTTGGTGTAAACAGCAAAAATTAAAGTAGAAAAGGAGTAATTATGATTTTATTAATTATTTTAGCAATAGTTTTGATTGTTATTTTAGGTTCATTAAAACAAATTAATGAATATGAAAGAGGAGTTAAATTTACAGCAGGTAAGTTTACTAAAATTATGTTACCAGGATGGAGAATTGTTTTGCCAATTTTTCAAAGTTATAAAAAAGTTGATATAAGAACAAAAGTAGATGATGTTCCAGAACAAGAGGCAATTACTAAAGATAATGTTTCTGTAAAAATAAATGCTGTTATATATTATAAGGTATTTGATGCATCACTTGCTGTTTTACAGGTAGAAGATTTCTATTATGCTACAGCACAACTTGCTCAAACTACAATGCGTAATATTGTTGGTAGTGTTACATTAGATGAACTTTTATGTGAAAGAGAGAAAGTTTCATCACAAATAAAAGAAATAATCGATAAGGAAACTGATCCTTGGGGAATAAAGGTTGAAAACGTTGAACTTAAAGATATTTCACTTACTGATGAGATGAAAAGGGTTATTGCAAGGGCTGCTGAAGCTGAAAGAGAAAAACAAGCAGTTATAACAAAATCTATTGGTGAAAAAGAAGCCGCAGAAAATTTAGCTGAAGCTGCAAAAAAATTAGCAGAAAGTCCTGGTGCTCTTCATTTAAGAACATTAGAAACTATTAACGATGTTTCTTCAGATCAATCTAATACAATTTTCTTTCCAATTCCAATGGATGTTTTGGAAGCAGTAAAAGGATATTCTGAAAAGTTAAAAAAAGAGAATAAAAAGTAATTAGCGATGCTAGTTATTTTTTTTAATTCAATGCATATATTAATTAATGTATATCCATCAAAACTGTATTTTTACATAGATTTGACGCTGTTTACAACAAAAAATCAATTTTTTTAAAAAAAGTGTAAAAAAGCGTTGACAATAAAAAAATAGTTTGGTATATTAATTTTGCACTTGAAAAAAGGAGTGCGAGAAGTTCTTTGAAAACTAAGTAAAAAAAG
>CAKOIF010000023.1 GCA_934086485.1 uncultured Bacilli bacterium | reverse complement strand
TAAGAGGTTGATATGAAAAGAGAAATTAAAGATTCCGTTATTTTAGGATTATCATTATTTTCAATAATATTTGGAGCCGGAAATATTATATTTTCTACGTATGTTGGTGCTTATAGTGGTACTAAATGGCCTTTATCACTTATCTTCTTTTTAATTGGTGATGTCTTTTTAGTTGGACTTGGATTATATGCATTTATAAAAAATGATAATGATGAAGATAAAGTATTTAATAAAATAGGAGATATACCTTCGAAAATATTAAGAATATTTATGTTAGCGTGTTTAGGCCCTTTAATTGCAATTCCTAGAACTTGTGCGGTTAGCTTTGAAATGTTCAATTTTAATAATTTAATTATCTTTTCAATTATATATTTTATTTTAGTATTTTTATTTTCTTTTAAATCAACTTCAGTTATAGATATGCTTGGTAAATATTTGACACCTATTTTAATTATTTTTATATGTATATTTTTACTTATTGGTGTAAATGTTAGTAAAGGCCCTTTAGTAACAAATGTTTCTAACACAGATTCTATAAAAGAGGGCCTAAGTATGGGTTATCAAACACTAGATCTGTTATGTGTAAGTTCACTTTCAATGATGCTATTTACTTATCTAAAGAAAAAAAATTATAAAAAATCTCAAAGAAAGAAAATATTAGTAAG
The DNA here is from genome assembly GCA_934086485.1 of uncultured Bacilli bacterium. GTDB lineage: Bacteria > Bacillota_I > Bacilli_A > RF39 > UBA660 > UBA6448. The sequence continues at coordinate 13,038 of CAKOIF010000023.1, read as the reverse complement.
TTCTTCGATTATAGCAATTATTTGTCTAATTATAATTTATATTGGTCTGACTTATATAGGAGCATCTTTTGGAAAAAATGTAAATGTAAGTCAAGGAATCCTTTTAAAGGAAATCTCTTACTCAGTGTTAGGTAAAAATAGTATTATTTTAAATATAGCAGTACTTTTAGCATCCTTTACTACGGGAGTTGGTCTTACAAGCGCAGTAGCCACAAACTATGAAAAATTAACTAAATTAAGTTATAAAACTTGGGTTATTATAATTACCTTTGTAAGTTTATTTATAGCAAATTTAGGCCTTGAAAAAATTATTAATATTGCATCGCCTTTATTAAATATAATTTATCCTATAGTTATTATTTTAATAGTGCTTTCTATATTTAATATTCAAAATAACAATGTTTATTTATTAAGTATTTTAGGTACATTTATTATTTCAATACTAAAACTATTACATAATATAACAAGTTTTCCACATTTTATTTCAAAATTACCTTTATATAATGTGAATTTAGAATGGTTACCAATTTCGATTGTTTTTGGTATAATAGGTATGTTTATAAAAAATAAGGAGCAAAAATGAGTGATTTATCTATAATTATTGATGGCGTAAAATTCAACTTTCGTGTTGGCTTACTTGTGAAAAAGAAAAAGCAAGTTTTAGTTGAATGTAATCCAGATTATGATTTTGTAGTTTTACCTGGCGGAAGAGTTAAAACTTTAGAAAGTAGTGAAGATGCTTTAATAAGAGAAATTAACGAAGAAATGAAAATTGATTTAACTAATTACAATTTAGAATTTATAGGTATCGATGAAAACTTTTTTGAACTTGATAATATTAAATATCATGAATTATATTTTATTTATAAAATTGAAATAGATGAAAATAATGATAATTTTAAAGATGGTATGATTAATTATGATTCTAAAGTTAATTACTATAAGTGGATTAATATATTAGATTTAAAAGAGGTTAATTTACTTCCAAAATCTTTAATAAGTATAATCGATAGTAATGGTATACATCATAGTATTCAAAAAGATTTATAAGGAGAAATAATGAGGAAAGATAGAGAAAAATTTTTATGTGCAATCTATATTTTAATTAGAAATGATAAAAATGAAGTTTTGCTCCAACGAAGACAAGGTACTAAACTATGGCCTGGTTTTTTAGCTTTACCTGCTGGACATGTTGACGAAGGTGAGAATGTATATGAAGCCTTTGTAAGAGAGGCAAAAGAGGAACTCGGTATTGAGGTTTCTAAAAATGATATTATAAATACTTTTGTTATTAATAGAAAAAATAAATCACTGTCATCATACTTTGATGTTTATTTTGAAATAAAAAACTATAAAGGTGATATTAAAATTATGGAGCCAAATAAGTGTAAAGAACTTCTATGGTCTGATATAAATAATTTACCTTTTGATATGATTGATTTTGAAAAAAGAGCTATTGAAAATTATTTAAATAATATATTTTTTGATTGTGATTACGCTAATAACGAAATAACAATTGAGGATGTTAAAAAATGAATCTTAATAGATTTTAAAACATAGAAATGTTTTTTATAATTATATGTAGGTAATTTAATTTAAGTATTAGTAAATAGAAAATAATATTTATTAATACTTTTTTTGATGATATAATGTTTTTGAGGAGAATGTAAATGTTAGAAATAGTATTTAGTGACTCAGAAAAATTATTATTAGAAAGAAGTAATTTATTTAATAAAGAAGATATTTTAAGTTTAACATTTCTATTATCTATGGGAAAACTTGATGATTTTGAATATCAAACAAAAAGGACAATTGGTGATATAGAGGTGAATATTCCAAGTGAAATAAGCAAATTAAAAAACAAGGTTAAAGATTATGAAAATATTAGATTATGGTATGCTAGTAATGTTAATGAAGATTATTTATCAATGATGTATGTAGTTTACTTATGTAGTGATAAGAATATTCAAGTTGTCGATGGTAATCAAAGATATGGTATTTCGGGCTATGCTGATGATGAAATAAAAGATTTAGTTAAGAAGAGTAGAGTTTTAACAAAAGGGGAAATTCAAGAATATATTTTAAAATGGAATAAAATTTATGAAGAAAATTCAGAAGTTAGATTTTTAAATAATGGTGAAATAATAAATGCATCTTATGAGTGCTTTGATAGTGAAATTCTTGATAAATTATCCTCTTTAGGAGAATCAAAAGAATGGTCTTTTATTGGAAACTGTATGGCTAATAATCTTAAAAGTTTTGTAATGGGTGTATGCTATAAAAGTAGAGTGGATTATTTGAAAAGTATAGGTAAAATTGTAGTAACTAAAACAGTTACTGAAAAAAATATGATTGGTGAAGATAGGATTAGAAATTATATTAAGATTAAAGATAATAAATAGAATATATTTGTTTTTAAATAATTAAACAAATTATCAACATTAATTATGTATTTAGAAAGGAGAGATTTAAATGAATAATGTTACCATTTTAGGAGGAGGAGTACTTGGAACACAAATAGCATTTCAGTGTGCATATACTGGTAAAAATGTTACAATTTGGCTTCGCAGTGAAGATAGTAAAACAAGAACTATTCCTAAACTTGAAAATTTAAAAGAAACTTATATTAAAGAAATTAATTTAATGTCTGAAAATGGTTATGAATTGCCAGGACTCAAAATAAGCGATAAGTTTGATAAAGATAAATCATTATCTAGGGTAAATGAGGCATTTAATAATATAAAAATCGAGTTAGATTTAAAAAACTCTTTAGAGGGCGCTGATCTAGTAATTGAAAGTATGAGTGAAAATATTGAGGCAAAAAGAGATGTTTATACAAAAATAAATAAACTTTTAAGTAAAAATACAATTGTTGTTTCAAATTCTTCGACTATGCTTCCAAGTAAACTAGTTAAATATTTAGATAATAAAGCAAATTTTTTAGCACTTCATTTTGCTAATTCAATTTGGAAAAATAATACAGCCGAAGTAATGAAACAAAAATATACAAGTGATGAATCTTTTGAAAAAGTGATAGATTTTGCTAAAAGTATTAATATGATTACTTTACCACTTTATAAAGAAAAATCTGGTTATTTATTAAACTCAATGTTAATCCCATTTTTATTTTCTGCTCTTGATTTACTTGCAAATGAAATTTCAGATGTAGAAAGTATTGATTTAGCTTGGAAAAAAGGAACAGGTTCACCTAAAGGACCTTTTGAAATACTTGATATTATTGGCCTTAAAACTGCATATGAAATAGTTTCAATGTATTTAAAAGTTCCATCATTTTTAGCACCATATAATTTTAAAGCAATTGCTAAACTTTTACAAAAATATATTGATGAGGGAAAACTAGGTAAATCAACAAAAGAGGGTTTCTATAAATATGATTAAGATGTCAAAAATGATATCTTTTTTTGTTGACAAGTGTTTAAAATACACTTATAATTAAAGTGTAAAAAATACACAAGGAGGATATATGTTTTATTTCAAAAAAGAAGAAGATGGGGTACATAAATATGAGGTATCATTTGATAAAGATGAAGTTTCTTTGTTACTTTCAGAAGTTAAATCAAAGTGTAGTACAATAAAGCATTTCGAGTATGATGAAGTTCAGTTACCAGGATTATCAGAAAGAATATATAGTCAAAATCAAAGTGATGATAGTGAAATTAGATTTTTCTCTCAAAAACTCGTAGGCTACCGTGAATATAATGATTTTTATTCTCAGCAAGAGGATGTATATCATTATTCATATTATGAATATACCTATTCACCTTTGGTATCTATCATAAATGGCTTATTAAATGATAATTCTATAGTAATTGATAAAATATTTAATCCAGAAAATGTTCATAGATTTAATTTTGATAATGAGATTGAAATAATGAAAAAAGAAATAGATAAAATACCAAATGATAAAATTAAAGAGAAAATAGATAAGTTAAATGAACTTAATGACTTATTAAAATTTGCTAATCTTAATTCAAGGCAAAAAGATGAAGATGAATATTATACAAGATTACAAGATCTTATTAAATTTGAGCTTGTCAGTATTTTACCTTATGAAATCAAAGAAAAATATGAATCGTTTTACAGTAGAACTTTGAAAAAATGTAAATAATTTGTCTAATTTTGTATATTACTATTTTTGATTATAAAAACATGTGTTACTCTAATAATAAGAGGTGCAATATGAATAAACTATTTGGGGTTAAATATTCAAATAAAAGTATATTTATCTTTTTAAGAGATTTATTACTATTTTTTATATTTTACTCTATAATTGGATGGATTTATGAAGAATTATTATTTATAATTGAAGATAATGTACTATGTAATAGGGGCGTTTTATTTGGCCCTTGGCTACCTATATATGGTTTTGGTGGACTTGTTATTATAGAAATATTTTATAGATTCAAAGATAAGAAAGTTAAAATAGGAAAATTAAATATTAGACCAATTCTTCTTTTTATTGAATCAGTGGTATTTGCTACTTTAGTGGAACTTATTTCCACATATATAATGGATTTTACTGGAGGTAACTTTAAAAGTTTATGGGATTATAGTGATAGACTATTAAATTTTCAAGGTAGGATTGCACTTATTCCCGATTTAAAATTTGGCATTGTTGCTTTAGTGGGAATATATTTAATTCAGCCTTTATTAGTTAAATTTGTAACAATGAAAGATCAAAAAAAGGTTAATATTATTTTTATTATATTATCAATTTTATTTTTTGCAGATGTTATTGCAAGATATTGGTTAGGACCTAATTTTAAAGGCTAACAATATCTTTTTTATAATTTGTATGATATACTATTTTTGTAAAAAGGGACTAAAGGAGATTTATGCAAATTGAAAGAGGCTTTCAAAATAATTATGGTGAAAATTTTGCTAATATAGTTAATGTTGGCTTTTCTTCGCTTAGTGAACTAAGAGATTTTTTAGGCAAATTTATTACTGAAACAAAGAAAGAAAATAATAATTTTGCTACATCAAAAGAAGATTATGATGGAATATTTTTATATCAAATGCCTAGCATTCACGATGAAGATTATGCTTATAGAATATATAGAGATTTTGAAAAATATAAATATCGTAGACATTATGATGATAAGTTAATTTCCTTTTTACAATCTAAACAACATTTAATAAAGAATGTTGATTTTCCTTTAGGTGTTGTTACAATAGAAAATGAAGTTATAGGTCAAATAATATATTTATATAAAAATAGTCAAACAATATTTAGTTATTTAAATTCAATAAAAGGAAATAATATATTTGAAAAAGAATACTATGATTTATTATTGAAAGTTTTAAATATATTAAAATCATTATATGAAAATGATATATTTTATATAGATATTCATCCAAATAATTTTTTAATTGTGGATGGTTCTATAAAAATAATTGATTTTGAAAATCATTCAATAGATAATAGTAAAGATAAAGAAAAATATTTTATGCATAATTTATGTTATATAATTAAATTCATTAATAAATATTTTAATATGGAATGTGATATTGATAAAAATGATAGTTTTGAAGAAGTTTATCATAAGGTAAGAAAAAGAAAGGAAAATTATGAAAGAGAAATTAATTAATTTAAAAGAAAGATTAGAAGTAATTGGGAGGTCTCTTTGACATTTCTAAAATAAACAATGAAATAGAAGAATTAAAAAATAAAACTTTGGAGGATGGTTTTTATAATGATTCTGTAAAATGTACCGAAGTATTAACAACCCTTAGTAGAAAACAAAAAGAGGTAAAAGAGTATAACGCCTTAAATGAGGAGATTAGTGATGATCTAGAGCTTATTGATTTAGTAACTGATGAAGAAATTATGAGTTTATCAAAAAAAATTGAAGATTTAGAATATGAAACATATTTTAAGGGTGAATTTGATAATCTTAATTGTTATCTAGAAATACATCCAGGAGCCGGAGGAACAGAAAGTTGTGATTTTGCCAATATGCTTCTTGAAATGTATGAAAAATTTTGTGAAAAGAATAAAATTAAATACGAAGTTATTTATTTACAGAAAGGTGAAGAAGCTGGTGTTAAGTCGGTTAACATTAAAATATCTTCGGAAAATGCCTATGGTCTTTTGAAATATGAAAGTGGTGTTCATAGACTTGTAAGAATATCTCCTTTTGATTCTAATTCTCGAAGACATACCTCATTTGCCTCAGTAAATGTTACTCCTGAAATAAAAAAGAATATTGATATTGAAATAAATGAAAATGATTTAAAGATTGATGTATATCATTCTTCGGGTGCTGGCGGACAAAGTGTTAATACAAGTAACTCTGCTGTAAGAATAACTCACCTTCCATCAAAGATAGTAGTGGCTGTTCAAAATGAAAGAAGTCAACTTCGTAACAAAGAGATTGCTATGGAAATTTTAAAAAATAAGTTATATTTATTAGAACTTGAAAAGAAAGAATCACTAACTAATAAACTTAAAAATAACGATAGTATAAATTTTGGAAGTCAAATTCGAAGCTATATTTTAGAACCTTACAAACTTGTTAAAGATTATCGTACAAATTTTGAAAGTAATGATCCAGAAAGTATTTTAAATGGAGAAATTATGGATATGCTTATTTACAATGTTAAGGAAATGAAGTGAACAAAGATATTTTAGTTAATAAAACTAATCCATTGGAAAAAGACTTTATACCAGAAAACTTGGTAAAAGTGAAGCTAATTGAAACACCTAAATTAAGAGATAGTATGTTAACTTTTTTAGATGAAGAAGCTTATCAAATGTTTTTACTTTTTCGACTTGAGGGACTATATAATGGTGTGAATATGATAGTGGATTCTGGTTATAGACCATATGAATATCAAGAATATATATTAAATTATAATTTATTAAAAAAAGGATTATTAGCATATAAAACAGTAGCGTTACCTGGTCAGTCTGAACATCAAACTGGTCTTGCATTAGATTTTGCATTAATTATAAATAATTTTTATATAGATAATTTTGATGATTCATTTAATGAAGTGCAGTGGATACATGAAAATGCCTATAAATATGGTTTTATTCTAAGGTATCCAAAAGGTAAGGAGAATATAACAGGATTTTCTTATGAATGTTGGCATTTAAGGTATGTTGGTAAAGATGTTTCATACATTATGCATAACGAAAATATTTTAACTTTAGAGGAATATCATTTGCTAAAATATAAAAATAATAAAAAAGTACTTGTAAAACAAAAATAATTTGGTATTATATTAATCGTATGAATAATGTAATTGAATTTTTAAAATCTAAATTATCAAATGAAGACACAGTAATTGTGGCTTGTTCTGGTGGACCAGATTCCATGTGTCTTTTAGATATCGTAAAATCAGTAACAAATAATATTGTTGTAGCATGTGTTAACCATAATGTTAGAGAAAGCTCTAAAGAGGAATTTGAATATGTTAAGGGTTTTGCAAATAAAAATAATCTAAAATTCGAGGGTTTGGAACTTACATTTAATACACTTGCTAACTTTGAATGTAATGCTAGAAATAAAAGATATGAATTTTTAAATGAACTTCTTGAAAAGTATCATGGGAAATACATTTTAACTGCACATCATGGTGATGATTTAATTGAAACAATACTTATGCGTTTAACAAGGGGTTCAAAATTATCTGGCTATATTGGAATAAAGAAAGAAAATAATAAATATTTAAGACCTTTATTATATGTTACTAAAAAAGATATTATTGAATATTTAAATAACAATCAAATTAAATATTTTATTGATGAAACTAATAATAGTGATGAACATCAAAGAAATCGTTATCGAAAAAACATTATTCCGTTTTTAAAGAAAGAAGATAAAAATATTCATTTAAAATATTTAAAGTTTAGTGAAGAACTCGAAGAATATGATGATTTCATAAATGGTTATATTAAAAAACTAAATGCTATCAAGGGTAGTACTATTAATTTAGAGGTATTAAAAAAAGAAAAACCATTTATACGAAAAAAAACTATTGAATATTTAATTAAGGATATTCAAAAAAATGATATTTTAGAAATAAATGATAATACATTGATGGAAATATTAAAGTTAATGGAATCAAAAAAAAGTAATGCAAAAATAAACTTAAATAATGGTTATGTTGCTCAAAAAAAATATAATGAATTTGTTATTAAAAAAGAACTTCTTCAGGATAATTATTCTATAGAATTTGATGATTACTTTGAAAATGATGAATATATTATTCATAAAGTTTCAAATTATAATGGAAATAGTAATAATGTTTTAAGACTTGATTTATCTAAAGTAAAACTTCCCCTTATAATTAGGACAAGAAAAACAGGAGATAAAATGCAAGTTAAAAATTTAGGAACAAAAAAAGTTAAAGATATATTAATAAACGAAAAAATTGATATTGATAAAAGAAATAATATACCTATAGTGATAGATAGTAAGAATAATATATTATGGTTACCAGGTATTAAAAAAAGTAAATTTGATGTAGGAAAAAATGAAAAGTATGATATAATACTTTTATGCGAAAGGAAATGATTAAATGAAAAATGCAAAGAAAACTTCTTTTATAAAATTATTAGGACCATATTTAGTAATGGGAATGATAATTGGAATTATAATGGTTGTTCTTAATTTTCAGGGAATGACTGTTAACAATTTATCAACTGGAAAATTACTTACAGCTTTAGAAAATAACGAAGTAAAAGAAATTGTAATTACTCCGAAAAGTAGTGAATCAATTTATTATGTTGAAGGAAAATTATCTTCATATAAAGATGGTGAATCATTTAAAACTAAAGTAGTTGAGGATGAAATACCTCAGATTATTGAATATGTTCAAAAAAATAATATTGAAAAATATGATACTAACAAAGATCCAGGATCTAGTGCATTATTATATATTGTAGTAAATGTTTTACCAATTATTATAGTAGTTATGGTTGCATACTCACTATTTAATAAATTAGCTAGTTCAAATAAAAATTCAATGGATTTTGGTAGAAGTAAAGCGAGATTAAGTGATGACAAAGATAAAAAATCATTTAAAGATGTTGCCGGACTTAAAGAGGAAAAAGATGAAGTTGAAGAATTAATAGACTTTTTAAAAAATCCTAAAAAGTTTCAAAGTATGGGTGCTAGAATACCTAAGGGTGTTTTACTTGTAGGTCCTCCGGGAACTGGTAAAACTTTACTTGCTAAGGCTATCGCTGGCGAAGCAAATGTTCCATTTTTCTATATAAGTGGTTCAGATTTTGTTGAACTATTTGTAGGTGTTGGTGCTTCAAGAGTTAGAGATATGTTTAAAGAGGCTAAAAGAAATGCACCTTGCTTAATTTTTATTGATGAAATAGATGCTGTTGGTCGTCAAAGAGGAACAGGTCTTGGTGGTGGACATGATGAAAGAGAACAAACATTAAACCAACTTCTTACAGAAATGGATGGCTTTGGAGCTAATGAAGGTATCATTATTATAGCTGCTACAAATAGACCTGATGTATTAGACCCAGCACTTCTTAGACCAGGAAGATTTGATAGACAAGTTACTGTTAGTCTTCCAGATTCAAATGAAAGAGAAGCAATATTAAAAGTTCATGCAAAAAATAAAATATTAGATAAATCAGTTAAATTATCTGCGATTGCTGCAAGAACTCCAGGCTTTAGTGGAGCAGACCTAGAAAACTTACTTAATGAAGCTGCATTACTTGCTGTACGTAGAAATAAGGATAAAATAACAATTGATGAAATTGATGAAGCTACAGATAGAGTACTTCTTGGACCTGCAAAAACGACAAGAAAAATTACTGATAAAGAGAAAAAACTTGTTTCATTACACGAAGCGGGACATGCCGTTATTGGTCTTAAAAATGAATATGCTGAAGTAGTTCATAAAATAACTATTATTCCACGAGGAATGGCTGGAGGCTATACTATGATGCTTCCAAAAGAAGAAAAACTTTCTATTATGACTAAAAATGAATTATTAGGAAGAATTACTGGTTTACTTGGAGGTCGTGTTAGTGAAGAACACTTCTTACACGAAATGAGTACAGGAGCATCTGATGATTTTAAAAAAGCTACTGCTATTGCAAGAAGTATGGTTACTGAATATGGTATGAGTGAACTTGGACCAATGCAATATGAAGAAAGAGAAAAAAATGTTTTCTTAGGTAGAGACTATGCTAAGAGTAAAGATTTCTCTGATCAAGTTGCTTTAGAAATTGATAGAGCAACAAGAAAGATAATTGATGAATGTTATGAAAAGGCTAAAAAAATTGTTGCTGATAATGAAGCGTTAATTATGCTACTTTCAGATGCTTTAATGAAATATGAAACACTTAATAAAGAGCAGATAGACTATATTGTTGAAAATGGAACTATACCATCTGAAGAAGTTTTCGAAGAAACATCTGATGAAGCAAAAATCAAAACAATTGATGAATTAAAAGAAATAGCAAAAGAAAAGAAAATTAAAAATTATACAAAAATGAATAAGGCTGAACTTGAGGAAGCCATAAAAGAAAGCGGGGAAGAATAATATGTTAGAAACTATTTTATTAGTGGTATCTGTACTTCTTATTGTTATTGTATTATTACAAAGCAATAAAGCATCTGATGCAGGAAATATTATTACTGGTGGAAATGAAGCATTATTTAAGAATATGAAAGAAAGAGGAGCGGAGTTATTTATAAGTAGATTAACTCTTGCTTTAGGAATTGTATTCTTTATAATATCATTTATATTATTTTTGAAATAAGAGGGCTTGCCTTCTTTTTTATTGATATTTTTTTATCTGTGTGTTATTATCTTTTTAGAAAGAATTGAGATTATGAAAAAGATTATAACAATAATATTTGATGGATTTGGAATGAAAGAAAGTGACTATGGTAATGCAATTATTAATGCAAACATGGTTAATTTTAATAAATTTTATAATGAAAATCCCCATACAACACTTTTTGCAAGTGGACATTATGTAGGACTTCATGATGGACAGTTTGGTAATAGTGAAATAGGTCATCAAACTATTGGCGCAGGAAGACTTATTAAAAGTAGAGAAGTCTTAACTGATGAATATTTAGATAATCTATATTTAAATGAAGATGAGAATATTCAAAAACTAAAAGGATTAACTTCGAAAACTATTCATTTAATGGGTCTTGCAAGTGATGGTAATGTTCATGCTGGTATTGATGATTTTATAAAAATGTATGAGTATTTAATTAAAATAGGTTTTACTAAAATCTTTTTTCATTTAATTACTGATGGTAGAGATACTGATAGTAAAGCAGCATATAATTATATATCATTAATTGAAAAAAATATTCAAAAAAATAAAGTAGGTTGTATTGCTAGTATATGTGGAAGATACTATGCAATGGATCGTGATAAAAATTACGATAGAACTAAAATATATTATGATTTGATTACAAAAGGTAGAGGTATTGAAATTCTTAATATAGAAAATGCTCTAAAGTCTAGTTATGATAAAGGTATTACAGATGAATTTCTAAGACCTATGATGATTAATAGGGAAGGAACTATAAAAGATGGTGATGTTCTTATATGGATGAATTATCGTTCTGACAGAAGTAAACAAATATTACTTGCTTTAACAAATCCTAAATTTACTGAATTTGATGTTACATTAATGCCTAATCTTGAAGTGTTTACTTTCTTTAATCATGATAAACTTATAAAAGCAAATGTACTTATAAATGAACCTGATATTAATAATAGTTTAGGAATCTATTTATCTAAACTTGGTATGACCCAAGCAAGAATTGCTGAAAGTGAGAAATATCCTCATGTTACATATTTTTTTGATGAAGGTTATGAAGGAAAACTTGAAGGTGTTGATAAATTCCATATTCCGTCTCCAGATGTTGCTACATATGATTTAAAACCAGAAATGAGTGCTGTAAGTGTAACAAAAAAAGTTATTAATGCCATAGAGGATGATTATGACTTTATTTTAGTTAATTTTGCAAACCCAGATATGGTAGGTCATACCGGAAATATGGAAGCCACAACAAAAGCTTGTATGGCACTTGATATTTGCTTTAGTAAAATATTACAAGTTGCTGAAGATAATTTTTATACAGTAATTCTTTTAGCTGATCACGGTAATGCAGATACTATGCTTTATGATGATGGTACTCCATGTACAACACATAGTTATGAAAAAGTTCCTTTTGTAATAAATGATTCAAAAATTAAGTTAAAAGAAGGTGGAGATTTAACTAATGTTGCACCAACTATACTTGATTATATGGACATAAGTATACCTACAGAAATGACAAGTTATTCATTAATTGAAAGTGAAGAGTAAATTCTTCATTTTTTAAAATTAAGTAATATGGAGGTGAAATACATGAATTTAGAAATTAAATATAATGATAATGATGATGAATTTATGCAAGATATAGATTTTAAAATGAAAATTCAAAGATATATTGAAAATCATTTTTATCCTGCATTTACAATATCAAGACTTTCTAATATTTATTTATTAGGGGGTGGTATTAGAGATTTATTAGTTGGAAAAATTCCAAAAGACTTGGATTTTGTTGTTCTTGGAAGTGATGAAGAATGGATTAATGAGGTATTTAGAATTTATAAAATACATCCGGATAGAAATAGATTAGGTGGATTTAAGTTTGAATATAATGGTACGAAGATAGATTTATGGCTTTCTGAAGATTTATTTTCAGCAATACAATATAATATTGATGGCTTACTTTATGATGTAAAAAATAATTCTTTAATATCTTTAACATTTGATGATTTTTTAAAAAACGGATTAAGACTTATTAATCCAAATAATAATATAGAAAAAGGTAGAGAACAAAAATTACTTAAGTATGAGAGTGAGTATAAAGACGTCATTTATAAAAGATAGTACTAAGTGGGTATAAAAAATAATAAAACGAATGAAAAACCGGCTAATTATGTTTATACACAATACTAAATATGTTTCATATTTGACTAAAATACAAATAATTTTGATAATTAATAGGATGAAAATTG
>CAKOIF010000022.1 GCA_934086485.1 uncultured Bacilli bacterium | reverse complement strand
GAACAGTTGTGAACGCATATGAACAGTTGTGAACGCATATGAACAGTTGTGAACGCATATGAACAGTTGTGAACGCACCAATTCAAACGAATTGGTGATATATATAATTAAAATTATATATTATAGTTTCCATAACAGTCAGTCTTTGTTTTGATAGTTTAATATAATAGGTCATTTCTTAATTTTAATTTAGTTAGTTACAATTTGTAACTAGCTTATTTTTTTACTTCGTTTCAATTTCTAATTCGTCTTTATATTCATAATTTAGTCTGTTTTGTTTAGTAATTACACTTTCTCCTAAATTTTTTTCTATGTCTTCTCTTGCAACTTTTGCTGCATGACCACCCATTCTAGCAACTTCTTTATTTTGATCTAAACCTTGTGGTTTATGTTTTTCAGCAAGTCTTTTTGCAGTTTCCTCAGATAAATCAGTTAATATTATTTCTAGATTATCCATATTATCTCTTAAAGATTCTTTACGAAGACCTTTATACTCTTTATATTCTTTTGCAGTCATACCAGACCATTCTTTATAGATTTCATTAGTTAATATAGCATATTCTTTTCCATCAGTTATACCACCATCTTGCCAAATATCGGTTAACTCTTTTCTATCTTGAATTCCTTTTAATCTTTTTGCAATCCATTTTTCATCATAACCTTTAGCACGATATATATCTACAGCTCTTTGAGCAGCAAGAGATGGGTCAAATACTTCATCAATTCTTTCACTTCCAAGTTTTGCAAGCCATAGTTTTATTGGTTCAGCATTCTTACTAGGAATAGATTCAATTATTCTAAACATACCCTCAATATCAACAACATCTGTATTATAATATTTACCATCAGAGGACTTTAATTTCAGTTGGTTACAATTTGTAACCGACTCATTTCCTTCTTTTTTTAACCTATGTTTTAATACTTTCCAATAATTTCTAGGGTTATCGCTTTCTGATATTACACCAACTATATCAACAACACTAATATAATATTTTTCTTTTTCCTTATCCCATACAGTTCTTATTGTTTCATTATTAAAAATTTTATTAATTAAATGCATTTTATCTTGATTCATTTTTAACCTCCCATTTTCTTTAGAATTTAGATAATTTTTACTACAACATCATATCGATAAAATTTATTACCACCTCCTTTATACCAAGCTTTTCTGCATACAAAGATAGTTTAGTAAAATCTTTGTCTTTGCTTTTTATATACTTTCTTACACAACTTTTAACTAGTTTTAAGTCCATTCTATTTTTAGATCTTATAATATCACATATACACCTTTCAATATCATACACTTTCACTATATTACCCATAGGTGTTTCTATTTCAGTAAGACCAAGTTCATAAATATCATTATCAACATAAAATACATTATGTTTTCTTAAATGAGTACTATTGTAACTTCTTTTTACTGTTATGTCATACACACAATTTGGTATCTTTGTAGATAATCCATAAAAATATAAAGCTGTCATATGAGAGAATATTACATTAGGCATACTCAAACCAAAAATATAATAATTATCTTTTTTAATATTAACATCAATATAAATACCTGGTGCAACTTTTTTTATAATACCCTTATCCTGCATAATTGATAGATACATTCTGTGTAAATCAAACATATCAAGTTCTTTAGATGTGATATATCCCTTATTTTTTTTCATAAGTTCTTTAATAATTTCAATATTACTTTTATCTTGAAATTCTTTCATAGTTATTTTTTCCATTTAATACCTCTTTTGACTTTCTTACTGATAGTATAGCAGCATTAAGTGAAAAGGTCAAGAGATATTTTTCACTTTTGTAATTCAACACAGCATTTTTAAATTCAACCGGTGACAAATTGTCACGGTTTCATTTTCCCCTTCCTTTAGTTTTTGGTTTCACTTCCTTTTGCTTAGGAAAAAATATTTAATATATTATTTCTACACTAAATTGAGTTTTTTAAAATAACCATAAAAAAATTTCCTAAATCTAGGAAATTATTTTTTCTAATGGTGTCTTGTTGGAGATTCGAACTCCAGACCCTTTGATTAAAAGTCAAATGCTCTACCGACTGAGCTAACAAGACATAATATTGAAATGGCTGCCTCGGATGGATTCGAACCATCGGAATGTCAGAGTCAAAGTCTGATGCCTTGCCACTTGGCTACGAGGCAATATTTGAAATGGTGGAAGGAGATGGATTTGAACCATCGAACCCGAAGGAACAGATTTACAGTCTGCCGCGTTTGGCCACTTCGCTATCCTTCCGTCATTAAGAAAGTCCTTTTCTTTCTTCAAAGACAATATAGATTTTACCATATATTTTTGCGTTTGTGAACACTTTTTTTGAAATTTGTTAAAAAAATTGTGTTTTTTTTTATTTTTAAAGGATTTTATGCTTATTTTCTTTAATTTTTTCTAAATAAATTCTATACACTTCATCAACTTTCTTATCCCATGTTACATATAAATCTATAAAAGCATTTTCTTTTACTTTATTTAAAAGTTTATCATTATTCATAACTTCAATAATTTTATCTGAATACGCCCCAACTGTATTTTCACTTATAAAACCATTTACATTATCAGTTACTGTAGCACTTGTCGCACTTCCCTTTAAAAATACTCCAGGTGTTTTTTGAGAGGCTGACTCTATCTGCACAATTGAGGATGCATCATAAAGTGATGGAAATAAAAATAAATCTGCTCTTGCGTAATATTTTGCAAGTTCTTGTCTATCAGTAATTTTGCCCACCATTATAACATTTTCACTAATACCTAGTTCATTAACATAATTTATTAAATCATTTTCATCTTGACCAGTACCAACAAAAAGCATTTTAAATTTTAATTTTTTATCTTTTTCTTTAACTGCTTTTAAAGCATCGGCAATAAAAAATATATTTTTTAATTTATTAATTCTACCCACAAATAAAAATACTTTTTCATTACTTTTAATATTATGTTTTTTATTTATATAATTAATAGCTTCTTTTTCATCCTTTACAGGAAGCATTTCCGTAGCATTATTCATAACTTTAGGAAGACATTTATAATGATAATCTTCATAATAAATTCTAGCAACTTCACTATTTACTGCCCAGCATTCATCACATTTATTAAAAAATTTCATTAAATTATTATTAAGTTTAGTGGCAAGCATATCAGATTTTACTGCTCTTTGAAAATCTTGTTTAAATTGTGAATGCATCGTAGCAATGCATGGTACATGGTGTTTTTTTGCATAAGCAAGACCTGCTCTTCCTAAAGTAAAAGGTGAATGTACGTGCACAATATCAAGTTTATATTTATTAAGTTTTCTCATAAACTTTGCATCAAGTTTAGGTATAGATACTGAATAATCTAAAAATGGTACTTTTACAGAGTGGCATCTTACAACCTTATAAGGGAAAATACTATCATCATATTTTTTAGTTAAATACTCTGGCACAAATACAATTACATTTGCATATTTACAAAGTCTTCGTGCATAATTATCCATAACCATAATTACCCCATCAGCCATAGGGAAAAATGAATCACCAAAAAGTCCAATTGTTATTTTTTTATTATTATCTTGTTTCATAATATGATTATATCATACATTTTTAAAATATTCACTTTAACTTATCTAATATAGATAATTTTCTAATATAAAGATTATTATTTTTACCAGTACCAGGGCTAACCTCTGGTTTTGCACTACCGTGAAAATCACTACCACCACTTACTAGTAAATTATATCTATTTGCTATTTCTAAATAATATGCCATTTCCTCTTTAGTAAAACTACTGTGATAGCATTCCATTCCCATAAGACCACTTTTTAGAAGGTCTTTTAATAAGGTTAAAAATTCTTTTTCATTTAACCCAAGAGTTTTAGGATGAGCAAGTACAGGAATACCTCCACTACTTAAAATTAAATTTATACATTCTTCATAGGTTAAACCTTTATTAATAGTTCTTACTTTTTCATAAGCACTTACTAAATATTTTTCAAAAGCCTCAGGAATATTTTTAGCATACCCTCTTTTCACTAAAAGATGCGCAACATCCACTCTTCCTAGATTATGATTAACATTTATAAGTGATTTAATATCTTCATAACTAAAAGTAATATTATAATCTTTTTTAAGAACCTCCAAAATACTTAAAACTTTATTTATACAATTGGATTTAATATCATTTAACTTTTTATTTAAAGTTTCATTATAAATATCTATTCCATAACCTAAAATATGCATTTGACCTATATTTCTTTTAACCGAAAGTTCTATACCATTAATAATTTTTATACCACTGTCAGAGATTAATGGGCTATCAATGTTTTTAAGTCCCTCAACTGTATTGTGATCAGTTATAGCAAGAACTCCAACTTTTTTAGCAATTGCTAATTGAATTAATTCTAAAGAAGTTAAATCCCCATCCGAAGCATTTGTATGAGCATGCATATCAATTATTTTCTCACTTTCTTTATATGGATTAATAATATTATTAAAGTATATTTTATTTAAAGTTTCTACGCCTACATTATTTTCATATTCTTCCATTTCATTATAATCAATATTTTTCATATACTACCTTCTTTCTAAATGTCATTTGTCCAACTTTTATCATAATTAAAATTTTCTATAAATCCGCATATTTTTTCTTTAACGTGTGGACTATACATATTTTTTCTCCTTTCACTTGTATTATAAGGCAAAATTATATATAATAAAAATACATATTTGTTATGTCTATCATAACCGGAGGTTATTATGAATATTAATTTAGAATACTACAAAATATTTTATGAAGTTGCTAAAGAGCAAAATATTACTAAAGCAAGTGAAAACTTACATATATCACAACCGGCTATCAGTAAAACTATAAAACTTCTCGAAGAAAAACTCGGAGGAACTTTATTTGTAAGAACTAAAAAAGGTGTTATTCTTACCGAAGAGGGAAAAGAATTTTATAGTTATATTACCAAAGCCATGGAATATATAAATAGTGCTGAAAATAAATTTAGTGATTTAATTAATTTAGAAACTGGAGTTATAAAAATTGGTATTAATTCAACATTAACCAAAGAATTTCTTCTTCCATATTTAGAAAAATTTAATAAATTATATCCTAAAATAGATATTCAAATTACTAATGGTATTACTTCACATCTTATTAATGAATTAAAAAATGGATTAATTGACATTGTATTTTTAAATTTAAATGATAAAGATTATGGAAATGACATTGATATAATAGAATGTAAAAAAATTCATGATGTCTTTATAGCAAGTAAAAAATATAGTGAACTTAATAATAAAGTTATTTCGTTAGAAACGCTTAAAAATTACTCATTGATTTTTCAAGCTAAAGGTTCTAATACAAGAAACTTTTTAGATAATTTCTTGAAAGAAAAAAACATAACCTTAAAACCAAACATCGAACTTGCAAGTTACTCTCTTGTAACAGAATTTTGTAAAGCTGGTTTTGGTATTGGTTATGCAGTAAAAGAATTTATTCAAAAAGACTTAAATGATGGTAAAATATTTTCTCTTAAAATAAAAGAAAATATTCCTGAAAGATATATCGGTTTTGCTATTTCTAACAAACATTTACCTAGTTTTAGTACAAAAAAATTAATTGAAATTGTGACAAACAAAGTTGATATTTAATATTTTATAATACATTTTAATTTGCACGAAATTACTCAAAAAATTTTTAGAGACGAATAAAGGTATGAAGTTAATAGTAAATTTCATATTTTTTAAATGAAAAAAGGTAACTTACGCTACCCTTTCAAGTTTAATACCAACACTATAATCATTTAATGTTAAATCTTTTTCTATAGAATCATCAAAGTTAATTTCTACAGCAAGAGTTTCATTTTTTACATAATCTAGATTATCTTTAATAGAACTTGCAAACTCTTCATCAGCATTAACACTTATTATAATTCTATTATCAATATCAAAATTACTTTCTTTTCTAATTGCTTGTACTTTAGATACAAATTCTCTAGCATTACCCTCTTTTTTAAGTGAATCAGTAATAACAGCATTAAGTATTACAAACTTACCATTATCCATACCGATATCAAAGCCCTCTTTGGCATTATATCTAATATCCACTAAGACGGGCGTAACTTCATAATTTTCACCACTAACATTTAAAGTAATACTTTCACCTTTTTGAATACTTTCAAGTTCTTCTTCAGTTAGATTTAATAATTTTTCTTGATAAGCTTTCATATTTTTACCAAATACTTTACCAGCCTCTTTAAAGTTAGGTTTTACTTCAAAGTTCATATAAGTATTAATATCATTTATAAATTTAACCTCTTTAACATTTAATTCCTCTTTGATAAGGGATGTTAAATTATCAATAATACTTTCATATTTACCATCAATTAATACTTCAGATAAAGGTTGTCTTACTTTAATTTTATTTTCTTCTCTAGCGTATCTTCCTATAGAAATAAGATCTCTTACTAAATCCATTTTTTCCTCTAAAGAAGGATTTATAAGACTTTCATTGCAAACTGGGTAACTTGCTAAATGAACTGATTTTTCGCCTGTTAAATTAGTATAGATTTCCTCAGAAACAAATGGAGCAATCGGAGCAATTAATTTACATAATCCACTTAATACTTCATAAGTAGTCATATAAACACTTTTCTTTGAGTTATTAAGTGTGCTTCCCCAGAATCTATTACGATTACGTCTAATATACCAATTTGATAAATCATCTGATACAAATGATGTAATATATTTAGTAACTTTATTTAAATCATATTCAGTAAAAGCATTTCTTACATTTTTAACTAAATTATTATATTTTGACAAAAGCCATTTATCGATTTCCTCTCTTTGAGTGTAATCTACATTACATTCATTTATATTAATATTATCTACATTAGCATACATTTGGAAGAATGAATATGTATTTTTTAAAGGGTTAACAAATTTAGAATATACCTCTTTTACACCATCTTCATCAAATTTAAGTGGTGTCCATACTGGAGAAGCATAAAGCATATACCATCTAATAGAATCTGCTCCATATTTTTCCATAATAGCAATTGGATCAATGATATTACCTGTGGATTTACTCATTTTTTTACCATTTTTATCAAGCATCATATCATTAACTACAACATTTTTAAATGATGAAGTTCCACTTATAATTGTACTTATTACAAGTAGTACATAGAACCATCCACGAGTTTGGTCTACACCTTCAGCAATAAAATCTGCAGGAAATTGGCTTTCAAAAAGTTCTTTATTTTCAAATGGATAATGATACTGTGCATATGGCATTGAACCGGAATCAAACCATACATCTAAAACATCTTTAACTCTATGCATTGTTCCGCCACATTTTGGACAAGTCATTGTAATATTATCTACATAAGGTCTATGAAGCTCCATATTTTTAATATCAATGTTTTTTTCATTTGCTCTATCATTAAGTTCCTTTACACTTCCAATTACATCAAAATGATTGCAATCATCACATACCCAAATAGGAAGAGGACATCCCCAATATCTATTTCTTGAGATACCCCAGTCAATCATATTTTCAAGCCAATTATTAAATCTTTTTTGACCTACATAATCTGGATACCAATTAATAGCTTTATTAGCCTCAATAATTTTATCTTTATAAGCAGTTGTTTTTACATACCAAGCTGGTTTTGCATAATAGATAAGTGGACTTTTACATCTCCAGCAATGAGGATAATCGTGAACCATTTTAATTTTCTTAAATAATTTATCATTTTCTTTTAAATATTTGATAATCTCTATCTCAAGATCTTTGTCAGTTACAAGAGTTCCTTTCCAAGGACCAATTTTATATTTACCATCACTACCTACACTTTGAACAAATGATATTCCATTTTGAGTACATACTCTATTATCATCAGCACCATATGCAGGAGCAATATGAACTATTCCAGTACCATCATCCGCAGTAACATAAGAGTCTGCGACTACAACAAAAGCTTTTCCCTCTACCTTTGCAAAAGGCATTAATTGTTCATACTCTGTTCCTACTAAATCAGTACCTTTAAATGATTCAAGAACTTTTACATTTTCTCCTAAAACCTTTTCTACTAAACTTTCACATAATATAAATTTATAACCCATACTTTCAACTTTTACATAAGTTAAATCTGGATTAACACATGCTGCAACATTATCAAGAAGTGTCCAAGGAGTAGTAGTCCAAACAAGCATATATTCATCTTTACCCTTTATTTTAAAAGGAACAATAACAGTATTTACACTATCTTCTTCATAACCTTGACTTACTTCATGTGATGCAAGTTCTGTTCCACATCTAGGACAATATGGAAGTACTTTAGAGCCATAATAAATAAGTCCTTTTTCATGCATTGTTTTTAAAATCCACCATTCAGATTCAATGAAATCATTACTACATGTAATATATGGATTTTTAGTATCAATAAATTGACCCATCATTTGAGTTACTTTATCTACTTCATCAATATTTGTAGCGGTTTCTTTATTACACTCTTTACAAAAATTTTCTACACCAAATTTTTCAATATCTGCTTTACCAGAAAAACCTAATTTCTTTTCAACATTAACCTCGATTGGAAGTCCATGAGTATCAAGGCCTATTTTTCTAAGTACCTTTTTACCATTCATTACATTATACTTACAAAAAGCATCTTTAATTGTTTTTGCAAATACATGATGAATTCCCGGTTTAGCATTAGCATAAATTGGTCCATCATAAAATACAAAATTTTCATCACCTTTTGTAGTTAGTGATAAAATATTCTCTTTTTGCCAAGTATCTAATATACTTTTTTCAACTTCATTAGTTTTTCTTTCATCTAATTTTTTAAACATCTTTCTTCCCTCCATTAAAAAAAGTGGTTACCAAAAGGGTGCATATAGCACGGTACCACCTTTATATT
The DNA here is from genome assembly GCA_934086485.1 of uncultured Bacilli bacterium. Taxonomy (GTDB): domain Bacteria; phylum Bacillota_I; class Bacilli_A; order RF39; family UBA660; genus UBA6448. The sequence goes on along the minus strand of CAKOIF010000022.1, from coordinate 11,803 downwards.
TAACTTATTATTCTTAATGCGAATTACACAGTTTACCCTATTTACTTAGATAAACAACTCCCAAGTGATCCAAATTACTACTTTGTTATTAGCTTTCACCAATTGCTAACTCTCTTATCAACTCCATAAGTAATTTCGTCTTGTTCATAGTTTTTCTCAAAACATATCTAAATTATATGCTTTTTTTTTTTGATTGTCAACTAACAATGTAAACATCATTATATGTTCCTCTTCCAAGTAACTTACTTTCAGAGGATAGAGAAACTACGCCACGGACCCCAAAATAGTTACTGACACTGCTACCGGACAGATCGCCACCATCATCCACAGAGAACTCACTAGCAATACTCTGAAAATTGAATACAACAGGGGAGCCCGCCCAATAATTAGCCCCAGTATGCAAATAAAAACTATTGTTTGTTTTTTCTGCAGGTAATCCAGCAAAAGTTATTTCATCAGCTGTTATTAGTCCTACTGGATTAGTTAATTTTCCATTACCCTTAGCTGTTGTTGTTGTAAACTTATCACTGGCTACTGGACATTTATAATCAGGTGATACAGGATCATTCCATACTCTACCAGTTGCTCCATAATAATAACCCGTTCCCGTTGAATTCCAACTAGTTAAGGTTGTATAATTTGTAGTTGAATATGCAACATCTGAAGTTGATGCTGTTCTATCATTACAATATATTTGATCGGTTATTTTTGTCCCTGTTTTATTTAAATCTGTATAATTTGCATACCAATTATCTAAATATGTTTTTATTGTACTATCTGTACTATTTCCATGTTGCTCTCCTATTGTATACATATATCCTACATATTCTGCACTATTATAGTTTGGATTAAATTTTGAATATCCAACAGATGTTTTTTGTCCTTCGATTACATAACCATCATCATCAAAATTGCCACTTTCTGTTAATGTTACTTTTGTATTTGCATCTGGTGCATATGTACCCGCGTATATCATTCTAATTGAATTATCTCCATTTATTCTTATTATTCGCCAGTACATATCATCACCTTTTGAGGCTATTTTAAAGCAGTTATCTATTCCATCACAACTACTTACTAAAGAATAATTATAATCACCATCATATGTATAATATGTATCTTTCGTATACTTACCATATTTTAACCAGTTATTATCTACTGCTCCTCTGAAATAATAAGACATTCCTAAATCATCTTGTGCTTTATACATTCCTTTATCTGAGGCGGTAGTAGCCGTTGCAAAATCTGTTGAAGTAAGAGTTGTCATACTTGCTACCCCTCCATTATTTGCAAGAATTGTTTCATAACCTTTTTTAACTGAGGTACCATCTTCTGAAGAACATCCCTTACTTATTGCATATATTTTACCAGTAAAGTTTTTTCCACCAAGTTGTGCTTGACTTACATCTAAATTATAATATCTTCCTATTATTTTCCATCTTACTGATTGAGTACTTCCTAAACTTTTTATTGTAGCACCCTCAACTAGTTTATAATATTTATTTGTACTATCATAATAACTTTGAATATTAGCATGATCAAAATTTGTTTCTGTAGCAAAGTGATTATTTCCATTCATACCATTTACTTCTATAGTTATTTCTTTTGTAGCACCACTTGTTTTTGTAGTTGTTCCTTGTCCATAAACATTACTTCCTGCATCATATTCATAAACTATATCATATGTACATGTTGTTAGTAAATTTGATGAACCTGTAAGAGTTACATCTAAAAATGCAGTATCCTCTTTTGCAGCAACTGTATTATTTGCTGCAGTATAACTCATATTTGCCGCTGGTACTTGTAAATTTAACTGCGTTGCATTTGAGGTAAATGTTGCATTACCTGGACTAGATGAATTAATATTTACTGCTACATTATTTACTAAATTTACATTAAACGTTCCAAAATATGCGAATGAAGCAACTCCTATAATAATTATTAATAATACTGATGCAAACACAGCAAGTGATTTTGTTATTTTACTTTTTTCCATAATATCCACCTATCCCTTATAAATACTGGGTTCTTTTTTCATAAATTATATACTTTTCGGAAAATAGAGGTACCAAATTTCGTTGAAAAGACTAGAAATTTACTAAAAAAAATGCTAGAATTGTAGTAGAGATAAGGTAGATACGGGGATAGTTTTTCATAAAAGTATATAATTTATGAAAATATACCCTAGGTAGATACTGAGTTAAAGGCGTTTTTAATTAATTTTTGAATTTACATTTTTTTACATAATTATTTAAGTCATAAAAAAAAGATAACCAATTTGATTATCTTCCAAGAGTTTCTTCTTGTTCTTCTTTAAGAGCTTTGCCTATAATTTGAATTTTAATATTTCCATTTGGAGTTTGGCAATCAACTACAGAACCTAATTCTTTTCCGTAAATAGCCATACCAATTGGAGATGAAGTTGTAACAACATTTGGTTGATACTCTTCAATATGGTTTACAACTTTTACTGTATTTGATAACACAGTACCATCAGCAAATGTAATTAATAAATCAATTGTATCTCCATCGTTTACTAAATTTTCATTAGCAAGTGTTGGATCAACAATTTCAGCAGTAGCTAGTTCTTGATTAATTTGCATTATTTCTTTGTTTGTAGTATCTTCCATTTGAGAAAGTAAAGCAAAGTATGGTTCATTAGAATCATATCCAGCACTACCTTGGAAATCATTTCTTTCATTTCTGATTTTCTCTAATCTACTCTTTAAAAAATCTATTCTTTCGTTCTTTTTTTGAGCTTCCTCAATTGTTAATCTCATTTCTACCTTCCTTTCACTATTATAAATATAGCATAAATTTTAAGAGTTTTCAACAATAAGTTTTCTACTCAATATAATATTTGAATCAATATATATAGAGTTTGTCTTTCCATTCCATTCAACACTATGACCTAAAAGTTCTAATACTTCTCTAAGAGGAACAAAAAATTCTCCATTATTTTCAAAAATTGTCCCTTTTAAATCATAGATATTATTAACTGTTTGCATAATACTAGTCCCTGGAATAAAAGTTAAATATTCACAATTATTTTTTAAAATAACTTTACCATTTTCGTAAAATAATTCAAATTCTAGCATTCTAGCAATATCAGTAAGTGAATAATAATTCGAGTTTCCCACTTTAATTGATGACCTATAAGGATAATAAACTTTATTATTCACAATTAAATTACATTCATTATTCTCTAAATTTTGTTGTTCACTTAAAGTTTCTTTAGTAACACCATTAATAAGGTCAATCATTTTATTACTATAAGTTTCGACAAATTTATCATGGTCATTTGAGGGCCAAGGAAATTCTAAAAGTGTTCCCTCTGCACCTAACGTAGTGACCCACGAAGAATAATATCCACTTCCATAACCGCCTGAATAAGGTAAGTAAAAATTCTTACTAAATTTTTGATATAAATTATAACTTCCGTAATAACCATTTAGCCAGCCGTGGCAATCAATTACAATATCAGGTTTTATTTTAATAGTAACATCTCTTAATGCTTGTGACTCAACAGCACTAAATGGTGCTTGAGTATAATATCTTGCACTGTCCCTTTTTTGATGATAATAATCAAAGTCCCTATTTAGGTCCACACCAGTACTTGTACATCTACCATAACCATTATTTGTAATCCCTTCATAAGTGCCATCAGGATTAGAGCACTTAATTACATAAAGTTCATAAGAACCTAGTTTATCATAATTTTCTTCATAATAAGTTATGATGTTCTCTGCAATTTTTACTAGTAACTGGCCGTCATAAGCAAAGGCATCCTCAAATCCGTGAATTGCAAAATTTAAAAGTATTTTTTTACTATTTAAATTTTGTTTTTCATTTTCAATATGGTAGTAATTTAAATCTCTACCAAGCTCGCTTTCCCCATATTTTTCTTCTTCATAAATGTATGGTACATCAAGTGTTTTAGCATTTGTTTTAATTGTTAACGCTGTAAGAAGTGTATTTAATGCAAGAGCACTTGCTACCAGTTTTTCTTTTTTCATTGTACTCTCCTTACCATAAAAATATCAAAGAATTTTCAATTTGTAAAGAAAAAATTAACAATTAGTCTGTTTTACTAAATAAGTAAAGTTTATTGGATTATTTACAAGAGCTGTTTGATCAAGATTATTTACATAAAAGTTAGTTATAATATCATATTCTTCGTGAGTATTTGGCTTAATTTTAAAAGTATATAAAACTATTTCATCTTCCTCTTTAAAAGATGGTACTTCTTTTTCCTCACATAAGCCTTCGATTAAAAAAGTAAGTTCTTTATTATTTTCATCAACACCTTCAGTTTTATCATAATTTCCATCTGCTTTTAAAATATAATCAAGACATACATCATTATCACCATTTGTTTCATAAGTTATATATGCTTTAGATTTTAAAGTAGTCTTTTTATCTAAAAAATCTATATTTGAATTTATATAATTATTGTCATAATTAATATACAAAAAAGAATTTACTGGTGATTTAATATCATTAATCTCAATTTTCTTTTTATAACAAAAATATGCTCCAATAGAAAGAAATATAAATGTTAATAAGGTTAATATTATTTCTCTTTTCATTTAACACCTTGACAGTTTTTACAATAATAGGTGCTTCTTCCATCAATTTTAGCTTTTAAGATTTTCTCATTACATATTTTGCAAGGTTTACCCTCATTTTTATGAACAAGTAGATAGTCTTGATAACTACCAGCATGATTTAAAGAAAATGTATAACTTTTTATAGTGGTTCCTTTATGTTTAATTGAATCATCAAGTATTTCTTTAGAATATTTTATAATATTTTCTAAATCATTTTTACTAATATCTTTTCCTTTCATAAAGGGATTAATTCTTGCTTTAAATAAAATTTCATCAGCATAAATATTTCCAATACCTGATAATATACTTTGATCTAGTAAAATAGTTTTTATACATTTATTAGATTTATTTATTTTATGTAATATTTCATCATTATACTCTGCAATATTTGCATCAGGTCCAATATTTTTAAAATAATCATCAAGATCATCCTTATTAATTAATTTCATTCTTCCAAACTTACGAGTATCATTATATCTTAATGTGAAATTTTCAAAATAAAATATAACGTGTTCGTGTTTAGAAATTTCTTCGTTTATGGGTTTAATATTAAATTTTCCTTCCATACGAAGATGTGATATTAAATAGTATTTATCTAATGCAAATATTAAATATTTACCTTTTCTTTGAATATCAATAAAGAAGTTATTAATAAGCTTTTGTTTGAATTCATTTATATCATTTTCAATCATTTTAGGGTATAAAATATCTATATTAATAATCTTTTTATTCAAAATATTTTCTTTTAAATAATTTCTAACTGTTTCTACCTCAGGAAGTTCCGGCATAAAAATTCCTCCTTACTTCAAATCATACCAGTTAGTTCCAACATCAGTGCTTACCTTAAGTGGTACTGATAAACTAACTACATTTTCCATTGTATCTTTTACAATGTTTTCAACTTTTTCAAGTTCTTCGTTTTTAACATCAAATATAAGTTCATCGTGAATTTGTAATACTAATTTACTTTGAATATTTTCTTTTGTAAAAATTTCATCAATTTTAATCATTGCCATTTTAATAATATCGGCAGCACTACCTTGTATTGGTGTATTAATAGCCATTCTTTCACCAGATTTTCTAACCATAAAATTAGCATCATTTATTTCACTAATAACTCTTTTTCTTCCATAGTTTGTATAAACATAACCATTTTCTTTAGCAAAAGTAATCATTTTTTCCATATATTCTTTTACCTCAGGATAAAGATGATAATACTTTTCAATAAATTCATCTGCCTCTTTTTTAGATATATGAAGATTTTCACCAAGACCAAAACCACTTATGCCATATACAATACCAAATATTACTGCTTTTGCTGCACTTCTTTCTGCTTTTGTAACATCTTTTATATCTTTATTATGAATATCAGCAGCAACTCTTGCATGAATATCTCCACCAGCATTAAATGTTTCAATCATCGGTATAGAATTTATTGTTGAAGCAAGAATTCTTAACTCTATTTGTGAATAATCTAAACTAAGTAATACATCATTACTTGGTAAAAAGGCTTTTCTAATTTGTTTACCTTCCTCGGTTTTAACAGGAATATTCTGAAGATTTGGATGAATCGAAGAAAGTCTTCCGGTTCTTGCTACAGTTTGTTTAAATATTGTATGAATTTTACCGTCAACTATATATTCCTTTAAACCATCAATATATGTTGATTTTAGTTTAGATAGTCCGCGATATTCTAAAATCAAATTAATAATTGGATGAACATTTGCAAGCTTTTCTAAAGATGCTTCATCTGTTTTATAACTTGTTTTATTCTTTTTACCTTTACCTACTTGCATCTTTTCAAATAAGATTTCGCCAAGTTGTTTCGGAGATGAAATATTAAATGCCTCGCCTGCATACTCATATATTTTCGAAGTAATTTCCTCGAGTTTTTTTGAAATAACTTCTTTTTGATTATCTAAAACTTCACTTGATACTTTAATTCCATCTTTTTCCATTTTAAGAAGTACTTTTGAAAGTGGAAGTTCGATTTTTTCATAAATTTCCTCTTGTTTATTTTCCCTCAAAAGATTATAATTTTTCTCATAATTTTCAAATAAAAATTTTACCTTTAATAGTTCATATTGAATATATTCAGGTGTTCCATAAATTTTAAGCAAATTATTAATCGTGGGAATTTCAAAACCACATTTTATTGCTGTAAATGAAATATCATCCTTAATATTATCTCCGTTTAAATATGAACAAAGTGAATAATCAAGATAAACATCAAAATCTTTATTTAATAAATACTGACATTTTTTACTATCAAAACATACTACCCTTTTATTAGTTAAATTTAAATATTTAATATTTTCTTTTGAAAAATAATAGAAAAATTTACCATCGTATAATGAGACGCTTACTATATTTGCACTTGTATAATCATCATTATCACACTCAATATATAAAGAAACTATATCATTTGTTACAACATTAATATTTTCATTAACATCAATAAAACTTATTTTCTCATTAGTTTTTTCTTTTGTAAGACCACTTAAAAGTGAAGTAAATTCTAGTTTAGAAAATACATCATATAAAAGTTCATTATTCGATCCATCATATTTTAAATCATTTAAAGATATTTTAAGAGGAACATCACAATATATTGTAGCAAGTTTTTTTGACATAAAAGCATCCTCTTTAAAGGTAACAAGTTTATCGTGAGTACTACCTTTTATTTCATCAATATGTTCATATAAATTTTCAATTGTTTGATAATCTTTTAAAAGTTTGATTGCGCCCTTTTCACCTATACCTTTAACACCAGGAATGTTATCAGAACTATCTCCCATTAAAGCTTTTAAATCAATCATATTAATAGGATCTACTCCATATTCCTCTTTAAAAGTTTTTTCATTAAAGCGAATAAAGCCTGTTTGTTTAAGAAGTTTAACATCTGTTTCAAAATTTATAAGTTGGAGTAAATCTTTATCTGATGAAATTATTGTAGCATCAAAATCAGCATCTTCAGCACACATTTTAACTAAAGTTCCAATGATATCATCGGCTTCATAAGGTTCAAGTTCTAAATATTTAATACCCATTGCTGAAAGTATTTCTCTTGCATAAGGCATTTGCATTTTAAGTTCATCTGGTGTATTTGCCCTTCCCTCTTTGTAAAAAGAAAATTCTTTTTTACGAAAGTTTTTGCCTACATCAAAAGCCACCGCTATGTATGATGGATTTTCTTCCTTAATTATTTTATTAATCATATTTACAAAAGAAAATAATGCGTTTGTCGGAAGTCCTGTACTGGTTTTCATATTTGCTCCACTGTAAAAAGTTGCATAATAACTTCTGAACATTAAATTATTTCCATCAATTAAGATTATTTTTTTCATTTTTACCTCCTAAAACTTTTATCATTTGTAAATTCTTTTGTACTTACATATATTGAATCAATATTTGGATTATATCTATTTTCTAAAGTATAACCAAAATATTTTACATAATCTTTTGCTATAACTAGCATAAATGTAGTATCGATTATTTTATTTTCGTTTTCAATCCAAGTATGTCTTCCATCTGGAGAATTTACTGTTCCAATTAAAAATTTATTTGTGCCTCCACATAAATAAGGGTTATCAAGGGAATAACTAACTTGTTTAGCGCATACAGTGCAGTAACCTAAATTAGCACCATCTCTAAATACTTCACAAAATGAATTTACTCCTCTTGATCTTATATTTTGCATATCAAGTTTTTCCCATAAACCTTGTGAAAACCCAGTTACTTTCCCACTTTCGATACCCTCATCTATAATTTTTTTAAATTCAGGATTACTTGCATATAACTTCTTTAATATATCATAACATTTATAATTTTCTGTCCCGTTTATTATTAATTTATCTAGCATATCTTACTCCCATATATATATAGTATACCATAGATTTTGACATTTAATAGAAAGAAAAAATTAGTTTTTTATTTTGACTTTCATAATTAAATAATATTTTCTATTTTTTAATTACTAAACTTCCATTTTCTTTTTCAAGTTCTTTTAAACTTTTTGAGGGAGTTGGTAAATCCTCTGGCATAGTTCCACCAGCCTCTTTTATTGCTTTTCTAACAATTTTTCCAATTTTATTATGTGTAATACACGCTTCATTTTCTCCAGACATATTATCTTTTTTTAATTTAGATTCAGTTTGCGTTATTCTAAATAAATTAGCGGCAAGTTCTTCACTTCCCATATTATCTAAAATATCTTCCCTATAACGAATACCTTTTCTTTTAGCAATGTCATTTGCTGTTTCACCATTATATAATCCCTTATAACCTGCATTATGAAATTTATCAAAGTTCTTTACTCCAGCATTTTTTGCAGCTTGATTTAAAGAATAATTTCCCTTTTTAGTTAAATTTCTTTGGTAGAATCTTTTTTCATCCTCGGTTAAATTATTGTATTCTTTCTCTAGTAGTTCTTGTTTTCTTGTTTGGATAGCAAAATATGTTTGCGCAAGACCTATAACTTTCTTTCGACTATCTCCATTTTGAGCTATCAAGTAACAAGCATATCTGGATAATTTATAATCATTTAATTCTCTTTGAGTTTTTGAACCTATTGAGACCATTTTGCCGGCGCCGGCAAAATGATCTGATACTTCATAATTACTAGCTTTGCAAGCATTTATCGCTTTATTTATTACTCCCTCAAATTTACGCCATTGAGTATACTCCAATACTTTTTGTAGTTCTCTAGCATACCAATATTCATTTCCATCTTCATCAATGTGTTTAATACTTTCAAAAATTGTTTCATTTATTTTTTCTAATTCGTTCATTTTTTACCTCTCTTTCTAATTTACACTTTTTATATTTTTAAAATGTATTTTAAATTTCTCCTTTCATATATATTTATTACCGGAAAATTTCTAATTTCCTCCTTTTTTTGTTAAATTTCTTCGAAAAAATTAAAATTTTACATTTTATTTACATATTTTTAAGAATTGTTTTACAATACTTTACAGTCTTAAAAATGTAAAGCAAATTAAAAGAAATGTAACATTATTTTATTATTCTAAAATAACCATAAAATATAAAAAAACTATCCAAACTACAATAGAAATCATTATATGTTTATTTCATATTTTGAAATCTATTATAACTGAATAGTATTTTTAATTAATTAAATTAACTGATTTTTTTCTTAACTTACTACATACACATCATCGTATGTTCCACTGCCAAGTAATTTTGTATCTGATGATAATGTTATTACGCCACGAGCTGCATAATGGAGATGAATAAGAACTGCATGGCGTAAACCTTTACGTGGGTCAAGACCAAACACCACTGAAATGCCATATGACATAGGCGATCCAGTCCAATATGCAGTATCATTATTTAAATAAAAAGAATTATTTGAGGTATAACATTTACCTCCAGCTAGTACAATTTCATCAGCCGTTATTAATCCAAAATTATTTATTACCATATCAGCAGAATTGCATTCGAATGTAGGCGTTGGAGTATCTGCAGATAGCCTAGTATATGGAGCATAGTCAAAATTACTGCCATTTGATACCCAAGTACTAGATGTATTTCTATCATTGCAAAATGTTGTTTGGTTAAATCTTGATGTACTTATATTTTCATTAAAATATTTTATATACCAATTATCTAAGTATGTTTTTATTATACTGTTTGTAGTTGTTCCTCTTTGAGAACCAGGTGTATATTGAAATCCTACGTATTCAGAATTGTCACTATTACTATTGTATACTGTCATTCCCATGTTTGTATCAGTACCAGTTATCATTACTTTTGTACTTTCGCTTGGTGCTTTATTTCCAGTATATATCATTCTTATTTTATTATCTTTATCTACCCTTATTATTCGCCAGTACATATCATCACCTTTATGTGCATATACTACTTCCTTACATTTATAGTTATATGTTGAAGCATACATATCTGGATCAACTCCAGTTTGGCATTCTGCTAATGTTGGGTAATCTATGTAGTTTATATTATTTCCATCATACCATACTTCATCTGTAGAGTTTTCATCAAAATATCCTCTGTAAACAATTTGGTCTTCCTTAAACTTACCATATTTTACCCAGTTATTATCTACCGCTCCCCTATAATAATACGTTTTACCTGTTCCTTCTGTATATGAATACATTCCAGCATTACTAGTTTCTACTGTTGTAAAATCTGCTGTTTTTGCTTCAATTGTAGTTTTTCCCCCATTATTTGCTAAGATTGTTTCATAACCTTTTTTAACAGTTGTTCCATCTTCTGAAGAACATCCTTTACTTATTGCATATATTTTACCAGTAAAGTTTTTTCCACCTAATTGTGATTGACTTACATCTAAATTATAATATCTTCCTGTTATTTTCCATCTTACTGATTGCTCTGTACCTAAACTTTGTATTTTAGCTCCCTCGACTAATTTATAATATTTATTTGTGCTATCATAATAACTTTGAATATTTGCATGATCAAAATTAGTTTCTGTAGCAAAATGGTTATTTCCATTCATACCATTTACTTCTAAAGTAATTTCTTTTGTAGCACCACTTGTTTTAGTCGTTGTACCTTGTCCATATACATTACTTCCCGAATCATATTCATAAACTATATCATATGTACAAGTTGTTAATAAATTAGGTGAACCTGTAAGAGTTACATCTAAAAAAGCAGTATTTTCTTTTGCTGCCACCGTATTATTTGCGGCTGTATAACTCATATTTGCGGCGGGTACTTGTAAATTTAATTGTGTAGCATTTGATATAAATGTTGCATTACCTGGACTTGATGAATTAATATTTACTGCTACATTATTTATTAGATTAACATCGAATGTTCCAAAATATGCAAACGATGCAACACCTACAATAATTATTATCAATGTTGAGGCAAAAATTGCTAATGATTTTTTAATTTTATTTTTTTCCATACTTCTCTCCAATCCCTTATAAATACGGAAGGTTACTTTCATAAATTATATACTTTTAGGAAAATTGAGGTACCAAATTTCGTTGAAAAGACTAGAAATTTACTAAAAAAAATGCTAGAATTAAAGTAGATATTAGATAAATACGGGGATGTACTTTCTCAAAAGTATATAATTTATGAAAATAAAGCCTAGATAAATACTAAAATGTAACCTATAAAGAGGACAAAATAAAAAAGCCAATCCTCTTTATAGGTTTTTATTATGTCTTGATGTATAA
>CAKOIF010000021.1 GCA_934086485.1 uncultured Bacilli bacterium | reverse complement strand
AGTTACATTGATTTTACCTTTTTCAACAGTTAAAGTATCACTTTCTAATACTTGTTTAGTTTGCTTAACAACTTGTGTATCATTTGCTACTTTATTACCATCTTTATAGTATTCAACAGTATAAGATAGCTCTTTTGTTTGATTTTCATCAGTTACATAATATACATTAATAACATTTTTAGTTTTATCTTCAGTAACTGTAAGTGGTAAATTTTCTGTTTTTTCTAATTTATATCCAACTTCTTTTTTATCTGGATAAGTATTAATTACTGTTTCGTATTTTGCTTTAGAACTTTCTGTTTTTGAATTATCTATTTTACCATTATAGTAATAATTAATAGTATATTCAAACATATCTTTTACATAGTAAACCTTAATTACACCTTTATCCTCAATAGAATTTGGTATAGTTTCTGGATTTGTTTTTTCAAATTTATAACCAACATATTTATTAGTTACATTGATTTCACCTTTTTCAACAGTTAAAGTATCACTTTCTAATACTTGTTTTGTTTGCTTAACAACTTGTGTATCATTTGCTACTTTATTACCATCTTTATAGTATTCAACAGTATAAGATAGCTCTTTTGTTTGATTTTCATCAGTTACATAATATACATTAATAACATTTTTAGTTTTATCTTCAGTAACTGTAAGTGGTAAATTTTCTGTTTTTTCTAATTTATATCCAACTTCTTTTTTATCTGGATAAGTATTAATTACTGTTTCGTATTTTGCTTTAGAACTTTCTGTTTTTGAATTATCTATTTTACCATTATAGTAATAATTAATAGTATATTCAAACATATCTTTTACATAGTAAACCTTAATTACACCTTTATCCTCAATAGAATTTGGTATAGTTTCTGGATTAGTTTTTTCAAATTTATAACCAACATATTTATTAGTTACATTGATTTCACCCTTTTTAATAGTTAAAGTATCACTTTCTAATACTTGTTTTGTTTTCTTAACAACTTGTGTATCATTTGCTACTTTATTACCATCTTTATAATATTCAACTGTATAAGATAACTCTTTTGTTTGAGTTTCATCAGTTACATAGTAAACATTTATTACATTACCTTTAGTTTTAATTGTAAGAGGTAAATTTTCTATTCTATCTAATTTATAACCAGTTTTTACTTTATCAGTATAAGTACTAATTACATCATTAAATTTAGCTGATTTTCTTTCAATTAATGATTCATCTTCATTACCATTAAAGAAATAATGTACTTCATAATCATATGAATTTCTTTCATAATATACTCTAATTACATTTTCTTCAGTTGAAGAAATTACAATTTTTCCTGTAGAAGGATCAGTATTTACAAATGAATAACCTTCTTTAGTATTTTTATTAATACTTTCTTCACTTACAGTGATTTCTTTACCTTTAACATCTTTACCAGTTTTAGTTAAAGTATCATCAATTTGTCTATCATAGTAGTATTCAATTTTGTAGTCATATCTTTTTGCAACCCAATATACCTCAGGGTCCTCTGGTGAAGTAATTTTTTGAGAATTACCATAAACATCAGTATATGTTAAGTTAAATCCATCATTAGTTGGATACCAACCATCTTCAGTAATATTTTCATCATCAATAGTAATATTAAATGAGAATGATTGTGGCTGTCTAGTTAATTTATCAATTGAAAAACTAACATTTTGACCATTAACTTTTACATTATCATTAGAACTTGTAAATTTAAAGTTTCCACCAATTGTATCAGTTAATGTAGCATCTTTAGCATAAACTGTTGTAATATCTGCAGCAAGTTTTTTAAAAATATTACTTACATTATCTTGTCCTGCTAGAAAACTATAATTAGTTGTATCATTAGCAGAATTTGATGAAACATTCTTTAGAACGTTTGCTGCAGTACTATCTTTGTCAACTGCATATCCTATTGAATAAATTTTAATACCAGCTTTTTTTGCTTTATTAGCAGAATTATAAGCCGCATTAACATAATCAGGCTCACCATCAGAAATAACAATTATAATTTTTTTAGCATTTGTTGGAATAGTTTTTTCACTTAATTTATTGTAAGCTTTATTAATTGCATCAGATAAATTAGTTCCTCCGATTGGGTGACCATACACTGATTTAGGAATATTGTCGCCATTTTTATACCATTGTGTTGCATTAGATGCGTAATCAGCAAATGTTACATAACTTATTTTTGATGAATCAATACTTAATATTTCATTAGTAAATGATTTAGTACCTTTAACTGCACTTTCCCATTTATCATTAAGGACAACACTACTATCATATGCATTACTACAATAGATAGTTTTTTCATCACCTAAAGAAGCTGTATACGGTCTACTATAATGTCCTGAAGCATGAGTTTTAGCATAAGATCCTTTTGCAGAATCACAAATCATACTTCCGGAATTATCAAATACAACAACTGCGTATATTGGAGTTGTTTTTGTATTTTCTTTTTCTTTAGCGGAAATATCAAACTTAACATTGTAAACTCCATCAGTATCTGTTTTACTTACTGTTTTAACAACTTTAACATCTCCATCAATAATTAAATTGCTACTACCAGCATTAACAGAAACATTTTTGTTGCTTATAGTATTACCTACTCTTAAATCACCTTTCTGTTCTTTATATTCTGCGAAAACAATAGTTGAAATAGCTACTGCAACAAGAACAATTGCACTAGCAAAAAAATATTTTAGTTTCTTCATAAACCAAAAACCTCCTGATAGTTCCTTATACTACCATACATAATTGTGTATGTCAACATTTTTTTCATATTAGTATTATAGGAAAATCAAAAGAAAAATATACAAAAAAATAACCAAATTTTGGAAATTTAGTTATTTTACTTCTTTTGCAATTACAAGCATATATTTTTTAGGATACTTACTATACTCTTTCATATTTGAACATGTTTGCATGATAAGAATTTTATCATTTTTATTTACCTCAACACCGGTATCATAAAATGATTTACTTTTTAAATTTTGTAAGTGTTTTAAATATTCATCTTTACTTGCATAATTTAAATTCATATAGGTCCAATCTGAAGTTTCAACAAAAACAGAAAATACTTCATATTTTTTTACTTCTTTAATCGAAGATAAATAAATATATCGATGTTCATTATAATAATCTTCATCTTTAAAATTTTCAATGATCATAATAGGTAAAAAATAACTTGGTGAACTATGGCCAAATATAAGTAACTTATCACTATTATCAATATTAACTCTATAATCTAAAAATATTGAACCATTTATATTATAAGTTTTATCTGGTAAATGATTTAAATAATATGAATTATCTTTTCCTTGCATTACTACTGTATTAAAATCTGTATTATCAATTGAAATTGTTCCCACCACGTCTTTATTATTATATTTTTCCTTTAAAGGTGTAATTTGCTCTATATACTCCTCTTTCATAACAGGTACTGTATTATTAATATAATACTCATCATATTTACCAATATTAAAATAAGTTAATCCAATATAAATAGATAAACTAATTAATAATATAACCGGTATAATTACTATTAACTTTTTAACTATTTTCATAAAAAAATCTTTCCTTTTCAAGAAAGATTATACCATTTCTAACTTACTGTGTAAACATCATCGTATGTTCCACTACCCGATAACTTGGCTTTAGAAGATAGAGAAACGACAGGGCGAATGCCAAAATTATTAGTCACAGAACTGTTATTCAACTTACCTGACAAACTGACAAAGAACTCATTAGCATAGCCACGACCACTAACGAAACTAGAAGGCGACTCCGACCAATAAGCCTGGTTTGTATACAAATAATAGTCACTATTGCTTGTATCATATACGCCCCCCGCCATTGCAACTTCATCTGCTGTTATTAATCCTACTGGATAATCTAACACTCCATTTTCATTACTTATATTTACTGCGAATTTATCACTTTCTGTTGGACAAGTTAGTATTGGTGTTTTATTACTATATAACCTTCCAAATGCTCCATAATAATATGCTTTTACAGTCGATGTCCATGCTTCTGTTTGTATAGAACCGGCACTTCGATCATTGCAGAATATTTGGTCTTGTGATATTAATGCTTTGGTTGCACTATCTTTTTCTAATGTTGTTTGCGCATACCATTTATCTACTTGTTGTTTTATTATACTATTGTATACTGCACTTCCATTTACTGTACAACTTACACTTGATCCATTACATTTTCCATAGCCGTGTTGCTGTCCTTCTATATATTGATAGCCTACATACTCTGCTTTATCTCTACTACTATTAAATGCATAAGTTGTTGCATTGATTTGTGTTCCTGTTCCTGTCATTACTGTTGCTGTACTACTTGTTGGTGCTGTTGTTCCACTATATATCATTCTTATTGAACCATCGCCATTAATTCTGATTATTCTCCAATATATATCCTTAGTACCTTCTTTTCCAAATTTTACCCAGTTATTATTTACAGCTCCTCTAAAATAATATGATTTCATTCCTGTTGTTGCAGTATAATCATCGTCTGCCTTATATAAACCTTCATTTGTTGTCGCTGTACTTGCAAAATCTGGTGTCGTTTCATTTACTTTACTCTTTGCAAGAATTGTATAATAACCTGGTAATTCACTTGTTTCACAACTAAGATTTGTTACATATATCTTTCCAGTAAATGCCTTTCCTTCTAAAGAGGATTGTGATATTGTTAAGTTATAATATCTTCCAGTTATTGATATATTTTGTGTAGTTAGTGTTCCCATACTTTCTATTGTTGCTCCACTTACTAGAGTTCTTTTTAGTCCACCCCAACTTGAATCATAATCAAAGTTCTTTTCACTTGCAAAATTATTTGTTCCATTTACATTTGATACTTGTAATGTGATTTCTTTATTACCATTTTTTGTAGTCGGACTTTTTCCATATACATTTGAGGTACTATCATATTCATAAACTATGTCATATGTACAAGTTGTAAGTAAATTTACTGCTCCAGTTAAATTTACTGTTAGTGTTGCAGTATTTGAGGCTGCCGCTATTTCATTATTCGAGGCTGTTTGACTCATATTTGCCGCAGGTACTTGTAAATTAAGTTGTGTCGCATTCGAGGTAAATGTTGCATCTCCAGGAGATACTGAATTTACATTTACCGCTACATTATTATTTAAATTTACATCAAAGGAACCAAAATATGCAAATGATGCAGTTATTACAATAAATAATAAAAGAATACTTGCAAATACACCCATAATTTTTATATTATTAATTTTCATAATTCTCTCCCATCACTTATAAATACTGTGGTGTCCTTTCATAAATTATATACATTTGCGAAAATGAAGGTACCAAATTTCGCTAAAAAGGCTTGAAAATCGCTATAAAAAATGGTTAAATTATAGTAGGAATAAGATAAATACGGGGATGAGTTTTCCGAAAAGTATATAATTTATGAAAATCAACACTAGGTAGAAACTGGGTTTGTGGGACTTTTTAAATAACTTTTTTTAACAAAATAAAAAGTAATAATTTTATTTCTTATTACCCTTTATTTATAATATTTAATAATAAAAGTTGTTTTACCATCTTTAGAATTTACATCGATTTTACCATTATTTTTTTCTATTATATTCTTGGCTAAAGAAAGTCCTATACCAACACTTTCTGAATAGCCTTTTTTATTTGTATAAAATCTATCAAATATTTTATTTAACTCTTTATCATCAATTACTCCATTATTAATAATTTCTATTTTACTATAAATTTTATTATCTTCAGCAAATACATAAACAGCATCATTTTCACTTGAGTGTTCAATAGCATTTTTAATTATATTTGATATTGCCTCAATTTGCCAATTAGGATCAACATTCAAATTAAAATCATTAGAAATATTTAATTTTATATCTATATTTTTTAAATCCGCTACTAAACTAACTTTATCTATTGACTTATCTAAAAGGTCTTTTACACTTATATTTTTATTATCAAAATTTATTACATTAATATCAAATCTAGAAAGTTTCAAAAGGTTTTGGACTAAATTATTTATATTCGCATTTTCCTTGGCTATTTTTGAAATAAATTCATTTCTAGATTTTTCATCCATATTTGGATTATCTATTAAATTATCAAGTGCAATGCTAATAACAGTAAGTGGTGTTTTAAGTTGATGAGAAATATCTTCGAGATAAGTTTTAATAATAATTTTATCTTTTAAGGAATTTTCTGCATCATTTTTAAGCATAACGACTGTTTTATAAATTTCATTTTTAAGCTTTGATATCATTGTTTCGTCAGTACCATTAATATTCAAATTATAGTTTTTCTTATTAATTTCTTCGATTAAATGAATTATCTCTTCGAGTTTTTTGTTTTCATAATTATTTCTACTAATTAAAATAACAATTAATATTAAAATGAATAAACCAAAAACAGCATTATTAATAATTAATATTTTTCTATTTCCATTATTCATACTCATAAGGGCAAATTCATTATCAACATCTATTCCATATTCATTTAAATAATTATATTCTGATTTACCATTTAAAATATCTGATAGTTCTTTGTTACTTACATTTGGATAATTTTTCTTTACTACATAAATAATATTATTTACAAACTTGTTATATTTTTCTTTATAAATAGTTTCTTGATATAAATAAATCATATTAAAGGCAAATAAATACACTAAAGTTATTATTATAATTAAAATTACCATTCTTTTATTTTTCATTAATTATATACCCTATTCCTTTTTTAGTTTCAATAATATTATCACCAATTTTCTCTCTTATTCTTTTTAAATAAACAGTTATGGTATTATCATTTACATCATTACCCGTTAAGTTATAAATGTAATTAAGAAGCGATTCACGAGTTATAACTTTACCTATATTAGTTATAAATAAATATAAAATTTTAAGTTCTAAAGAAGTTAGATTTATTATTTCATTATTTTTCTTAACTTCCATTTTATCTATGTCAAATGTAATACCATTTACACTAATAATATTTTTCTTATTTGATAAAAGTCTTGCTACTCTTGCAAGAAGTTCTCTTGTCATAAAGGGTTTAGTTATATAATCAGCACATCCTAGTTCAAAACCCTTTACAATATCATCCTCACTATCTTTAGCAGTTAAAAAAATGACAGGAATATTTTTTAAATTTAAATTTTCTTTATAAAAATCGAAACCATTTCCATCAGCAAGTGTTACATCTAAAATTATTAAATTAAAATCTATTTTATTTATAATATTTTTAGCTTTATTTAAACTATTTACGTGATAAAAATCATAGTTATTTTCTTTAAAAGTATATGACAAACCATTTGCAATTTCTTCATTATCTTCGATTAAAAGTATTTTCATTTTTGCCTCTTTTCAAAAATTATTTTACTAAATAAATTAAAAAAAATCTACCATAAAGGTAGATTAAAAATTACAAATCAATTAAATTTTATAAAGTTTTGTTCTTTTTTTAGTTCCGAAATATACACCAGTACCAACAGCAAGTCCTATTGTAACAATTGTTAAAGGAAGGCTAGCACCAGTTTGCGGATTTTTAGTACCAGTAGAATTTCCATTTTCGACTCCGATTGAACAATCGTCATCAGCGGAATCTTTTTTTACAGTTACTATTAAAGATCCAATTTGGAAATTATTTCCTGTATCCGAAGAACCACTTTTATCGAATGTACAACTTAAAGTAGATGTACCATCCGAATTCTTAGTTACAGTACCACCTGCAGTTACGTATTCACCAAAGTCAGCACATTTAGCTTCAGTAATTGCTTTTCCTAAAGTGAATTTAACAGTTTTTTGAGTAACCTTATGATTGTCAGTATTATTTTCTAGAATTACCATAATCTTGTATGTTCTTTGTTCATCGCCTGATGAAAGTGTTGTTGAGGTAAAATCACCAGCATTACCAGGAACATTAATTGTTTCTTTGTAATCAGCTGCTTTTACCATAAAAGGCATACATAAAAAGGCTCCCATAACTAGTAAATAACTAAAAAACTTTTTCATCCATCAACTCTCCTATCTTTATTATGACCTAATTATATCATAAAATTCTAAAAAACAATATATTTTTTTAAAAAATTATATTAAAATGTAAAGTTTTGTGTTATCATAATTAATATAAGGTAGGTTATTTGTGAAGATATTAGTAAAAATTAAAAACGATAGATTATGTTTTATTACGCGAAAAAAACTTAATCCAGATTATAAAAATATGCTTAATACTAACGTAATTAGTAACAATGAACTAGTATTTAGTGATGAATATATTTTCTTAAATCAAAAAATAATTTGTACTTTTTTTAATGAGTTAATAAAAAATTACTCTATTACTACTCTATCTTTTCAATCACTCGAAGTACTTTACATATTTTTACCTTTCTTATCAAAATTCAAAGGAATTAACTCACTATATTTAGAATCTGATGAAATAATGCCTTATAAATTATGTGAAAGATTATGTAAAATAAATAATATAAAATATATTAGCTTTGAATATATACCCCAATATATGTTTGAATTACTTGATAAACATGGTTATATTCCCGAATCAAGAAGTGAAATATTATTCACCTCAAAGTTTATGGAAACAAATAATCTTACTACATATTCATCTATATATTATAAAAATAATATTTATTTAGAATTTCCATTTTCTAATGAAGATATACAAAATTTTAATACATTTTGTGATATAAATAAAAATTTAAAAATAATTCATATTAACAAACTTAATAAAGAGGATTTAGAAACTGTAATAAAAATACTTAAAAATAATAATCAAAAAAATATTAAAATAATTCTTCACGGTAATGAACATGATCCAAATGTAATTGAATACTTAAAAAAGAATAATAAATTAATTAAAAAGAAATATAAAATATCATTTAAATTAAAATATTCTAATGAATATATTGAAAATAATATTGCTAGTGAAACAAATAATGCAGTACTTAGAATGATTGCTATACTTATATTTGCAATAATCCTATTTTCATTTATATATGTATTTTATGATAATTATAAGTCAATGATGAAAGTAAGTAAAATTCAAAATGAAGTAATTGATTATATTAATGCTAAAGATATAAACGAAGAAACTGATAACAGAACTTTAAATGGTTTAGAAATAAAAAATAATTATTTGTACTCTCTTACCACAATTAATCCTGATGTTGTTGGCTGGGTTAAAGTTAATGAAACTAACATTGATTATGCTATAACTAAAAGTATTGATAATGAATATTATTTAACTCACAATTTATATAAAGAGAAAGATCCAAATGGATGGATTTATATGGACTATACAAATAATACTACAAAAATTGATGATAACATAATTTTATATGGACACAATAGATTTTTAAATGGTGTTATGTTTGGTACTTTAAATAAAGTATTATATAAAAATTGGTATACAAATGAAGAAAACTTAACAATTACGTTTGATACCCTATATGGTTCATATAAATATAAAATATTTTCAATATATATTATTCCGACAACAACTGATTATTTAACCACTAATTTTGATAGTAATGAAGAAAAATTAGACTTTATAAAATTAATCAAAGACCGTAGTATTTATGACTTTAATGTAAATCTTGATGAAAATGCAAAAATACTTACCCTATCAACTTGTCAAAGTGATACATCTAGACTTGTTGTTCACGCATATTTAGAAAATTAAAAAGATAGAAATTTATTTAACTTTTTCTATCTTTTTTAAATTTAATAAATACATTACAACAAGGGGCATTGGAAATATGAATGGAAGTGCATATCTAAAATAGTTATTCGCAGGACTAAGTATGCAGAAAAATACTGCGACAAGCATTGGGCTTATAACTATTAAATATTTCTTTTTATTTTGTTTTATTAAATAAATAGTCATAGATATAACTATCCAAACATTAAAACCAATATTTACAAATAAGCCAATAACAGGTAAACATCTATAAGCACTTCCATATCCAGACAAGAAAGAACGTAAATGTTTAAAACTATTAAAGTGATAATCCACTAAATTATTTTCAGTAATTCTTTTATCAAATTTGGTGTATAAATACCAATTTAAATCACCAATATCAAAGTAACCATAAATATTATTAAGTGTTGCATCTATATAGGTAAATGGATGAGTATAAAATCCTTTAAGCCAAGTTTTAGCATAATTAACAAAATCCTCTTTTGTAGCATATTTGTTAAAAGTTGCTTTAACTGGATCAGATAATTTTGGTTTATATTTAGTTTTAATAATATCATAGTTAAGAAGTCCTGAAATATTTTTTTTATCCTCTTCGGTTAAGTCTTCTTCGTGATATTTTATATATCTAGCGGTTTGTTGGAAAGGAATTGATAAAACTTCCCTAACCGTTGTCCCAGTTATATGAAGAGCAGGTAAAAGTATTTTAGAATACGAAATATAACTTATAAATATAGCAAATACTAAACAAATTATTCTTTTTTTATTAATTTTACTATAATTACACATAAATGGAAGTAATAATAATACTAAGAAAATACCATTATTTCTAAATAAACAAATAAACATCATTAATACAAATGATAATAATAACCATTTAAATTTAATTTTTTTATTCTTGAATTTTTCAATAAATTCAATTAAAAATATTGTAAGCCAAATCATAAGAATTGAATAATAAACATCTTTATTTGTGTTAATAGCATAAAATGGAAAACAAGGCATTATAACATATAATAATAACATTAAAAGTAAATATTTATTACTTACACCTTTTTTCTTTAAATAAGAAATTGAATAAGAAAGTGTTAAAACTAAAAACAATCCTTGAAAAAAAGTATAAATAAATAAGCCAAAGTTATCATTAACAAGAAGTCTTCCAAGTTTAACTGAATAACCTAACAATAATGTATGGAGTACTGGATGATGATTAGTTAAATTAACTTTTGGATCAATCTGAATTGAATAATCTACATATTTTGTTCTTACATTAAATGCCTGTTTTATTTGATTACTAGGATCTGGCGATAATACCGCAGGATAATATGCTATATAATAAATACTATAACATAATATAAGTACAAAAAGACTTACTAAAAATGGATGTTTATTAAATAATTTTATAAATTTATTATCTTTTAAATTAAATTTATTTTCAAAAATTGAAATAGTTTTTTTAACATAAATCATAAATAGATTTAAGACGTTATAAAATCCAATAAATCTTATTATTGTAAAAAAGAACATATACTTTCTAAATAAGATACTAAGAGAGCCCACATGTCTATAACTTTGACCGACTAAAACAAAGATAGAAAACATTGGTAAAAGTATTTTATCTTCTTTACTAATATTTTTATAATCATTTTTAGTATAAAAAATATAGAATATAAAAGTAAATAAAACGAGCAAAACTATATTTAAAATACTAAATGGATTTTTTCCTAAATACAATTTTTTAAAATTAAAAAATAATGTAAAAGCACTAATAAAACTTAATATAAAACATTCAAACTTCTTTTTCATATGCCTAGTATAGCACTTATTATTTTATTTTGCAATTAACTTATTGTTTAAATAAATCTTATAAAACTATATCTTCGAATAAGCTTCATTAAAAGTCTAATTATCATAATATTCTTCCTCCTCTCTTTTGGTAAATATTAGTTTAATTAATAGTTCAAAGAATCTTTCATCTTCATCATACTCTATAAATTCTGGTGGATCAATCTCATTAATTGTAACCCCTAACTCACGACAATTTTCCCTTGGCACATCATAATGCTCTAAGATATTATCAAATACCTCTTCTAAAATTTCTTTAGGGATTTGCCCTGTTCTTACTTTTTCATAATCTACATCTCCAGTTGTAGAAAATGTAATTTTTTGATTAATTTCTTGCATTTTTAATTCCTCCTTTTTTGCCGAAATTTTCACTTTACACTTTTTTGACGCTTTTAAAATTTTGCTATGTCATATCTTTTTTCTCCTTTCACTATACTTATTACCGAAAAATTTCTGATTTCCTCCTTTTTTTGTTAAATTTCTTAAAAAAAGTTAAAATTTTACACTTTTTTGACATTTTTTAATAATATTATTTACATTTATTTTACATATATTTTTATGTAAAGCAATTTACATTTTAATAAATTCTAAACTTGTTGACAAAGCACAATTAAAATTATATAATTAACTTGTAATCAGTAATCGCGGTGACCTTTTTCACTACGGTTACTGATTTTTTCTTTTATATACATAAAATCCATACTTGGATTTTATCGCTATGATTTTAACCCATTTCAATCTTCTAAAAGTGTAATTTAATTGCATTAAAATATTATGTTTATTAATTTTATTATTTGTAATGTTTATAATAAAGTTATATGATTGACCCTTCGCCTTTTCTAAATTATGATATATTAATTGATTACTGCACCCATAAGTATGTTTATAATCAAAATATTCTTTACCAATTTTAAAATCAGCAGATTTTTTATTAGCTGGCTTGTTAAATCGTGGAAACACCTCTATTCTTTTTGAAGTCATTGAGGAAAGCCATTCAGCAAATTCTAATTCACCTTTTTTAAAATCTAAAACTACATCATGATTATCAATTAAAAATGATTTACCCTTATATTTAAACATATCACCATTTTTGTGAACAATTAATTTATTAGTTTTTTGATTATTATTAAGCCATTGTCTTGTTATATTTGTATACATTTTTTGTTGATTCATATTATATTACTGATTCAGATAATCATTTTTCTCCCTTCACTATACTTATTACCGAAAAATTTCTGATTTCCTCCTTTTTTTGTTAAATTTCTTAAAAAAAGTTAAAATTTTACACTTTTTTGACGTTTTTCAATATTATTATTTACGCATGTTTTACATATATTTTTATGTAAAGTAATTTACAATCTAATAAATTTTAAAATAAAAAAAATCATATCATTTAGATACGATTATTTATTGTCATCTTCAGTTAAAATATTAATAATTTTATTTTGATTTTTAAGTATTTGTTCCATTTTATTATGTAAGTCCTCAAGAATTAATTCACTTTTTAAATCTGTTTTATAATCATTTGAGCTACGAAGTCTATCTTTTTTTGCTTCCCTATTTTGACTCATCATAATAATTGGTGCCTGAAGGGCCGCTATACAAGACAAAAGTAAATTTAAAAGAATAAATGGGTATGGATCTGCATTTGTTAAAATAAATATATTAAGAATTATCCATAAAAGAAGGAATACAACAAGTCCTATTATAAATGGCCAACTACCTGCGATTTCGGTTATTTTATCTGCTAAAAAGTCGCCAAAACTTCTATTTAAATCACTTTCTTTATCTGTATCAACACTAATTGGTTCATTAATAAGCATATTAATTAAATCTTCTTCATCAGTTACATTAATATCTTTTTTTAAAAGCATTTTTACTATTTCTTTTTTACTATTTTTATTTTCCATTTTTTATCACCATATTAATGGTACCACAAAAGTATCTATTTTGTAAATTATTTATGTTTTGTAAGTCTTAAAGACATATCTTCATAAAATGCTTTATTCGCATTATAAAAGTCCTCATACATATCTTTATGTAGTAATATTTTAGCATTTGATTCATTTAAAATATCTTGAACTTCTTCATTTGATAAAGGCTTGTTATTTTGATTTATTAAATCACACATTCTTTTTCTATCTTCAAGTAAATCATAACGACCATTTCCCTTAAATTTAGGACACATAACTCCACTATCATCAGTAATTCCTAATCCATAAGTATGTAGTACTCTTTTATTCGTTGGATCTAAAAAGTAATTTTTACCATCATAACTTGCATAGGAAATTAAATGTGGTGCATATAAAGAAAAAGATTTTAAAAGTAAAACAATTTGTTTATTTATTTCATAATCAAGTTTACCTTCAGAATTATAAGCGTTTTTTAAACATTTTTTATTAATCATAGAGTATAAAAGCGATAATGAACTCCAATTACTATAGTGATAACTTTCTATACCACTTTCTCTTAAAATGTCTGTAAGCATTGAGCCTATATGCCTGCATACGCCTTTGCCATTAAAAATATTTGCTCCACGTAAATTTATCATATCTAAATACTCTTTATAAAATACTTTAAATTCAATAGATTTATCCTTAGATAAGAAACCATTTTTATACATATAAACAAATAAAGCATATATTGAAATAGGTTCTTTAAAAGAAAGCTCGTCATTTAACACTTTATATCTTTTTAAAAAGGCTTTATAATCACTTAACAAAGATGCATATTCCTCTTTAGTTATTTTATTACTTTTTAACATCCAATTAAAATTTGTTTCATCAACATTAGGTGCAACAAATAAATTTAACCTTATTTTTTCTAAATCATAAATACTCATATTAACCCCCATTAATTACTAATATTTTATCATAAAAGTCACTAAATGTAAAGCTTGTGTCAAGCAAAAAAATATAACTAAGTTAAAATAACTTAATTATATCGCTTATTGTAACTACAATCATTAAAAGGAATATTAATATAAATCCTATTAAATGACAAGTATTTTCTATTTTAGCATTAACTGGACTACCTTTAATTTTTTCAATTATTAAAAATAATACGTGTCCACCATCAAATGCCGGGAATGGTAAAATATTAATAAATCCAACATTAATTGATAAGAAAGCTAATATGTATAAGAAATAATTTATACCATAATTAATTGTTTCACCAACTACTTCATATATACCTACAGGGCCTGATAAAGCAGATAAACCAATTTTACCAGAAATAAGTCCCCATATAGTGTAAACCATTGAACTTATAATTGAATTAAATTTTCTAATGCTATAAATAAATGATTTAAATACATTTGAGGTATCCTCAGAATCAATTTGAATACCAAATAGTTTAGATTCAGCACCCGTTTCTTCATCTTTAATAATTTCTGGTTTAATCTTTATTTTCTCTTTTGTTCCATCAGTATGTTTTACTTCAAAAGTATAATATTCATTAGTATTTTTATAATATAAAATAATTTGTGCTTTATCCCAAGATGCTACTTTATAACCATTAATACTTGTTATAACATCACCAGATTTTAATCCTGCAGTGGCCGCTGGTTTATCTTCGACTACATTTAATACTTTTGGAGTAATTGCTCCACCACCCCAAATAAGTGTATAAATAAATAGAATTACTATTGCTAAAATAAAGTTATTAACAACACCCGCAACTAAAATGATAAGTCTTTGCCACCATTTTTTATTACACATTAATTTGTCTTTTTTTATCTTTTTATTATTTTCATCAACTTCGCCTGAATCATAAACTTCACCAGCCATTGATACAAATCCCCCTATAGGAATTGCTCTAATATTATAATTAATACCATCTTTTTTTCCTTTATGGGTATGTAATAAAGGCCCCATTCCTATTGAAAATTCGTAAATATGAACACCAAAAGTTTTAGCCCAAATGAAATGTCCAAATTCATGAACTAATATTATTATTCCTAAAATAAATAATAATAATAAAATTTTTATAATAAATAAACCTATACTTGGAAGCATAATTTTTTTCTCCTTTCTATAATAATATTAATGAAAGTACTACATATGTTAAAAATATAACAAGCGTACTATCAAGCCTATCAAGTGCTCCACCATGACCAGGCATTATATTTGAATAATCTTTAATATTATTTTCTCTTTTTAATTTACTAAATATTAAATCACCAAGTTGATCCATTATTGTTAAAATAAATGTAATTAATATAATTATAAAATTAATTTTTTTAAATAATATGAAATATAAAATACAAGGAATTATTGTTCCAAAAAGGCTTCCTCCCAAGCATCCTTCCCAAGTCTTTTTAGGTGAAATATTTGGACACATTTTATTTTTACCAAACATTTTACCCGCAAAAAGAGCAAATGAATCAGTTATAACTGGAATTGAAACCAAATATAAAAATAATTTTAAATCTAAATTCCTAACTAGTATCAAACTATTAAAACCAAGTCCAACAAATAAAAGTAAACCAATTAAATGAAAAGCATCTTTTATTGTATAACTATCATAAAATAATGTTGGTACAATTAGTCCAAAACATAATACTGCTAAATAAATATATGACACTCCACTATAATAAAGAGAATATGTTGTATTAGCAAACACTATCAAAAGTAAACCTAAAAGTCCTAAAAACATTGGAACAGTTGGTAACTTTTCGTGTGTTTTTTTCAAACTCATAATTTCTTTATATGACCATAATGCTATGAGTCCCACAGCGATTTTATATGGATACCCTCCTAAATAAATAAATGGAATTGCGATAGCTATTGCAACCACCGCACTAATAATTCTTGTCTTCATTTTACAGCCTCTCATCAAACTTATCCATCTCATCTACTTGTGATTCAACAAGAGCAATAAATCTTTTTTTATAACTTATAACTTTTCTTTGTAATTCTTCAGCTTCTCTTTCAATATTTTGTGCTTTAATTAATGAATTATTCACAATCTTCGAAGCATTATTTCTAGCATCCTCCACGATTAATTTACTTTGTGCATAAGCCGCTTTTTGCGCATTAGCACTAGTTTCTTGAGCAAGTAAAAGAGTGTCGTTAAGTGTTTTTTCTAGGCTTTTATATTTTTCATTTTCTTTTCTTAAACTTTCAGCCTCTAAAGTAACATTTTTAAGTTTTTCATAGATGCTTTCATATTCACTTGCTACTTCCTTAACAAAACTAGCGACATCACTTTTATTATAACCATAGATATTTGTTCTAAACTTAACCATGGACTATACCTTTCTATAAATCTATTTCTTCGTAATCTTCTTTTTCTTTTTTCTCTGAATCATCTGTTATTTTACCTTGTACATTTACATTTTTAGGTGTACATAAATAAATACCAACACCAATTTTTTGCATTGAACCACCAATTGCATAAATACATCCACTTAAAAAGTCAATAATTCTTTTTGCTTGCGGTGCAGTAACCCTTTTTAAATTAACAACAACAGAATTACGGTTTTTAAGGTGATCAGCAATTTGTTGAGATTCAGAATATGCACGTGGTTCTAAAAGAATCATTTTATTTCCAGTTTTATCTGCCTCTTTTACAGCATCCTCTTTACTTATACTATAAAATTCATCTTCACTAACACTTTGCATTTCATCATCATTATCCTCAAATAATTTTTTAAATTTAAAAGCCATACTTAGCCCTCCTAGTATCTATTTAATTATACTAAAAAAAAATCTACTTTGCAATAATGCTAAAATAGATTTTTAATTATTTAGCTAAAATGTTTTAAAATCTTTAATTACTCTATAAATACCATATTTTTGATTACTATTTTTATATCTTTTAATCATTTTATTTAAACTATATATATTAAAGTAAGTTGCATCATCTTTTTCCATAGCATACTCAATAAGTTTAATAACAAGTGACTTATTATCTTTAACATTAAATAAAGTTTTATATTTTAATATGTCTTTATCAGAAACATTTTTAAGTACAAAATCATAATACCAATTAGGACTTTTTTTAAATATATATCTTTCTCCAGGATAATTTTTAAGAACTTTTATTGTATCAAAATAACCTATTTGAATATTTTCAGTAATTGCCTTTTTATTAACTGTTAATGTTGAAGATAGTTTTCTTGTAGGAACTATTGTTATAACTTTATCTTTATCAATAAGTTTTTTCTTAAAACCCATACCTTTTAGTTCAACACGATATACCTTATCATAACCTTTTTTAAGCATCATATTCGCAGGGCAATTATCATAAATACCACCATCAAAATAGTAACTGTCCTCTTCGAGTTTTTCCATTTTAAATACTGGTAAATAACAACTTGAAATAATATAGTTATTTATAGAACCTTTTTTCATATCTTCCTTAAAAAGTTCTAAAGGTTTAAAATCCTTAAGTCTATAAGTAATAAGTCCAAAATCCATTTTACTATTTCTAATATCAGGTTCTAAATTAAAATCTTTTAAAGTAGACTGAAGCCCTTCGATACTTATTCCTTTATTTTTTATAATATTTACAAAATTATCAAAACTCGATTTTAAAAGTTCAAGTTCATCCTTATTTTCACTATTAACTAAATCAACATATTTTTTTTCATATCCAAGTATTTTACCAATATCTGCATTAAGCCAAAAATCAAGAAGTTCTTCTTCTCTTCCTGCAGCAATCATTGCAGCATTAAATGAACCAATTGAGGTTCCACATACACCATCAAATTTAATATGACATTTTTTAAAGGCCATATAAGCACCAATTTGATAACTACCTTTAACTCCCCCTCCAGCTAATGCAAGTCCTACCATACTACCTTCCTTTCTTAATTAAAAGTATGAATTTACCTAGTAAAATATTAATCTTTCTATGTCTACTTCTTCGTTTTTGTCTCATAAAATAGCTATCTAATGAATCACTTGAATACTCTAAAATCTTTTCATATTTTTTTGAATCATTAAGTATTGGAAAAGACATATCTTTACTTAAAAATATTCTTGATAAAATATAGTTAAATGAAAGTCCATGATATTTTAAAATATTATTAAGTATGTCTTCGTATTTGCACTCAATATTACCTAAATTAATTTCTTTTTTATTTACTTTATCTAAATTATCTAAAATTTTACATATTGCATATGCACCATCCTCTTTAGTAATACATGATACTAAATTATCCTTTTTAACTGTATAAATAAATGGTTCACATGTTAAATCACAAAGTACCAAAGGAAACCTTACAATAACATAATTTTTACATTTGCTTGTAACAAGCTTTTCAGTTTTAATCTTTGCTTTGTTATAATATGTATCTAAATTTTCAAAAATACTTGTACTACTACCATAAATTAAAGTACAATTAGGATTATAATAAGTAATTGCTTTAATAATATTTTCAGTAACACCATACTCTATTTTATTAGCAAGGTCCTCTTTATAATTTGCAAGAGGTAATATGCATGATGCTAAATTAATAACATAATCATGAGTTTTAATTAAAAAATCAATTAAACCACGATCAAAACAATCAGAATAAATAATATTAATTCTTTTTTTATATTTTTTTAGTCTCTTAATTGTTTCTTTATTTTTTAAATCCACAACAGTAATCTCATATTTACCTTCGGAAAGTAAATACTTAATTAATGATAAGCCAATACTACCGGCTCCCCCGAATACTACAACCTTCTTCATAATTCTCCTTTATAAAATGTGTAAAATAATAACAAGTATTATTCCAAGTCCTATACCAAAATAAGTGCCTTTATTTTTTCTATTAACAAATAACTCCTTAAGAAGTTCAAAAAAGCATAAATAGATAAGCATTCCTAATGTGAATGATAATAAATAATTTGTTATATAAAGAGGAATGCTTTTAAAGAAATAGCATATTAGTCCACCGATAAATCCAGACATTGTAAGGATAAAAACTTTAAATTTATTTTTACCCTTTAAACCACTTTCAATTTGAAATCCTAAGGGAATATTATGTAGTCCTATTCCTAAACATAAAACTAAACCAGTCTTAAAACTTCCTAAAGTTATATTATATAAAACCATATTTTCAATTATATTATGTAATAGTAAAGCAAGAATTGTTATAACGCCTAAATGAGTTTGATGATTATTATGTTCTTTTATATTATCAAGTTTTTCTTTATGATGATGATTATGATCTGGTACAAAAAAGTCAAGAATTTTAAGAAGTGAAAAACCTAGAATTACTATCAAAAAATATTTAAAATCAAAAAATTCTTTTATTTCTGGAATAATATCAAAAAAGATAATATTAAAAAGAACTACAAAAGACATACCAACAGAAAAAGCCTCAATATTTTTATTTGATTTAAATAATTTATTTATAAAAATACCAAATAAGAAAAATATTCCTGTTACTAATGTTAATATTAATGCCTTCATTACTACCACCAATCAAATTATACAAAATTTCTTATAAAAAGTCCACAATAAGAAAAAGAAAGTGTTATTTGCACTCTCTTACATTGTCTATATTAAATTTAGCTTTATAATTTGCACCATCATTAATTCCTTGATCAATATCTTTAAAATAATTATAAGTAACTTTTGCTATATACTTAATATTTTTATTTACTCTTTTTACTGTATCTATACTATGTTCATAATTATCAATATTTAAATTAATAGGAATGTTTATCTTACCTTTTACTGTAGTTATGTCCATATTTTCAATAAGAAGTTTTTCCTCTTCATCATCTACTTTCGAATATACATTTAAAGTAAGTTCACTATTTGGGTAATTACTATATTTAAATACTTCATACTCTGGTGCTTCATAATAAACATCATAACAATACTTTATTTTTTCTTTAGTAGTTTCAAGATTTACATCTATTGAAGTTTCTCCAGTAATTGACTGTCCAACATCCTTAATAAAGTTATGATCATTTGCATTAATATTTATATCATTTCCACTTTTAATTTTTAAAGTATCAACACCTTTTGTTTTAACATCAACATCAAAAGAACCATATTTAAAATCTTTTGTTATGTAGTATGCATAAACACCTGTTACTACAATCATTAAAAATATAAATATGAAAATTATTAAATAAACTTGTGATTTTAATTTATCTTTTTCACTCATAGATAATCCTCTCTATTCTTAATTAATCTTATCAAATTTAAAACATATTTACAAGTACCTACCAATAACAAAATTGTATATTTTTACCAGTTGATTTTTAACTTATTTTAGATATAATAGTGTTATAAACATTTGTTTGCAAGGAGGCATTATGGAAAATAATCATATTATTTGTATAGATTTAAAAAGTTTTTTTGCATCTTGTGAATGTATAAGATTAAATAAAGATCCATTTTCTTATCCTCTTATTGTGGCTAATCCAAATCAAGGTGGTGGTGCTATTACTTTAGCAGTTACTCCCTATTTAAAAACTTTAGGGGTTCCCTCAAGAGGTAGAGTTTTTGAAATACCTAAAAATATTAAATACGATACCATAATGCCTCATATGAATTATTATATTCAAAAAAGTAAAGAGGTTGTCTCTGTATATTTAGACTATGTTTCTAAAGAAGATTTACACATCTACTCTATTGATGAATGTTTTTTAGATGTTACCCATTATTTAAAGTTATATCAAAAAACAGATTATGAACTTGCAAAAGAAATACTTGCTAAAGTTTATGAAAAAACGCATCTTACCGCTACCGCAGGTATTGGTCCAAATATGCTTCTTGCTAAAGTAAGTATGGACATCGAAGCAAAACATACAAAAGATAATATAAGTAAATGGACTTATGATGATGTAGAAAAGAAACTTTGGAAAATTTCTCCTTTAAGTAATATGTGGGGTATAGGCAAAAATATGGAAAGAAATTTAAACAAAATAGGTATTTTTTCAATCGAAGATTTAGCCAAAACAAATCCCGGTATTCTAAAAGATAAGTTTGGTGTTATGGGGCTTGAACTTTGGAATCATGCTAATGGTATTGATACAAGTAAAATTTCTGATTTTAATGGACAAACAAAAGATAAATCTTATTCAAATTCACAAGTTCTATTCAAAGATTATAATGAAAAAAATATTTTTATAATTATAAATGAAATGATAGATAACTTATGTGCTAGGCTTCGTAATAGTAATAAAGAATGTCAAAACTTTGGTCTTGGAATTGGCTACTCAAAAAATACCCCGGGAGGATTTTATCATAATATAAAACTTGATAGTCCAACAGATAAAAATAATGAACTTATTAAATATGCAAGTATTATATTTGATAGATTTTATGAAGGATTGCCTATAAGAAAAGTTACTGTTTGTGCGGGCAGTTTAAAAGATAAAAAAGGAACACAACTTAATCTATTTGAAAACTATGAAAATATTAAAAAAGATGATGAAGTTAATTTGACTATTGATAAAATAAAACAAAAATATGGCAAAAATAGTATTTTAAAAGCCTCAAGTTTACTCGAAGATTCTACAATTAAAGAAAGAAATAAAAAAGTTGGTGGTCATAATGCGTGACCGTGGAATGATTAAATGGATGCCCTTTAATTCAGTGGTTTCTAGTAAAGAAATTATAAATAGTATTTTAAAAGACAAAAGTAAAATAAGTATGCCAATTTTATCCGAAGAACAAAAAAATGTTAACGAACAAAAACTTCTTATTGCCTACTATAGTAAAAGTAAAATTAACATTTCATATTATCAAAATGGAAATATTAATTTAATAAATAGTTACATAAAAAAAATAGACTTTACTTATCATAAAATCTATTTTGAAAATAATACAATCTTATTTGACCAAATTGTAAGTCTTAATTGACCATAAAAAATCTTTTTACCAAAACAACTACTAAGATAATAGCAACAAGAAGTACTACTACAGTACAAATAATTTTAACTGGTTTACTAACTTTAGGTAAGCCATTTTTGTCTGTTTCTTC
>CAKOIF010000020.1 GCA_934086485.1 uncultured Bacilli bacterium | reverse complement strand
TGTTGCGAATCCTGACTTATTTTTAAATTTTCTTTTCCCATCGATTGAAGCAATTTCAAATTTATATTGATATACTTTACCACTTTTTCTTATACTGATCATTTTATCATCTCTCTTTCTTTGGATCATTATAATTTTACATCAAAAAAGTATCAACAAATATGCTGATACTTTTTTTAATTAGTTATTAAATTATTTTCTTCATTAACTTGTTTTTGTAATAACTCTAAATCTTTTATATTTTTATTATCTTTTAATACTTTCATTTGTCTTCTTGCTGAATGATTAAGTCTTACTAATCTTTCACCTTGTGGTATTTTTTCTTCAATTAGTTCGGCATTTGTGTTTTGCAGATTGTTTAATATCACTAAATGAAGCAAATCAGTATAATCTCTTATATTTCCATTTTCAGCAAGTTTTGGATTTCTTTCTCTCCATTCTTATGCTGTCATTCCAAATAAAGCAACATTTAAAACATCAGCTTCTTCAGCATAAACAAATTTCTTTTACGCTTCTGTAAGTGTTGGAACAATATAGGTTTTTACTGCATCAGTGTGAACCACATAGTTTAATTTAGATAAAATTCTATTTGCTTGCCAATCTATTTTTTCTTGATAAGCTTCATTAGTTTTTAATCTCTCAAATTCAGTTATTAAATATAATTTAAACTCCGGAGATAGCCAACTTGCAAATTCAAATGCAATATCTGGATGGGCATATGTTCCAATACTATATCTCCCACCTTTTGAAATTATTCCTATTGCTTTAGTTCTTTTTACCCATTGTGTTGGTGACATTGCAAATGAGTTTCTACCGTATTCAGTTTTAATTTGGTCGAATTCGACCAAATTAAAATCTTGATTATGAATTTCTTCCCATAGTCCAATATAATCAATAGTATTTACTCTTCTTAACCAATTTTTAACTGTAAAAGATGGATCACTTGAATTTTGATACTTTGCTAAATCAGTTAAAGAAATGTAATTAACATTTCCAACTCTTAGTATTCCCACCTTATTTTCTTTAACTATTATTTCTGCTGTTACTAAATCTTTTTTCAATATTTTTTCTCCTTTCTATTTAGATTTTAAAAGATGTCAACAAATATAATCATTGTTCACGCCTTTATTTTACTACATATTTTTAATATTTTGTGGACAAGTCTTGAAAATCAAACCAATTTAATATTTTTTTGATTTTAAATATTTCCTTATTTTATGCTACTTTCCACAGCATTGTTTGTATTTTTTTCCCGAACCACATGGATTTTTATAGTAGGTGTTTTGGAGCTTTTTTTGGCTCTTTTCGGCTATTGAATGCACTTGGGAGCTTCCGAGAGCACTCGGGAAACCTAGCAGAAGGTATCTAAAAAAGTATCTAAAATTCAAAAATTAGTATTTTTCGAATATTTTTTGTATTGCAATTTTTATAACTTTTTCTTCTTCTGTTTTACCATTCCATCTTCATTAAGATAAAGTTGGTTACTACATAATTGTAAAAGATCTCTAAATTCTTGTGAAACTTCTTCTGACATAAATTGTGTTCTTTGATCAGCACACATTTGAAATCTATTTTTTCTTATTTGGTCATTTTTCCACTCTTTATATTTATCAGGCATACATTTTGCACATGGACGATATCCGGCAGCAATTGCTATACCTTCATTTTGAAAAAAAACTCTATTTGAAATATAATAACCTTTTTCAATCCATCTTTTGGCTGATTGGCAGTCAAGTCTTCCATATATTTTTAATTTTCTATTGCCAGCTAATGTTCCTGGGGTATTACTCAAATACTCTTGTCCATTGCAATCAATTAATTTGAACTGTTTGCCTTGAAACTGTCTAATTGACTGTTTTAAATTATAAAGTAATTTCTCATACCTATTTTTTGTATCTATGTTACTTAACAAATATTCTCTTGTTCTCTCTTCACCATTTTCATATTGAGGAATTTCTTCTAAAAATTGTTCTACTGTTAAATCAACAAGTTCATCATCTATTATATTGTAGTAATGACTTCCGGATGATGCCATGCATCTCATAATTTTTCCGCCAAAGAAATCATTTACTATTAGAGCTGTAATTGCACATTGTCCTATTGATGGATTTTCTTCATTCCATTTATCTCTTAATCCTGGTGAGCATGTTTCCAAATTCCAAGATTGTATTAATATTTGTTTTAATTGTCCTATTTCCATAAACCCCTCCTATAAACATTATACCATATTATTCTTTATTTTTATTTAATATTATATGTTTTAAACTCGCTTACCAATGTCATTTTGGCATTGGACACAATTTCATCTTTTTTTGAAGGTAAAATCTTTGTAAATCCTTATAAATAAAGGAAATACTGTGATTTTTAACAATGCAAAAATTTTGTATTTTTACCTAATTTTTGGGTATCTAGATACCTTTTAGATACTCAGCAGATGGTATCCAAAAAGGTATCTAAAAAATTTTTTGAAGTTTTTGGAATATGAAAAAAGCCCATAATTACTGGGCTTTTGTGGTATTTTTATTATCTTCCGTGACAGTTTTTATACTTCTTTCCGGATCCACATGAACTATTTTTTCTAGTATTTATAGTATTTATTATATTATCATAACTATTGTTATTTCTTTATTTACTAGACTAATAACAGTTTATATTTATGGTATTATTGGTACTATTAGTATTATCTTTTTTTGTGATTTACAAACAAATTACAAACATTGTTTGCATTTGCTTAATCACATTATATAATAATAAACATTAATAGTAAAATGTACAAAACATAAATTTGCAGTTTTGTTATAAAACAATGTGGTTCATCTATATTTAACTAATATTATTATACACTTTTTTCAAAGAAAAAACAATGCTATACCTCGTATTTGATTATTTTATTTATAACATCAGAGTTCATAACATTGTCAAAAATAACAGTTGCTTCTTTTCTCGAATCATTAGTGCTTGATATGTAATAGTTTTCAGTGGTTTCAACATTATTGTGTCCTAATATATCAGCAACATCTCGTAATTCTGTTCCATTCTTTAATATCGTTGTAGCATAACTTCCTCTTAAATCGTAAAATCTACATTTTGTTATTCCTAATTCATTATGTATAATTTTAAAAGGATAATTTATTAAATCAGTTCCAACATAAGTTCCATCTTCCTTAACAAAAACTAAATCAATTTTTTGGGAGTTTATATCACTTAAACTACTTTTAACAATTCTTTGTTCAATTTTTTTACCATACTCGTTTACAACATCCTCTATATGATAATAAGTATAATTTAAACCACTTATTTTTTTTATATAGTCTTGCCTTTTCTTAAAATTTATTAGAGCATTACATAGAGTTTCACTCATATGTATTTTTCTTTTTCCTTTAAAAGTTTTAGTTGTTCCTATATACCATCTACCTTTTATATCTTTTGGCTTATCATAGATACTATGTTTAACATCAATTATTTTATTTTCAAAATCAATATCATCCCAAGTTAATGCAAATACTTCTCCTGTTCTCATACCGGTAAAACAAGATGTTAAAAAGGCACAAGTAAATGGACTATTATCTTTAAATCTTTCAAGTATTCTTTCTATTTCTTCCTTTGAATATAAATGTTTAATATCTTCTTCATATTTATCCATCTTTGGTAATCTTAATTGTATAGCAGGATCATATTTTATAAGACCATATTTAGTACAAGCATCACGAAAAGATCCTTTTACTACTTTTAATATATTTTTAAAATATGACCTTGAAAAATCGTACTCCTCACATAAATTACTAATATATGTATTTAGTCCTACACTTGTTATAGTTGAAAGCTTATACATTCCAATTTTTGGCTTTATATATTTATTTATTAGTGATTTGTAAGATTGTATTGTATTATATTTAAGATTAACCTTACAATAATTTTCTAACCAATAATCTAAATAATCACTATAAGATATATTACATTCCTTAAAAGGTACACCAGCTGTTTTATATTCATTATATGCTTTATTACCTGCCTCAATAGCTTCTGACTTAGTTCTAAATCCTGATTTGTTTATATATTTTCTTTTACCATTAACAGGTGCAATAGCAAACTGATATTGATATACCTTCCCTCTTTTCTGTATATAGACATTACCCATTTATTACTTGATTTTTATAGATAAATCCAAATTATCAACATTTGATAAATTAGAAAAATCTTTTCCCTCATTTTCTTTTAAAAAGTTTTCTAATGAAGTTTTTAAAACTTTAACACTACCCAACTTAATAGCTGGTAAGTATCCTTTTTCTATCAAACTATAAACATAATTAGGGCTAGTATGTAATATTTTTGCAACTTCTTTAACACTATAAATTAACATATTTTCCATTTTAAGCTCCTTTAATTTTTCTTCTTATTTTTTTAATTTTAACTTTTAAATCTTTTTTAACATAAGGCATATCAAGTAATTTAGTTTCATTAACAATATAATCTAATTGTTCCATTACTCCCTTTTTGTCTTTACCATCTAAATCAAAGACATATTTTTTTATTACTACAACCTTATATCTTTCCATTATTAACCTTTACTAACATTTCTTTGTTATTGATTTCAATTACATAATAGTATTTAGTAATGTTATTTATATCAATGTCTTTTAAATCAGAGTTAAATAGCTCTCTTGCTTTACTCATTGCTTCTTTCTTATTTTTAGCACTAACTACTATTTCATTTTCACTTACTTTTTTAAATTTTATATTATATTCTTTTTCTTTCATTTTTTATTTTTCCTTTCTTATTTATGTATTAGAATTATGCTCACTCCCCTAATACTAGGGACTTAACAAACGACTAATTGCTAATTAGTTCCATAGGAGTTTCACCTTTCTGTGGTTCTCACAGAATTGCACCCATTGCTTGAGTCTGTGGCTATGCAAAAGTATCATTATACTCATTACTTGTTATCGCAGTATTAAGGGCAACTTAATATTTATAGTCAAGTATTTACCGACAAGCGTACTTACTAAAGTGCTAACCGTTTCCAGTTATAATGAGAATGTATTTGTTAAGTGATTAACCAAATTGTCAAAGATCAGTTCGTTTCAAAAAATGAAACAAGTGAGAAAAGATAATATTTATCCCTCTCACTTGTTTGGCACTTTATAAGCAAAAAGTTAAGTCTAAATTTTAATTTTTTTAGAAATTTTTTCAATAGCTATATCGATAGAGTATTTTACTGCCACTTTTGAGCAATTTTCTTCGTTAGCAATTTCCTCATAAGTTTTATTTTCAAAGAAGTATTTTTGTATTCTTCTCTTTTGAATATCATTTAATTCGTTTATAGCATTTTTTAAATCCTCACTTAATAATTTGCTTTCTACTTCATCTTCTACTGAAATAGAGGCATTTATTGACTTATGAAAAAGTGTTTCTTCATATACTTCATTTCTTTCAATGTATTTTCTAATCTTGTGAATCTGTGAAATATCTTCTAACTCAAACTTATCAAATGCTTCATAAACTTTTTCTGACACTTCTACTCTATGAATAATATTTTTTATATCTTTAAACTCAACTATATAAGTATTTGTTT
Source organism: uncultured Bacilli bacterium (assembly GCA_934086485.1). Classification (GTDB taxonomy): domain Bacteria; phylum Bacillota_I; class Bacilli_A; order RF39; family UBA660; genus UBA6448. Next base: position 21,380 of record CAKOIF010000020.1, on the reverse strand, counting down.
CTTCATCAATATCCAATGTATATGGATTATATTTATCTTTATTTCTATTTAAATGCTTTTGCATTTCTATCCTCCTATCAATTCAAATTTTTAAAATTCAAATTGATATGGAGGTCCACGAATAAAATTATTTGCTTTGATTAAACAAAAAAAGATGTCAAAAATATCCCATAAACGAATATCTTTGACATCCTCTTTTATTATAAAATCAATTTTTTTTACTACTATAATTTCATAGTATATCTTCATAGCACCACCACTCTTCAAACAATGCTTAATTACAAATTCCATAAGCAATTAGAGGTGGTACTTCCTACATTTCTGTATAATTTTCCTACTTATAACATAATTAAGATTGTACTTATTTTTCTACATATTTTTCACACTTCCTAAAAAAATAAGCAGTAATAACTTTTGTCATTACTGCTTATAGATTTTCATTTAATTTAACTTATTATTTAATTAGTTAATTTTAGTTTTTAATTCAGTTCCTGCTTTAAAACTAACTGACTTACTAGCTGCAATTTTAATTTTTTCCCCTGTTTGAGGATTTCTTCCTTCTCTTGCTGATCTTTCAGAAATCTTAAATACACCAAATCCTGAAACTGAAACTTTTTCACCTTTTGCTAATTCATCTTTAAATAAATCAAAAGTTGCATTAAAAACTTTTTCACAATCTGCTTTTGTTAATCCTGTTTTATTTGCTAAAACTTCTATCATTTCTGATTTTTTCATTCTATCTTACCTCCTAACCTACAATTTAATTATATCACAATAATTTAGTTTTCCTATTATTTTATAACAAGATTCATAAAAAAAGTATTAAAACAAATGAAATACTGTAATTTTGGTGTTATAATGGAATTGGCACATAAAAAAAGAATACTATTAGCATTCTTATCGTCTAGGTATTCGGTGATTAGTTACGGTTGGTCTTTCTATAAATAAATCTTCAATAGAAACACCAAGAGTATCAGCAATATGACCTATATAATCAATCCTCGTATTTCTTTTAGCATTTTCTAAACCAGAAACATAAGTAGGAGTTGTCCCAAGTTCATCGGCAAAATCTTCTTGTGACCAATTCTTCTTAATTCTAAAATAGACAATATTATTTGCTAGAATCTTACGAGCATGATTTTCATAATAATTTTTGCTCTTAATAATCATCACTTCCTTACTCTTAACTTACTACTATTGTAATAAGTTATGTAATATTTAACCATACCAACTATGTAGTAAGTTATGGCTAATATATTATATTACAAGGAAAAAAATTGACGAAATATGTGTGTGTAAGAAAGTAGGTAGATTAGAAAAAAGGAGCTAATAATTAATATGAAAACAAAAACTAATAATGAAGCAGTAAACGAAACAATCACTTTTTTTGATAAAAAAGTAAATAATGTAATAGATGTATTATACAATTATAGTCTATTAAATAATCTTCCAGAGTGCATAAAACTTGATAAGAATACACAAAAACAGATTATTGAAGATACAATTAACTATTATCTAACTAAAATTGAATCTTTGAATATGGACGATATAGAGAAGAAATATTATGATATTCAAGAGGTAACAGATTATTTTAGTTATTCATTTAACAAAAAACTAAAAGAAAAAGATAAACATATATTTAATGAAATTGAAGATAATGGAGAATGTATTGCTGATGATTTAATAAAAAAATTATTTATGAAAGATGATAGAAATATCAAAGCACCTGTCAAATATGATACATTAAAGCGATATTGTATATCAAATCTATTAAAAGACGAAGATGTTGATAAAGCATTTTTATGGATTATTTTAAAATTATCAGTTACATACAATTTTATGACAAATAAATTAACTGATTAAATTATGTAGTAGTATGCAGTAAATTAGCAGTAAAAAAATCCTACTTTCTAAAAAAAAAATTAAGGAAAGCAAACAAGCTCTCCTTTTAGTATGCAGGTATTACTATATTCAAATATGAATTTACTATATATAATTAATTTCAATAGATAGTAAATTCAACTGCTATATTAAAAGATTTGTATTTTCCCTCTTCATATTCATAATCAATTCCTTTTATGATTCTATAAGTTCCTTTTTCAAGTTTACCATATCCATTTTCCCAATTAATTTCAATTTCTTTATTTTCTTTTGCCGAAAGTTGAAAAGCAGGCATAGTAAAATTCAATTCCACATTTATTTTATGCCATTCTCCATCTTTTTTAATTTCTATTTCATATGGAGTTCCATATTGAAAATTTTTATCACTATTATTAGTTAAAATTAAAGTTGCACTTTTATTTGTTAATGTTCCTTCTTTAATAGTCATTATAACATCATTTTGTGAAATTTTAATATCAGACTTATTTCCTATATCAAATTCATTTTTTTGCTTTCCACAACCTGTCATTCCTAAAACCACACATACACACATCAAAGCAATCAATGTCACTCGTTTCATATTGTTTTTCCTCCATTTCACTTATTATCAACACATAATGTATTATATTATTTCTTACTATAATTTTTACAGTTGAATAGAGATTCACTTAATTGTGAATCTCTAATAAATTAATATCTATTTTGTATATAAATGGTCATTAACAATTCTATTTTGTTCCTTTAAGTTGGTTAACATAAATTTGCCAAAAAGTATATAATTATAAATTACTTTAATCAATATACTCTGGTTCAGCACAAACTTGTAATTCTACATTAATCTCTTTTAATAGTTCCTCTATCGATTTATTAGTCTGTCCCTTTTCAATAGTATAATAATATCCATATCCCTTTTCAACATAGGAATTACCCATATATATTTCATACTCTGGAAGATTATTCATAGAATGTACTTTGTCTTTTTCAACACCTTTTTCTTTTATTATTTTTAAAACATCATACTTTGTTGTTCCCTTAATGGATTTAGAATATGACAACATATCAGTACAAAATTTTCCGGGTTTACAAGACTTATAAGCTGTAAACAGTTCATAAACCCCATCTTCATAAATTGCTAATTGAAGAGGTACACAATTTTTGTTTCCCATTGATATAGTCATTATATTTTCAGCATGATTTACAAGAGGGGCATCGCCTCCTAGTGTATTTGACTTTTTACAACCAGTTATCCCAAAAATTACAATACTGCAAAATACAATAGTTAAAATTGTCTTTTTTATAATTACACCTCCTAAACAATTAACTTTGAAAATAAAACTAAATTATTTAATCAAAAATATCCTATATACACTATAAATAATTTAATATTTTAATATCTTTGATCCCCAAATAGAGCATATATATTGTCTGCATTTACAACAACCTTTGTTGTATTATTAATCCTTCCCATATGTATTCCAGCAACATATCCCTCGCCGTTTGATGATGGAACGAATACAGGTCCACCACTATCACCACCAGCTGATACATAATTTACTGCAATTAAATTTGTATAGGCAATTCCATTATCATTAGCAGAATAACTTGTTGATATTATAGTTCCAGATTGATATCCAGAAGAAATGCCATCATGAGCTATAACTCCTCCTGCCCTTAATATTGGGCAAGCAGTATTATTTAATGTTGTAATACCATTTTTAGGATGAGCTAATTTATTTAAAGGTTCGTAAGAATTTGTAGTTTGTACAAATGCAGCATCTACCTTTCCACCTCTATTATATTTTTTTACAGTACCACCAGTTGCTGAATTACCATTTCCATTAAAACAATGTCCAGCAGTAATATATCCTGCTTTACCATTTACTTTTACTCTATAGCCCATAGAACAATTATTTGGTTTTCCTAAAGTTGTTATGCCTTGTCCTGCTTTTATAGCAGTTGATTCAGTTACCATTTTTTGGCCTAGTTCAAACTTAATAACTTTTGAATCTAGTACATTTGTTTTGAATTTGGTTTCTAATTTTGTTTTTTCTGCTTCATTATTGGCCAAACTTGTTTTAACACTATTATTAGTAACAGACACCACTACAGAATTACTTTTAACATCAATGTAATGAGAAGCATATTCATTAAAGTTTGTTCTAGCAATTTCATAATTTGCTTTTTTGTAATAATCGTTTATTTGTTCATAAATATTTTGTAATTCTGTATATGAATTATCAACATATTCAATAATAATTGCATCATCTATTTTTATAATTTTATCATATGATGAAAAATCATTAGATTTTTCATCAGGTATATTTTTCTCAACAATTTGTAAAACCAAGTTTTTAGCATCTGCACCTATATACATGCCCCCATAATATGCTGGATATGCACTACTATGTTTTAGCATTTCTTGCTCAACTCTATTTGAAAGTTCTACCATTTTTTCATTTCTTTTTAGATAATTTTGATAATTATCATTAGATAAATTAGATGCCCTTACAGATGTTATTCCACAAACTGAAGCCACTAAAATACCTAAAAATATTAATATTTTATTTTTCATTTTAACCTTCCTTTCATATATTTTTTATATTCTTTTACAACTTACTACTATATTTTAATTTATATATATCATTTCTCCTCTCTTTTTATGTTTTAAACTACCATGGATTGTTAAAACATTAATTCTATATAAAATTTATATAAAATTTTAAATTTTATATAATTAGAAACTTATATCAACACCAGGCATAGCATCATATTTCTTTTTTACATTATCATTAAACTTAATGACTTTACCATATCCTAAATGTGAAATTGTATATTTTTTACTTTCTTCCAATGTAGTTGTCGTACTTGCATGTTGATAACTTCCATAAATTTTACCACTTCCACTTACCATAAAAGTTAATGAAAGTTCTAAACTACTACCATTTTTAACTTTAAAAGAACTACCAAATCCATTAGAAAAACTTTGTTTATAACTATCATAAGAAGCAGTCAATTTACCATTTGATACATACATCTGCTTAAATGTAAATTCCCCATTTAAAGAAACATTATCTAATCTTATAGCTATTACATCGTAACTTTTTATATTCGGTACATTTTTCCATGCTGCCATCAATGTAATATAATTACCATTTTTAACTATTCTAATAGTTTTAGCATTTGATGAAAAGTAAGAACCTCTTGTTATTGTCCCAGGATCGTAATATTCATTAATTTTAACTTCGTCTAAATCACTAGAAGTAATTATTTCGTATTCTTTTTGGCTAATTGTTTCAATATAATTTTCAGAATATATTTCACATAGTTTTTTATAAATGCTATTTTCTATAAATATACCACTTTGTGTTTTATGTAAAGCTGAATTCTCCTGTGCATACACAAATGTCGTTGAAATAGCATTGATTAATAAAATTGCAAATAGTATAATTAATTTCTTTTTCAAAATCTCACCTTTCCCTAAGTCGATTATAACATAGAATTTAAAAAAAGCACTCTACAAGTAGTAGAATGCTCATTTTAACCTATTTTTTATATAATTTATATACATTGCATAATCTTCGATAGAACTACATTTTTTTGTTTCACAATCTTTTTCTTTCAATATATTTAATTCTTTAGTTTCAATCATACCATCTTTGTTAATTTTTTCACATAATATTGAATCAGTAAAATAGTTATTATTTATCTTTACAAAATCATTAGCAATATTTACTTCTATAATTAAATTCATTGTATCAATATTAAATCTCATAATGGCAGAACTATTTATCCTTTTTTCATAATATCCATCTATATTTTCAAATCCTAATAAAGATATTTTTTCATTTAAATCTATATTAGATAATTCATTTTTAGGATCAACAGCATAATTAATTTTTCTTGGAAAAATGTTATCGTTTATATATTTTCTCTCAACACTTATTGGTATAACATCTATTCTATCAGTGTTCTCATAACTTACTTCAAGATAAACTTTATTATTGATTAATTTATCTAAAAAATACTCGTCATAACTTCTACTTTCTTCAATATAATAATTTTCGTTTTTCCCACTAAAAACTTCATTTTTTTTGCCACTTTTATCTTCATAATATAAACTTAATAACTTAATATTATCGTTATTAACTATTTTATTAAAATTTAGTATATTTATTTTATTAGTTATAACTATAGTTGAATTTAATTCATCAAAATTATTATCTTCTATAATTAGAGAATAAACAGATATAGAATTTTTAATATAAATGAAATATATTAATATTAGGCTAATAATTACAAATAACAAGAACGAGATTATAATAATTAAAATATTTTTTTTATATTTATTGTAATTATTTTTATATTGGTTAGCAAAATTTTCTCGAATTTCTGTTTCATTTGCTTTACCTCTTAATTCTCCATACATTAATTCTTCTACACTAATTTCAAATATTTCTGCTAATTTATTTATAATATTAGGATTATTTGGAAAAGAGATACCTCGTTCCCATTTTGAAATATTTTTATCAGTATATCCTATTAAATCTCCTAAATCTCTTTGAGTTAAATTTTTTCCTTTACGAAGTTCAGATAATAATTTTCCTCTTTTATCATCATTACTCATTTTATAACCTCCTATAATCCATTAGAATATATTTATTGTCAAATAATATTTTGCCTGTTTTTTTATATCTTCAAATTTATATCATCAAAAATACTTAATTCATATTATGTATAATGTACTAATATTAATTTTTCCAAGCAAATTTTACTAAAAAATAAAATTTACTACTATACATCTATTATATCATACGAGCAATCTGAAATTATAAAATTTCGTATTGAAAATAAAAAAAATTAAGGAGAGCAAACAAACTCTCCTTTTAGTATGCCGGTGTTCCATAACCAAATATAACTTTACTATTTAATGAATACACTTTTTGTCTACAAGTATCATCAGTAGAATTACCCTCTACTGTATATACTTTGCCGTTTTCTACTTTTTCAACTATTCCCACATGATTGACTTTTCCATCTACTTCCCAATCAAAAAATATTATATCCCCTTGTTTAGGGGTATATCCTTTTTCTTGCCACTCTCCCATCGCTTTAAACCAGTCAATTCCTGTTTGACAACCAGAAAATTTAGGAATAACACCTGCTTGTAGATATCCACTTTGATTTGCAACCCAACTGACAAAAACAGCACACCATTCTACTCTTTCTTTAAAACCATACCATCTCCAATATGGCTCTCCTCCAACATTACCTACTTGTGATAATGCTATTTGTACCATATCAGGACTACCAACTGGTGTCCCATATATTACAGATGACCACATACTTGCATATTCATCACTTAAAGCATTTTTAATTTGTTCTTTTTGCATAGGATTTAAAAAATACATATTCATCATTTCATCTACTGTCTTGTGAGTTATTTTAATATATAATACTTTTTTAGTTATTTTATCTTGTGGATTATCAAAACTTATTTCATAGCTCGTATTATTGTTTTCATCTTTAACTTCATAACTAATAGTATTCATATCCCAAAAGATTTTTTTTAATTCTTGTTTTTTCTTATCATCCATAGTAATAACATCTGCTGAATTATTACCTTTTGTTACTTTAGCAGTATAAATAGCAAGAATATCTTTCCATTCTGCACGATCTGATTCTATTCTATAATCATCGTGGATATTACTGTTTTGTATCTCAACTATCCTATCAGCCATTTCTTTATTTATTTCTTTTACTACACTACTCATAGGAACTGTTCCTGTGCTTTCACTAGAAAAAAATATTCCTAACCAAGAAGTACAAATAAGACCAATTAAACAAATAATAACAACTATAATTATTGCAACCCAACCACCAGCAAGTAGTAAAGAGATTAGTGCTTTTGTTCCAGCAATAATTCCTTTTACCATTGATACAGTTGCTTTAAATGCTGTTTTTATTCCTTTATAAGTTGTTTTTGCAGTTTTAACAGCTAACATTTTTGCTCTTTCAGTTGTTTTAACAGTTTGTTTAACAACTTTTGGAGTATCTTTAACAATCTTTTTACTTGTTTCAATCTTCTTCTTAACTTCTTTAATATTCTTTTTTTCAGTTAGTTTAGATTTTATAGTTTTAATCTTATTTTTTGTCTTAATAAAATTATCTTTTGTATCTCTTACTGCCTCATTACCTTTTGTTTTAATTTTACCAGAATTATATACTGCAAGTTTTCCACCAGCACTTAATCTATTAACTGCATATTCATTTGCACTATTTTCATTAGTATTACCATAACTATTCTCTCCTCGTTCTTTAATACTAACTATGTTAGACTTTGCTTTATCTGTTGCTATTTTACCTTTATCAAGAGTTTTTATTGTTCCTTTTATTTTTTCTTTCTTTTTAATTTCTTTCATACTAATCGCCCGGTTTAGTAGTCATTAGTTTATATAACTTTGTATTCTTTGGGAATTTATTAACAAAAGGAACAAGACTACTACCATATCTAATAAGACCACAGCCAATATCTGAATTAGTTATATAAGACATTTGTAATTTAGAAATATTAAGTAATTCCCCTAACTCTTTTCTATCAGCTGATGCTTGGTTTAACATTACTATAAACTCACTATTAGATAACATTGTAGTAGCATCTACTGATGCTAGTAAATATTGAACATTTTGTGTTATTGCTGTTGGATAAGCATTTCTTTTTCTAAATTGCCTCCAAGCACTATTGAAGAATGTTGCTGAATATTCATTTTCAAATAATACATGAATCTCATCAATAAATATATGAGTTCTTTTACCTTTCTTAAAGTTATCTGATACCCTATTTATCATTGCATCTGTTATAACTAAAAGCCCCATAGTTTTTAATTGTTTACCAAGTTTATAAATATCATAACTTACTATTCTACTACTAATATTTACATTAGTTTCATGAGCAAACACATCTAAACTACCATTAGTAAACATTTCAAGAGTTAAAGCAAGTTCCCCTGCTTCTTTTTCTGGCTGTTCTAGTAGTTTTTCTCTTAATGTCATAAGAGTTGGAGTAATTCCAGTTTTATGGTATTCATCATAAGTTAGTTGAGTACACCTATCTATTATAGATTTTTCTCTTGGACCTAATCCGGTTTTGTCTAATTGTTCAAACAATGAAAGAACAAACTCTGATTTATCAATAACAGGATTAAGTCCATCTCCGTACCCCTCTACCATATCCATTGGATTTATATGGTCTTTGCTACTTGCCGATACTTCTATAACTTCCCCACCTAGTGCTTTAACAAGTGCTGAATACTCTCCCTCTGGGTCACAAATCATAATATCATCATCAGTTGAAAGTGCTAAAAATACTATAAGTTCTTTGGCACTAAAACTTTTACCACTACCCGGTACTCCAAGTAAAAATGATGATTGATTTTGTAAGTTTGCTTTATTTACCATTATTAAATTATGACTAATTGCATTTTCTCCATAATATATTCCACCTTTATCCATAATTTCTTGTACTCTAAATGGCATTAAAGAAGACAAACTTTCAGTTGTAAGTGTTCTTAATATTTTAATATTTCTAACACCAATAGGAAGTGCTGTATTTAGTCCATCCATTTGTTGATAAGTTAAAGGTGCTATTTGACATAGATGTTTTCTTCCAGTGATAAGTATAGTTTCGGTATCTGCATCTAATTGCTCTTTCGTATCAGCAGTAATAACAAGAGTTAAATTAGCAAACATCATTCTTTGATCTCTTGTTGTTAAATCATCTAAAAACTCTTTGCTTTCTTTTCTTTGTTGCTCTAAATCATAAGGAATAACCGCACTAAAATTATTATTAGCATTTTGTTTTCTTTGCCAATTAGTAATATTAGTTTCTACTCCAAGCAATCTATTTTCTACTTCTTTAACTGCCTCATCAGTAGGTATTGGTATAATATCAATACTCATCATCATATTAGAGTTCATGTCTGTAAGTTCTGAAATCATAGAGTCTTTTATATAACTTGCATATTCTTTTAGGAATAATACTCTACCAAACTTTTTTCCCATTTCAAAATAATCTTTTTTAAATGAAAATCCATCAGGACATATATAATCTTTAAAGTTATGTCCTTTTTTCATAAAATCTTTTATATCTAAATTATAGTTTACTTCTTCTCCTATTCGGTAAAAATCATGTAGTATTCTCAACTTTTCTTTAGCATCAAGTTCTATACATTTACTACCTAATTTTGCTAAATGAGATACTATATCAGTTGATACTCTTCTAAAATAATTTCTAGCATCTTCTATACTTTTCTTAAACACTGAAATAGTTAAATATATTTCTCTTACCATACCATTACTATTTACTGCTTTATCAAGTAACATTTGATTATATTCTTGTCTATAAATATCTAATCCATCTTCTTTAAATGGTAATAGTATTTCTTTTTCAAAATCTTTTTTATTTATTCTTCTTAAAGCTATTGTAATTTTAGTTGTTGCTCCACTATCAAAAGAGTTAAGTAATTCCCCATATTCTAAAAACATTGCTTCTTTATCTTCCTTTGATGCTACTGCATAATTTATATCAGTAAACTTAAATGTTTGTGAATATTTATTCTTACCAACTAAAAATATTCCATCAGTCCACACTCTTTGAATAGGTATTACTTGTTGTATAGACTTTGGAATATTAAAATTATCTTTTTCCTGTTTCTTTAAATTATTGATTGATTTTATCATCTCTATTAAACTCCTCTCTTTCTTTATTTTCTATAATGTTTTTAGTCATTTCATAGTACATATCTTCAGATACAAACTTCAATTTTTTAGGTATAAGTATTTCTGATTTTATCCATGTTATAACAAAATCCTCTAAATTCATTCCGTTATATTTAAAAAAGCCAATACCTGCAAAAGGTACGACTCCTATAATACAAATCCATGATGTTATTTCTTTATTAAAAATAGGACTAAATATAAAATATAGTCCTACTGCTACCAAGCAACCACATATTGAACATATAAATTGCCTTATTGATAATCCAAAAAATAAATGTTCTGTGTAATTTCTTATTTCTCTATTTATCTTTACTTCCAATTCTATCTTCCCCTTTCATCTTTCTTTTTTGTAGAATTATGATTTAATTCTTTACTTTCAATAATATCAAAACTATCAACACCATAAATTAAAGATAATGAACTTCCATTATCCCATTTCATTCCAATTTGTCCCTCATCATCTACATACTCAACTGTTCCACAAGTGCCTCTAGGAACTGAGTAATTATCATCCATATAATTTAGTCTAATTCGTGTACCTACTGGATATTTATTTTTAATCATTTCAACCTTTCTTCTATTTTCCATATTTACCTGCTCCTTTCTATATTTTTATTTAATCTTGTGTGATTATCATAAAAGGAAGATACATAATTTGCTATATCTTCCTTAATGTTCTTGTATTCTATATGAACATTACTCTTTTCTTCTTCTGTTTTAGCATGAAGTGATTTAGTAAATATCTCATCTTCTTTATCTCTTAATTTTATGAATTCTTTATCTCTCCATATTAAATTAGTAATATAGTTTAATCTTCTTAAAGTATTATTACTACCATTTAATACTTCTACAGTACCCTCTAATAGTAAGTTTGTTATAAAGAACTTTTCAAAATCCTGCTCTCCTTTTTCTTGATACAATCTAGTAAGTCCTTTATTTTCTTCTCTATCATAATTCTTAGGACAAACATTATTACTACATTGTCTTGTATAAACCTTACCATCTTTATAGACCATACTCTTAAATAATTCTCTACTCATATACTACCTCTCATAGTCCTTATAATTTTTAACATTATAAGTATCGGTTATATAATCTTTTATATTTTTTCTTATATTGTCATTTGATAATGATACTTGTTCTAAATAATCTCCATTCCTATAATCTTTATTATTTTTATAAATCATAACAATACTTTCTTTAGGATTATCATAGTTATAATCATCTACTGTGCAAATATAGTTTCCAACTATATATATGTCTTTTGCTTTACCTATAAACTCTTCATATTCTTTCTTTATTGTTTTCATATTACTTTTTAGCCATTTTTCTAACATTTCATAAGTAGAATACTTTGTATCTTGATATTCATCACTTTTAATAAACTTTCTTGATAAGTAATCACTAAAATCATAATTAACATCACATTCTGGATATATAGAGTCTTTATAAAAATTATTAAGAAGATCATAACCTAAAACAAAGTTTAAATATTGTATTTCATTTTCTTCATTAAAGGTATCTTTATCAATTATTACTTTATTATCCTTTATCTCGTATTGCATGATTTATCACTCCTCTTCTTATTAGAAAAAGTATCAGCAAGATTTCCACCTGCTAATACTTTCTTAAAATCTTCCATAGCTTTACCTAGATTTTTATCATAGTAATATCCATATCCCCAAGTCATTCTATTATTATTAATTTCATAGTTAAATGCAATTATATACTCAACAGTATTATTGTATTGTCTTTCTACAAGTGCAACAGGTATATCATTTCTATAACCTACATCTACTACAAACATTTCATTATCTAATTTTCTATTCATTTAATTATCGCTCCTTATCTTTATTCTTATTTTTTTCTAATTTTCTATCATCATTAAATCTAGTTTCTAAATCTCCCCAACCTATAATTTTGTAATCATAATCATTTAATGTAATAACATCTTCTAAATGATATTTTTTTATATCTGCTCTTAATTTTTCAATGTCTTTCTCGTTAAAATTAGCGTAATACTTATTCCAATCTTCTTTTGAAATATAACATATTGAAGCATTTGACTCGCAAACATTATCATAGACTTTTTGTAAAAGTTTAGAACATCTAGTTATTTTTGGTAATTCTAAATATTTATCAAAATCTTTGTAAATTAAATCTTCTACATTTTCTATATCTTCATCATAACTAGCAATAATATATGCTTTAGCTTTTCCATTTTCATATAAAATTGCACTACATCTTAAATCGCCATAATCTGTTTCCCAGTAATCAAAAGTTTTAGCATATTTTTCTTTATAATACTTCATTACATCTGGTGTATCTAGCCCTGTTTTAACATCTAAATATTTTTTAGTAATATTATTATCTTTACAATATTGTAAGTATTCTTGAACTCCATTTTTATATTCAATATCTGTTGGATATAATTCACTTATTGAGTTCCAAATAGAATAATGAACATCATCAGTCATATATCCTATTTTTAAACCCTCCTCTAAATAGTTATATATATAATAGTCAAAGTTATAGTCCCACTCTGGTACTTGTATATAACCACCACTTTCATTTTTAGTATATGGAGTAAATTCTATTGCTTCATCATATCCATCACTTGCCAAAACATAGGTATCATTAGTTTTAGGATTAAACAATATATAATCAATATGTTTATTTTGATGTTCTATATTATCTTTTAAAAATAATTCAATATCATTCTTCAGTTTTAATATTTTGTATTTCATAATTCCTCCCTATAATCCCATCATTTCTCTTACAACTCTATCGCTCATCTTAATAGTTCCAACTAAAACTAGCATATTAAAAATGAGTTCTCCTATATACTTCCACACTTGAGTAACTGCAGCTGCATTTGTATCAACTACTGGTGGACTAGATGCAAATAATGAAAAAATAATACAAGACAATACTATAATTGCTCCCTCTAAACATACTGCAGTAAATGATTTAAGAAAACTTGCACATATCCTTTGTGTAGGTTCTCCTGCCGCTGTTGATAAAGGTATTGGTGCAATAGCAGTATATAAATATAATTTAAAAAATCTACCATATACAGTAAGTATCATTATAAATGATAATACTGTTACGAATAATCCTCCAATCAAGGTTACTGCCCATAATGGAATAGATTCAAAAAATCCACAACTTTCTACTGCTTTAACTATTTCTTGTGGGAGTATTGTTTTAGACACAGTACCAAAACCTGCCGACTTCATTATTGTTGACATCACACCTTGTACTATTTTAAAAATAGATAACATTAAATCTAATCCATAAGTAACTATTCCTTTTGCAATAGCAAATCTTACAAACAATTTAATAGCGTGTTCTGGCTTTTTAACATCAGCAAGTGAACTACAAGTCTTAACAACACCTACAACAAAGAATAATACAAGTAGTGCTAATCCTATTGCTTGTACTGCTCCATTTATTTTAAGTATTACTTGCCATATCGTTCCACCTTTAAATGTTTCTGGGGACTGTGTAATTATTTGCCATATTTCACTTAACTTACTGTTCCAAGTATCTATGGCATTTTCTAGGTTGTTTACTACCCAATTACCACTGGCTAATATTAACATTTTTCCACCTCCTATTAAAGTAAAATGGGTAGAAAATAATTTCTACCCATACTTTTTAACCAGCAATTCTTGTTAGTATAGCTTTAGCACACATAACAATTATTCCACCTACACAAAATAAAGCACCATTAACTCTTTGTGATGGATCATGATTTGTAAAGGATAATCCAATTTGAACAACTCCATATCCTGCAATAATTCCACCTACTACCTTTGTTAGTTGAAATATAAAGTCTGATAAATTATTTACAACTGCTATTGGGTCATCAGCTGCAAAAACATTTGGAGTAAACATACTTAAACTGCTTATTCCAATTAATGCTAATACATAAATCTTATATCCTTTTTTAATTCTCTTTTCTATACTTTTATTTTTGTTCTTCATTTTTATCATTTCCTTTCTTTTTATTTAAATAACTTTCCATATCTTCACTAGATATTACTTCATAATTATTTGCTATTACTTCTATATCTTTAAAATCATAACTTGGAACATCATAATCAACTGTTATAGTTGCAATAGCATTATCTACTTTTCCATGCTCGTATGATGGAGCATGACCATCAGTAGTAAGACTTATGTTAGGATGTTTTAAAATATCATACTTTAAATCTTTTATCGGTCTTTCTCCTCTTATAAATAAAATTGCATACTTGTTATCTAACATTCTAACTTCATCTGGCGTCATTAAATCTCTACCAGTTTGTTGATAATTTGTTGAATAATTACCATTTCTTCCATGTGATTTACCATAAGTGTTTAAATCTAAATTTTCTTTTCCCATAAGTTCACTAACATATTTATGAGTGCTTTGTTCATTACCACCTAGATATAAAAACTCATCACAATTACCTAAAATACTTTCCCATTGTTTCTCAAAAAGTGCCTTAATTTGAGCTATATTCTGAACTATAATAGACACAGAAACCTGTCTTGACCTCATGACTGAGAGAATTTTTTCAAAGTCATCAGGAAGACTTACATTTGGAAATTCGTCCATTACAAAATGAACTGGAATAGGTAAACTTCCACCATATTTATGATCAGCTAAATAAAATAATTGTTGAAATAATTGAGTGTATAAAATACTTACTATAAAGTTAAATGATGTATCGTTATCTGGTATTAAAGCAAATAATGCTGTTTTCTTCTCTCCTAAACTTGGTAAATCTAATTCATCTGTCATAGTAAGCATTGCTAGACTTCTTAGATTAAACTTTTCTAATCTTGATGCTAATGTTATTTGAATTGACTTTAGTGTTTTAGCACTTCCAGAGTGATAATCTTTGTAATATTTCAAAGCAATATGTTCTGGATTCTTTTCTTCTAGTTTTTCAAAAAGTAAATCAAGTGGAGAAGAATACATATCATCATCCTCTTTAACATCTCCTGCTCTTAACATTTCCATAACCATAGTAAAGTTTTGTTCTTCTTCTGGTGCTTCATACCACAAATAAAAAATTAGTGATAATAAAAGCATTGATGCAGCAGTATCCCAAAAAGGGTCATTACTCTGGCTTCCTTTTGGTGTTGTTGATTTGAAAAGATTAGTTACAAGTCTTTGAACATCATTATCACTTTTTAAATATACAAATGGATTATAACAATGACTCTTATCCATATTGATTAAATCCAAGACTTTAACTTCATAACCTTTTTGTTCTAACAAATAACCTGTATCTCTTAATATTTCTCCTTTTGGGTCTAATGTTACAAAAGAACAATTACACTGCATTATATTAGGTTTTGCATAAAATCTAGTTTTACCAGCACCACTACCACCACATACCAAAACATTTAAGTTTCTTCTGTGCTTTTTACCATCAAGTCCTATTTCAACATTTCTAGTTAGTATCTTGTTATTATTACTATTTTTTTCTTGATACTTCTTGCAGATATTTTTTGCACTTCCCCATTTAGCACTTCCATACTCTTCATTTCTTCTATAATTTTTTCTTGTAGAAAAGTATAGAATTATTCCACCAATATATATAAACAATAAAAAAAGAACAGTATTCAAACTATTCTCACACATCTTAATATTAAATGGATTATTAAATATTTGATTGCTATTTTTTATTATACTAATTAGTCCGTCATTAGAATAAGGTGCTACTAAAAGTGCAATCCATATAATAGGAATAATGCCTATAATTGATAAGATTATTATTTGTCTTTTTTTATCTTCTTCCATTATCTCTCGTAACTATCCTTGAAAGGACTTTTTTTTTACTAACTTTTTCACTATCATCTAATAATCTTAACAAAAGCTCATTTACTTCACTTCTTGACTCATTCATACTTTTTAATTTATATCTATAATTATTTAAGGCATTTATGATTATACCTATTTCGTACTTATCCATATCCATTTTTCCGTATTCAGATAATTTAATAATTATTTCATCAACAGACTCTGTGGATCTTTCTTGCTTTGATAAATAGTTTCTTAATAAATTGAGTGATTTTATGATTAAATTACTTTCTAATATTGTAAATTCATACTTTATTGTATCTTTCATAATTACCTTTCTTGTTCTCTATTCTTTTGCTTTACATTCTCTTGCACATAATCACTAATTTGTTTATTAAGTTCTTTAACTGATTCTTTTATTGATGTTAGTTCATTTACAACATCTTTCTTTTCCATACCTTTAAATCTTTCAGTAATTTTTTCTATATTATCAAATTCAATATCAAAGCCATATTTTTTGCATAACATATATGCTACACATTCTGCTTTTTCATTATCAACTTCCTTTGTATTATCATATATGTTTATTTTAGCAAGTTCTGTTATTGCAGTTTTAAATGCAATATTACTATCTTCATTTCTACATAAATACAAGACTTTATTTTCTGTATCCCATTTAGAAGATAAATCATTTTCTAAACTATCAACACTTTTAACATCCATAGGGCATTCATGTAGGAGTGCTTGTAATATCATTTTTTTATCATAATTTTTAGTATATGGTTTCATATTAGTTTCAGATACATCTACAAGTTCTTTAGCAGTATATCCTTTGATTGTTCTACCATCTTTAGTAGTGTATGGTTCTCTAGGATCAAGTATAACAATCTTTTTAGGATACTTACTTTTAAAACTTACATTATCTTCTATCCATTTTTTCATTTCTTTTAATTGTATTGCATTAGGTAATTGTTTAGCAATTAAAATAGCATTTCTTGGTGTATATAAGTCAAACTTACCTTGCACTGTTAAATACTCTTTAAAAAAATCAGGATTAGTAGTTATTTCTTCTAATCCCTCATCAATAGTTTTATAAGCATTATCTAACTGTTCTCTTTTCTTTTTAATATATGTTTCTTTATCATAAGATGCTTTTGTTTCTTCTTTCATATTTATCTTTCCTTTCCATTTTTAAACTTTT
This sequence comes from uncultured Bacilli bacterium, assembly GCA_934086485.1. Lineage (GTDB taxonomy): Bacteria > Bacillota_I > Bacilli_A > RF39 > UBA660 > UBA6448. Next base: position 3,723 of record CAKOIF010000020.1, on the reverse strand, counting down.
GTTTTTTTACTTTACCATCAGGAGAATATGTTGTTTTAGTTTTTTTATTAACATCTATTTCTATTGCCTCCTGACCTTTTTTTATAGTTTCCCTATAATCTTTTGGAACATTTCTATACTTTACTTCATCTTTTAATCTTTGAAGTAATTTACGAACAGATGGTTTATTTTCTTTAATAACACCTTCCTGTACCTTTAAATTCTCTAAGTTGGGCTCTGACAGAGGTTTTTGTGTCTTTGCCACATCGGGGTTTGATATTTCGTTTTTCTCCTTTTGAATTGGTTTTGCTAATATATCATTAGCAAGTTTTTCTTCATCAGAAATAACTGGAATGCCTTTCTCTTTGGCTTCTTTCATCATTTCTTCCATCCTGTCTTTTTCTATTTCATTTCTAATTGTAATGTTATCAGTTTGAGCAAGTTTAAATCTTTCAACAACACGATTTACTTTTGATGCATCTTCACTTCTAACCATAATATCTACTATCCCATCATTATCAGGAAGATTTTTATCAATTAAAGCAGTATAAAGTATGCCGTATTTTTTTGCTTCTTTTTCAAACTTTTTAAGTTCACTTGTTTTAACTGAAAATATTTGAAGTGGACTACCAGATTTTAACATCTTATTAAGTGATGTTTTACCTTTTGTCATTTGTTTATCTTTCGCCATAGTATAAAGCATAACTGCTATTCTTTCTGCACCAGTTCCACTTACTCTTAATAACATTTCAATTCCCTCAATAGAAAACTTGACCATTTGCTCTGCAGCTTCACTTGAATTCATTTATCTCTCTCCTTTCCTTTTTCATCAAGTTCTTTGATACTTTCTTCTATATCTTTACTTCTTTTTTCTATTCCATCACATAAAATCACCTCCTTTCGTTTTTGCTTTAACTCTTTTGTAATTTCATTTATTTGACTACGAATTAATATCTTTTCTTCTTCTGTTTTAACTCTTTTATGCTTTACCCAAAGGTTATGTTTTTTTCCAACTAATTCTTGAACTTCTCTATTTATCTGTTCTTTATAAAATAAAAACTGCTCATGGGTTTCTATCTTTTCCCTTACAAGCAGTCTTGTTTGATTTGATATTTCTTCCATTTTATTCAAATCTAATCTAATATTTACTGGAAGAACTTTTCTTGGATATTTAGTTGGATAAACTTTTAAAATATAACAATAATGTTTAAATAATCCATATAATCCGTGTGCTTTATTCTTTTTATATTCCTTTTTATAATTGTAGTCATTATTATATGATTCAATAAAAGGTATTCTGGGTAAGTGTGTATTTTCAATTCTAGTATAAATACTATCTATAGAATAATCACTACCAAATGCTCTTTCAATTCTAATATTTCTTTTATATGGACTTCTTCTTATACTTAACTTTCCATATCTTTCTTTTACTTCATATCCCATCTTCTCTATAATATTAATAAAATCTTTATAAGATACTGCCATACCTATTGCTCTATCTAAATCTTGTTTAGCAAAAGTATGATAATTTGTCTTTTTAACATAACTTTGATAATAGTTATCATAATTAACTTTCTTAACTTTTTTATCTTTAACTACACTTAATCCATATTCCTCACATAATGAATCAGATACTTGTCTTATAAGTGCATAAGTTTCTCTACTATCATGATATTTTTTTCCATCTTTAAATGATACCGAATTAATAACAAAATGATTATGAATATGCTTACAATTTGTATGTGTACTTACTATTACTTCAAATCTATCTCCCCATATTTCCTCAGCTAATTTCACTCCTATTAAATGTGCTTGTGTTGGAGTAATTTCTCCCTCTTTAAATGATTGAAAAGCATGATAACCAAGTATGCCATTTTTCTTTCCATATAGCTCTTTAGTAAGCATCATATCTTTATATGGTCTGTGCGTAGAACAATTTAAAGCAGATACAAAACATTCTTCTTCAGTTTCATAATTTAATTTCTCATAACCATCTAGTTTATGTAATTCTTGATAATCTCCATCTCTTGTTGTTTTTTCTGGATTTATAACATAGTCAATAACATGGTCTAATCTTTTTTCAACTTTCCATATTCCTGTCGTTGCCATTCTTCCTCTATCCTAGAACATTCACTAGACACTCTTAAACAAGCATATAAAAAAAGTAATATCATTTATTACCTGCTATATTCTTATTTAGAAATTGTAATTTTAAGTCATCAATTAGAATATCAAGTCTAATTACTTCTTCTCTATATTCTCTTTCATCTATAAAGCCAAGTGAATGTGCTTTTCTTGTAAGTTGATTTATATTATTAGATATTGACCTTAAATCTCTAACAACTTCGTAAAACTTATTACTTGGAGCTTCTTTTATATCATTACCCATTATAAGATTTCTAACTATATCACTTTCGTTCATTCCACTTTTATTACATAATTCTTTTATTCTATTTTCTTCTTCATCATTGAACCAAAAATTCTTTTTATGTGTTCTTTTTCTCATTTTTCCCTCGCTTTCTTCAAAATAAAAAGACCAATATAAATTGATCTTATCTATAAAACATATTATTAAATTAACATTTCCCACCGTTATCTTCAAAATATGATTCAATATATTTCACTAATATTTTAGCTTTATTAAACTGTTTATCTTTAACAACATTTATAATATAATCACTACCACTTGCATCAACAATATTATCATCTTTATCATATTCTATTAGATAAGTGTACTTTTCACTATTTAGTTGACAATTAAGAAGAACAGTTTGATTTTCTTTTATAGTCATAGAGTCTTTTTTTGCACCAAACATAATATTTATGAAAATAGTAATAGCAAAGCCAACAATAAAAATTATTCCCAAGACTTTTAGTATCTTAATTATTATCTCGGCAAGTTTTTCAGTATTATTTACTTTTTCTACTAATACTTGTTTAATGTCATTATTTAATAATTCATCAATACTAACATTAAGTGCTTTAGATAATAATTTTAACTGTTCAGGATTTGGAGAAGTTTCACCAAGCTCCCAATTTGATATTGTTTGTCTAGTAACATCAACTTTTTCTGCTAATTGTTCTTGTGAAAGTTTACAATCTTTTCTTAATTTTAAAATGTTATCTCCCAATTTCATTCTATCTCTCCTTTCACTTACAATTATATATGAGTTGATATTTGCATTCTACCAAATGTCTTTGGAACTTTGTCAAAGACTTTTAACAATTATAATACAAATAACTATTATTCTACATCACAAGACCAAAGTCCGTGCTTATTACAATATGCATATAATTTTGATCCTTTTATATATTTGAATTTACATTCTGCACTTTGTTCTGGTGATAATTTAACTTTGCAAATATCTTTGTAATTAACCAGTGCAATCCATTCAATAAAATGTTCTTTTTCCATAACATGATTTACTTTTACAAGTATTTCATTTCCTCTATGTTCAAAAGTTGGAATGTGTTTTTCAAACGATGCATCAACACTATTTGAAATTAACTTTACCATAGGTTCACCACAACAAGTTATTCCACACTCATTACAGTTACAGTCATTAATTACCTCAACTAATGCTCCACACTTTAAACATTTTTTAATTATCAATTCATTTTTCATTTGTTTCCTCCTTCTATAACAAATTTATATTTATTTAACAAAAAATTGTAATTTGTCTTTTACAATAATAGCATAAAAAAGAAAAGTAGTTATTGTTAATCAACTATTGCATTTTTCTA
>CAKOIF010000019.1 GCA_934086485.1 uncultured Bacilli bacterium | reverse complement strand
ACATAGTTTTTGACATAATTATACCTCCTTTCATTTTTTATTTTCACTTTACAATTTTCACATTTTTTATGTCATTTTAATTTTCTCCTTTCATATATATTTATTACCGAAAAATTTCTGATTTCCTCCTTTTTTGTTAAATTTCTTTAAAAAAATTAAAATTTTACATTTTATTTACATATTTTTAGATATTGTTTTACATATATTTACATATTATAAAATGTAAAGTAATTATTAAGTTTTAGATGTTCACTAGCTATAAAAAAAGCATAATGTTTTTATCCATTATACTTTATGAAATAACTTCATAAACATTATTATATGTTCCATTTCCAGTTAATTTGGCTTTTGATGATAAACTTATAACTGGTCTTACACTCTGTGCATTTTGTAATGTATTTGTATCAATATCACCATCATAATATGCTATATGCATACTACTACCTGATGCAAAGTATGCTGGCGACACAGTCCAATAAGAAAGTCCAACATATAGATAATATGTCTGAATTTGCTTTCCATATATGCCTCCAGCAAATATTAATTCATCAGTAGTTATTAATCCCACTGGGTAATCTAATTTTTTATTTCCTGTAGTACTAGTTTTTACTGAAAAAATATCACTTTTTGTTGGACAAATTAAAGTAGGATTTTCCTTGTTACCATATATGCGACCATATGAGCCATAATAATATCTAGAACTTGAATTTAAATTTCCACTTATTTCGCCATAATTACCACTACTGCTAGTTGATGCACTTCTATCATTACAAAATATTTGGTCTGCTACTAATTTTTTTGTAGAAGTATCAGTTTCTAATGTTGTTTTTTTATACCAATTGTCTAAATATGTCTTTATTGTACTTGCTGTACTATTACCGTGTTGCATACTGGCAGTGTACATATACCCAACATATGCTGGATTATTATAACTACTATTAAAGGCACTGGTTCCTATTTGAGTACCTGTTCCAGACATTACTGTTGCTGTACTACTTGTTGGTGTTGTTGTTCCACTGTATATCATTCTTATACTACCATCACCATTTATTCTAATTATTCGCCAGTACATATAATTTCCACTACTGTCTTTACCAAATTTTACCCAGTTATTATTAACCGCACCTCTAAAATAATAACTTGTACCTAAGTCATCCTCAGCTGCATACATCCCCTCATTTGTGGTAGAAGCATTTGAAAAAGTTGGAGTGCCTTTACTAGAAATATAACTTTTTGCAGCATCCACAGTTGTTGCTCCACCGCCATTATTAATAAGGATTGTTTGATAGCCTTTCTTTTCTAAATCAATTACATCTGATATTGTTTTATTACCACTACTATCTTTTACCCATAAATAATATGTTCCTTCAGTTGTTATTGTAGTGCTTAAGTTGTAAGATGTTCCACTTATTGATGTCCAACTGCTTGGTTCAACACTATTACTCGTACTTATTCCATAACCAGATAATTCTATGTTATCTGTAAGTGTTGCAATTATGGTGGTATCATTAACTGTTAAATTATTTATAACTGGCTTTTCTGTATCTATTATTTTATCAAAATATAATGAACATCTGTCACTACCTAGAAATGAAAAACTTACTTTTCCAGTTGTACTATCATAATTTAATACTTTTCCATTATTTTCACAAATTGTTTTTTCTTCATTTAAAATATAATTGCCTTTGGGTATTGCATCTGTGCTTACATAATCTCCTGACTCACTTTTTACCATTATTGCTAAATTATTTTTCTTCGGTATATGTTTATTTTTAGGCTTATTATATATTTGATTTTCAAATAAAATACCTCCGATTAATATTATCAATGATAATAAAATTATAACTACCTTTTTATTTTTCATAATCTACTCCAATTCCGCTTAAATACTGAAGTACATTTTCCTAGATTATAAACATTTAGGAAAATTGCATACCGATTTTTAGGGAAAAGGACTAGAAATCCACTTAAAAAAATGCTAGAATTAGATTAGAAATAGCATAAATACTAGGATGTATTTTCCTAAATGTTTATATTTTATGAAAGACTATCCCTTATAAGTACCAGGATTGTGAGGTTTTTGTATAATTTTTTAATATCAAAAAAATTAGAGTTTTTTGTCTCTAATTTAACTTTTTTATGTCTTATTTTGTCTTGTTTTGTCGAAGTGCTTGCAATTATATTTTTAATATGTATAATAACTACTCGAACGTGCTGGAAATGGCGTTACCTTCTTAATTTTTTCTAGGGGTTTTGGTGCACCAAGATTTACACTAGACGAAAGGAGGAATGTAAATGAGAAAAAGGAACCTCGTAAGAGTAGTAATTTTGATTATCGTTTTATTATTCTGGAATAGCTACTCAGAATATATAAAACGCGCCGTCCAGATTATGATAGAAATCATTATGTGGTTATTCCATATTTTGAAATCTATTATAGCCGGATAGCGCTATTTGAATACTCAGGTAACGCGAACTTCTTTCACGTTCCTTATTTATAATATATCATTTACTTATATATTTATGCAAGGACTTTTCTTACATTTTTTATCCAATATGGTATGGATCTGTTGAGGTACCAGTTCCTCCCACAATTTTTAATATATTAGAATCTAGATAAAATGTCGGTCGGACCGCAAACTGATAAGAGTTGGCGTAAAAAGCGTTAACAAAACCGGACGAATAAAAAGTAGACGCAAAAAACGAATCCGAGGCACTCGGGGAAATAAACCATTCACAGCCGCCAATAAATGTTGCTGTTTTAAATACCCAATTATTATTTTTACAATCGCTATATGATGAACTGTTCCAATTATATAATGCTTGTGCTCTACAATTTGCCTTACTGGTTGTACTACCGCCAACTGTTGCATATCCATAATCACTTGGATACATTAGTCCTACTTTAGCAAATACATATTCCGGATTACCACTATATAAATTTTGAAGTGTCCCACTTGTAGCATACGGACTTCTTTCTGCTTTATAATAGTTTTCTGTTGTTATTTTTTGATAATAATAAATACTTGATGAAGTTTCATTTACACCTCCTAAATGCCATTTTGATATTACTATTGCACTACTTAACTTACTATTTACTCCACTTGTGGCAAGTAAAGTACTTAAGTATGTTCCATTAAGTTCAGTTTTCAATGTTGATTTACTCCAATTATTAGATTGATTTGAGGATGAACCACTCCAATACTTCCCATCTGTTCCACCATAGTTATTTGTATCTATTACTTTTAATAGTTTTTTAGTACCACTACTTGAGGTTCCATCACTTGATGTATCTTCATCAAATAATCCTATTATCCTAAATAATAATGAAGATGAAGAACAAGCACCTTCTTTATTACTATCTAAACATATATAATTATTTGGATTTGCTCCTTCATATCTTAAACCATTTTCATTATAAACATCTAGTGTAGAAGTAGAAATTAATGTGGTTATTGGTGTTCCTAATGATACCATAAACTCTTTTGTAGCAACATTTCCAGTGGTATCTTTTACCCATAGATAATAAGTTCCTTCAGTACTTATTGTGGTACTAAAGTTATATGATGTTCCATTTATCGATGTCCAATTTGTTGGTTCTACTGTATTACTCGAACTTATTCCATAACCAGATAATCCTTTATCGTCTGTAAGTACTGCAGTAACTGTTGTATCATCAACATTTAAGTCAGATATAATTGGATTTTGTGTATCTATTATTTTATCAAAATATAATGAACATCTATCTGAACCTAAAAATGAAAAACCTATTTGTCCTGTTGAGTTATTATAACTTACTACTTTTCCACCATTTTCACAAACTGTTTTATCTTCATTTAAAACATAATTACCTTTGGGGATTGCATCTGAACTTATATATTCTCCAGATTCACCCTTTACCATAATTGCTAAATTATTCTTTTTAGGTATGTGTTTATTTTTAAATTTATTATATATTTGATTTACAAATAAAATACCTCCGATTAATACTATCATTGATGTTAAAATTATAATTACTTTTTTATTTTTCATAATCTACTCCAATTCTGCTTAAATGCTGGAGTAAATTTTCCTAGATTATAAACATTTAGGAAAATAGCATATCGATTTTATGGGAAAAGGGCTAGAAATTCACTAAAAAAAATGCTAGAATTAGGATAGAAATAGCATAAATACTAGGATAAGTTTTCCTAAATGTTTATACTTTATGAAAGACTATCCCTTATAAACACTGGATTTGTGAGGTTTTTAAATACTTTTTAAATTTGTTAATTTTTATAATTTAATGCAAATAAAAAGAATTAAATTAATAATTCTCCTTCATCGCCTTGGCTTATAATAAATGCTGCTGCATCGTCTGTATCAATATGAAGTTCTAAAATAGCATTATCTTTTATTTTAACAAAGCACTCTATTACACCTTGCTTTTCTTTACCAAGTTTAACATTAACAATTTGTTTATTTTTTATATTTAATTTATCTGCTTCTTCTTGAGAAATATGAATATGCCTTTGTGAAATTATGGCACATTTTTTAGTTATTTCACCTTTCTTCGAAATAATAGTAATCGTTTCTGCATCCTTTAAATCTCCACTTTCTCTAACCGGTGGATTAATCCCAAATTTTATCGCATCGCTTCTTGATATTTCAACTTGAGTATAATCTCTAAATGGACCTAAAACTTTAACATTTTTTATTTCATATTTATCAGTTTTTAAAGTAACGACTTTATCAGTAACAAAATCACTAGGTTGTGATAGATTCTTTAATTTCGTATAATCCTCATCAAATAAAATATCATAGTCCGCTTTAGTTAAATGAACATGTCTATTACTAATCCCTATTTTAATCTTCACTATTTCCTCCAATTACAAAATCACTTATTTTTATAAATATAAAACTAATAATAAATGAAACTAAAACTAATCCTATAAGTAATAACAAAGTATATATAATATAATTATTATTTCTAAAATTATAATTTTTTAGTAAAATTTTAAATAAAATTTGACTTATTAATAAAGTATATAGTAAATACTTTTTAGTAAACTTTAACTTTTCACTATTAACCTTCTTTGTAAATAAAACATAAATACAAAATGCCATAATCATAGGTATAATACTTAAGCTATTTAATAAATAACCAGTAAAATTAAGTGAATGATTAGATAAAAAGAATGTAATTATACTAGAGTAAATATATAAAATAGCAAATATTATAATATATAATTTTATCATTTTAAAATTCTCACTGTACTTATTAAATAAATAACCTAATAAAAAATATCCAATGTATATTAAACAATTTATATCAAAAATCATATTAATGTTTATAAAATTACTAATTAAATTAATTAAGCCAAATAATAATGTAATACAAATCATAATTTTTGTTTTCTCAATATTTATATTTTTTACAAAATCCGTAAGTAAAGGACTAATTAAATATAGTATAAATAATATATCTAAAAATTTTATTGTACTACTTATTGGATTAAACAAATAATAAAAAGTATCTTTGATAGGCAGTTTATCTATTAAAATATTAATAATTGTAAAAATCATTATAGATAAGCCAAACTTTAAAATGTTCGTTATATATTCATATTTGTTATATTTTTTATTTAAAAAATAATTTCCAAATAGCATTATAATAATTATGTCGCTAATACTTCCTAAAGCAACGCAAAAAATAGAAAACATATAAAATGATTTTATTTGTGTAAATGAACCTAGAAAATAATTACTTATAAATTTTAATATAAATAAAATAATAGCGATTAAATATAGTGTGTAATTCTTATTTTTTTTCATAACCTAACCTATCATATACGTAATAACTTTCGCAATAGCAATACCTATTGCTATAATTGAAAATGAAAAAACAATGCTTAATATAATATTTTTTTTCATAATATATTCCTTTCTTTAATAAATAATTTTTTCTATATTTGCTAAATCACTGTGATTAAATGTTAACCTATAAATATCTATATCATTTTTACTATTATCATAAATAACATTATCATCATACTCTATTACTAAATTATCCTCAAGGGTATATGAGGGCTCTAAAACATTAATTAAATACCCTAATAATGCCCTTTTATGAGTAAAAATAACTACTTTACGAAGATTATTTAAATTAGTAATATGTTCAATTTCTCCCTTTACCCTTTTTCCGACTTCATTTAAACTTTCACCATCCGTAAGTTTAATATTAAAATCGTGTTCCTGCATAAAATAAACTTCTTTAATACTTTGTTTTTTTAAATTACCTATCTTTTCATCAGCAAACTTATCTGATGAATAAACATCTTTATTAATCCTTTTGGCAAGTGTTTTAGCAAATAACATATTACTTGCATTAGGTGAGGAATATATTGCATTAGCATCAGATAACAAAGACAATAATGAAACACTTTTAGCTTTATCTTTAAGTTTATTTATAATCGGTAATCTTATTTTATTTTCTGGTAAATCTAAATCATTATAGATTAAATTGTTTTCAATTATATTATTGCATATAACAATAATTTCCATTACTCACCCTTTAAATACTTAGCACTTAGTATATAACCACCAGCAAATAAAATCATACCTATTATAAACTCTATTAAATTAAATTTATAACCAAATATTAGAATAATAATATTAACTATTGAGGCAAATACAAAGCCTACAATTGCAAAATAAGTTTTTATCTTATGTTTATCTAAAAGATATTCCATAAGTTTACTCATACCGAATATTCCAATTAACATTCCTATACCAAATACTAATATAATTAAAATATTTGTTCCTAAATTATTAAAATGCATAGTATCAGAAATAATGGCAAGAAGTGGTGCATAATAACCAAGTATAATAAGAATGGCACTTCCTGAAACTCCTGGAATAATCATTGAACCTGCAGCTACAATACCTACTCCAAAAAGTTTTAAATACCCCATTAAATTTGTAGTAATAACAGCATCTTTTCCACTTCCTAAAAATGATAATGATAAAAGTATTGCTGCTCCAACTACGGAGCATATTATATTTGGAATTGCTATTTTCTTTTCAGTCTTTTTAACAATCATTTGGATTCCTCCAACGATTAGACCTACAAAGAATAATAATGTTGCAACCGGGAATTTATTCAAAGTAATATTTAAAATAAGACAACATACTATTGCTGAAGCAACAACTCCTAAAACAAAACTTATTAAAAAGCCTTTTTCCTCCTTAAATGAAGTAAATAAATTATTAATAACCTTTAAAAGCCTTTCATAAATACCCATTGTCATTGCAAGAACCGAAGAACTTATTGGAAAAATAATTCCAAAACCAATTACAAATCCTTGCAAAAATGTAATAAATAAATTATCTTTTTTAGTTTTTGTCATTTTTAACCTCGATTTCTTTTATTTCTACTTTATTGATTGCATCAAACTTTTTAGTTATTTTATCAGTCGTTGTTGTAAGTTCATCAACACTATTATTAACCGCCTTAATATTTTTAGATAATTTTTCCCATCTATCTTTGTATCTAGAAAATTCTACAGAAAGTTTATTTAATTCTTCGTGAATAACTTTTGCATACTTATCTCTTTCTATATTTTTTATAATCATTGATATTGTTGAAAGTGTAGATATTAAAGTTGTTGGACCAGTAATCCATACTTTATTATTATATGCATAAGTAATAAGTTCTGGATGATATGCATTTATTTCAGCAAAAATAGCCTCAGCTGGTAAAAACATAATTGCTTCATCTGTTGTTACTCCAGGAACAATATATTTATTTTTAATATCATTAATATGTTTTTTTACATCTTGAACAAATAATTTTTCATAGGCAAGCCTTTGTTCTTTTGTAAATGATCTATTAACCATCTTTTGATAATTTTCTAAAGGAAATTTACTATCAATTGATATTGTACCAAGTGGAGATGGTGCATATAAAAGCGCATCAACAATATATCCATTATCAAATTTAACTTGCGTATTATATATTCCCCCACTTGCAGGTCCAAAAGCATTATTTAAAATATATTCAAGATTTACTTCACCAAAAGTTCCTCTTGTTTTCTTATCTGTAAGCACTCCCTGAAGTGAAATAATATCTGCTCCTAAATCATCAATTTTTCTTTGTGCTTCATCAATTTTGGAAAGTCTTTCAAGTACATTATTAAATGTTTTATTACTCTTTTCAAAATTCTTATCAAGCCTTTCATTAACCATATCATTTATTAATGTAAGTTTTCTTTCAATTCTTTCATTCAATACTTCAAAATCATTTGTAAGTACTTTTGAAAAATCAAATTTAAAATCTCCAATTGACTTAGTAATATCAGTTTCAAACTTACCTAGTTTTTCAATCATTTCATTATTATTTTTATTATTATTCTTAGATAAAAAAATTAATAAGCAAATCAAATTAACTACAAGAAGTCCTATTATTATATAATCTGTCATAATTCTACCTTTCTTATTATTTTCATTAAAACATTGTCCATTTTAACTGGACTAATATAAATTTCTTTTCCATTTTTTAATTTAATAGCAAGTCTTTTTATTGAAGTTGAATAAAATGGATTAATATTTTTTACTACATAACATTTTTTTATACTTTTGTAAGGAATTTCTTTTCTAACAAAACCTGACCTTATAACAATCTTATCTTTTTGTAAAAAGTAAGCTTTAACATAAAAGAACACCATCATTATAAATATTATTACTAATTCTATAATACCGATGATTACGTAAGTTGTACTTACTTTTAGAAAAAGTGTTATAGCAATAAGTGCAAGACATATTACAAAATATATTCCAAAAAAAATGTAATTGAAACTATCATAATAATTGTTTATTTTCATTTAACACCACACCTTATATTATCTACAAAAAATGAACCTGTAAATGTCTTTCCTTGTACTTTTGCTTGAGACTCAGAAAGTAAATAAAATTTTAAATTTAAATTCCAAGTATTTGTTGTTCCAGTTACTGAACTATCTGTTATTGATGCATCTTTAACTATTGTTTTTCTAAAAGTATTATTTACACTTTCCCAAGAACTATCATAAGCAAAATTTTTCTCATCACTAAAATTATTTGTACCACTTGCAGTTTGTGATAAAACAGTTAAAGTTAATTCTTTTTCTGATACGTTTGTTACAGGAATATCATCACTACCGTAAACATCACTTCCTGCATCATATTCAAAAACTATATCATATAGGCATTTATAAGTTGTTCCAGTTCCACCAAGTGCAAGAGAAATATTTAAATTAACATTACTCTCAGCGACTACTGAACCTGGAGAAGAGGCAATCATATTTGCAAGTGTAGCATGAAGTTCTAAAGGTGCAGATGTTGAGGTAAATGTTGTATTAAATCCTTTTTGAGTAGTTACATTAATATTTGCAGTACTATTTACTTCTTGCTTAAAAGAACCAAAGTATGCAAAAGAAGCTCCCGTCACCATAATAAGAAGTAATAAAATTGCTATCAAACTTGAAACAGTTAATTTATTTTTATTTTCCATATTCATCATATCCTTATAAAAACATTTTACTATATTTTTGCAATAAAAAAAAGAATAAATGTAAAAAAATATTCTTTTTTTAGTTTTTATTAATAGTATACAATAGTTGCAAGTATTAATAAAACAGCAAACATTACAGCCGCAAACATCCAAATATATTTGAACCATTGTTTATAATCTATCTTTAAATATGATAGACCAACCATAAGCATTCCACTTACTGGCATAAGGATTTGTGCAAGACCATAAGTAACAACATAAATAGTTTGAACAAGTGTAACGTCACTTGCATAACTTGCATTTATAAAGCCACCAACAGCATAGCCAGTATATCCTAAATCAGCGTGGAAAATAGATGTAATAAATGCGAGTACTGAAGTAATGTATGGATTAAATGTTTTTGTAAGTCCAAATGCCCAGTTAGAAAGTGCTGGAATAAATGGAGATGTATACGCTACAATAAATACAACATATACTAAAACAAATAAGCATACAGGTTTAAGCATTTTCTTTGCACCTTCACCAAATGATGTTAAAAATTCTTGGAATTTGAATTTTGACATAAATGCCACTACTGCAGATAAAACCATTAACATAGCAATTATAGCAGTAATTTCAAATGTACCGAATTCTACAGCACCTGAACCTAAAATGTAACTAAATAATGTAAATTCTTTACCAATTTTAAGTTCTGTTAACCATTTGTGGAAATTTGCAAATACTTCAATGTTCCAGTTAGTTGTCCAAGCAGTATATCCTAGAACTAAGTATACAAATAAGATACTAAATACTACGATAATTGGCCAAGTACTAACTTTTCCTTTAACCTCAACAGCACTATATGGATCAACTTCTGAAGAATTTTCTTCTTTAGCCTTTTTATTTGACTTTCTTGTAAGTTTAAAGATTAATAAACCTTCATAAGCTACAAGTGCACAAGCAGCAATAATAGCACGATAACCTAAACCACTAGTTACTTCTGTAGACATATAGTAATTTAAGAAATATAGTCCATCACTTCCGTATGTTGCACCGCAAAGTCCAGCTAAAATTGAACCAAATGTTACAGCAAATGTAGTAAGTTTGCTTTGTCCCATACTAAGTAAAATTGATACTATAAATGGAACAAATACTAAAAGTGCAAAAGTACTTTTAAGTAGTGATGATAAAATAATTATCACGCTTGAAGTAACAACCATAAAAATAGTTTCTTTTCCTTTTAGTTTTTTAGCAATTTTACTAACTAAAGCACTATATGATTTAGTTTTAGATAAAATTCCATAGAAACCGCCAAGAATAAATAAGTAAATTATAGTTGTAAGTCCAAAATAAGCAGCGTAATATAAAAGTGATGGAAGATCTGAAAGACCAATTCTTTTCATTGCTACTTCACCATAAGTAGAACCATTAAAATATCCATAAGGAACTACCCAAGTAATGCATATTGCTACAAAAATAGCAATTAAAAGCCATCTAAATAAATCACTATGTTTACTTTTACAAGTCATTACTGCAAAGAATGCTGCAACAGCAAGTATTAAAACAATGCCGATTATTATTCCCATATTCTACCTCCTTAAATAAATTATACTACGTAAAGTCAAAAAAAAAAAGCAAATATTGCTTTTTCTCCCAATTTTTAGCCTATTCTATTTTTCTTCCCTTAACCAACGCGATATGCGTTATCCTTAGTTCCATCTCCTTCACCTACAATTTTTAAGAGACTAGAATCTAGATAAAATGTTGGACGCACCGCAAACCGGGTGTAGTTGGCGCCGTTACCAACCAGGGACACAAACCCTGACAAGTTCAAAGCCGCAGCATAAGACGAATTCAAAGAAAAAGGGGAAAGTAACCATTCGTAGCTATTTACAAAACTGCTTTGTGATGTAAAGAGCCAATCATTATTTTTACAATCACTATGTGTTGAACTATTCCAATTATGTAATTCTTTTTCTCTACAACTTGATTTATTTGTTGTTGTACCTCCTACTGTTGCATAGCTATAATCACTTGGATACATTAACCCTACTTGTGCATATATACTACTTGGATTACCACTATATATCGCACTTGTATTTCTTTCCTCTATATAAATGCCTTCAGCAGTTAATGTTTTGTAATTTGATTTACTAGCACCTCCTAAATGCCATTTTGCATTTGCTACTCCACTAGATAATTTACTATTTACATTTGAAGTACCTAATAAAGTAGTTAAATATGTTTCATTTAATTCTGTTTTCAATGATGCACTACTCCAATTATTTTTTCCTGTTGAATTCCAATCTTTTCCACTTGTTCCTCCATAATTATTTGTATCTATTATTTTAAGTAATTTTTTTGTACCACTACTGTTTGTTCCATCTAATGAGGTATCTTCATCAAATAAACCTATTATTCTAAATAGTAATGAACTATCTGAACAAGTACCTTCTGTTTTATTATCTAAACATATATAATTATTTGGGTCTGCTCCTTCATATCTTATACCATTTTCATTAAAAATATCACTGTTATTTGCTACCATCAATGTTTCAAACGAAGTACCGAGTGATATCGTAAACTCTTTTGTAGAAATATTTCCAGCACTATCTTTTACCCATAAATAATATGTTCCTTCAGCATTTTGTGTAAAAGAAATTGTTTGACTTGTTCCTGAAAAACTGTTATATTCTTCAGGTTCTATAGTGTTACTATCACTTACTCCATAAAATGCAAGCGATATATTATCTGTAGCGGTAAATGTAACAGTTGTATCATTAATACTTAACGAAGAAATAACGGGTGCATCGCTATCACTATTTTTATCTGCATATACATTACATACTGCTTTTTGTGGTGTTAATACTACAATATTTCTTCCTACGATACTTACTGTTGCTCCATTAGTACAACTTGTTTTCCTTTCATTTATAGTGTAGTAATATCCTGTTTCATATAATGGTAATTGTCCCATTTGATTATAATTTTTATCATCAGTATTACCAACTTCTTGCTGAACGAAAAGATTAACTTCATAATCATCACTATATCCATCTATTGCATCAAAATATACTTTGCATTTTCCTTTCTTTGTTGCATCTACATAAAACTTTTGATTCTCATACTTTTCTATTGCTATTCCGGTATCACATACTGATTTACTTTCTACATAACTGTATGAGGATGCACTTGGTACATAATAAGATAATGAATAAGTACCTATTCCTACACCATTATCATTTTTGTTTTCTCTATATACTTTTATTGATACATCTGATGAATCTATTAAAGCTACTCCAGAAATAATTAATTTTGAACTTTTATTTTGATAAAATGAATATGATATTAAAACTATACTAGATAAAATTGATAAGATAATTATCATTAATATTGTTAAGCATCTTTCTTTATTATTACTATAATACTCCTTAAAATTATTTATTAATTTTTTCAAACCTTTCACACCTTCCAAACCTAGGTAAATACTAGCATCTATTTTCGCAAATTATAAACATTTAGGAAAAACACATATCGATTTTATGGGAAAAGGGCTAGAAATCCACTAAAAAAAATGCTAGAATTAGAATAGAAATAGCGTAAATACTAGGATAAATTTTCCTAAATGTTTATAATTTATGAAAGACTATCCCTTATAAACACTGGGTTTGTGAAGTTTTTAAATACTTTTTAAAATCAAAAAAAACTAGAGTTTTTTTCTCTAATTTAACTTTTCTTATGTCTTATTTTGTCTTATTTTGTCGAAGTGCTTGCAATGCTAAAATATATATGTATAATAACTACTCGAACGTGCAGGAACTGGCGTTGCCACCAATTTTCAGGGGGTTTGAAATAAATCAAAAATTCTGAGAGGAGGATGATGCTTATGTCTAAAGATAAGATAATTAAAATCGAGTTTTTATTCATACTATTTCTGATTTGTTTTTACAACTTAGATAAAATAGAAAACGCCGTTCAAGATTTAGTAAAACTATATAGGCTCCTAAAAGAGTTTATTATAGCTTTGCTTACCTGAATAGCGTTTCCACTTTAGCAATAAATTGGTAACGCAAACTTCCTTCACGTTCACCTATTTATAATATAACACTTATTTATATATTTATGCAAGATGTTTATCTGGTATTTTTTATCCAATATGATATGGATCTGTTGAAGTACCTGTTCCTCCAACTATTTTTAGAACACTAGAAACTAAATAAAATGTAGGGCGAACCGCAAACAGAGCGTGGCCAACGCCGTTGCTGCTGAGGCCCACATACCCAGACGAGTACAAAGCCACAGCACGAATCGAACTCGAAGAATAAGGGGAAAGTAACCACTCACTTTTATTTGATCCCCAAATTGTTGCTTGTGATGTAAATAACCAATCATTATTTTTACAATCACTAAATGATGAATCGTCCCAATTCATTAATGCCTGCGATCTACAACTTGACTTATTTGTTATTGTTCCTCCCACTGTTGCATATCCATAATCACTTGGGTACATTAATCCAACTTTTGCATATACACTGCTTGGATTGCCACTATATAAATTTTGAAGTGTCCCACTTGTAGCATACGGGCTTCTTTCCGCTTTATGCAAATTTTCTGTTGTTATTTTTTGATAATAATAATTACTTGATGAAGTATCATTTCCTCCCCCTAAATGCCATTTTGCATTTACTATTACACTTGATAATTTACTATTTACATTTGAAGTGCCTAATAAAGTAGTTAAATATGTTCCATTTATTTCTGTTTTTAGTGATGCTGTACTCCAATTATTTGTTCCTGCTGAATTCCAATACTTACCGCTTGTACCACCATAGTTATTCGTATCAATTACTTTTAATAATTTTTTAGAACCACTACTATTTGTTCCATCAGTTGATGTATCTTCATCAAATAATCCTATTATTCTAAATAATAATGAACTATCTGAACAAGTGCCACTTGTTTTATTATCTAAACATATATAATTATTTGGATCTGCTCCTTCATACCTTAATCCATTTTCATCAAAGATATCATTATTATTTGCCACAAAAACAGTTTCAAAAGATTTACCTGATTCATAATCAAAATACAAATAGCAACTATCAGTTCCAATAAATGAAAAACTTACCTTACCTAAAGTATTATCGTAATATCCTATAAGACCATTATTTTTACAATAACTTTTATCTCTATTTAAAACATAATTACCTTTTGGAATGTCTTTAGAACTTGACTTAATATAATCTTCAGCACCATCTTCTTTAATCATTATTGCTAAATTACTCTGCTTTTTTCGTTTAATTTTGGTAACTTCATTTTTATTTTTATAAATTAAGCTTAATGTAATAGTTCCAATTAGTAATACTAACACCAATATTTTTAATTTTTTCAAACTTCTCACACCTTCCAAACCTAGGTAAATACGATAGTTTATTTTCGCAAATTATATACTTTTCGGAAAAATGTAAGTTGATTTTTCGGGAAAAGGACTAGAAATCCAATTAAAAAAATGCTAAAATTAGGATGAAAGTAACGTAAATACGAGGATAAGCTTTCGTAAATGTATATATTTTATGAAAGACTATCCCATATAAACACTGGGATTGTTAGGTTTTAATTAACTTTTTTTATTTATTAATTTTTTATAATTATTTGCACAAAAAAAGGATTTATTAATTTAAACCCATTTGTGTATTATTTTCCATTCCAATCTTATTTTCATAAACATATCTTTCTTCTTCTACAAGATGAGATGGAATAATTTCAATATTTAACCTTTCTGATATTCTTTTACAAAAAAATGTGTTAATAATAATATCTTCGGTTAAAGCATCATAATGATTTGCGGTTTCTTCAGAAGAAATAATTTTAATTGAACTAGATACAGCATCATTACAAACTGATAAATTTTCTTTAGGAATACTTACCATACTTGGACCTAATATAACTTTATCTTCCTCATACATAACTGGAATAATTCTACCAGTTACCCAATCCATAAAATATTTTTTGTTCCCATTATATATTTTGGTTTTCTTACCAAATTCATTAAAATCATCAAGTATCATTTCAAAAGGTTTATCCATAGTAGTTTTTATAAATACTGTTTCACCACTTCTTAATGTTACTTTTTTAAAATATTCTATTCCTAAAGTATTTAATTTATAATTGTAAATTTTCTTTCTAAACATTCAAACTCCCTATAAAATATATTAATATGATTTACCCCATATTACATTATGTTTAGCATCCTTACCACAGCAAATACATTTTCCAGTAAGAAGTTTATCCTCAAAAGGAATACATCTACTTCCTGCACCGCCTGTAAGTTCTTTTATTTTATCTTCACAATCTTCTTCTCCACACCAATCAGCTTTTATAAAACCTTCTTTAGTGCTCGCAATTTCAATCATTTCATCCATTGTTTTTGCTTCATAAATATGACTATTTACAAACTGTGTTGCTTTTTCAAGCATTCCTTTTTGAATTACTTCAAGTTTAGATGTTACTTCATCACATATATTTTCTAGTTTTACAATTTCTTTTTCGTGAGTAAATCTAACCGCTAAAGTAACCTCACCATTTTCTAAATCTCTTGGTCCAACTTCTATACGAAGTGGAATTCCTTGAACTTCACTTTCATTAAATTTAAATCCGGGTGTTTTATCACTATCATCAAGTTTTACTCTAATTCCTTTTGCTTTTAAATCTTCATAAATTTCATTAGATATTTCCATAACACCTTCTTTATGAGAGGCAATAGGAACTATAATAACTTGAACTGGAGCAATTTTTGGAGGAAGAACTAAACCATTATCATCTCCATGAACCATAATTAAAGCTCCAATAAGTCTAGTAGATATTCCCCAAGAAGTTTCATAAACAGTTTCAAGTTTATTTTCTTTATTTAAAAATTTAATGTTGAAAGCCTCGGCAAATCCTTGTCCAAAATAATGTGTTGTTCCAGATTGTAAAGCTTTTCCATCGTGCATCATTGCTTCCATTGTATAAGTATTTTCGGCACCAGCAAATTTTTCTGATGGAGTCTTTTGTCCTGTAACCATTGGAATTGCTAGATAATCTTTACAAAATGTTGTATAAACATCAAGCATTTGTAAAGTTCTATCCATAGCTTCTTTACTAGTGGAGTGAATAGTATGACCCTCTTGCCATAAAAATTCACGACTACGAAGATATGGTCTAGTTGTTTTTTCCCATCTAAGTACAGAACACCATTGATTATAAATTTTAGGTAAGTCTCTATATGATTTAACTTCTTTTTGCCAATAATTACAGAAAAGAGTTTCACTTGTAGGTCTTATACACATTCTTTCCTCAAGTTCTTCATTTCCACCCATAGTTACCCAAGCAACTTCAGGAGCAAATCCCGCTATATGATCTTTTTCTTTTTGAAGTAAACTTTCAGGAATAAGCATTGGAAGATATACATTTTGAACGCCAGTTTCTTTAAACATTTTGTCCATATTATTTTGAATATTTTCCCAAATAGCTTGACCATTTGGTAAATAAATCATACAACCTTTTACATCAGTATAATCACATAATCTTGCAGCCTTTACTACATCAGTATACCACTGTGCATAATCTACATCTCTTGGTGTAATTTTTTCTGTCATTTTATTATTCATAAATATTTTCCTTTCTAAAATTTAATTTTTTCATTAATATATGAAGCAACTTCATTAACATTTAAAGTAATTTGCTCCATTGTATCACGATTTCTTAAAGTAACTGTTCCATTATTAATTGTTTCATCATCAATTGTTATTGCAAAAGGTGTTCCAATAGCATCAGCTCTTCTATAACGTTTACCAATATTTCCTGTTTCATCAAAACTACAATTAAATTCTTTAATTAACTTTTTATATATTTCTCTAGCCTTTTCACTATGAAATTTCTTTACAAGTGGAAGTACTGCTACTTTATATGGAGCTAAATATGGATGAAGTTTAAGTACTTCACGAGTTGTACCATCCTCTAAAACTTCTTCATTATAAGCATCACAAAGTACTGTTAAAAATAATCTTTCAACACCAAGTGATGGTTCTATAACATATGGAATATATTTTTCATTAGTATCAGGATCTAAGTATTTTAAATTTTCACAAGAAAATTTTTCATGTTGTTTTAAATCATAATCAGTCCTTGAGGCAATTCCCCAAAGTTCACCGAAACCAAAAGGAAAGTTATATTCAATATCTGTTGTAGCGTTTGAATAAAAGCATAGTTCTTCTTTAGAGTGATCTCTTAAACGAATATTTTCTGATTTTATACCAATTTCTTTTAAGAAGTTTACACATTTTTCTTTATAAAATTTAAACCATTCAAGTTCAGTACCTGGTTTACAGAAAAATTCAAGTTCCATTTGTTCAAACTCTCTTACCCTAAATATAAAGTTTCCTGGAGTTATTTCATTTCTAAAACTCTTACCTACTTGACCAATTCCAAAAGGTACTTTAAGACGCATACTTCTTTGAACATTTAAAAAGTTAACAAATATACCTTGAGCAGTTTCAGGTCTTAAATAAATTGTACTTTTTGCTTCCTCGGTTACACCTTGAAAAGTTTTAAACATTAAATTAAATTGTCTTATATCAGTAAAATCACTCTTACCACATTTTGGACAAGTAATCTTATTTTCCTTTATGAAATCAACAAGTTTTTCATTACTCCATCCATCGCCAGTTTCTTTTCCATGAGTATAGTCTTCAATTAACTTATCTGCTCTATATCTTGTTTTACAATGTTTGCAATCTACTAAAGGATCTGCAAAAGTTTTTAAATGTCCACTTGCTTCCCAAACTTTAGGATTCATAAGTATTCCACTATCAAGTGAAACATTGTTTTCATCCTCAGTTACAAACTTTTTAAGCCAAGCATTTTTAATATTTCTTTTAAGTTCAGCTCCAAGAGGACCAAAATCCCAAGAATTTGCTAAACCTCCATATATTTCACTTCCTTGAAATATAAATCCATAATTCTTACAATAATTAGTAAGCTTTTCCATTGTTAAATTTTCCATAATACCTCCATTAAACAAAAAAATTCCTTTAAAAAATAATTTAGGGACGAATATAATCCGCGGTTCCACCCTAATTATTCCCAAAGGAATCACTTTTATAATTTATAGCTCTAGGATTCCAACCCCGTCATCGCTAAAGTTATTATAAACTATTATTTGTTTTTTTACAACAATTTTTAGTCCTTTTCTATCACTTTTTCTAGAAATATTTTTTTATTAAATCCACCCCTTTTAGTGGCTTTATTTTCCACTGCATCAATTAAGTTTTCATAAGAATAACCTAATGCTTTTGCAAGTGATCTTACTACCTCAAAAGTATCTGCAAGTTCCTCTAAAGTATCCTCTTTTGTTTTGGCAGATACTACTTCATTACATTCCTCAATTAACTTTTTTTTAAGATTTTCAATATACTCATCATTACTTAAAATCCTTGTATAAGGCTCTCCACCATTATTTTTAATTATGTTTGGAATTTTATCTCTAACTAATTTATTATATAATTGCTTCATCTTTTCCTCCTATTTAATTAAAATATACCTAATTGTAAGATTAAAATCAATATATTTCACGTTTTTCTAACGACTTTTGACTAAAAGTTGCACATTTTTCTAACGACTTTCATTATTTACCAAAATTTATTAACATTTTCTTCAATAAATTTAACACTCTTTTATAATAACTTATATCATAAATATCAAAGTTTAAACAAGGACTTATATTCTTATATTCATATGAACCAACTTCAAATATAATTGATTTTTCTTTTATACCTAAATCATTTCTTAATGAATCATATAATGTCTTATCTAATTTTAAATCTTTTAATTCAGGGTAAAAATTATCTAAATTAAAATAACTTGCTACACATCTTATTAACATATTAGCATCAATATTTATAATTTCATCATTACCAAGTTTTACATTAATCACCCCATTATAATAATTTGCTCCATTTAATATGATTTGAATAAAGTATTGCATTAAAATATAATTTTTCATATTCTCTCCACACAATAAGTATAAAATAAAAAAATGAAATCCTACCTACTTTCATCATCTTTTTTATATCTTTTAAGAACTTTTTTATATGTAATAACCTTCTCTTTTGTTTCACTACTAATAACTTCATTAAAATAACAACTTGAACAAAGTGGAATATAAGAAACATTATCAAGACCATCTATAGCAACTTCATCACCATCAAAAACAAAACTGCCATTAACCATTCTTGCATTAAATACTGCTGTTTCACCACATTTACAATTTACTGTTAATTCGTTTTTTCTATCGGCAAATCCAATTAAAGCTTGTGTACCTTTAAAAAGTCTTCCTTTAAAATCACTTTTAAGAGCATAGCATATAACTGTAATACCTATTTTATGAGCAAGCATCCAAAATTCAATTATTTGTTTTTCTGTTAAAAACTGTGCTTCATCTACAAGAATAACCTCAGTACCTTTAATAAGTGGTAAATATTTATCATCAAATATTGATTCATCATTTGCTAAAAGTATATCTACTGGAGCAAACTCATTTGTTCTATTTACAACTGTATTACCACCCTTTAAATCTATCAAAGGTTTTATAATTAAAACTTTGTGTCCGTGTTTACGATAATTATAATTATCTTGTAAAAGTTTTGTTGTTTTACCACTTTCCATTGTCCCATAAAATAAAGTTAAATCTGTCATTACTACTCCTTAAACTCTAACACCTTTTTATCCAAATAAAGCCCTGTAAAAGAATCATAATAGTCAGTTAAAAATTTATTGATAATCTTTTTTAACTTGGCATCTACTTTAATATTTTCTATCGAGCCTATATCTATATAATAATACATTCTTAAAAGTTTTACTACCCTTAAATCAATAATTTGTTCATTTCGATAACAATTTTTACAAATAAGGCCACCATATGATGCATCTATTGTTACAATTTCTTTTTTAGAACCACATCTAATGCAACCATCAAGACAAAGAGTGACTCCTAAAAAAGGAAGAAGTTTAATTTCTAAAATATTACAAAGAACTGTTTCATCAAAACCTTCATTTATTTTTAAAATAGTACTTATAAATAAATCATAAATTTTTGGATCTTGAGTATCTTTTAAAACTTGGGTAATAAGTTTAATTAAATAAAATACTGTTGTAATTTTTTTTAAATCTTCTTTAATATTTATAAGGGGATCTATTATATCAACACCTGTTAAAGTAGAAAGTTTACCTTCTTTATAATGCAAATTAAAAACGCCATAGGATAAAACCTGTGTGCTTGCCCTAAACATAGATTTCATACTTTTAGCGCCTTTACACATTATTCCTATAAGCCCTTTTTCTTTTGTATATAAATTAATTATTTTACTTGTTTCACCATAAGGTGTTTCACTTAATACTATACCCTCAACTTCCAGTAGCATATTATTTTCCTTTACTTTCTTTTTTGTAATTTAGATAATCTTCAATTTTGCCAGAATTTTTAAATTTATCCCAAGCCTCTTTTGCTTTCATATTTTCATCCTTTCTAATTATATATTGATGAAAAATATAAAATTTTATTCATTATTTAAATAACCTAATTCTAATAAGTACTTTTCTTTATCTTTCCAATTCTTAATTGTTTTAACATAAAGTTCTATATAAACTTTCTTACCTACTAATCTTTCTATTTCCTCGCGTGCCTCAATACCAACTTTTTTAAGTCTACTTCCACCTTTACCAATAACTATTTTTTTTATTGAATCACGGTCTACGATTATATCAACTAAAATATTAACAACATCTTTTTTCTCATGGTAACCAATACAGTTACAAGCAATTGAATGAGGTACTTCTTCAATAGTATCATTTAAAAGTTTTTCACGAACAATTTCTCCGACCATAAAACTCATTGTATTCGAGGTAATCATATCATCATCATAATATTTTACTTCATCAGTTAAATATTTTTTTATAACCTTAATTAATCTATTTGTATTATCATGAGTAACCGCAGACACTGGTACGATATCTGAAAATGGATATAAATCTTTATATTCATTTATTGTATAAAGAAGTATTTCATCAGATATTTGATCAATCTTATTTATAACTAAAATAACAGGTAATTCAACTGTTTTAAGCATATTTAAGATATATTTATCACCAGGACCAATACCTTTTTTTCCATCAATTACAAAAAGTATTGCATCAACATCATCAACCATTTCTTTTGCTTTTTTATTAAGTACTCTACCTAGTCTATTAATTGGTTTAGCAATACCTGGAGTATCAACAAAAACTATTTGATAATCTTTTTCATTATAAATACCTTGAATTACATTTCTTGTTGTACCAGCTTTATCCGAAGTTATCGCAATTTTTTCATTAATTAATGCATTAAGAAGTGTAGATTTACCTACATTTGGTCTTCCTATTAAACTTACAAATCCACTTCGCATAATAAACCTACTTAAATAGTTCTATAATATAAGGAATAAAAATAATACTATTAACAATTAAAGCCATAAATGTAGCCATACATGTTGCGGCAGAACCACAATCTTTAGCTATTTTTGCAAGTGGATGATACTCTTGTGTAACAAGGTCCACTGTTGCCTCAACTGCTGTATTTAAAAACTCTATCTCCATTATTAAAAGCATACTTATAAGTGCAAAAATCCATTGCATGAAAGTAATTTTAAAAATAATGCCAAATATAATTATCGCTATAACACCAATAGTTTCAAATATAAAACTTGTTTCGTGTGTATAACAATATAAAAATCCTTGAAATGAATATTTAAATTTATGAATTACATCTTTAATAGGTCCTACTTTTTCACCTTTTCGTTTTATTAAATCCATTTAATACCAACTCCTGTTTCCCAAACATTATTTTTTCTTCTTCTTTTGATTTTGTATGATCATAGCCAAGCAAATGTAATAGCCCATGAACCGCTAAAAAGGCAATCTCTCTAGTTTCAGAATGTCCATACATTACTGCTTGTTCTTTCATTCTTGGAATGCATATGTAAATTTCTCCGAGCATCCTAATTCCATTATACAAATCTTTATCATTATCCTCAAAAGCAAATGATATTACATCAGTTACTCTATCAATACCTCGGTACTCTTTATTAATTTTTTGAATAGTTTCATTATCCACTAAAATGACTTCAAAAAAAGAGTTTTGAACACCTTCCATTTTTAAACATCTTTTTAATACTTTTTTTACTATACCATATTTTTTATAATTTACTGTATCTGTTATTTTAAATTTATTCATACATTCCCCATAACCTTCAAAAAATACAATAATATTATAACTAAAATTCCTATGCAAATCAAATAATTAATGTATTTTTTCTTAAAAATTGTCATTTTATTAATAAGTTTATAAATTAAATAACCAAATGTTGCTCCAATAGTATTTAAAATAATATCATCAACATCAAAACTTCTACCAATATTTAACTGAACAAACTCAATCGTAATGCTTACCAAAAGTGATATTAACACAGGACTATAAAATTTACCCGGTTTAACATACGAAGAAATAATAAGACCAAAAGGTACAAATAGTAAAATATTACCAATAACATTAAGTAAAAATAGATGACTACTAATTTTATATCTAAGTATTTCAGCAAATGGAATAATATTTATTCCACCTCCTAAAGTATTATAATCTACTCTAGTAACAAGTTCATAAAGCATAATTAAATATGTAACACTTAAAAGTATATAAAATTCTTCATATAAAACTATCTTTTGTTTATTACATATTTTATATGAAATTCTACTTGCAAGTACTGTAACAATAATTATAACAAGTGCCTGCCAAACATGCTTTAAACTGCTATTTAGTAGATTTGAAATCATAGTACCTCCTTAACTTAGAGTTGCAATATTTTCTTTAGTCGTAATAAAAATATCTATATTCATTATACTATTATTTATACTTTTTTGTAAAACCTTTTCTGTTAATATTTCATCTTTTTCATCAAGGGATAAAAGCACTTTTTCTTTTGCTAACTCCAATGCTTTCTTTTCAGCATCTTTTAAGGAATATTTTTCTTCTTTTTTTAGTATTTCATAATCTATTCTTTTATATATTTTTATACCAAACCCAGAAAATAATAGTTTTTCTTTTGAGGTAAAATTTTTAAGTCTATTTTTTAAAATAACATAGTCTTTATCTTTAAAATTAATTATAAAATTATTTCTTTTCTTATTTGTAACTGTATCTTTCGTGTATTTTAATGGTATTTTTTCATTAACACTATACCAGCTTTCTGCATATACTTTTGCACTTGCACATACTGTTGATATAACATTTTCATTAAGAAAGATGTCTCCGCTTACAATTAAATCACCTTTTTTAACATAACTTCCTGGCTTTATAAGAGGTGTTCCTTTATAAACTGTAAGCATTTTAACTATACCAGACTTTTTTGCATAAACATTGCAATACTCTTTTTCTTCATTTTTACTTTCATAAACTTTTTCAGTAACTTTAACAATATATATCATACCTTTTCTTTCAATTTCAATAAAATCAATTATGTCTTTATTATCATTTTTAATTTTTTTCTTAATATTTTCAATTTTTTTAAAACTTTTTCGAAAGGTAAATTTTTCAATATTATTATTAGATAATTCTTGAATAACTAAATTTACTATTTTAGGATTTTCATTTTCTACTTTAATATCCACGATAAAAAAAGATAAAAAAGTTACGAAAGCTATTATTAATATAAAACTTACAAATACTAAATAATATTTTTTTAAAATGAATAAATAATATTTTTTACCATAAAATCTTACTACTTTAAAATTTAAATATTTATAATACTTTTGCACTTTTGCAAAGTCTACATAATTTATCTTAACAAATGTATAACCTTTTTCTGTATATATTAAATATATATCAACATTAATTTGTTTTAATTTAATAATAATATCATTTATTTTAAATTTACTTTTAATAAGAACATAACTATTCATAAATTTTACCTAAGTTAATAATATTACCCTCGATTAAAAGTTCATTACTATTTATTTTTTTAATTTTTAAATCATTACCGGTTATTTTTAATTTAAAATTTTCTATAGAAAGCATTATAAGTTCATTTGTTAGGGTTATTATTTCTTGAAAATTATAAATATATAAATAGTTTTCATACATTGTAATAAAATATTTTTTATCATATAAAAAATCAATTATGGTATTTTTAATATTCAACATTATCACCAATTAATTATATGAAAAAAGAAAGACTTTTAATCTTCCTTAAAAAGTGATAATTGAACTTTCTCTTTTTCTTTATCAATTCCAATTACATACACACTAATAATATCTCCGACTTTTAAAACTTCACTTGGATGTTTTATATAATTTTTACTCATTTTTGAAATATGAATAAGACCATCATTATGAAGTCCAATATCTACGAAAGCACCAAAGTCAACAACATTACGAACCGTTCCTTCAAGTTTATCACCAATTTTTAAATCTTTTATTTCTAAAATATCACTTTTTAATATTGGCTTTTCCATTTCATCACGTGGATCACGATGGGCTTTAGCAAAACTTTTTAAAATTGTATCAATTGTATATTCATCTGTACCTAGTTTACTAGCAAGTTCTTTGGCATTTATATTTTTCACTTTATCAGAGCATTTGCCAATTTCCTCAGCATTTATATTTAAAATTTCCATTACTTTTTTAGCAATATTATAACTTTCTGGGTGAATGTCTGTTGTATCAAATATATTACTTCCACCCTCAACTCTCATAAATCCAATTGCTTGTTCATAAACTTTTTCACTTAATAATTTATTTTTTAAAACTTCCTCACGAGATAAAATTTTGCCTTTTTCCTCACGATATTTTATTATCTTATCAATGTATGTTTTAGTAAGACCAGATATATATTTTAAAAGCGAAGGACTTGCAGTATTTATGTTTACACCAACTTCATTTACAGCACTTGTTACAACAAAGTCTAATGATGATGATAATTTTTTAGCATTAACATCGTGTTGATATAAACCTACGCCGATACTTTCTGGAGTTATTTTTACAAGTTCAGATAAAGCATCTTGAAGTCTTCTTCCTATACTTATTGCACTTCTTTCTTCGACCACTAAATCAGGAAATTCCTTTATTGCAAGTGGTGATGCACTATAAACAGATGCTCCAGCTTCTGAAACAATTATATAATCAACTTTTCTATCAATAGATTTTATAACATCACTTATAAATTTTTCACTTTCCCTGGAAGCTGTTCCATTACCAATTGCCACAATATCAATATTATATTTGTTTATTAAGTCAATTGTTTTTGCTTTTGCTTCTTCATATTTATTTACCGGAGGATGAGGATATATTTTTTCAATTTTAAGTACTTTTCCTACTGGATTTAAAACTGCAAGTTTGCAACCAGTTCTATATGCTGGATCAAATCCTAATACCATCTTATCTTTAATCGGTGGTGTTAAAAGTAGATTTTCTAAATTTTCACTAAAGTTTTTAATAGCAACATCTTCGGCTTTTTCAGATAATGCTGCACGTATTTCTCTTTCTACACTTGGAAATATAAGTCTTTTGTAACTATCTTTAGTGGCATTTTTTACAATATCTGTAACAAAACTTTCTTTATTTTTAATTATCTTTTCTTCGAAAAATGAAATAACTTTAGCATCATCAACATCAATTGAAACTGTAACTATTTTTTCTTTTTCAGCACGATTAATTGCAAGAACTCTATATGATTTTATTTTAGAGACTTCCTCTTTAAAATCATAATACATTTCATAAACTTTTTTTTCATCCTCAGCATCTTTTTTCTTTTTAGAAATTATAAAACCATTTTTAAATATGAAGCTGCGAAGCCATTTACGATAATAAGCATTATCTGATATATACTCGGCGATTATATAACTTGCACCAGTAACTGCTTCCTCAACTGTTTTAACTTTATCATTTATAAACTTTGAGGTTAAAGATGTAATATCACCTTTCGTAGGAAATGACATTATCATTTTTGCAAGTGGTTCAAGTCCATTATTAATTGCATCAGTTGCCTTTGTTTTCTTCTTTTCCTTAAATGGTCTATAAAGATCCTCAACTTCAACAAGTTTTTCAGCATTTAAGATTTTTTCTTTTAGTTCATCAGTAAGTAATCCTTTTTCATCAATTAATTTAATTACACTTTCTTTTCTTTCTAAAAGATTTACTTCATAAGCATATACTTCATTTATTTTACGAAGCTGTTCTTCATCTAAAGCACCAGTAACTTCTTTACGATATCTTGCGATAAATGGAATCGTGGCTCCCTCGGACAAAAGTTTTAAAGCACTAGCAACTTGACTATCTTTAACATTCAAATCACTAGCAATATTTTTTATTATTTTTTCATTCATATTTTTTACCTCACTAAACAATTATACAAAAAAAGGAAGTATTTGACTACTACCTTTGACACTTGTTTACATTGCAAAAGTTATTTTTGTTTGCTAATATCTTAATTACTGGAACAACATTCATTTCATAAAGATTTGTTTCTTCATTTAGTTCACTATATTCAATATAGTCTAAAGAAATATCTGCGATACCTAAAAATAATTTAATTATTATAAATTTGCTAAAATAAAATAATTTGCCATAATATGTAAATGGTACTAATGTATCTAGTGTAATATCTCCAGTGCAAACATAATCTAAATCATCAGGAATAGATAACATTATTGAGGCTTCCTCATTTAATTTAAAATGCTCATTAAACATATCCTCAAGTTGAGATTTAAAAATTAAAGATCCTATAACTATTTCATTTACTTTGTCATCATCTATAAAATTTCCAACATATGACTTATATTCATTTAAAACATCCATAAACCCTCCAAAATATATAGACTATTATATTCTTCTTAAAATTTATTATCAACATCAAGTTCAAATATTTTATTTAATTTCATTTCCAAAGAAAATAATATTTAAAAAATTTTCTTAAATTTTTGCATAGTATACAGTATAATGATTAAAAACAAAGGCACTAGCTGCCCATTTGTTAATCATTGGACCTAGCGGCCATAAGAACAATCACTATCGATTGTTCTTTTTTAATTAATTATAATTAATTAAAGATTATTAACTTGTTTAAATATTGGCTGTTTTAAAAAGGCTCATAACCGGCGGTCATAGGTCGAGAATTCCACCATTCAAGTAGTGACATCAATGGCAGACAAATATTTATAATTAAAAATTACCATAGAATACATAGAAAATATGGAAATTACCATAGTTTTTTAGAAAATAGAACAATAAAAAACCCCGAATATACGGGATTTTAATTATCTTATTGGTGCAGGTAAAGGGACTTGAACCCCCACGGAGTAATCCATTAGATCCTAAGTCTAACGCGTCTGCCAATTCCGCCATACCTGCATGAAATGGTGGACCTCATAGGACTCGAACCTATGACCGCACGGTTATGAGCCGCGTGCTCTAACCAACTGAGCTAGAGGTCCAACAACAATTTAAATTATAATATATATTTTCCTAAAAATCAACTACTTTTTTAAAAATATATTGCTCAGATGGTTAGAAGCACGCTGCTCTATGCATAAAATACCCTACCATATATAAGAATTATAAATAATATTATATTAATTATATAAAAAAATTTATATTAAATAGACTTATCCTTATGAAAATAAATTAATGAAATATTTTATCATAAAAAAACTCAAATAGAATTATAAAATGAACCCTTTGTCAAGGACTAAATAAAAAAAGTCTAATTAAGTAATGGATTCTAAAAGATGATTTCTGTA
>CAKOIF010000018.1 GCA_934086485.1 uncultured Bacilli bacterium | reverse complement strand
TGTGCAACAAATATATTGTAAACTGGTCAGGTTAGGAATAAAGCAGCCATATCAATCAATGTTTGTGTGCACTTTTTTTGAGGTTAAAAATGAATGAAAAATTTTTAAATATTTTAATTAAAGAATGTAAAAAAGCATTCAAAAAAGATGAAGTACCAATTGCGTGCATTATAACTAAAAATAATAAAATAATATCTAAATCTCATAATTTAAAACATAAAACAAATTTTATATTAAATCACGCAGAGGTTTTAGCAATAAAAAAAGCAGCAAAAAAGACTAAAGATTGGCGACTAAATGGTTATGATATGTATGTTACATTAGAACCGTGTGATATGTGTAAAGAAATTATTAAACAATCAAGAATTGATAATGTATATTATTTGGTAAATTCAAATTTTAAAAAAGTTAATGCATATAACACAAATTATAAAAAACTAGAGATTGATAATAACTTTTTTAATGAAATAATTAATAATTTTTTTGCTAATAAAAGATAGAAAAATAGTTAATTGATTGGTATAATATATAAAGAGATGGAGGTACAATGAATTATAAAGTTTTATACAGAAAATATCGTCCAAAAATATTTGATGAAATAGTGGGACAAAATAATATTATTACTTTGTTGAAAGATAGTATTATTAATAACAAAATTTCTCACGCATATATATTTTCAGGCCCTAGAGGAACAGGTAAAACAAGTACTGCAAAGATATTTGCAAAAGCAATTAACTGTTTAAATATTACTGATGGTAATCCTTGTTTAAATTGCGATATTTGCAATAATTTTAATTTAAATAATGATATATATGAGATAGATGCAGCCTCAAATACTGGGGTAGATCAAATTAGAGAAATTATTGATAATGTAAAACTATCTCCAATAACATCCAAATATAAAGTGTATATAATTGATGAAGTTCATATGTTAAGTACAAGTGCTTTTAATGCATTACTTTTAACTTTAGAGGAGCCACCATCACATGTAGTATTTATTTTAGCTACTACCAACATTGAGGATGTTCCAATAACTGTGTTATCAAGATGTCAAAGACTTGATTTTCGTAAAATTGTAAATAAAGATATTCATGAACAATTAAAAAAAATATCTAAAGAAGAAAATATTGATATTTCTGATGAAGCAATCGAGGAAATTACTAACTATTCCGATGGTGGAATGCGTGATGCATTAAGTATTTTAGACCAATTATCAAAACTTAACAAAAAAGTTGAATACGATGATGTAATCTCTACTCTAGGTACAATATCTAACAATGACATTAAAACATTAATTGATGATATAAATGAAAATAATGTTGAAAATATTATAAAATTTGTTGATAGATGTAGAGATTTAAATGTTGATTATAAAACTTTAGTTAAAAAAATTATTAAAGAAATTAATAAACACGCAGTAGATATTAAGTTAAATAGAAAAATAGAAAATATTGATTATAATACTTATCAGGAATTAAGTTTTAAATTAACGGAATCTTTATATAAAACTAATATAAATGTTGATATATTTGGTATGCTTGAACTTACTTTATTAAGTTATGTTAATACTAATGTTAATAAAAATTCTCAGTCAAGTGTCAAAAAAGATGTTGATAATTCTAAAAATATTAGTGAAAAACAAGAAAAAGAACCTATCAACATAAAAACAGTTGAAAAAGCACCCAAAATTGAACGTAATTTAACTAATTTAGAAAGTATTCGTATTAATAATTGTTTTGTAAGTGCCTCAAAAGAAGAAAAGATTAAATCTTCTGAAATGTGGAATACATTTTTAAATACCTATGAAAACAAAAAAATCCTAGGATTAATTGAAGATGCAAAAGTAGTGTTAGCATCATCAGAAATTATTGTATTATTAACACAAATAACCGCTTTAGTTAATGAAATAAATGCAAATATTAGTTCGCTTGAAGATGATTTTAATAAATCTAACAATACAAATTATAAATTTATTGCTACAAGTAATGAAAATTGGCTAAATGAAATGGAAAAATATAAAAATAATTTAAAAAATAATATAAAATATCAATTTATTGAAGAAAATGCACAAAATATAGAATATGATGATATAATAGATGTGTTCAATAAAAAAAAGATTGAAGAAAGTTAAGGAGGAATTTTTTTATGAATATGCAACAAATAATGCAACAAGCACAAAGAATGCAAAAAGATATTATGAATAAAAAAGGTGAGTTAGATGCAATGACATTTACTGGTAAATCTGAATGGGTTGAGGTCACATTTAAGGGAGATAAGGACATTCAAAGTGTAAATATAATAAATGATAATGCCTTTGATAAAGAAAATAAAGAAATATTATCAGATATGATTTTAATTGCTGTAAAAGATGCTTTAAAACAAATTGATAAAGAAACTGAAAATAAATTAGGTAAATACTCTAATATGGGTGGTTTATTTTAATGTATCCTAAAGTTTTAGAGGAATTAATTAGTTGTTTTAAAAAGTATCCTACAATTGGTGAAAAAAGTGCTGAAAGACTTGCTTTAGCAACATTAGATTTATCCGAGGATGAACTAAATAACTTTAGCAATACTTTGATAAAAGCAAAAAGGGTACTTAAACCTTGTAAAATATGTTGTAATCTTACAGATAACGAAGTTTGCGATATTTGTAATGATGAAACAAGAGATAAAAACTTAATATGTGTAGTCGAAGATTATAAAAGTCTTATTTCTTTTGAAAAAGCAGGTAATTATAAAGGTGTTTATCACGTTTTAAATGGATTGATTTCTCCAATAGATAATATATCTCCACAAGATATCAACATATCATCATTAGTAAAAAGAATAGAAAAATTAGATAAACCAGAAATTATTATTGCTCTTCGTTCATCAATTGAGGGTCAAACTACAACCTTATACATTAAGCAAATATTTGAAAATAAGGGTGTAACTATATCAAGATTATCTTATGGTATTCCAATGGGTGCAGAGATTGATTATTTGGATGTTTTAACACTTGATAAAGCATTAAGTGATAGAAAAATAATATCATAAACGCCCATTTTTTTCATATTATGTAATGATGAAATATGATAAAAAAATTATTTATTGTAGTTAGAAAAGTAGTAATATCTATATGTATCTTATATGCAGTAAATTTGTTACTGTCATCTTTAAATATTATTATTCCTATTAATTTAATTTCAATTTTAGTTGTATCTTTACTTGATTTCCCAGGTCTTTGTGGTATTGTAATATTATATTTAATAATTTAAGAGGTTTATATGAAGTTAAATAATGTATTTGAAAATTTGTATACTTTATATCGTGAGAATAAACTTGCTCACGCTTATTTGCTTGAAACAAATGATATTCAAAAATGTCTAATTGATTTAAAATCTTTTGTAAAAAATATCTTTTCTGAAATAGAAAATATTGATGCATTAGTTGATAATAATTATTTACCAAGTCTAAAAATTATCGAAACTAGTGAAAAAACTATAAAAAAAGATGCAGTATCTGATATTCAAAAATCCTTTAATTTATGTTCTTTATATACTTCTCAAAATATTTATGTTATTGTAAGTCCTGAAAAAATGAATAGTTCTGCTTATAATCAAATGCTTAAGTTTTTAGAGGAACCCGAAGATAATATAATTGGATTTTTTATAACGGATTCTAAAGAAAATATTGCTCCAACGATTTTAAGTAGACTCGAAGTTTTAAAAGTAAACTATCAGGAATCTAATGATTTTAATTCTTACGGATTAAGTATAGAAGAATATAATGAAGTTTTAAGTGATGCAAATGAATTTTTAACTAAAATAGAACTAGATAATTCTAATATAATTTTATATAATAATAGTGTAATTTTAAAAAGATATGTTGATAAAACAAACTTGATTACCTTAATAAAGGTTTTATATGATTGTTACCATCAAAAATTGTTTACAAATAATGCCCTGAATAGTAAAATACTAAAAAAGCTTACTATTATTGACGATTATTTGTATAAATTACAATATAATGTTAATTTAAGCTTGTTATTAAGTGGATTAACACTAGAGTTAGGAGAAATAAATGAATAGTTATGCAGTAATATATAAAGGAAATAATAAATTATATTATTTTAAAAGTTCAGAGAAATTTGATATTGATGATGAAGTTATTGTTGATACTGATAAAGGTGAACAATATGCAAAAATCGTAAAAATAGTTGATTCACTAAAAACTGATGATTTAAAAGAAATTTTACGAAAGGCTACAAAAGAAGATCAAGATAATTTCTATATTAATATAAAAGATGCTGAACTTGCACTCGTAAAAGCAAGAAATTTTGCTAAAGAGTTAGATTTGAATATGAATATAATAAATGCTCAATATACTTTAAATAGAGCTCAACTTCTATTTAATTTTTATGCTGAAGAAAGAGTTGATTTCCGTGAACTTGCACGAAAACTTGCTGGTCAATTTAGAACTCGTATTGAACTTCGCCAAATAGGAGCAAGAGATAAAGCAAAACAAGTTGGCGGAATTGGTGTTTGTGGTCGAAAACTATGTTGTTCAAATTTTTTAAATCAATTTGATTCTATTACAATGAATATGGCAAAAGATCAAAATTTAGCACTTAACCCATCAAAAATTAATGGCTGTTGCGGAAGGCTTTTATGTTGTTTAGG
This sequence comes from uncultured Bacilli bacterium, assembly GCA_934086485.1. Taxonomy (GTDB): domain Bacteria; phylum Bacillota_I; class Bacilli_A; order RF39; family UBA660; genus UBA6448. The sequence goes on along the minus strand of CAKOIF010000018.1, from coordinate 29,696 downwards.
TTATGAAGATGATGAATATATTAGATGTGGTAAAAATTTAAAATCTGTTGGAAGTATTATCAAGTATAAAGGTAAAGATGCAACGGTAATTGGTGTTGATATTTTAAATAAGAAGTATAAAATAATTGTTGATGAACAAAAGATTCTAGTAGATGCAGAAGAGATTATAAATGATAGTAAAAAATGATTTATACGATTACAAAAATCGCTACATTTATCAAGATACTGAGTTTTTTAAGTTTTCAATAGATTCAATTTTATTAGCGGAGTTTGTTGATAAGAAAGATTTAAAAGGAAATATATTAGATATTTGTACTGGAAATGGTGCAGTATCACTTATTTTGGCAGAGTATATAAAAAATAATATTGTAGGCTTTGAAATCCAAAAAAAAATTGCAAATTTAGCAGAAATGTCCGTTAAAGAAAATAATCTTATAGAGCAAATAAAAATCATTAATGATGATGCAAAAAACTTGAATAAATATTATGATTCAGGTTATTTTAATACTATAGTTTGTAATCCACCCTATTTTGAATACAATGGTAATATGGTAAATCTTCAAGAAGAAAAAACTATTGCTAGACACGAAGTTTATTTAACATTAGAAAATATATTTCAAATTGCAGATTATGCTTTATCATCAAAAGGTGCCATTTATATAGTTAATCGAGCACAAAGATTAGATGAACTAATCATACTTGGAAATAAATATAATATAGGTATAAAAAAAATTCAGTTAATTAAAACTAAAAAAGATAGAGCACCATCTTTAGTAATTGTGAAGGCGGTTAAAAATTCTAAAAAGCATGTTATTATTAATGATGTAGTTAATATAGAAAATATGCAAACATATCAAAATATTTTTAAAGGAGGAAGTAATGAAGTTAATCGTGGGACTAGGTAATCCTGGTAAAGAATATGAAAAATCAAGACATAATGTTGGATTTATTATTTTAGATAGTTATTTTAATGGTGAAAAATGGCATACTAAAGATAATTATGAATTTTTAGAAAAAAATATTAATAATGAAAAAGTAATTTTTATTAAACCATTAACTTTTATGAATTTATCAGGTTTAGCAGTACAAAAAGTGGTTAATTTTTATAAGATTTCAACTGAAGATATTTTAATAATTCACGATGATTTAGATTTACCAGAAAAAACTGTTAGATTTAAATTTAACTCTTCAGCTGGAGGACATAATGGTATTAAATCAATTATTAATTCTTTAGGAACAACTAAATTCACTCGTTTAAAAGTGGGTATTGGTAGAAAGTTTTCTCTAGATCAAAAAGATTATGTTCTAGGCAATTTGTCAAAAGAGGAAATAACTTATTTACAAAATGATAAGTTTAAAGAAATGATTAATACATTTATTTGTGATGGTACTACAGTATGTATGAATAAATATAATTCAAATGGAGAATAAAATGGATTTTCTAGATGATTTTTTTGTTTATAAAAATAATAGTGTTATATGTGGTTTAACTTCCGAGTTAAATGTTTTTTATGTGTTAAATTTATTTAAAAAACAAGAAAAGAATATCATTTTTTTAGTAAGCTCTATTTATGAAGCAAATAATTATTATAATTTATTTCAAACATATAGTGATGATGTGTTATTATTTTTAAAGGATGAATTTATATCTGATGTGGTAGCATCTTCACCTGAATTAAAATTAACTAGACTAAATACTTTGGATAAGTTAAGTTCAAAAAAACATATAGTTATTTGTAACTTAATGGGCTACTTAATGCTACTTCCTAATAATAAAGAATTTTCTCAAAGCAAGATGCTAATAAAAGTTGGTGATAACTTGCCACGAAAGAAATTATTAGATACTTTATTTGAATTTGGTTACAATAAAGATGCCTTAACTACTGCTTCAGGGGACTTTTCTGTCCGTGGAATGATTGTTGATATTTATTTAATAAATGAGAAGCATCCAATTAGAATTGAATTTGATGATGATATCGTAAGTAGTATTAGGTATTTTGATGAAAATACACAAATGACTATTAACAGTATTGATGAAATAATGCTTAAACCGATCGCGGAAATAAATACAAATGAAACAAGTTCAATTTATGATTATACTGATAAAGCAACTCTAGTAAATGTGGACTTACCACAGATTAATGCCTCTTATAAAAAGATTTGTGAGGACATTACTGCTTATAAGCAGCATAGTGGTAAACATGAAAAACTTTTATATGAACTTGAGGAAATAAATCAAGAATATGTTTTAACTTTAAATCATTTTAAAAATGAAAAATCAGATATTGAAATAGTTACGCAAAGCATTGATAATTTTAATAATGATATTCCTCTTTTAGAGGAAAATGTTAATAAGTGGAAAGAATCAGGAAAAGAAATTTATTTTTATCTATCAAATGATAATGAAATAAAAAAGATTCGAGAACTTTTTACGGATGTAAATATTATTAAGAAAAAGATAAATCACGGTTTTATTATAGGTAGATATGTTGTTATAAGCGAATTTGATATAGATAATATAAAAAGAGATTATAAATATCAGAACAACTTATATGGTGGCAAAAAAATTGTAGATTATAATGAACTTAATAAAGGTGATTATGTTGTTCATATTAATCATGGAATTGGTATTTACAATGGACTTGTTAGTTTAACAAGCAATAACATAACAAAAGATTATATTCAAATTCTTTATGAAGGAAATGATAAAATATATATACCAGTTCAAAAAATAGAAAATATTTATAAATATTCTGATAAAGATGGTACTAAACCTAAAATTAATAAATTAAATTCTTCATCTTGGCTTAAGACTAGAAAATATGTTGAAGCAAAAATAAAGGATATTACAAAAGAATTAATGGATTTATATCAAAAAAGATTGGAAACAAAGACTACTCCTTATAAAAGGTTTGAAGAAGAACAAATTTTTGGTAATGAATTTATTTATGATTTAACTTTAGATCAACAAAATGCAGTTAATGATATTAATGATGATTTGGATAGTGACATTCCAATGGATAGACTTCTTTGTGGTGACGTTGGCTTTGGTAAAACCGAGGTTGCATTAAGAGCAATGTTTAGAGCAATACTTAATAATAAACAGGTTATTTATTTGTGTCCTACAACAATACTATCAAAACAGCAATATAATGTTGCTAAAAAAAGATTTGCATCTTGGCCTGTTGAAATAAGACTTTATAATAGGTTTACCACCTTAAAAGAGGAACAAAGTATATTAACCGGATTAGAAAATGGAAGTATTGATGTAGTATTTGGAACTCATAAGTTATTTAATGATAAGATTAAATATAAAAAATTAGGTTTATTAATAATTGATGAGGAGCAAAGATTTGGAGTTAAACATAAAGAAAAAATAAAGGAATTAAAAAATGATATTAATGTATTAACTTTATCAGCAACCCCAATACCTAGAACTTTAAAAATGGCATTATCAGGACTTCGAAATTTATCTATAATTGAAACTGCACCAAATAATAGATATCCAGTTCAAACTTATGTTACTAGTGAGGATGATTACATAATCAAAGATGCAATTTATAAAGAGCTAGGTCGTAATGGACAAATATTTATGCTTTATAATAATATCGAGGGTTTAGTGTCAAAAATGAATGCTTTAAAAACTTTAGTTCCCGAGGCTAAAATAAGATGTGCTCACGGGCAAATGAATAAAGATGCATTAGATGAAATTATGGAAGATTTTACAATGCATAAGTTTGATATTTTGTTATGTACTACGATTATTGAAAATGGTATTGATATTGCTAATGCAAATACATTAATAGTTTATGATGCTGATAATTTTGGACTTGCCCAATTATACCAAATAAGAGGAAGAGTTGGTCGAAGTGACAAAATAGCTTATGCTTATTTACTTTATAATAAAAATAAAATGTTAAATGAAACCGCAGTTAAGCGTTTACATGCAATAAAGGAGTTTACTGCATTAGGTAGTGGTTATAAAATTGCAATGCGTGACTTATCAATTCGTGGTTCTGGAGATATTTTTGGTTCTTCCCAAGCGGGATTTGTAGATACAGTAGGTGTCTCACTTTATACGAAAATGATTGAGGATGAACTTAAAAGAGTAAAAGGATTACCTATTAACGAAAGTGATAATGAACAGTCTCTTATAAATATAAATACACATATTGATGATAGTTATGTTGATGATGAAAATATTAAGATAGAAATTCATCAAATGATAAATGCAATTGATAGTTATGATAAGTTGCAGCAAATTAAAAATGTTCTTGAAGATCGTTTTGGTAAAATTACCCTTGAAATGGAAGATTATATGTATGAAGAATGGTTTGAAAAGATGGCACAAAAGTATAATATTACTCAAATTAGACAAACAGATAGATTCGTAGAAATAGTTTTACCTGAAAAGTTATCATCAAATGTTAAAGGAGATAAATTATTACTTAATGCCCTAAGTATCTCAAGAAATTTCTCTTTTGCTTATAGACATAATCAAATAATTGTTACATTAAAATATGCAAATTTAAAAGAACATTTTATAAGATATATTGTTAGATTACTTAATACGATTAATTAGTATAATCTATAAAAAAGAAAACACACTAAATATGAGGTGTGTTTTTTGAAAAGTACAGGTATTGTAAGAAAAATAGATGAGTTAGGAAGAATAGTAATTCCCAAAGAAATTCGTAATGTACTTGGTATACATAGTAATGATGATTTAGAAATATTTATTGATGATATGAAAATAGTTTTAACAAAATATGAAAAAAGTGATAATATTTTAAATTACTCGAATAATGTTGTAAAAATTATTGAGGAAAAATTAAATATAAAGGTCTTTGTAACCAATAAAGAAAAGATTATTACCATAGGAAATTTTAAAAATAAAGAACTTGATAGTAAGTTACTTGAACTAATCGAAGAAAGAAAAAGATATGAAAGTATTAATAAAGAAACTATTAATAAAATAAGCGGTTATTTTGTAATTTATCCAATAATTGTAGAAAGTGATATTTTGGGTTTACTTATGTTTACTAAGGAAACATCATTTACAAATGAAGAAAAAATTCTTACAAATATTATATTAAAACTTATTGAAAACCGATAAAAATTATGGTAATATTGACTTATTAAATGTGGAGAAGAAAGATTTATAAATTGCATTTATAGAGAGCTTAAGTTTGGTGGAATTAAGTAATAACGATTTATATTGTGAGTCTTTGAGTTTAATGGTTAATTACCTTATAATTAGAAAGTGCATGTAAATCATGAATTAAGGTGGTACCGCGGATTATATTCGTCCTTTAGTTCGTGATTTTTTGTTTTTAGAAAAGAGGAGTGTAAATGGAAAGAGGATTTGAAAAAATAAGTTTTGAGGAATTTAAAAAAAGTGTAAAGGATGATGAAAAATTATATGAAAGTATAGTTCTTCCAATTAGAAAGACTAGTAAAAGTGCTGGCTATGATTTTATTGCTTTCGAAGATGTTACAATTAAACCCGGAGAAATAAAGAAAATACCTACAGGTTATAAATTAAAACTTCAAGATGATGAAGTACTTTTGATTGTTGTAAGAAGTTCAATGGGCTTTAAATATAACATTAGATTATGTAATCAAGTAGGTGTTATAGATGCTGACTACTATAATAATGAATCTAATGAAGGTCATATGTATGTTGCACTTCAAAATGAAGGAACAAAAGATTTTGTAATAAATAAAGGTGATGCCTATGCTCAAGGAATTATAATTAAATACTTAACTTGTGGCGAAGAAAATAATCAAAAACGTACTGGTGGCATTGGAAGTACTAATAATTAAGGAGGGTTTATGGAAAATAAAAAATTTTATATAACAACACCTATATATTATCCATCTGATAATTTTCATATAGGTCATTGTTATACAACTATAATTGCTGATTCAATTGCAAGATTTAAAAGATTATCTGGTTATGATACATTTTTCTTAACTGGAACAGATGAACACGGTCAAAAAATTGAAAGAAAAGCTAAAGAAAAGGGAGTTACCCCAAAAGAATATGTAGACAAAATAGTGGATAATGCCAAGGATTTATGGGCATCATTAAATATCAGTTATGATAAATTTATAAGAACAACTGATAAAGAGCACGAAGAAGTAGTTCAAAAAATATTTAAAAAGTTATATGATCAAGGAGACATTTATAAAGGGGAATATAAAGGACTTTACTGTACTCCATGTGAATCATTTTGGACTGAAACTCAACTTGATGAAAATGGTAATTGTCCTGATTGTCATAGAGAAGTTCACGAAGTAAAAGAGGAAGCATATTTCTTTAAACTTTCTAAATATCAAGCTTGGCTCGAGGAATTTTTAGAAAGTCACCCAGATTTTATTGAACCATCATCAAGAAAAAATGAAATGATTAATAACTTTATTAAACCTGGTCTTTCAGATTTATGTGTATCAAGAACTTCATTTAAGTGGGGTGTACCAGTATCATTTGATGAAAACCATGTTATTTATGTTTGGATTGATGCATTATCAAATTATATTTCTGCTTTAGGTTATTTAACCGATGATGATAGTTTATTTAAAAAGTATTGGCCAGCGGATTTACATATTGTAGGTAAGGAAATAGTTAGATTTCACACAATTATTTGGCCTATTATGTTAAGAGCATTAGATTTACCTTTACCTAAAAAGGTTTTTGGTCATGGATGGCTAGTAATAGATGGTGGAAAAATATCAAAAAGTTTGGGTAATTATAAAGATCCTAGAGAATATATTAATGCCTATGGAGTGGATGCTGTAAGATATTATGCACTTCGTGAGGTACCATTTGGAAGTGATGGAAATTTTTCTGAGGAAGCCCTTATAACAAGAACAAACTCAGATTTAGCAAATATATTAGGAAACCTTGTTAATAGAACTATTGGTATGGTTAATAAATATTTTGATGGTAAAGTTACTAATACTAAAGTTAATGAAGATATAGATAAAGATTTAATTGATTATGCTACATCTTTAAAAGAAAATGTTACAACTTTAGTTGATAATTTAGAACTTTCAAATGCTATAGATAAAATATTTGATTTATTTAGAAAATGTAATAAATATATTGATGATGTTACTCCTTGGATACTTGCGAAAGATGAAAGTAAAAAAGAAAGACTTGAATGTATCCTTTATAACTTATTAGAGTGTATAAGAATTGGTACTGTTTTATTACAAGCATTTTTACCTACAACTGCAGAGAAAATATTTAATCAAATTAATACTAAAGAAACAAAATTTGATAGTCTTAACGAATTTGGTAAATATGAAAGCCCAAATACTGTTAATCCACCTGAAGTATTATTTGCAAGGATTGAAAAATAATGTTTATAGATACTCATTGTCATTTATATAAAGAGTACTATGACAATATTGAAGAAGTTATTCAAAATTCCAAAAATAATGGTATTAATATATGTATAAATGCCGGTTGTGATAAAAGTACTAATGAAGAAGTTTTAAGTATTAAAAATGAAAGTATTTATGCTGTTATAGGTTATCATCCAGAATTTGCAAACGATATTAATGATGAAGATATTTCTTTGTTAGAAAAAAAGTTAAATAATTCAAATGTGGTTGGTATTGGTGAGATAGGTTTAGACTATCATTATGATGGTTTTAATAAAGAAAAGCAAATTAGTGTGTTTGAAAAACAATTATCACTTGCTGAAAAATATAATTTACCTGTCGTAGTTCACAGTAGAGATGCTGGTTATGATGCAATTAATATTTTAAAAAAATATAAGGTTAAAGGAGTAATTCATTCATTTTCTGGTAGTTTAGAAATGGCTAAAGAATATATTAAATTAGGCTTTTATTTAGGCGTTAATGGAGTAATTACTTTTAAAAATTGTAAATTAATTGAGGTATATAGAGAAATTGGTATTCAAAATATTATGTTTGAAACCGATAGTCCATATTTAACACCAGTTCCTTTTAGAGGAAAACAAAACTTTCCTGGAAATGTAAAATATGTTGCTCAGTTTATTTCAGAAAATCTTAATATTTCAATAGATGAATTAGAAAAAATAACTAATTCTAATGTGAAAAAGTTATTTAATATAAGTATATGATTAGTAATGATTATATACTTTTTCTTTATTTTGAAAGGTTTATATGCTATAATACTTTGTATAAGAGGATAGTATGAAGAAAGTAATAAAATTGTTTCAATTTTTAATATTAGTTTTTGTAGTATTTATGACTTTTACAAATAGTCCTATTTATGAAGCGAGAGTTCATAATAATAATCCAAATAGAACTATTGATGAAGTTGCTATGGCATTAAAGATTAATGAATTTGATTATGATGCATTATATAGTGCAAAAGATACTTTTAATGGTCAAATTACAGGTTATATTTTTAATTGCCCTTTGTGTGGTGGAACTTTAGCGTGTATGAGTAGTTACAATATTAAAGATGGCACTACTACTTATCCCGATAGTCAGTATGGTACTGTAAATATAGTTGCTTCGAGTGCAAATTTACCATGTGGATCAATTGTTAAGTTTGATGCTCCAAGAATATCAAGTGAACCAATAATTGCAATTGTTCTTGATAGAGGTGTTCCAGGTAATGATTTAGATTTGCTTTCTCCAAGTTATGATTATGCTATTGGAACTGTTGGAAGATTTAACGCGAGCTATGATGTTTTACGAAGTGGATGGAATAATGAAAGCTAAAAAATATTATGGTCAAAACTTTTTAAAAAATGAAGAAATAATTAAAAATATAACTGATTTAGTAAAACCAACTGAAAATGATTTAATTATTGAAATTGGCCCAGGAAGAGGAGCTCTTACTAAATATTTAACACAAAAGACTTGTGATTTAGTTTGTATTGAAATAGATACAGATTTAAAAGTTTATTTAGATAAATATCAAAGTAAAAAGTGTAAAATTATTTACGAAGATATTTTAAATGTAGATTTAAATGAAATTACTAAAGGATATCAAAATGTTTTTGTAGTCGGTAATTTACCTTACTATATAACAAGTCCAATTTTAGAATATTTAATAAATAATATTAAAGCTCAAAAAATGGCTTTTATGGTTCAAAAAGAAGTCGCTGATAGATATAGTGCCAAAGTTAATACTAAAGATTATGGTTATTTTACTTTATTTTTAAATTTTTATTATGAAGTAAATAAAGAAATATTTGTTGGTAAAAATAATTTTGATCCCGTGCCAAGGGTAGATAGTGAAGTTATTTCTTTATCTTTAAAAGATAAAGTGCCTGATATTAATCCAGAAAAATACTTTACTTTTCTTAAAGAAAGTTTTTCTCATAAAAGAAAGACTTTGAAAAATAATATTATTTCTTATGATTTTGAAAAGATAATGAATGTTTTAAATAAATATGGATTAACTGAAAGTATTCGTGCAGAGCAAATTAGGGAAGATATATTTATTGAGATTTTTAAGAGTTTAGAGTGCTAAAGGCACTTTTTCTTGTTATTTTATTTTTTATATTATATAATACAAATTGCTTGAAAGGGGATTTTTATGAGAAAAACTGTTTTAGTAACTGGTTCCTCAAGAGGAATAGGTGCATCGATTATAGAGAAATTTGCGATGAATAACTTTGATGTAATAATTAATTATTTAAATAGTGAAAAAGAAGCACTTTCTTTAAAAAATGAAATTATTACAAAATATAATGTTAGATGTGAAACTATTAAATGTGATGTTTCAAAAGAGGAAGATGTTATTAATATGGCTGGTTTTATTAAAACTAAATTTGGTAAAATAGATGTTTTAGTTAATAATGCAGGAATTTGTAATGATATGATTTTAGATTTTAAAACTTATGATGATTTTAAAAAAGTTATTGATGTTAATTTAAATGGTACATTTCTAGTTACAAAATATATATCAAAATTAATGAAAAGTGGGAGTATAGTTAATATTTCTTCGACTAATGGAATTGATACATATTACCCAGAAAGTATTGATTATGATGCATCGAAAGCAGGTGTAATTTCCCTTACCCATAATTTTGCTAAAATATTTGCTCCGAAGATTAGAGTGAATGCTATATGTCCAGGGTGGGTTGAAACAGATCAAAATAAAGAATTATCTATAAAACAAATTGAAAGTATTAAAAAAGGTATTTTACTTAAAAGATTTGCTAAACCTGAAGAAATAGCAAATGTTGTCTTTTTTGTAGCAAATGAAAGTTATATAAATAACTCAGTTATAAGGGTTGATGGAGGAAGTATATGTTAGATATTGAAAAAGATATAAAAAAGTATTTAGATAAAGTTGATGATGTTGTTTATTATAACTCTCAAAAGGTACTTAATGCTTTTATCAAAGAAGAAGTATCGGAAAATGACTTTAATATAACCACTGGTTATGGTTATGCAGATAATGGTAGAGACAAAATCGAAAGAATATATGCAGATATTTTTGAATGTGAAGATGCTTTAGTTAGAAATCAGTTTATATCTGGATCTCACGCTTTGACTGTATGTTTATTTGCTTTACTTAGACCAAATGATACACTTTTATCTATTACAGGAAAACCCTATGATACACTTGATGAAGTAATCGGAATAAAGGAAAACCCAAGTTCTTTAAAAGCCTTTAACATAGATTATGAGCAAATTGATTTAATTAATGATGACTTTGATTACGAAACGATTAATTCAAAAATAAGTAATAAGTTTTATAAGGTAATTGAAATTCAAAGGTCAAAAGGTTATTCACAAAGAAAAAGTTTAAGTATTGAAAAACTTGAAAAAGTAATAAAATTAATTAAGGAAGTATCACCAAAAAGTATTGTTATGGTTGATAACTGTTATTGTGAACTTGTTAGTACAAAAGAGCCTACCCAGGTTGGTGCTGATATTGTAGTTGGTTCATTAATTAAAAATTTAGGTGGAGGTATTGCAAGTAACGGTGCTTATATTGTTGGAAGAAAAGATCTTTGCTCTCTTGCTGGTGAAAGACTTAATCTTCCTGGCGAAGGAAAAGATGTTGGACCTTCTTTAGGGGCAAATAAAGATATTTTAAAAGGTTTATATTTTGCTCCCTCTGTAGTTGGTTCTGCTTTAAAAACTGCAATACTTACTAGTTATCTTCTTGAAAAAAAGGGGTATGATGTCCAGCCAAAGTACTATGATGATAGAGTAGATATTGTACACTGTATAACCTTTCATAATGAAAAAGATATGGTAAAATATGTTCAAAGTATTCAATCAATGTGTGCAATAGATTCAAATGTAATACCTGAAAAATCGGACATTCCTGGATACTCTAATAAAATAATTATGGCAAGTGGTTCATTTACACAAGGTTCATCAATCGAGCTTTCTTGTGATGGCCCAATAAAACCACCATATATCGTATATCAGCAAGGATCACTTACATATGAATATGGAAAAATAGCAATTATTAATGCAATTTCAAAATTGGATTAATAATTTTTTTTATTTTGAATAAACTTTAATGGTGATATTTTGAATATAGAAAAAGGCGATTTTGTAACGAGAAAAAGTCATAATAATGATATTATTTTTAAAGTTATATCAATAAGCGAGGATACAGTTTATTTAAAGGGCGTTTATGATAGACTTTATGCTGATAGTGATATTTTTGATTTAGTAAAAACTAATGAAAAACCCGATGATTTTTTTATAGAATTAGATATTAATAACGATAGAACAAGTTATTTTTATTTGCCTGCGAAAATATTACATATTGACGGAGATAATGAATATTTAGAAAAATGTTTAAAATTTTATAAATCAAATAAAATTTATGCTATAGGTAAAAAAATTAATGAAAACGAAATTGCAAAACAAATTCCTATTCTTTTAAAAGAAATTAAACCTGATATTTTAGTTATTACTGGACACGATGCGTATTATGCTAAAAAAGGAAATAAAAATGATATAAATAATTATAAAAACTCAAAAAATTTTGTAAAAGCTATTAAACAAGCACGAAATTATGAAAAAAGTCATGAAAGATTAGTTATTATAGCGGGTGCTTGTCAAAGTGATTATGAAGATTTAATTAAAGCTGGTGCTAATTTTGCTTCAAGTCCTAAAAGAGTAAATATTCATGCTTTAGATCCTGCGATAATTGCTTCGACTATTGCACTTACCAAAACTGATACACAAATAAATGTCCCAGAATTATTGGAAAAAACTAAATATGGTGCAAATGGAATGGGTGGAATTATTACAAATGGTTTAATGTATGTGGGGTATCCAAGATGAATTTAGATATTATAAAGGAAAAAATTACCTCATCTATTGGTAAAAAAGTTAAAATAACTGTCTATGGTCTTCGTAACAAAATAAGTTTTTATGAGGGAACAATTTATAAAACCTACCCTAATATTTTTACAATACTTATTAATAATGAAGAAAAAAGTTTTGCATACCGAGATATTGTAACAAAAGACATAAAAATTATATATTTTTAATATTTTTCTCTTGCTATTTAAGATTTAATAAGGTACAATTAAATTGTGAATAAATAATAAAGGAGTGGTGAGTAAATGGAAATTACATCAGTAAAAGTTCACAAAACTGAAAGAGAAGGATCTAGAATGAAAGGATATGCAACAGTAACACTTGATGATTGCTTTGTTGTAAGAAATATCCGTATTATTGAAGGCGATGAAAAATTATTTATTGCTATGCCTAGTAAAAAGGTAAATGATGAACGTTATGAAGATATCTGTCATCCTATTAATGCAGATACTAGAAAAATGTTCGAAGATAAAATTTTAGAAGAATATAATAATCCTTCATCTAGTGAAGAATAATTAAAAACAAAAAGAGCTACGGCTCTTTTTAATTTGTCATAATGTCATTTTTCTTCGTATAATTCATATAATTAATTGGTGATGATATGAATGATAAAATAGTAAATACTAATCACGAAGTAAAAATGATTGATAGATGTATTTTAAATATAACTGGCATAAAAAAAATTATCAATTTTGATAACAAGGAATTTATTATTGAAAGTGTAATGGGACCTATTCATATTAAAGGCGAAAATATGGAATTATTAAATCTTGATACCACAAATGGAGTAATTAAAATTAAAGGAAAAGTAAATAGTTATGTATATTTAGAAAAAACTAATAAAAAAGAGGAAAGTATTATTGCAAGGCTATTTAAATGAGCCCATTAAGTATTATTCTTGTTTTATTAATTAGTTTTATTTATGGAGTTATCTTTTTAATTTTGTCACTTTTAAATTATAGATTATTTGGGAAATTTTCTTTACTTTTTCAACTTCTAATTACTCTTTTATTTTCATTTGATTTAGGAATAATATATTTACTTATTATATATAAAATTAATTATGGTCGTTTCCATGTATATTATTTAATCCCAACTATTTTAGGTTTTTATATTGCATATAAATTAAAAAATAAAACTGTAAACTTATGTAAAATATTAAAAATTAAATTAAAAAAGGATTGACATATTTGCAAAATTAAACTATATATAAAATAGGGAAGGTAATATGAAGACTAAAAAGGAGAAAAAAAGATTATTTTTTATTAGTTTTATCATAATAATTTTGATAGTTTTTTTAGGTGTGTCAACATATAAAGATTTTGTGACTATAGTTAACAACAAAAGAGAAACAAAAAAACTAAATGCCCAGTACGAGAAGTTATTAGATGAAAAAAAATCCTTAACTTCAGAGGTTACTAAAATGAACGATCCTGAGTATTTAGCAAGATATGCCAAAGAAAAGTTTTTATATTCAAAAGATGATGAAGTAATTATTCGTATGGGCGAATAGTTATTTTTTTATGATATCATCAATTATACCGTATTCTTTTGCTTCTTTCGACGACATATAATAGTCTTTACCGGTATCTTTTTCAATTTGTTTAATAGTTTTTTTAGTGTTCTTTGCCATAATTTTATTTATTTTTTCTTTAATTTTGTTTATTCTGTCACTTTGAAGTTTTATATTTCTAGCACTTCCTTCGAAGCCGCCGAGTACTTCGTGAATCATTATTTCGGTGTTTTCTAGTGCATATCTTTTATCACCACTTGAAAGTAAAAATGCACCCATACTTGCACATAAACCCATTCCAATAGTAATAACATTACTTTTTATAAAATTCATTGTGTCATATATTGCAAGTCCTGATGTAACAGCCCCACCTGGAGAATTAATATATAAATAAATATCTTTGTTATTTTCTTTATCTAAATATAAAAGTTCTCCGATTACAATGTTTGCTAAAGTATCATTTATTTCTCCACTTAAAAAGATTATTCTGTTAGTTAATAATAAAGAATATAAATCATAAGTCATTGAATGATTTTCATTTTGTTTTAAAATCATTGGTATATTCATTTGATCACCTAATTATATAATAATGAAAAAGTTAATAATTTATTCATAAAATTTATAGATTTATAATAAAAAATATAGTATTATTAAAATAGAAGGGATGATAATGTGAGTGATATTAGTATAACATTTACCGATGGAAGACAAGTTTTAGTGCCATATAATTCATCATATTATGATTTAAGTTTGAAAGAAAGTAACGCTAATAATATTATTGGTGTTTTAATTGGTGGTAAAGTTTTATCATTAGATGAAAAAATAACTAAAAATGTGGTTATAAAATTTATTGATATTACAAATCCTTATGGAAATAGAATGTATGTAGCAGGGCTTAAAATGATATTTGAACTTGCTACAAAAAAATGCTTTCTAAATATTAAGGTAAAATATTCTTACAATGTACCTAATGGAATTATTGCTAATTTAGAATGTGATAATAATCTTACTGATAAAGATATAGAATTAATCAAAAGTAAGGTCGATGATATTGTTAAAAGTAACTTGCATTTTGAAAAATTAATAATTAAAAATAGTGATGCTATAAATTATTATGATGATATTGGAAATAAAGTTAAGGCAGATAATGTTAGAAATATAATTGATCCAACGGTTATTTTATATGAATTAGATGATTTAGTAAATTATTATTATTCAGAAATGCCTTACAGTACGGGAACACTTAATAAGTATGAAATAAAGTATTTAGGTAATAATATGGCTGTAATAGTCGTTCCAAGTGAAAATGGTGATGGAAGTTTGCCAAAGTATGTCAATTATGATGGAATAATAAATGCTTATATAAATGGCCAAAAATGGCTTGATATAATGAAAGTTCCCTTTATTAAAGATGTTAATAAAGAAGTATGTAATGGTAATATAGAAAACTTTGTTAAATCTTGTGAATTAAACTTTAATATTGAAATTAATGAAACCGCTAAAAAGGTGTCTCAAAATAAAGAGATAAAATGTGTAATGATATCTGGGCCATCCTCAAGTGGAAAAACAACTATTACTAAAAGGCTTGGTTCATATTTTAAAATTTATGGGTTAGACCCAATTGTTATTTCTTTGGATGATTATTACAAAGAAAGAGTTGATAGTCCAAAAGATGCTAATGGTGAGTACGATTTTGAGTGTTTAGAATGTACTGATTTAGAATATTTGCAAAAAGATGTAACAAAAATTCTTAATGGTGAAGAAGTTACATTACCAAGATTTAATTTTGTAACAGGATGTAAAGAATTAAGTTCTAAAAAAGTAAAATTAAAAGATAATAGTATTCTTCTTTTTGAGGGATTACACGCTATTAATAAAGGTATGCTATCATTTATTCCTGATAAAATGAAATATAAAATATATGTTAGTCCATTTATTCCACTTAGTATAGATGAACATAACTATATATCAAATAATGATTTAAGACTTCTTCGTAGAATAGTTAGAGATTTTAGAACAAGAGGTTATGATGTGCCAACCACTATAAAAAATGTTAAAAAGGTTACTATAGGTGAAGATAAATATATTATACCCTTGATACCTGAGGCTGACAAAATAATAAATACTTCATTATCTTATGAAGTAGGTATATTAAAAGTTTTTGTGGAACCTCTTCTTTATTCGGTTCCAAGTACTTCACAATATTATGATGAAGCACGAAGATTACTTAGATTCTTAAATGGTTTTTTCACAATAAGTGGAGAATATGTTCCAAAAGATTCAATTTTAAGAGAGTTTATAGGAGGTAGTGAATATGATTAAAGTTGCAATTAATGGTTTTGGTAGAATAGGAAGAATAGCATTTAGACAAATGATTACTGATGCGAGTTTTGATATTGTTGCCATAAATAATTTAGATATGAGTGCCGAAGAAGCTGCATATTTAATAAAATATGATAGTGTTCACGGGGCATTCCACGAAAATGAAATATCTTATAAAGATGATAACATAGTTATATCTAATGTTAAATTTATAAAAGTATTTAATGAGAAGGATCCAGCAGTGTTACCATGGAAAGATTTAGGCGTAGATCTTGTTTTAGAGTGTACAGGAGCATTTACTTCCACAGAAAAAGCAGGTTTACATTTAACTGCAGGTGCAAAAAAGGTATTAATATCAGCACCAGGAAAAGATGAAATGCTTACTATAGTTAATGGTGTTAATGATGATAAACTTACTGGCAGCGAAACAGTTGTAAGTGCCTCAAGTTGTACAACAAATTGTTTAGCACCACTTTTAAAAATAATCGAAGATAATTTTGGTATAGAAAAAGGATTTATGAGTACAGTTCATGCGTATACCGCTGATCAAAACTCAATGGATAATATGCATAAAAAGGGTATTAGTTCTCGAAGAGGAAGAGCAAGTGCACATAACATAGTTCCTACTTCTACGGGAGCAGCAAAATCAATTGGACTTGTTATACCTAGTTTAAAAGGTAAATTAGATGGTATTGCATATAGAGTTCCCACTATTGATGGATCAATGATAGATGTAACTTTAGAATTAAAAGTTCCAGTTACAAAAGAGTTAATAAATGAAACAATTAAGAATAATCAAAATGATGCTATAAAATATACTGAAGATCCAATTGTATCAAGTGATGTAATTGGTAAAAAAAGAGGTTGTACTTTTGATTCGTTATTAACAAATGTAATTGAAGTTGATGGAAAACAGTTAGTTAAATTAGTTGGTTGGTATGATAATGAATATGGTTATACATATCAAATGCTTTGCACTGCAAAAAAAATGTTTAAATAAAAGTAGGTTATTTTATGAAATTTATAGATGAAGAAAAAATAGAAAATAAGAAAGTAATATTAAGATGTGACTTTAATGTCCCAATAGAAAATGGAAAAGTATTAGATGATACAAAGGTTGTAAAAAGTTTAAAAACAATTAATTATTTACTTGATAATAACTGCTCATTAATATTACTTAGTCATTTAGGTAGAGTAAAAAGTAAAAAAGACAAAATTGAAAAATCTTTATTACCAGTAAAAGATGTATTATCTAAACTATTAAATATGGAAATAAAATTTGTTAGCAGCCCTGTTGGCATGGACGTTATTAATGTATGTAAAGAGTTAAAGCCAAAAGAAATAGTACTATTAGAAAATACTCGTTTTTGTGATTACCCAGAAAAGTTAGAAAGTCATAATGATTTAAATTTAGCAAAGTATTGGTCTGTTTTAGGAGATGTCTTTGTAGTTGATGCCTTTGCTTCACTACATAGAGTACATGCCTCTGTAGCGGGTATTTCTAACTATTTACCAACTTATTACGGTTTTTTAGTAAAAGAGGAAATATCAAATTTAAATCTACTTATTAATAATATTCAAAGACCATATACTGTATTTATGGGTGGAGCAAAAGTTGATGATAAACTTCAATATATTAAAGGATTACTAGAAAAATGTGATTATCTTTTAGTTGGCGGAGGAATCGCAAATTCATTTTTGTATGCTTGCGGATTTGATGTAATGGAAAGTCTATGTACGAGTGATGAGATAACTTTATCAGAGATAAAGAATTTAATGAAAGAATATCGCGATAAAATTGTTCTTCCTATTGACTTTGTTATTGAAGAAGACAAAATATTAGATCTTAATACTAAATCAATAAAAAAATATGTATCTTATTTTGAAAAAAGTAAAACGATATTTATAAATGGAACAGTAGGCCTTTTTGAGGATAAAAGATATATTGCCGGAACATTTAACTTATTTAATAGTTTAAAAAATATTAATGCATATAAAATAGCCGGCGGTGGAGATACACTAAATGCAATTAACACTTTCAAACTTGACAAGAATTTTACTTACCTTTCAAGTGGTGGCGGAGCAAGTCTAGAATATATTAGTTCTGACCATCTTGAGGCAATTGATTATATCGAAAATAATAAAAATTAGCCCTTTTCGACAAAACTTGACATATTTTTACGTAAAGTGACAAAAACTTACATTTTTTGCTATTGTATTTTGGTAAATTATGGTGTAATATGTACTTGTGTGAGCGATTTATTGGAAAGAGGATAAAATTTATGAGCAAACCCACGAAAGTTGTAGTAGTTGATGATAATACTATTGCAATAGAATCAATTAGGAGTCATTTTTCTAATAATGAAGAAATAAAAATACAAGCATCATTTAATAATGGAGAAGAGGCATTACAATATTTAATTAATCATAGTGGTGATGTAGATATAGTTGTGTTGGAGTTATTATTGCCGAGACTTGATGGTGTGTCTTTACTCGAGGAAATGAAAACCCGAAATATAAAAACAAAGGTTATTGTTACCTCAAGTTATAAAGATAATATTGTTATTAGTAATAGTGACGGATACAATGTGTCTTGTTATTTACTAAAACCATATAGTATGATTTCACTAGAAAAAAGAATTAAGGATGCTATGTCTAGAAAATATAACAATCCATTTGGAGGTAACAGTATAGACTTAGATATAAGTCAGTTACTTCACAATTTAGGTATACCATCTCATATTAAGGGATATAAATATATTCGCGAGTGTGTATTAATTGCAAGTAAAACAAATAATTGCTTACATATTACTAAGGATTTATATCCAGAGGTTGCAGTTATATACGGTACAACTTCCTCAAGAGTTGAAAGGGCAATAAGACACGCAATTGAAATTAGTTGGTCAAGAGGAGACATTAAATTAATGGATGAATTATTTGGATTTAGTGTAAGTTTAGAAAGGTCTAAACCAACGAATTCAGAGTTTATATCTACTCTTGCTGATAGAATTAAATTAGATTGCAAAGTAGGTTAATAAAAAAATTTTACTGTTATCAGTAATTTTTTTTATAAGTTGAAATTATTTAAATAGTAATATATAATAATGTTATGATGAAAGAAAATAAAAAAGGTTTTACACTAGTAGAATTAATTACTGTATTGGCGATTATATCGGTGCTTGGCATAGCCGTTGGTTTTAGTATGACTAAACTAAATCAAAGTACAAAAGATACAAATAATGAAACTGTTATGAAAAAAATATTGAGTAGTGCACAAGCATATTGTATGCTTTCAAGCAATAAGGAAAGATGTAAAAATGGTACTACTATAAAACTTTATGAGTTGGTGGAAAATGGCAATTTAGACGAAAAGGTGTATAAAACTAAAAATCCCGCAAAAGAGAATGCTAATGAAACCTTTATTAGTGAGGATAAAGTTTTTGTCACTGTTAACTCTGGTATTAAAGAATTTTCTTACAGTTGTGGAGCAGCAAAATATAAATTATCAACTATAGATAATTGCTCTAATAGTAAAAATGCAAGTGAAAAATGTAAATGGGGTGTATGTTAATGAAAAATAAAATTATAGAAAAATTAAATAATGTAAACAAAGGATTAAGTTTAATAGAAATAAATGATTTATTAAATTTGACAAGTGTTGAGGATTATAAAGAACTTCAGAAAAATATGGATGCTCTTGTAACCGAAGGAATTGTTCATAAAAGTAAAAAGGATAAATTTATTTTAATGGAAAAATGTTCTTCACTTTTAACAGGAATAATCCATATTAATAAACACGGAAATGGTTTTGTTGATACAAAATTTGATGAAGATACTTTTGTTAAAAGAGAAAATTTAAATGGCGCAGTAGATGGCGATTTTGTAGAAATTGATGTCCAAAATGATGAGGGAATTGTTGTTAATATTTTAAAAAGAGATATTAATCTTTTAGTGGGAGAAATGGTTAAAACTAAAAATGGTAATTTAGAATTTGCCCTTGATGATAAAAAGAAAAAGATTAAAGTTAAACTTACTAAAGAAACAAGTTCTCATTTAGTTGAGGGACATAAAGTACTTGTAAAAATTCAAAAAGAATTATCTAGTAATCTTTATTTGGCTGATGTAATAAAAGTTTTAGGACATAAAAATGATCCAGGTGTTGATATATTATCTATTGCTTGTAAACACGAAATATCTTTAGATGTTTCAGATGAAGTAAAAAACCAAGTTGCTAATATGGTAACAAACGTTTCTGAAAAAGAATTAGTTGGTAGAACTGATTTAAGAAACGAAGTTATATTTACAATAGATGGTGATGATACAAAAGATATTGATGATGCAGTTGGTATTAGAAAAGAAGATGGTTATTATATTTTGGGTGTTCATATAGCCGATGTTACAAATTATGTAAAAGAGGGAAGCCCTTTATTTGAAAGCGCTTATGAAAAGGGAACATCCTCTTATTTAGCAGATACTGTATTACCAATGCTTCCTCATGAACTTTCAAATGGAATATGCTCATTAAATGAGGGTGTTGATAGACTTACAATTAGTTGCGTTATGAAAATAGATACAAGAGGTAAGATAGTAGACCATGATATTTTTCCAAGTGTAATTAATAGTAAAAAGAAAATGACATATAAAAATGTTAATAAAATAATTATGGATGATGTTATTCCTGAAGGTTATGAAAATTTTGCTGATGATTTAAAACTTATGCACGAACTTGCTCAAATTTTACGAAAAGAAAAAATAAATCGTGGTTATATTGATTTTGATCTTGATGAAGCAAAAATTATTCAGGATGAAAATGGTAAGGCAATTGATGTTGTAAAAAGACAACAACTTGATGGTGAAAAATTAATCGAAGACTTTATGATTGCAGCAAATGAAACTGTTGCAACTCATATCTATAATATGGATTTACCTTTTGTATATAGAATTCACGGTAAACCAAATCCAGAAAAGATTGAAGACTTTGTTAATTTTGTTAAATTACTTGGTTATAAATTAGATGTTTCTACTGAAGATATTACTCCAAAGAAGATGCAGGATATATTAGATTCTCTTCATGAAAAGAAAGAATTTGAAATATTAAGTGATATGCTTTTAAGAAGTATGAAAAAAGCTGTTTATAGTTCAAATAATATAGGACATTTTGGTTTAGCTAGTAAAATATATACTCATTTTACTTCACCAATAAGAAGATTTCCAGATTTAATGGTTCATACATTACTTCATAAATATTTATTTGAAAATATGGTTAATATGCCTACAATAAGATATTATGAAAATTATCTTCCTGATGCTTGTGAACATGCAAGTAAAAAAGAAGTTGATGCTCAAAGTGCTGAAAGAGAAGTTCTTGATATGAAGATGGCTGAATATATGGAAAGCCATATTGGCCAGGAGTATACAGGAATTATTTCTGGAGTAACTAATTTTGGATTATTTGTTAAATTACCTAATTTAATCGAAGGTTTAGTACATATTTCAACTTTAAAAGGATTCTGTACTTATGTACCTAATCTTTTATCTCTTGTTTCTGATGGAAAAATAAGATATTCTTTAGGTCAGCAAGTTAAGGTTAGAGTAACTGGTGCCTCAAAAGAAAATTCTACAATAGATTTTGAAATTATTGGAGATACAAATGATAGAGATAAAAAATAAAGCAGCATATTTCAATTATTTTGTTGAAAAGGAAATTGAATGTGGAATAGTTTTAAATGGTAGTGAAATTAAATCTATTAGAAATGGTTCTTGTAATATTAAAGATAGTTATGTAAGAATTAAAGATAATGAATGTTATATAATAAATATGTTTATTGCTAAATATAATGAAGCAAGTATATTTAATCACGATGAATATCATGAAAGAAAACTTTTACTACATAAAAGAGAAATATATAAATTAAAAGAGGAAATTAATCAAAATGGTTATACCTTAATACCATTAAAAGTATATTTAAAAAATAATAGAGCAAAAGTTTTGGTAGGTGTTTGTAAAGGAAAAAAACTTTATGACAAAAGGGAATCTATCAAAAAAAGAGATTTAGAAAGAGAAAGTAGGAAAATGATATGAAAAAATTAACTAAGAAAAATAAAATAATATTAAGTTCTATAGCATTAGCATTAATTGTTATTGCAATAGTTATATCAGTTATTTTATTGAATAAAAACAAAAAAGACCCAGTAAATAATACAAATAAAAAGGATGATAATCAAAGCGTAGAAGTAAAAAAAGTTAAAATAGTTAATGAAGATTCTACATCAAGACCATTTGCCGTAATGATTAATAACATTAGTGTTGCAAGACCTTTACAAAGTGGACTTCAAGATGCATATTTAATGTATGAAATTATAGTCGAAGGTGGTATAAGTAGATATTTGGCTTTATTTATAGATCAAAGTACTGAAAGAATTGGTTCAATAAGAAGTGCAAGACATTATTTTTTAGATTATGCACTAGAAAATGATGCAATTTATGTTCATCATGGTCAAAGTCCACAGGCACAAAGTGATTTTTCTAAACTAGGAATTGAACGTGTAGTTGTAGACAACTCTAAAACTGGATGGCGTGATACTTCATTAAATGTATCATCAGAACATACATTATTTACAAGTATTGAAAAATTAAATAAAGGAACAAATAATTTTAGGAAAGAAAGAAATAAAAATTATCTTTTAAATTATAGTGCTGATGAAATTGATATGTCTTCTTTAGAGAAATCTTCGTCTGCAAATAAAATTAGTTTAGTTTATTCATCTGGAACTAAAGTATATTATGAATATGATGAAAGTAATAAATATTATTTAAGAAGTACTGAAATTGGTCCTCATACTGATTATGTTACTAAAGAGCAATATCATTTTAAAAATATAATTGCTTATCAAATTGATAATTATACAATAAATGATGGGGAAAATAAAGGTAGACAAGATATAAAAAATATTGGTTCTGGTAGTGGTTATTACTTTAGTGATGGCTATATGATACCAATTAAGTGGAAAAAAGACAGCCGTAGTAGTCAAACAAAGTATACTTACGAAGATGGCACTGAACTTAAAGTTAATGATGGAAATACATTTATTCAAATAGTACCTTCATCTGGAAGTATAAAGGCAGAGTAATATGGAAAATTTAATTGATTTTGCTACAAAATATTATATTGTATTTATTATTATAAGTTCATTATTGGTTTTAGCTTTAATTGGATATATTTCTAATCGAAGTTCTAAAAAAGATGTTTCTATTAAAAAGAAAAAAGAAAAATTTGTTCAAAGTGTTAATGAACAAAGTACTACTGTATCAAATGAAACCCCAAAAATGTGAAAATAAAATTCACATTTTTTTATGCCTTTATCTTTTAAATAATTTTTGATATAATATAAAATAGTTAAGGAGAGTAAAAATGAATTTAGCAAATATATGGTCAATTATAACGAAAGTCATAGATATATGCTTTGTTTGGATTGCCTTTTATTATATTTTAAAAAATGTAAAAAACAATACAAAAATGGCTTTAATAGTCAAGGGAGTAATAGTAATTTTAATAGTAAAATTTATAAGCGATTTATTAAACTTATATACTGTTGGAGTTATTTTAGAGTATGCCATTGAATGGGGACCTCTTGCAATTATAGTTGTATTTCAACCGGAAATTAGAGCAGTTTTAGAGTCAATTGGTAGAACTCAACTTTTAGGAAGACATAGAGTCTTATCAATTTCTGAACGTGAAAAACTTGTTAATGAAATAATGAAAGCAATGGATTATTTCCGTAAAAATAGAATAGGTGCTTTAATTGTTATTGAAAGAGAAGTATCACTTCAGGAATATATTGAAAATTCAACAAAGATATATGCAGATATTTCAGATTCATTATTAGAATCATTATTTTATCCTAATTCAGCCCTTCATGATGGAGGAGTAATTATTCAAGGAGATAAGATTACTTGTGCTGGTTCTGTATTCAAAACAAGTATGAATCAAGCAATTTCTAAAAAGCTGGGCACAAGACACAGAGCGGCATTAGGAATTGCTGAAGAAAGTGATGCAATTGCTTTAGTTGCCTCTGAAGAAACAGGCCGCATTTCTATTGCAATGGACAGTGAATTACACTATAATCTTACTTTAGAAGAATTTAGAAGTATTTTATTAGATGAATTAAGTAATAAATCTGAAATATTCTTTGACGCTGATGATAGTGAAGAATTGGAGGATCAGGATGCGTAAATTTTTTAGAAAGTTATATAAATTAATAGATGTTTTAATAGTTGTACCAATAAGTAGACTAATTTATAATATTCAAAAAGCCCTTAAGAAAAATGGTGGACTATTAGATAAACTTCTTAATAAACCAAATTTCCTTATATTTTTATCATTGATATTAGCAATAGTTCTTTTCTTATTAGTAGATTCCAAAGCAATATCTTTTGTTGAGGATAAAACTGAAGTTATAAGCAATGTGCCTGTTAATATTAAATATAATGAAGAAGCCTATGTTGTGGAGGGAGCTCCCACTGATGTAAATATTATGATATCTGGTAGAAAAAGTGATATTTATCTTGCTAAACAACTTGGAGAATATGAAGTTACTCTTGATTTAACAGAGTATACTGCTTCGGATACTGCATATAAAGTATATTTTACTTATGCAAAATCAATAAATAATTTAAAATATAGTTTAGATCCATCTTATGTACAGGTTATGATTAAAAATAAAGTAAGTAGTGTTTCATCAGTTACTTATGAATTAATTAATCAAGATAAATTAGATTCTAAGCTAAGTGTAAAAAGCATAGGTCTTTCTAAATCTGAAGTTGTAGTTAAGGGAAGCGAAAGTGCTCTTAAAAAGATTGCTTGGATTAAAGCTTTAGTTGACTTATCTAACCCGGATTTTGTTGAGGCAGGATCATATGATATTGATAATATTGCTTTAGTAGCGTATGATAATGCTGGAAAACTACTTAATAATGTTGAAATAGTTCCTAGTACATTAAGTGCTACTGTAGTACTTGATAGTTATTCAGAAAATATTCCTATTGAAGTAAAAACAACTGGTAATTTAATTTCTGGTAAGAGTATTGCTAAAATATTAATAAATAATAGTAATGATTATTCAATAACTGCTTATGGTAACGAAGAAGATATATCAAAAATTAAATCAATCCCTATTACTATAAATGTTGATGGATTAGGTGCAGATACTGCTAAAACATATAATGTTACACTTACAAAACCAAACGGTGTTAGATATATGTCTGCAAGCACGATAACTGTATCACTAACATTTGGTAACGAAGAACAAAAAAATGTAGAGTTGACTAATATAAGTAAAAAGAATTTAGGTAGTGGATTAACAGCAAATATTATTTCTGATTCGGCTATATCGGTCATTTGTAAAGGTGTTTCTTCATCACTTGATAAAGTCGATGTTAATAACATTAAAGCATACGTTGATTTGTCTGGCTTAGGTGCTGGTGATCACGATGTTGAAGTTAAGATTGAGAATAATAACCCACTTGTTACTTATGTTGTATCTTCCGTTATAAAGGTTAGAATTTCTTAAATAAAATAACCACAAGGCATTAGCCAATGTGGTTATTTTTCATTTGAATCAAATCTTGTAAATAGGAGCCCTACATTTATGAGCGCACATATACCCACAATTGCATAAATTATATTTGTTATTGTAGTTTGTGCACCAAAAAGTGCTTCGACTAAATTGAAATTAAAAAATCCTATTAATCCCCAGTTTAAAGCTCCTATTATAGTAAATATTAATGTAACTTTTTGAATTGTTTCCATAATAATCCTTTCTATTATATATTGTTCTCAAAAATTATTTTTTTATTCATGAATATTTTTAAATACTTAAAATATAGTTTAATAGAAAAGGAGAGTACAAGATGTTAAAAAAGATTGGTATATTTTTTATTTTATTTCTTGTTATGGGATGTTCTAAGGGTGATAATGTTGATGCCTCAAAGGAATTTCAAAAAAGAGTGGAAAAGTCTAAATCTTACAAGATTATTGGTAATTTAGAACTTCAAAATGATGAAGAAATATTTAAATATAATGTTGAGGTAAATTATCTTGATGGCAACTATTATAAAGTTGATATGGTTAATAAAGCAAATGAACATAAACAAATTATTTTAAGAAATAATGATGGTTTATATGTTATTACTCCTTCACTTAATAAAAGTTTCAAGTTTGAAAGTACTTGGCCAGATAATTCATCACAGTCTTATATATTATCTTCGCTACTGAAAGATATTAAAAATGATAATAATAAGGAAATATCTAAAAGTGATGAAGGTTATATAATTAAAACTACAGTAAATTATCCAAATAACGAAGAATTAAAATACCAAAAAATATATTTAAATAAAGATTTTAACTTACAAAAAGTTGAAGTATATGGTAATGATATAGTTAAAATAAAATTTCAAGTTGAGGATTTAGATTTAAAAGCAGGCCTTTCTACAGATTTATTTGATTTAAAAAAATATGTTCAAGTAGAGGAAAATTATTGTCAAGATAATGAATGCAAGGAAAATGAAAAACAAACTATGGGTAGTATAGAAACAGCAATTTACCCGCTTTATATGCCTTCGGAAACGTATTTGAGTAGTTCAGAAACTGTAAATACTGATGATAATTCACGTATAATTTTAACTTATTCAGGAGGTAAAAACTTCGTTTTAGTCGAAGAGGGTGCTATAAAGTCTCAAGAACACGAAATTATTCCAGTATATGGTGAACCAGTAATTTTAAATGATACAATTGCCGCTTTATCAACAAATTCAATTTACTGGACATCAAATAATATTGATTATTATATGGCAAGCGAAGATTTAACTTTAAAAGAGATGATATCTATTGCCTCATCGATGAATAATTCTAAAAATGTAGTTTCTTTAAAATAAAAAATAAGCATTGGCTAAGCTTCATATTGGTCAATGCTTTAATTATGCTTGCTAAAATTGGTATTATTGTTATATAATTAATTTGGGTGGTAAAATGAAAAAGGTAAAAAAAACAAGTTATAAACAAAGTAGTGTACGAGAAAGTTCAGATATTGATATCAAAAAATTTTTTATAATTTTAGTTGTATTAACAATTGTAATTGTAGGATTATATTTTTTATCTAGTTTAATTGTAAAAAAGAGAGATAATACTAATAATAATACAAATACTAATGTTACTATTTCCTATGATACGTTAAATGTTGGAATGATATTTAATAGACCATATGATGAATATTATGTCATCGCATATGATTCAACATTAGACGATGCAATGTATTATTCAACTTTAATTACAAATTATTCTAAAAAGGAAGATGCAATAAAAATCTACTACTGTGATTTAAGTAAAAAAGTAAACGAAAGTTATAAAGCAAAAGATGGTAGTGGCAATTCTAAAGCAACATCAGTTCAAGAATTATCTTTTGGTGATGTAACTCTACTAAAAATAAGAAATAAAAAAATAGTAAATTATATTGAAAATATTGATCAAATAAAAAGTGCTTTGAAATAATTTAAATTTACTTCAAAGTCTTTTTTTTTGCTTTGATAAATGGTATCATTATTATGATAGGAGAGTAAATGAAAAAAGAATATAGTTTATGTGGAGTAAT
This sequence comes from uncultured Bacilli bacterium, assembly GCA_934086485.1. Classification (GTDB taxonomy): domain Bacteria; phylum Bacillota_I; class Bacilli_A; order RF39; family UBA660; genus UBA6448. Next base: position 1,903 of record CAKOIF010000018.1, on the reverse strand, counting down.
AATTATTATTGTTGCTACAGCTATAATATCTGCATTATCAACTGGTATTTTAATTATGCGTAATTATTCTACGGATGATGGACAATCGTATTCACAAATAATTAAAGATGAGAATATGCAAGAATTTATTGATGTTTATTCGAAATTAACAAATAACTATTACGAAGATGTTGATAAAAAAGCAATGATTGATAGTGCAATTAGTGGAATGACTTCTTACTTGGGTGATCAATATACTGGACTTCTTGATGAAGATAAATCAACTTCACTTTATGATAGTTTAAATGCTAAATATGAGGGAATTGGAATAACTATTAAAGAAAACTATATAGAAAATGTTCTTTATAATTCCTCTGCAGCGAAAGCAGGCTTAAAAATGAATGACAAAATAATATCAATTAATGATATAAATATTGAAAATATGAATTCTGATGAAATAAAAAATATTATTGAACAAAATAAAACAAATAAAATCGATTTAAAAATAATGCGAAACGATGAAATTAGAGATTTTAACAATTTAAAAATGACCTCAATTGATTACCCTAATTTAAGATACTCCTTTGTTGAAAATGAAAATATTGGATATATTAAGATAAATTTATTTTCAAATAATATTAATAAACAGTTAGAATATGCTTTATCTCAATTAAACAGTTATTCTGGATTAATAATTGATTTAAGAAATAATGCTGGTGGTTATCTTGAAGAAGCCTATCAAACTGCTGAAATATTTTTATCTAAAGGAAGCATTGTTTATTCTTTACTAGATAAAGATAATAAGAAAAAAGAATTTAAAGATAAAACAAATGATAAGCAAACTGTTCCAATCGTTGTACTTGTTAATGGAAATACCGCCTCAGCAGCTGAAATATTAGCAGGAGCATTAAAGGACAGTTATGGAGCAATATTAATTGGGTCACAAACATATGGAAAAGGTAAAGTTCAACATACTTATTCATTATCTTCAGGAGAAATGGTGAAATATACTACATCTTTATGGTATAGGCCAAATGGAACTAATATTGATGGTATAGGTATTACGCCTGATTATCAAATAGAAAATGATGTGGAAACTACAGAAAGTGGTGAAACTAATTTAATAGACAATCAATATAATAAAGCAATTGAAATTTTGAAAAATAATTAATAGGTAGTAAAGAAATTTGACTACCTTTTTTAATTATAATATAATGCATATGGAGGAATATAAATGAAAGTTGGGGATAAATTAACAATTCACTGTTATAAACATAATGGTAAAATAGATAGAATTAGTGGCGAAGCCATTGTTTTAGATGAAACAGCCGAATATTTGGTATGTGCCAATAATAAAGTTAAGTTAATAGAAAATGATGGTAGAAGTCATCGAACCAAAGAAATAGCCATTTTATTCTTTTACAAAAAAGAATGGTATAATATATTGGCTCAATTAAAAAAATATGGATTATTCTATTATTGCAATATCGCATCTCCCTATATAATTGATGGTAATATAATAAAATATATTGATTATGATTTGGACTTAAGAATTTTTCCTGATGGAAATTTTAAAGTTCTTGATAAAAATGAATATAGGTATCATAAAATTACTATGAGATATTCTAATGAAATAGATGTAATAGTTCAAGATAGCTTGAATAAACTCATAGACAATAAGAATAATAATGCTTTTCCATTTAAAAAAGAGGTTATAGAACATTATTATAAAATTTATAAAAATATAACAAATAACTCTTGAAAGTGGTAAAATGTGTCAATATTTTTAAAAAACCGCATAAAATGTCGATTTTTTTAAAAAAAAGTGCAAAAAAGCGTTGACAATGAAAAAATAGTTTGGTATATTAATTTTGCACTTGAAAAAAGGAGTGCGAGAAGTTCTTTGAAAACTAAGTAAAAAAAG
>CAKOIF010000017.1 GCA_934086485.1 uncultured Bacilli bacterium | reverse complement strand
TTATACATCAAGACATAATAAAAACCTATAAAGAGGATTGGCTTTTTTATTTTGTCCTCTTTATAGGTTACATTTTAATTAAGTAATAAGTTTTTAATATATATTTTTATTAAGTTTGATATTTTATTTTTCTTTGCTATTTTTCTAAATACAAAATTTCTAATTTTACTGTTATATATTATTTTAATTAAAAATAGTTCTTTTTTTATCTTTTTACATATATTTTTCATTAAACTTATATAATCTTTGTTTTCATTAAAACTTTTGAATAGTAGTTGTGCTGAATATAATGCATAATATATTCCTTCTCCAGTTATAGGGGAAATAAGTCCAGCAGCATCGCCAATAAAGAAAACATTATTCTTATTTAATAAAATATCAGAGCCAGTTGGCAAAAAAGCACCTTTCATATCATTTTTAAAATTATATCTTTTAGCCATATCTTCAAATAATCCTTGAATTTTAATATCTTGTGCTATGTTACCAGTGCCAAAACATATTTCTTCTTTCATTGGTATTATCCAATTATATCCTTTATAATCACCCATAAACTCTATAGTAAAATTTATTTTATTTTTGGTTTCTTGAAAACTTTCTAATGCAAAATTTTTACTTTGTATTTTTCCTGTTAATAACTTTCTAACGTAAGATAATGTACCATCAGCACCAATCAAATATTTAAATTTATATTTTTTATCATTAGAGATTACAGCATTGTTATGAAAATCTATATTTTCTATTTTAGAATTTTCTATAACTTTTCCACCTAATTTTAAATATTTATTTAATATATAATCATCCAATTTTTTTCTATCTACTATTTTAATATCAATGTTATCTAAATTTATTTTTATATTATCAATAATATCGCAGTTTTTAAATTTTACTTTTACGATATTATCTATATCTACTTTAGGAAATTCACTAGTTAATAATGAATAGGTTTTAGGAGTTATAATACCACCACATAATTTTGATTTTTTCATTAATATTTGTTTTTCTAAAATTACAACATCATATCCATTTTTCTTTAAAAGATAACCTAACATTGAGCCAGCTAAACCACCTCCTACTATCAAATAATCATACATTTTTTCACCTTCTTTAAATTTATAAAACTATTACATTAATTATACCATAAGTTTATTATTTTCACTGTTAATTTTATTTTGACTACAAAATTATGTTTTATACAAAATCATAATTTATATGTAAATAATTTGCAAATGTAATTCTAAAATAATAAAAAATATCAGATTTTTAGTTTCTGATATCTTTTATATTTATACTTAAGCAAAAGTTGTGCTTATTATCAATTTGGTAGCGGGGGAGGGACTCGAACCCCCAACATTTCGGGTATGAACCGAACTATCTAGCCAGTTGATATACCCCGCCAAAACATTTTGTTTCAACAAAACTAGATATATTATAACAATAATTAAATTAAAGTGCAATACTTTTCTTGTTTTATATTTGCAAATATAGTATAATTACTATGAAGAGTAGGAGGGAATAACTTGGCTAGAAGAAGAAAAGTTAATATAGATACAAATCCTTTACAATCAGTTACAATAGGAAGAACTGATACAAAAAAATATGGTTGGATTGGAACACTTTTTTTATTTATTATTTTTATTGTAGTAATTTATTTCTTACCTGATATTCAAAAAGCATATCGTGATTATTTATATAATAAAGCCTTTACGAATAATTATGTAGTAAATAATAACACTACTAATGGTACTGAAAATGGAACTAACACCACAACAAATGTTACCGAAAATAGTAAAAATACTATTTATGCATTTACAAATAATGAAGTAAAGTTAACTGATGCTACTTTTACAAATATTAGTTTTGATGCAGGTACATTAAGTTTTTTAGTTAATAATAATGTTGATAAAGAACTTGATTTAACAAATGATTCATATTTTATAAGACTATATGATGATAATAATAATCAGCTTGCTGTAGTAAAAATAAATGGAATAATAGCTAATAAATCTAATAAGAATTTTTCATATCAGTTAAGTGTTACTCCAACAAAGTATAATATTGCTAAACTCGAGGAAAGTGATTATGATTTAATTAGCCTTGATGTTGATAGTGAAAATAAATCTGCGATGACTTGTAAAAATAATAATGGTGAATCAATTATATATTTTTTTGAAAATGATAAGTTATTTAAATATGAAGATACTATAATAGTTACTAATGATAATGTAAATTATGCTAACTTATTTAATGAATACAACTCTTTAGCAGCATCTTTTGAAGGTAAGTCAGGTGTTACTGCAACAGTAACTGAAATAACTAATGGATTTAGATATAGATTAACTATGGATTACAATGCTGGTGATACAAAAATAGATAATATTTATTACTATAGTAAAGGAGTAAGTCCAATTAAAATTAATTATGAAATGACCGCTGAATTCTTTACTTGTAGTTAGTAAGGAGAAAAATGAATTTTAATATTAAAGATTTTACAGGACCTTTAGATTTAATGCTTCATATGGTTAAAAAACATGAACTTGACATATATGAAATAGATTTAAAGATAATAATAGATGAATACATCAACTTTATAAACTCACTTGATAAAAATGATTTAGATAATAAAAGTGAGTATTTAGTTATGGCATCAGAACTAATACATTTAAAAAGTAAAATTATATTAGGTTTTGATGAAGAAGAAGACGATGATAATTATGAAATTAATAGTGAAGAAGATTTACGTAATAGATTAATTGAATATGAAAAATATCAAACTATTACTAATGATTTTCGTGAACTTGAAAAAAATAGACAAGATTATTTTACAAAAGTGCCAGAAAGTTTAAAGGAATATGCTAATAATGAAACTTATTTAAGTGATGATGTTTCTTTAGAGGATCTTGTTAATGCAATGCTTGAAATATCTGAAAGATTAGAGTATAAAAAGCCAAGAAATACAAAAATTGCTAGAAAAGAAATTAGTGTTAAAGATAAAATTAATTATATAAAAGATATTTTGAGTAGAGAAAAAAAGGTTGAGTTTACTAGGCTTTTTAATGAATGTACAAAAGAGGAAATTGTTGTTACTTTTTTAAGTATTTTAGAAATGAGTAAAGATAATTTGATAACCTTGTCACAAAACAAAAATTTTAGTAAAATATATGTTGAGGTATATAATGAATAAATTAGCAGTTTTAGAGGGAATACTATTTGTAGTCGGAGATGAAGGCATTACTTTAGAAAAAATTTGTGAAGTTTTGGAAATTGATGAAAAAGAAGCTAGAAAACTTTTAAATGATTTACAGAAAGAATATGAAAAAGCTGAAAGAGGTATTCGAATAAGTTATTTATCTAACTCTTTTAAATTAACGACTAAAAAAGAGCATATTGAGTATTATCAAAAACTAGTTAAGGATACTTCAGGAGCTGAAACATTATCTCAAGCAGCACTTGAAACACTTGCAATTATTGCATATAATGAACCAATTACTAGAACTGGCGTAGACAATTTAAGAGGTATTTCTTCATCTTTTATGATAAAAAAATTAATGGCAAAAGACTTAATTAAAGTATGTGGAAAGTCTGATTTACCGGGACATCCAAATTTATATAAAACCACAAGAGAATTTTTAGATTATTTTGGACTTGCATCATTAAGTGATTTACCTGAAATTAAATTTAATAAAGAAAATTCAAATGAAGAAATAGATTTATATAAAAGTACATATAAAGAAAACTAACAAGAAGGTGATAGTATGTGTGGAATCGTAGGATTTGTAAATAATAAAGAAAACAAAGAGAAAATAATTAAAGATATGTCAAAAAAAATTGAGCATCGTGGTCCGGATGGTGAAGGCTTTTATATTGATGATAATTGTGCACTTGCTCATCGTAGACTTGCAATAATTGATTTAAATACTGGTGCACAACCAATATATAATGAAGATAAAAGTAAGGTTATTATTTATAATGGGGAAGTTTATAATTTTAAAGAATTAAAAGAAGCTTTATTAAAAAAGAAACATGTTTTTAAAACAAAAACTGATACTGAAGTAATACTTCATGGTTATGAACAGTGGGGTGAAAAACTTCCAAATCATTTAAGAGGTATGTTTTCTTTTGCAATATGGGATAAAAATAAAAATGAACTATTTATGGCAAGAGATGGTTTTGGTATTAAACCACTTTATTATGCAAAATTTAATGATACATTTATGTTTGCCTCAGAGCCAAAAGCATTTTTAGCAAATCCAGATTTTGAAAAAAAACTAAATACTGATATATTATCTGCATATTTATGTTTTAACTCTGTTCCAACATCAGAAACCTTTTTTAAGGGGGTATATAGACTTGACCCAGGAACCTGTTTAATTTATAAAGATGGTAAGATTAAAACAAAAAGTTTCTTTACACTAGAATTTAAAGAAAAAAATGATGATATGGATAAAATTGTTGATAATATTGATAAAGCAATGAAAAATTCAGTTGAATATCATCAAATAAGTGATGTTGAAGTAGGTTCATTTTTATCAAGTGGAATAGATTCTTCGTATATAGTTTCACTTGCAAAACCAGATAAAACGTTTACTGTTGGATATGATAATCCAAAATTTGATGAAATTAGTTATGCAAAAGATTTATCTGATAAGTTAGGTATTGACAATTATTCAAAGAAAATTACTATGGATGAATATATAGAATCTTTTCCTAAAATTATGTATTATATGGATGAACCTTTAGCGGACCCATCAGCAATTGCTTTATATTTTGTGTCAGAAATTGCTTCGAAAGAGGTAAAAGTTGTTCTTTCTGGTGAAGGAGCAGATGAATTTTTTGCAGGTTATAACTCTTACCAAGAGGAACTTACTATGCAAGGATATATGAAATTACCTTATTTTTTAAGACATATTGTCTCAAATATTGTGAGTATTTTTCCAGATATAAGAGGTTTTAATTTCCTTTATCGAAGAGGACAAAAGTTAGAAAATTATAACATTGGTTTAGGAAGAGTATTTCGTGATAAAGAAGCACAAAGTATTGTTAAAATTCCAAATCAAATAAATACAAAAGATATTGTAAAGAATGTTTATGATAGATATAAAGATAATTCTACATTAATTCAAAGACAAATGATTGATTATTATTATTGGTTGGTAAATGATTTTTTACACGCAGTAGATAGAAATACAATGATGTTTGGCCTTGAGGCAAGAACTCCTTTTCTAGATAACAAAGTTTATGAAGTTGCAAAATCTTTACCTACTTATGCAAAAATAAATAAAGAAACTACAAAGGTTGCTCTTAGAAAGGCCGCTTCGAAGGTAATACCTAATGAAGCATATAAAAAGAAAAAACTTGGGTTTCCTGTTCCTTTGAGAGAATGGATTAAAACTGATAAGTTATATAATATAATTAAAGAAAAATTTAATGGAGAAAGTGCAAAATTATTTTTTGATACAAAAAAAATTAATAAACTTCTCGAAGAACATAAAAATGGTAAAAGAGATTCATATAAAAAGGTTTGGACAATATACACATTTTTAGTGTGGTACGACATATATTTTAATGAAATATAGAAAGGATTAATTATGATAAATATTAAAACTGATTCAAGAAAAGTTAAAAAAGGTGATACTTTTGTTGCTATAAAGGGAAATACTGTTGATGGACACGATTATATTGAAAAAGCAATTGAAAATGGTGCATCAAAAATAGTATGTGAACATGGTAGTTATAACGCTGAAACAATTATTGTTCCTGATACAAAAGAGTATTTACAAAAATATATTGTTGATAATTATAAGGATATTGTTAATAAACTTGATATTATTGGTGTAACTGGTACAAATGGTAAAACAACTACTTGTTTTCTAACTTATCAAATGCTTAATAAACTTGGAATTAAAACTGCTTATATTGGCACAATTGGTTTTTATGTTGATAATGAAGTATATGAACTACCTAATACGACTCCTGAGATAACTGAGATTTATTCAATGCTAACTACTGCTCTTGAAAAGGGTTGCAAAGCTGTTGTAATGGAGGTTTCATCACATGCTTTATCTTTTAAAAGAGTCGAAGGTTTATCTTTTACTATTGAGGTATTTACAAATCTTACCGAGGATCATTTAGATTATCATAAAACAATGGAAAATTATTTAAAAGCAAAACTTTTAATTTTAGATTACCTAAAAGACACTGGTACAATTATTGTTAATAATGATGATGAATATGGTAAGTATTTTGAAAAGAAAAATTATAAAACTATTGGATTTACTAAATCTGATTATGAAGTAATAAGTTATGAAAGTACTGATAGTGGTACAATAATTGATTTTAAATATCATGAAAAAAATTTAAGTGTTACAACTAATTTAAGGGGTAAATTTAATGTTTATAACTATATGACGGCACTAGCCATTATTAATACTTATGGAATAGATATTCAAAAAATATTTGATATAACTAAAGATGTTTTTCCTCCAAAGGGAAGATGTGAACAAATTAAAGTACGTGATGCTGAAGCAGTTATTGACTATGCCCATACACCAGATGCTGTTGAAAAAATAATTAATTCTTTTTTAGAAAACAAAAAAGGTAAAATAATTACTATAGTTGGTTGCGGTGGAGATAGAGATCCTAAAAAAAGACCTATTATGGGAAATGTTGCTACCCAAAAAAGTGATTATGTAATATTTACTAATGATAATCCTCGTACTGAAGATCCTAAAATAATTATGGATAATATAATAAGTGGTGTTCATAAAGATAACTATGAAATAATCTTTGATAGAAAAGAAGCTATTAATAAAGGATTAGAAATGCTTAATAAAAATGATACTTTATTAATTCTTGGTAAAGGACATGAAGATTATCAAATTATAGGACATGAAAAACATCACCTAGATGATAAAGAAATTGTTTTAGACTATTTGAAAAAACAATAATTAAATGATATAATGTATTTGTTTGTTGCTTGTATGGCGGAATTGGTAGACGCGATAGACTCAAAATCTATTTTTCCAAAAGAAAGTATCGGTTCGACCCCGATTACAAGCACCAATTAAATACTTTACTCGAGCTTTTTAGTTCGAGTTTTATTTTGATTAAATATTTACTTATTTTATATAAAATTATGATATAATATCTCATAAAAAGGAGGCATTTTTATGATTGACTCAGATTATCAAGCAAATGAAGAATTATTAGCGGCTCAAAAGGAACTAGGAATAGAAACTTTTAATGCACATTTTCGTGAAGTTTTTGGCATTCCTTGTTTAGATTTTGTTAATTCAATAGTAATAAATTTACCAGAACCTTGTTATGCAAATTGTGAATATTGTATTGATACATATCTTAGAAAAAATTCAATAGATAATGCAAATTTTCTGAAAATATGCGAAAAAGTATTAAGGGAGTTTCCTAATATAAAAAATGTTGCTATTACTGGTGGGACACTTAATTCTAAAGATTTTAATAGTTTAATAGATTTAATAAAAGCTTACTTTCCCGATTCATATATAAACTGGAATACTAATGGTGCAGCACTTAACGAAGATTATTTTAGTGGTATAACTAAAATTAATCATATAAATTTACATCGCAATTCTGTTAACGAAGAAATAAACAAAAAAATATTCAAAGCCACAAAACCAATTTTGACTATTGAACAGGCTAAAATTCTTTTTGGAGAAAAACTTTGCTTAAGAGTTACAATTGATGAATCATTTGATATCGATGAATATTCTAGATTAGGAATTCCACTATATTTAAATCGTCTTTTACCTGGCAATAAAGAAACAGATGATGTTTTTAATTACACACTAAAAATACTAAATATATCAAATGAAACTGATATAAGAAGACGAAATGTATACTTAAATGCCAATTATCAAGGCATACCAGTTCGTATTTGTGTAGGTGATAAACTAGCAACTCATATTCAAAATCGTAGACCAACATATCTTAATGTTGCAATAATACATAGAAGCGGAATTGTGTGTGGTTCTTGGTTTGAGGATGATAAGCTTATCTATAATCCAAGTACTCAGTTAGAAAATAATAAAAATAATGTACAAAAACTTTCTTTAACAAAAAGTATTAAATAATTATGAAAAAAAATTTTAAAGTTGTCGAATTCGATCAGTTTAGAAATGAAGTGGGAAGACATTCCACTACTATATCTTCCCAATATTCAAATAATTTTGTTACATTTAATGTTATACATGGTATAATTTATTTGTAAGTGGGTGCTTGTGAAGGAATAACGATGTGTTGGCAAAGCCAGTAAGCACATATAAAAGTGTGTGAGTATTCATCTCGCCTGGGGCACTCATCAATTTTAATATTATTATAAATATTAAAATACATTCTAGGACTATATGTCCTTTTTTTTAATATAAAATTATGTTAAAATATTTACGGAGAGATTATGGATAAAATTATAAAAAATATTCTAAAAAAAATTGAAAGTGAAGGATATGAAGCCTATATAGTAGGTGGTTTTGTTCGTGATTATTTACTTAAAAAAAACTCTTATGATGTTGATATATGTACAAATGCTAAACCTAAAGATTTAATTCATTTATTTAATGTGAAACAAAATCTTAATAATTATGGTGGACTTAATATGAAAATTAAAAAATACAACATTGATATAACAACATATAGAAAAGAAAAAAAATATGATAATAGAAAGCCTATTGAAATAGAATATGTTAGTAATTTACTCGAGGATATTAATCGAAGAGATTTTACTATAAATTCAATATGTTTAGATAAAAATGATAAAATATTAGATTTATTAAATGGTAAGGAAGACCTTAAGAAAGGTATTATAAGATCTCTTGGTAATGCTAATGATAAATTTACTGAAGATCCCCTTAGAATGCTTAGGGCAATAAGATTTGCAAGTATATTAGATTTTGATATCGAAGAAAATACTTATAATGCAATTAAAAATAATTATGAAAAGGTTAGTACTTTAAGCCCTAAAAGAGTTAAAGATGAATTAATTAAAATATTATCAAATAAAAATTTTAAAAAAGGTTTAAAGCTTTTAGATGAAACAAAAATAAGTGAAGTTTTAGGACTTAAGTATAATGAAGATATAACTTTTACTGTGGATATTTTAGGTATGCTTTCTCAAATAGAGGTAAAACAAATTGAATATACTAAAGAGGAAAAAGATAATATTGCTAAGATAAAGGAAATAATAAATCAAAATAGAATTAATAACTTTACATTATTTAATTATGGATTATATCTTTCTTATGTAGCCGGAGATGTTTTACATATAAATAAACAAACTATCAACAAAATTTATAAAAATCTTCCTATAAAAAGTATGAAAGATATTGATATAACTGGTAAAGAAGTAATGATGCTTTTAAATCTTGAACCCTCAAAAAAGGTTAGTGAAATAATAAATGATGTTAAAATTGAAATTTTAAAAAAGAATTTAAAAAATAAGAAAAATGAAATTAAAAAATATATATTAGGTAGGTACAAAAATGAATAAAGACAACAAAAAATTTATAATTGAAACCCTTTTTTTAAAAGAGGCATTAAAATATAATTTAACTTTAAAAGAGTTTATAGTTTTAATGTACTTTGATAATGATTATGATTTAACTTTTGATATAAAAAAAATATCTAAAGCAACTTGTTTATCTGAAAATGATACTTTAATAGCCTTTAATAGTTTACTTACAAAAAAATTAATTAAATTAAATCAAATTAAAAATGAAGGTGGAAAAGTTATTGATAAAGTATCATTAGAAAATTTTTATAATAACTTAAAAGAAACTATTGATTTAGAAAAAGAGGAAAAGAATGAAAATAGTATTTTCTTTAAATTTCAAGAAAAGTTTGGTAAAGGTTTATCAGGTATGGACTATGAAATAATTAATGCTTGGCTTTCAAAAGGTTTTAGTGAATCTCTTATTCTCGAAGCCTTAGATGAAGCAATTAAAAATGATGCCCCATCACTTAGATATATAGATAAAATATTATTTGAATGGAATAAAAAAGGATATAAGGGTAAGGAAGAATTAGAAAAAGTATTTAAAAATGAAAATAAAATAAATAAGGAAGTAAAAAACTTTGAAACAAGTGTTTTTGAATATAATTGGTTAGATGATGATAACTAATTTAAGAGATAATTTAGATTATTATATACCTAATCCTAAGTGTGAACTAGATTATAATAAAGATTATGAACTTTTATTATCTGTAATGCTTTCTGCTCAAACAACAGATAAAAGAGTTAATGAAGTAACTAAAGAGTTATATAAATATAATTTAAATGAAATAGCTTCTTTAGATGTTAAAATAATCGAAGATATTATTAAACCTTTAGGTTCTTATCATAAGAAGGCATTATATATTAAAGAAATTAGTAACATTTTATTAACAAAATATAATGGAATAGTTCCAAATAATAGAAAAGAGTTAGAACTAATGCCTGGTGTAGGTAGAAAGACTACGAATGTGGTTTTATCAGAACTATTTGATATTCCTACAATGGCGGTAGATACTCACGTAGAAAGAGTTTCAAAAAGATTAGGACTAGCCAGTAAAAATGATGATGTTTTAAAAATAGAAAAAAAGTTATCTAAAATATTTGATAAAAGCGAATATAATAAAATTAATCATCAATTACTTTTATTTGGTAGATATTATTGTAAAGCAAAAAATCCATTATGTGACAGTTGTAAAATGGATTGCAAATATAAAAAAACAAGGAAAATTTAATCCTTGTTTTTAGTTTAATCCAGTATCTTTATTTTTATCTTTATCCTTATCCTTATCTTTATCTGGGTTAATTATATCATCAATAGTTGTATCAGTTTTTGTATTAACATTAATAATTAAGCCATCTGATTGATTTGCCTTAAAGATTGAATAACTTGATTTAATAATAAATTTATATGATTTTCCACCTTCGATAGTTTGTTTATAACTTGTTCCTTCAGTGAAGGTTAATTCTTTTAAAGAACCATCTTCATTTTGCATATAAACTTCATATCCTTGTTTACCAATATAATTATTATTATATTCAATTCTTTTTTCATAGTATTTTGTAGCAAATGCTGCATAATTATCGTTAAAATAATTTTGTAAATATGTACTATTTATTGCATCTGGTGTTTTAATACCTGTCCAAGAAAGTGTTACCTCATTACCATTATAACTTGCTTTTCCTCCTGTAGGAGATTCAAGTTTTTGGTATCTTGTTGATGTTTCAGTAGGTTCTGTTCCCTCCTTAAATAATTCAGTCATTTTCATATCTTCAGGAGTATATTCACTTGCTAACATTAAAGGGACTGTTTCTTTTTCAACTTCAACACTTATTACACCCGAAGGCCTTTTAAATGTTTTATTCGTGCTATAAATATTTCTTGCAAGAGCTTCCATTATTCTACTTCTTGCAGTCCATCCAGTATTAGTATTCATATAATAATCAGTTCTATGTCTATCATATCCATACCATAAAGCAATTGAATATTCTGGATTATATGTAATGTTCCAAGAGTCTGGAATTAAATCTGCAGGTAAATTTTGTGCTTTTTGTGTTGCTGTATCAAGGTTTGTTGTACCTGTTTTACCAGCAACTTCAGTACCACTTATTTTTATTGAACCAGACCAACTATCTCTAACTGTGTCTACTAAAACATTAGTAATCATATATGATGTTTCTTCGCTTATAACTTTTTCTTTTGTATATTTATTTTCATATGTTGTTCCATCTTCGAAAATAACTTTTGTAAATGAATAAGGTTTAATGTAATATCCACCTCTGCCAAATACAGCATAAGCAGCACTCATTTCAAGTGGGTTAGTACCATTGAAGCCACCAATTGAGGCAGATTCATATAATGCTGCACCATAATCAATTCCTACGCTATGAACAAAATTCTCAATTAAACTTTGATCTTTAGCAGCAACTTTTTGAAATGCTTGTAAGGCAGTTACGTTTCTTGAACCAATAAGACCTTGTCTTAAAGTAATCATTCCTTGATATTTTCTATCTGCATCATTAATTGATTGACCTGTTGAGTATGCATAAGGTTCATCGAAGAAATAATCTCCTGGAGAACCATTTAGATATTCAATATAAGGTGCATAATCAAATAATGGTTTTGCAGTAGAACCTGGTTGACGATTAATATCAGTTGCACGATTTAATCCTCTTGCACCATATTTTCTACCTCCAGAAAGAGCAATTATCGAACCATCCTCGATTGATGTAATTGCAGTTCCTTCTTGATCATAATCATTATAGTATTTAAATAATTCACCCTTTTCTAGTTTAACAAGAACATCTTGTACTTTTAAATCAAATGTAGTATAAATTTTCATTGGTACTTGTCTAGCATCTTTTTTAGTTTTTTCATACACTTCATCAATTACATGGTCAATTATTGCTTGATAATCGTTAGTAGATACAGCGTCACTATCATCCGCAACCATGCTTTCAATAGGTATTTCAAGTACAGCATTCATTTCTTCTTCAGTAATATATCCATGATTAACCATTAATTTTAAAACTATTTTTTGTCTATTTCGACAACCTACAGGGTTATTATATGGATTATATAATCTTGGATTTTGATACATACCAACAATTAATGATGCTTCAGCAAGGTTTAAATCTCTAACACTTTTACCAAAAAAATGTTGACTTGCTTGTTCTATTCCATAAATACCTGTTGTATTAATACTTCTTCCGTTAGCATACCATAATGAGTTTGAATAAAATTCTAGTATTTCCTCTTTAGTATATGAACTTTCTATTTTAAATACAGCCATATAAATATCCGTAAATTTACGAACAATACCCGCTATACCTTCGGATGCTCCATTTGTATAAGTCTTTTTAACAAGTTGCATTGTAATAGTTGAAGCACCACCTGCTTTTGAGGAAACAAGTTGACCCACTGATGCTTTTAAAAATCTGGCAATATCAAGTCCATTATGCTGAAAAAATCTTGAGTCTTCAGTAGCTATTAAGGCATCAATATAAACCTGAGGAAGATCTTTATATTCAATAAGTTCACGGTCTTCTTGTCCAACCCTGGCAAATTCAATTCCATTTTTATCATAAATAACAGTGGCTTCCTTTTTATATAGTTTATCTTTTTCAAAGTTTGGAGCACTAATTATAATATAAAGTACAAATATTAAAACAGCACTTGCACAAAATATTAAAAAACTAAATATTATTTCCCAAATAAATCCTTTTTTTCCTTTTCTTTTTATTTCATTATTAATTTTTGTTTTTACATTACTATTAAAATTCTTTAATTTTCTTTGAATTTTTAATTTTCTCATACATTCTCCTTTATCATTAAATCAACGGCTTTTATATAATCTATTCCTTTTAAATAATTATAATCAAGTTTATAACCATTTTCTTTTATAAAATCATAGGGAATACTTTTTCTTTCTTTTTTATCAATAAAACTAAATAACTTTTTTGCTGGTAAAGCATAATATTCACTATTAATTGCAATAAGTAAAAAGCATATTCCTTTGTGTTTTACAATATTTTTCATATGTTTAATTTGATGCTCTGCTATATTATTAAGTGGTAAAAAATTTTTATTAGTATTTTTAGCATCAAATTCTATGTAGTAACCTTTATAAACTCCATTATAATCTAAGGTAGATTGAGTTAAATAAAAGGCATCAGTTATTCTTTTGTTATCATAATTATATTTTACTACTTGAATAGGTGTAGGTTTTTTATAGATTACTGCAATATCCTTTTCTAAGTAGTACTCGTTGGTTTGGTTAATAAAATTTTCTAAATCCATACCACGGTTGCCATAATTAATTTGTTTTTTATAGGTCTTTTTAATTGTCCCTGGATAATTCATTTATATTCACCATTTTAATTATAGCATACTTTTTTTATAAAATAAATGACATGTTTTGTCGAAGTTGTTGATAACATTTTCCTTTTATCATATTATTATAGTGGTGATACTAATGGATATAGATTTTATTATAAGTAAATTAATTGATGATACTAATTATGCTAAACTTTTGATAAAATATGAAAGCCTTACGGATATTGACAAATAAGTAAGAAATTTGCTATAATTTTTATGTTGGAAGGTGTAAAAATGTATAATGAAAAGATTTATTTAACACCAGGGGAGATACTAGAGCATGATTTCAAAATTGATGCAAGGGGATATAGACCTCAAGAGGTTGATAAATATCTTGATATGATCATAAGAGATTATACTGAGTATAATAATATTATTAAGAATCTTAAAGGTCAAATTAATGATTTAACATCCGATAATTATACACTTAAACAAGAAATTCGTGCGTTAAAAGAAAAACTTGAAACGCAAGAAGATAGTTCTAACAAACAAGTTACTAACATTGATTTATTAAAAAGAATAAGTAACTTAGAAAAAATTGTTTATGGAAGAAATGAATAATATCTTTAGACAAACGCTGTAAGACTTTTAGTTTTATTGAGGAAAGTCCATGCTCACTTATCCTGTGATGGATAATATGTTCGTGCTTAAGGAATAAATAACTTAAGGTAGCATATGCTAACGGCTCCGAAAATTTCTGAAAATGAAATGATTAGGTATAAAAGTGCCAAAGAGACGAGTCTTTTAGAAATAAAAGAAGTGGAACGTGGTAAACCCCGCGAGTGAGAAACCCAAATTTTGGTAGGGGAGCTGGTCAAGGGAAAACGAACCTAAGACTGGATGTACTTTGTACATAGATAAATGTTTGTCACCAGTAATGGTACAGAACATGGCTTATTAAGATATTATTTTTATTTTTTAATTAAGGAGAGATTTAGTTTGAAAGATATTGGAAGTCTTTTTCTAGATACTAGAGAGGCTGCTGGTCTTTCCCTTGAGGAAGTAAGTAGTGATCTTAATCTTGAAAAAGTAATTCTTGAAAATATCGAAGATGGTAAAACTGGTGCATTTCAAGACATATTTGCATTAAAAAAATATATTAGTAATTATGCTAAATATTTAGGCCTTGATGCTGATAAAATAGTAGATGAGTTTAATGAATATGTTTTTGAAACAACATCAAAAATACCTGTAAAAGATATTGAAAAGGAAATTGAGGAAAATACTAAAGGTAATGAAGAAAAAGTATTTTCACCATATACAAGACATGAAAAGAAACCAAATAATGTTTTATATGTACTTGTATATGTATTAATTGTTATTTTAGCAGTTTTTGCAGTTTTCTGGGCTGTAAAACAAATTACTGTTAACACTAGAGTTGCTAGTGAGATAAGTTATAAGGAGTAGGAAATGAATTTACCAAATAAACTTACAATTTCAAGAATTGTTTTAGCATTTATTATACTTATTATGTTATGTATTCCATGGCATGCTTTAGGCTTTTCGTGGCCTGTATATTTATATCATGGAGTTACATTTAATTTAAAATATATTATTGCAGGGACTTTATTTCTAATTGCCTCACTTACAGATAAACTTGATGGACATATAGCAAGAAAATATAATATGGTTACTGATTTTGGTAAAATGGCTGATGCTATTGCTGATAAAATCTTAGTAAATGGTGTACTTATTATTCTTGCATATGATAGAGTAATTCCATTGGTAGTACCAGTTGTTATTATTACTCGTGATATTATAACTGATACTTGTAAAATGATTTCTGGAAATAAAGGTAAAGTAGTTGCGGCTTCCTCAATGGGAAAAATTAAAACTGCCTTTATGATGGTTGGATTAACACTAACTTTCTTTAGTAATTTTCCTTGTGAGTTTTTCCACTTCCCACTTGCAAAAATATGCTTAATTATAGCAACAATATTTAGTGTTATAAGTGGATGCCAATATTATTATAATACTAGAGAATTTGTTATTCCAAAAAATGATAAAAAATCAAAATAATGGTGCAAGTCATCATTTTTTTATGCTTTGATATATATAAAAAGCCCATACATGTATAATTTTTTCGAATAGTATAATGTAAAAGGAGGAATTACCTATTATGAATTGTGATAAAAGACCTGCTATGGAAGATATGGGTAAAGTAGAAAATATGATGGGATGTACATGTGAACCAGTTTATGAGTGCCCAGAGGAAAGGGTGTGTCATAGATATATTTGCTATGAAGTACCTCATATTAAACCTTGCAATACTAGAATAATTAATCATCATATTTATAAACATACTTTTACTCCATGCAATACGTGTTGTGAAGAAAATGTTGTAGAAAATATTTACGATAGAAGATGCTAATTAAAATCTCGAAAGAGATTTTTTTGTTTGACAGTTTTTATATAGAAATAGTTATTTATTGGCATAAGTTAGGCAAAAATTAAAGTTTAAAAAATGCGTACTTTGTAAAATTCTCTCTTTTTTATTTAAGAAATTTCTTATTCATGTTATACTAAATAGGTAGGAAAAGGATGAAATTATGATTAAAGGAAAACCATTTGTAAAATGGGCTGGTGGAAAAAGACAAATAATTAATGAACTAAAAAAATATGTTCCAGAAAGTTTTGATACATATTATGAACCTTTTGTAGGGGGAGGAGCACTTCTTTTTGAATTATCACCAAAAAAAGCTGTTATAAATGATTCTAATAAAGAACTTATGAATGTTTATAGTTGTTTGAAAGATGAAGATAAGTTTAAAAAGTTATGTGCCTCATTAAATAGTTTTGAAGCTAAACATAATGAAGAATTTTATTATGAAATGAGAAATAAAGATAGAAATAAAAAAACATTTAATAGATTATCTGACTATACTAGAGCCGCAAGAACTATTTATTTAAATAAAGCATGTTTTAATGGACTTTATAGGGTTAATAGCAAAAATGAATTTAATGTTCCTTTTGGAAAGAAAGATAAAGTTAATACATATGATGGAAATAATCTAATAACTGTAAGTAATTATCTTAGTATGAATGATATTAAAGTTTTATGCGAGGATTTTGAAACTTCTTTAGAAAGTGCTAAAGAAGGAGATTTTGTTTATATTGATCCTCCATATGATTCAGATACACATACATTTAATAGTTATACAGATACTGGTTTTGATAAAGAGGAACAAAAAAGACTTGCAAGTGTATTTAAAAAGTTAGATAATAAAGGTGTAAAAGTAATGTTATCAAATCATAATACTTCTTTAATAAATGAATTATATAAAGATTTTAATATTCATGTAATCGATGCTAAAAGAAGTATTAATGCAAATGGAAATAAAAGAGGTAAAGTAGAGGAAGTTATTATTACAAATTATTAAGGAGGCTAAGTGAAACCATACTATGAAAAAGATAATTTTACATTATATAAAGGCGATTCTTTAAAAATACTTAAAAATATAGAACCTAAAAGTATTGATGTAATATTTGCTGATCCCCCATATTTTTTATCTAGTGATGGTATTACTTGTAGTGGTGGAAAAATAGTTAGTGTTAATAAAGGTGATTGGGATAAAACTATTACTTTAAAAGAAAAACACAATTTTAACAAAAAATGGATAAAATTATGCAAAGATGTTTTAAAAGATGATGGAACAATTTGGATAAGTGGCACTATGCATAATATTTATTCTATAGGTATGGCCCTTGAGGAAAATGGATTTAAAATAATTAATAATATTACTTGGAAAAAATTAAATCCACCACCAAATATAAGCTGTAAATGTTTCGTTCATTCGACAGAAACCATTTTATGGGCAAAAAAGGACATAAAAAATGTTAAATATAAATTTAATTATGACCTTATGAAAAAACTTAATAATAATAAACAAATGAAAGATGTTTGGGAAACCTCACTTACTAAACCAAGTGAAAAAAAGTGTGGAAAACATCCTACACAAAAACCAATTGAATTATTGGAAAAAATTATACTTGCTTCGACTAACGAAAATGATTTAATATTAGACCCTTTTAATGGAAGTGGTACAACTGGTATTGTTGCTAGCAAATTAAAAAGAAGATATATTGGTATTGAAAAAGAAAAAGAATATTTAGATTTAACAATTAAAAGAAAGGAAAGTGATGAAAATGAAAAGAAATTTTGATGAATGGATTAATAACTTTAAGTCTAGTATATCTAAT
This sequence comes from uncultured Bacilli bacterium, assembly GCA_934086485.1. Lineage (GTDB taxonomy): Bacteria > Bacillota_I > Bacilli_A > RF39 > UBA660 > UBA6448. Next base: position 18,837 of record CAKOIF010000017.1, on the reverse strand, counting down.
TATAGTTATTATGCTGATTTTAACAAAATATATAAAAATGTTGATAAAGTAAAAGTAGAGCTTAATATTTTAAATTCATTAATTGGTAGTAAAACAATTGAAGAAGATTTTAAAAACATAATGCTTAAATATCCTGAAACTTTGGAATGTATACCTCTTCTTTTGGCGGTTCGTTCTACTGAAATATTTGTTAAGGATGAAATTAATGAATATTTATTTGACTTTAAAAAAATGGTTTATTCAATGGATGACTATGTTAGGTTTATGCAAGAAAGTGGTCTATTTGATTTATTACAAAATCATATTATAAATAATTTATATGATTATGTATTAGGAATTGAAGTCGGTCTTGATTCTAATGGTAGAAAAAATCGTGGTGGTCATTTAATGGAAGATTTAGTAGAAAAATATATTAAGGAATCTGGTTTTGTTAAAGATGTAAATTACTTTAAAGAAATGTACTTAAATGATATTGAGAAAAGATGGAATATTGATTTAAGTTCTTTATCTGGAAATAATGTTTCTACAAAAAGATTTGATTTTGTTATAAAAACCTCAAAACAAATATATTTAATTGAAACAAATTTTTATGCAAGTAGTGGTTCTAAATTAAATGAAACTGCAAGAAGTTATGAAATGCTAGCAAAAAAAGCAAAGGAAATTGATGGAATAACATTTATATGGATTACTGATGGTTTAGGTTGGCATGATGCAAAGAATAATCTTAAGGAAACATTTAATGAGCTTGAAACAATGTATAACATTAATGATTTGGAAAATGGCACTTTAAAACAAGTGTTAAATTAAAATCTCGAAAGAGATTTTTTTGTTTGACAGTTTTTACAAAAAAATAGTGTTTTTTAGCATAAGTTAGGCAAAAAATAAATTTTGAAAAATTCGTAAATTTTTAATTGTATAATAATAATTTGTATTGTATACTAAGGATATACATGAACTTTTATGCAGAGTATTATCTTTGAAAGGATTATATATGGATTTTGAAATTATTTTAAATGAGCTTAAAAGTTGTTTATCTTTAGAGCATCCTAGAAATATCGGACAAGAAAATTTAGATAAATTAATTGATTATGCAATTAAAAATGGTAATAGTGAAATTATATGGAGAATTGCTCTAAGTTATAGTAATTTTGATTTAGATTTTACTAAGATTATGTTATATTTTATCGAGACAAAAGATGAGTTTTATGTAATAGAAACATTATATGCAGTGGGTGATGATAAGATAGATTTGAAATTAACAAAGAAAAAAGTATTAGAAACTAATGATAGTAAATTTATAAGAGAAGTAATTGAGGATGTTAAATCATATTATTGTGTTAAAAGTAATAAAGATTTAAATAAAATTATTGAAGGAGGGAAAGATAATGATTAAATCTAAAGGATGGAATTGGAAAATGGTTGAGGATGATTCAAATTGTGTATGGAAAATACCAAGTATTGAGTCATATTATTTACTTGATAGGTGGAAAGGACTAGGCTTTAAATCTTTTCTAGATTTAGGTTGTGGGTTAGGAAGACATACTGTATTATTTGCAAGTAATGACTTTGAAACTTATGGCTTTGATATTAGTGAAGAAGGTTTAACAAGAGCTAAAGAATGGCTAGATTCTCTTAACTTAAAAGCAGATTTAAAAAAAGGTGATATGATTCATCTACCATATGATGATAATAGTTTTGACTGTATATTATGTAGAAATGTTATATCACATCAAGATACCGAAGGAGTTAAACAAATAATTAAAGAACTTTATAGAGTTTTAAAGGATAATGGAGAATGTTATTTAACGCTTGGTTCTAAATCTACATGGGGATTTAAACAAACTTCTTGGCCTTTAGTAGATGAAAATACAAGACTTAGAATGGAAGAGGGTCCTGAATATAAAACACCACATTTTTATGCAGATCATGATTTAATAAAAGTTTTATTCAAAGATTTTAAAATAGAGTTTATTAATCATATTGAAGATTTTTATGAATCAAATGGTAAAACATATTCATCTTTTCATTATCACGTATTAATAAAGAAAGTTAAGTAAAGCTAAATGTCAAAAAACATTTAGTTTTTTTAATAGTGAAAATATAGTATAATAGAATTAACGAAAGGTAGTGTTGTATGAGTAAAGATATAAATGTAGTAGCGGCTTTAATTTTTAAGGATAATAAAGTAATAATTGCTAAAAGATCTACGGATAAAGATGCAAAAGGTAAATGGGAATTTCCGGGTGGTAAAGTCGAAGAAAATGAGGATGAAAAAACTGCTATAGAAAGAGAAATTTATGAAGAATTTGATGTAAAAGTTAAAGCAAAAGATTTTATATCACAAAGTATGTTTGATTATCCACATGGTAATGTAATACTTAAATTATATGAATGTAAATATATTGATGGTAACTTTAAACTTCATGCTCATTCAGAATATACTTGGGTAAAAATAGATGATTTATTAAATTATGATTTAGCTCCTGCAGATATACCTCTTGCAAAAGATGTTATGGAAAGATATAAGTAATTTAATATGAGGTTTTTTGAAGTGAAAAATATAAAGATTTTATTATTAATTATTTTATTAATGCCTATTGGCGTTTATGCTAAAAGAGGGTGTTGTTCTCATCATGGAGGTGTTGTAGGATGTTCTTCGGGAGGAAGACAAATATGTGCTGATGGTACATTTAGTCCTTCGTGCACCTGCACACCTATAAGAACAGATGTATATGGGTGTACTGACTCAAGAGCTAGAAATTATAATCCTAGAGCTACAATAAATAATGGAACATGTGTATATGATGTTTTGGGATGTATGGATAGTTCTGCAGAAAATTACAATAAAAATGCTACTGTGGACGATGGGTCATGTAGTTATCCTTCAAAAACTGAAACTTCAAACGGAGAAATAATCGGAGACCTTTTAACCGTTGGACTTGCAGTTGGTGGCTATCAAGCTATAAAGAAGTCTAAGAAAAAATAAATGAATTAAATAATAGTAAATTTTATGGATGTAGTAATTATTCGATATGTCATTATACAAAAAAATAATATCAAAATTTGATTTAATTTTTCTTGTTTTTTGGTATACTATCATATATTAAAGGTATTAACAAAGCAGTTGATATAAAATTATATATTTCACATATATAATCTGTTGTAAAAATTTTCTTGTAATATGTCATGTTTATATATACAATTACCAAAGCAATAATAAAAGAAATTTGTATCGCCTTTTTTAAATATGCGTACGGATTTGATGGAACTTTTTTGATGAATTTTATAAAGCATTTCCACATTTTTAGTAATAATAAAACTATAATATTTAATAGCGCTTCTGGTACAATTAAAATTGTATATAATATATATTTTAAACTTTTTACGTAGCAATTCTTTTTATTTTCAGGATTGAAATCATATTTGAAAAATTTATATTCTTTTTTATAACGTATTTTATGCTTTTCAAAATATTTTTTAATAAATGTTAAAAGAATTAATACATTGTTCACAAAAGAAAAGACAAAAAATACAATTCTAAAAATTAAAAATATAATTAAAAACCATTCTAAATGATTTTTTAAACTTGTAAATGATTTTAAATATATTTCATAAGTTTTTGAATTAAACAATACTAAGAAAACATAATTTGAAATCATTTTTTCCTCAAAAGTAATGTTTAATTTGCATTTTTTATTATTCATTATTTTGTAAATATATTTTGTTAATGAAATTATAGGATATAACAAATAAATAAAAAGATTGAATAAAATAATTTTTTTGATAATAAGTAGATATAGAATAATTACTAAAAGAAATATAATTGTTACTGCTGCAATTATTTTTTCTTTAATTTTATTATTTTCATTACTTTTGTTATAAAATAATTTATTTTTATTTTTTTTATTATTAGACACTAAATAAACAATAAGATTAATAAATATTAAAATTACTAATATATATTCAAATAAGGTAGTGTGCAAAAAAAAATCCTAACATTTCTCCTCCATATATTTCATATAACTTTATCTTATCATATTAATTGCCTGAACTCGACAATATTAGATAATTTGTGATATAATATAAATAGATAATAGAGGGTATTTCATTTTTTAAGATGGAATATGCTCTTTTTTAGATTGGAGGTTTAATATGCAATATAATATTTATAAAATTAATAAAAAAGATTCTTTGTTAAAAGAAATGCTTGAAAAGAATTATATTACCAATAATAAAAATGTTAAAAGTGGCAAATATAAGTTAACATTATATTATAGTAAAAGAGAAAATTCAAATATATCATGGCAGAAAATATTAAATGAGTTTGATATTAATGTTCAAATAGATAAAGACAGCTTAAAAGGTATTTTAATTGCCGAAAGTGATAAATTTACATATGCAGTAACATATGGAATGAGTAGTTCGCTTGTGCAAAAATATTGTGATGCCGATTTTCCTATGAATATTGCAAAAAGAATTGAAGTATCAAAAGTAAAAAGAAAAGCGGCAAAAATATTAAATGGTAGTACAAATGGTTTAGTAAGAACTTTATCAAATTCGAATTTAATTGTTGTAGATAAAGGGGAGTCTGTTGTCAATTTGGAATTAATCCCGGATGAAGAAGAAGAACTTGGCAAATGCATTGGAATTGGAAAATCAATCAAAATAAACATTGATAAAGAATTAGATTCGTTCTCTGATATTATAGATATTTTAGAAGAAATAGAAAAAAGAGAAGAAAAAAGACCTATACCATTATTTATTCCAGTAAAAAATGAGGAATTAATTGCAAATATTTGGGATTATTTAAACACTGATTTTATTAATAGGATAAATAATATAGATTATTCTTTAGATGAAATGAACATTTTAGGTAGTTCAATATATTTTGATGATGCATTTAGAATTGAATTATCTTATCTTTCTAACCATGAAGAAATTCCATTTTTAAATACTTATTATGTTAAGGAATTTATTGAAAAATACAAAATTGACATTTCTAAAGCATTAAAATATATAAAAATAAAGTATATTTCAGATGACGGTTATAATTATGTAAAATCGTTTAGAGATGTTTTAACCTTTGATTTTGATTATAATGGTGAAAAATATGTAATATATGATGGAAATGTATATTTTTATAATGATGATTTCCATAAAAATATAGTTGCGGGCATTAAAAAGATAAGGCTTGAAAAATATAATAAATCAGATGATAAATCAAAAGAGTGGTATATGCAGTATTTAAATGAAAATGGTTTATGTGATGTCAGAGAAAAAAATAAAAAGAATGCAAATAGCACATATAGAGAAAAAGTAATTAATGAGGTTTTAGCTTCAAAATATAATTATGATAATTTGGATAGAAATTTAGTTAAAATATGTAAAGAAGAGAATTATAAAATTGAAATTGCAGATCTAGGGAAAAAAGATGATGTATTATATGCTGTTAAAGTTGGTACGCCAAGAGATTTTTGCTATGCTATAGATCAATCTAATTTAACTTTGGATACTTTTATTTCTAATGAAAATAATTTTGATGAATTAGTTAATAGATATAAAGGCGTAAAAAAAATAGGACTATGGTTATATGTAACAGGAAAAAAGAAATTTTATAATGATAAACATGAAGTGGATATTATGGTTTTTGATTCGATAATGTTTTTGAATAAATTAGTGGAATGGGCATCAAAAGTTATATCATATGGGTATGAACCTGTTATTAGAATTAATTATTATAATAGTGATTAATGAGATATTATTTTAAGTAATATTCAATAAATAATTGATGAATATTTCTACCCATCAGCTACCCGTCAAATTGTGCTAAATTTATCAATTTTTAGTTAAACTTTATTAAACTTTATATTAATTGTGTTTTGACATTACAGGAGTTTTTAATAATCCTCTTTTTTAATATAATAGCCCCCTGAAGAGAGAGATGAAAAAGTATCTCTCTCATTTTTTGTAGTAAAATAAAAGCTTTGCGAAGATTTAATACCTTATTAAAAAGTGGATAGGCGAAAATTAGGCGAAATTAAGTTTTTGAACTATAATGATATGTTATAATATTATTTAGCTATTTTGGGGGTGTTTTAATGTATAAGTTTATAAATATAATAAGTGCACTAATAAGACAATTTTTATTGCCAAATCCATATATAAATTTATTTAGTCAAGAAGTATACGCTGATTTGTTCAATATAATAATAGGTGGAATAATTTTGCATAAGTTATCATTTTGGCTAACTGGTATGGCATATACAAGAGGTATTAATGAGCCAGCAGAAGGCAGTATTGGATATTTATTTAGCTATATAATACTAACTTTCCTAATTACGGTCCTAGGTAAAATAATAAGTAATATTTGGATAATGGTTTGTGTGTTTTTAATTATTTATATTTTGCTTTGTATTGTTGTAAGCAAAACTTTTAACAGACATAATTATTTTTAATGAATTTAATAAGAATAGCAGACAAATCAAGAAAAATGTGCTATACTTATAATAGCGATTGATACTATTATTATAGTATCTTTTTTCTTAGGAGGAATGTTATGCAAAAAATACTAAAATCAGGGATGACAATTGGATTATCAATGATGTCTGTTTTAATTCCAGATGTGAAAGAATTAATAATTTCAATAGTAGAGAAATTATTTGATTTAGATACAGTTGAAATAAATCCTATTTATTGTAGTGGTTTGGGTTTTTTATTATTTATTATTTGTTTAATTACTTATATTAAATATAATGATAGAGATAGAATAATTAACATAGTTGGATTCGGCAATAATGAATATTGGGAAAGAAATAATAAGAACGTTGAGACAATTGATGTAAGAAATTGGTTTAATGTAAAAGATAAAGACAAAAATAAGTATTTGAAAAAAGTACTTAATGATTCTGATAATTGTGTTTACAAATATTTAGCTTCTGGCTTATCTTACACTGCAATAGCTCCTATACCATTAGTTTCAATTATTGGGAGACACTTTTCTAAAATAAAAACAAATAATTATTATGAATATTTAAATAAAAGTTCGAATGTAAAAAAACTAAATAACTCAATATTTTTTCCTAGATTAAAACTGGAAATTACAAATAAAGATAGTTCTAATGAATATGCGTTGATATCGGTTAGCACCACTGCAAATATTAAAAAGCATCAAATAGCACAATTAGGAGATTGTTTACACTATAATAATTACATTTCAAATCCACATCAAAACTCAATTTATTCGAAGAAGCAACTGTTTAATTATTGTAATAAAATAATTGAACAAATAAATGAAATTAGTGCTTTAAAAGAAATAAAAAGAATTTATATAGTCTTTGCAACTCAATCACCCTTACCATTCGAAATTGGTAAACAATTAAACGATAGGATGGCAAAAGAAGTTATTATTTGTCATTATCAAAATGATTCTTGCGTTCCTTATGAGTGGGGAATAGCTCTAAATGGAAAAAATAAAGAAAAATATATTGACTTAAAGGAGGTATAAAATGGCAATAAAATTAGAAGATTTGAAAAAAGTTGATTTTTCACAAATGTTAAATACATTTTATATAAACAATGTAATTCTACCTTTAGAAAAAGTCGAAGAACTTAAAGAGAAGAAAAATTTAAATATTAGAAGATTAAAAGAGGGATTAGAAGAGTATAACATAGAAAATTCTACGGAATACAAAATAGATGAGTTTGTACTTCAAGGTAGCATTGCTATGGGTACTGCAGTATCAGCAGATGAAAAGAATTATGATATTGATATAGGTGTTATTATGGATAAATCTGCTTTACCAGATGGTACATTGAGTGCTAAAAAAATAATATCGGAATCTTTGAAGAAGAAATGTTATAACATGAAAAACAACCCAGACCCAAATGGTAATAGTATTACAATTGAATATGAAGAAGGTTATCATTTGGATTTTGCACTTTATGGTAAGAAAGATAAAAAATATTATCATTGTGGAACAACAAGTTGGGATGAAAGAAATCCTAAGGCTATTTCTTGGTGGTTTAATAATCAAAATCAAAAGTATAATAATAGATTGCAAATGATGACTAAGTTCTTAAAGTTTTTTTGTAAGCAAGATAATGATTGGATAATGCCAGGCGGTTTAATAATAAGTGTTTTAGTAGATGAAGCCATAAAAAAAGAAGAATTATCATTATCATACGATGTTTTATTAAAGGATATTGTAAATAGTATTGTTAAAAGATTAAGATATGATAAGAGTGTATATAATCCTGTTGATTTAAGTAAGAATCTAATTGTAAAACAAAAAGATGTGCAAAAATTAGAGAATTTACAAAATAGGTTAGAAAATAGAATTACAAAAGTTAACAATTTAACAATTAATAGTACAAGCGAAGAAATATACGAAGCTTGGAATTATTTTTTTGGTGATGAATATTTTTCTGATGATTTTGAATTAAAAATAATACAATGTGAGGATAATGAAGAATATATAAATACTTATTTTGATATTTTAAGAGATAATAACACTAATAATTTGATTAAATGCCAATTATCATCTAAAGAAGGAAGTACTGATGGTAGAACTATTAGAAATTATGAATCTAATATGCCTTTAAGTGTTTCTAGATATAAAGATGAGCGACTAATATTTACAGCTCATCCAATGATTTCAGGACAGTATACAATATTATGGAAAATTAGAAATAGTGGAAAAAAGGCTGTAGAGAATAATTCATTACGTGGAAATATAGTTTATTCTAATACTGCTAATAATTTTAACTATATTGATATAAATGGAAATACAAGATATGAAAATATATCTTTTCCAGGGCATCATTATATTGATTGTTATGTAATAAAGGATGACTATGTTATTCAATCGGAAAGATTTTTAGTGAATTTAACAGAATAAATAGTATTTATTTAAAATATGGAACACTTTTAATAAATATAATATATTTTATTAAGAAAGAAGTTTTCGTTAATCTGGGATATGCTAGATTAAATGTGGTAGCTTCTTTTATTTTGCTTACAGACTTACAATTTAAAATTATATTAATACTTATCAAGCTGGTTACTCTAATTGTAAAAACAAAACATCTAATGTTACAGTTCACAACAGCCCCTTTTTATTTGTCTATATCCTTAACCAACTCGGAAATTGTTATTCCTAATGTTCGCGATATCTTTTCAAGTACTTTAAGAGTTGGTGAATATTCGCCTCTTTCTAATCTTCCATAATAAGCTTCATTGATCCCACAGTAGACAGCAAATTCATATTGTTGAAAACCATTATCTTCACGTAATAATCTTAAACGATACCCAAATTTAACATTAATTTTATCTTTTTTCATAAAAAACTCCTTTTTATATATTATACGTCATATATAGCGTATGTCAATCCTGAAAAATGTGATATATTGGAATTGTCAAAAAAATTATTTTAAAGGAGGTTTATTATGAATAATGAAATAATTTTTAAAACCAAGTCATTTAGAAAAATACCTAATCCGTATTATTTGAGTGATGCTGAAGCAATGAAAGGTGCTGAAATGTATTATATTGTATGCGATGTTAAAGATGTTCCAGCTAATATACCAATGGATACTAATCCAAGAGAACAAAAATTAACTACAGCAGTAGCAAAAAAAATAAAAACAAGTTTAACAACACCTGGTGCAAATAATTTTTATTTATTGAATAGGGGATTATTATTATCTGCGGAAAAAGTAACATTTAATAGTAAAAATGAAACTGTTAGTGTTGTTTTCTCTGATACTAGCGTTCATGGTGATATTGATGGTGGGCATACTTATAAAATAATTCAAGAATGTCAATCGGAATTGGATTATGGGCAACAGTATGTAAAAATTGAGATTCTTACTGGTGTTGAAGATATGTTTCAAGAGTTAGCAAGTGCTAGAAATACTTCAACTCAAGTACAAGATAAATCAATAGCTGAATTATATAATAGATTCGATATAATAAAACAAGCTATACAAAATGAATCATTTAAAGATGAAGTGTTCTTCGAGGAAAATGCTGAGGGAAGCATTGACGTTAGTGATATTTTGGCTTTGTTAAATTTATATAACATTGATAGGTATCCGGATTTAAATGACTATGCAATTGTTTCTTATAATGGAAAAAAGCAATGCATAGATTACTATATTAAACAACATATGGCAAAAGGTGAAACAATAGAAAACCCTTATGTTAAAATGTCTAAAATAATGGTTGATATTTTTAAACTGTATGATCAATTAGAATTAAAAGCTAGAGATTATTATAGCGGTGGTGTGTCTGGAAAGAAGTATGGATTAGTTGTAGGCGTTAATAAAAGAAAGGATGGAAAACCTGCATATAAAACTAAATTTTATAAAAATAATACTGATTACATTACACCAAATGGTTTCTTATTTCCAATATTGGGTGCGTTTAGAGCTTTAATTGATGTTGATCCTGATGGATACTATTGTTGGAAAAAAGATCCATTTCATGTGCTAGATAAGGTTGGATCAGATTTGATGGAAACAACAGTTGATACAAGCAGAACTTTAGGGAATAATCCTAATGCTACTGGAAAAAATAAGACTTTATGGAAAAACTTATATATGTGTGTTGCAATGGAAACAATGCATAAAGATTAAAGGGGGAAAGAAGTTTATGAAGTTTAAATTAAGTGAATTATTGGCAATTTATAAGCCGGAACAACTAAATGCTTTTTTAAAAGAACACATAAACACAGATTTAGAAGACAATAATTTATTATATGAAAATATGAGTGATAACTGGACTTGCGTAGGAGATACAAAATATAATTTATCAGCTATTAATATGCTTAAGGATTCGGGTAAAGGGCTTATAGAAAGAATCACTAATGGAATTGACGCTGTACTTGAAAAAGAAAAAGAAAAGAATGGTTTAGTCTCTCCTAAAACTGCTGATGATATAGTTAAGGTAGCTTTTCCGCATTATTATGAAAATAAGCAAAATATTAAAAAGGGTACATCTGATAGACAAAATGCTTGTGAAACAGCTGATAAAGTCATAGTAGTTATTAATGATAGTACAAAATCTAACAAGCCTACAGTTGATGTGGTAGATCAGGGATGCGGAATCAGCGGTGAAAAATTTGGAGATACTATTCTCTCAATTCATAAAGGTAATAAATCAACAACAGATAAGAATTATTTGATTGGTGCGTTTGGACAGGGCGGTTCAACGTCATTGCCATTTTCTTTTGCGACAATCATAGTTTCTAAAAAAGAAGATAATGTTTATTTTACAATCGTAAAAAAATGTTTATTTGCTGATATGAAAATGGATACATATTTATATCTTACACCAAACGGTCAAGTTTCATTAATCGAGAACGATGAGTATAACTATGAAGACGAATATATTAATACTTTTATTAATTCAGAATCAGGAACATTAATTAGAATGATAGATATGGAGATACCACGTGAATATAGAGTAAATGATGTTGCAAAACCTGGTATGCTTGGAGATTTTATTAATACTGAATTATATAATGTTAGCTTACCGGTAAAAGTAGTTGAAAATAGGGCAGATTTTACAAACAATGCTCATAAACAAAATAGATACTCTTATGGTTCTAACAATAAAATGATGACATGGGAATATGCCAGAAAAGAATCTTTTGGAACAATAAGTATTGAACATAATACGAAAGAATATAAACTAAATTATTACTTTATACTTCCTCCTGATGAGTCGGATTGGGCTAAAGATGCAAAATGTAAGGATATTTTTAAACAAGTAAACGTTCATCTTGATCCAATAATTTATACTGTTAATGGACAATACATATCTAGCGAAAAATTTACAAAATTAAAAAATGCTGGTTTAAGCTTTTTACAATATCGATTATTAGTAGATATTAACCTTGATGTTTTAGGAAAGGACAAGTATCGATTCTTTACTACTGATAGATCTAGAATTCAAGATTCAGATTTAACGAATGGCTTTCTGGATAAAGTAATTGAAGCTTTAAAAAATGAAAAAACAATAATTGATATGAATAACTATATCGCAAGTCAAAGCGTTAATGCAAATATAGATAATGAATTAATAAATGATATTAGTAGTAGTGTAAAAAGCATTTATAATAAGTTTTTGAAGTCCGGTAATAAAATATTAAACATTAATAAAGGGCACCACGTTAATCCATCTTCTGAAGAGATATACCATGATTCAATTCAAGAATTTGAAATTACTACATCAAAACAAGTTTTTTACAAGAATGAAAGTATAAACGTTGTAGTAACAACCAAAGCCAAAAAGAGCGTTAATGATAAAGCAAAAATATATATGTTTGTTGATGGTAAACAAAATTATAATCATTCTGAATCTGTGATGAACGGCAGGATTCAATATACATTAAATGATATTCCTGTAGGAATACATAATATCCAATTTGATTTATATGATGATGAATTAAATCTGGCAAAGAGAAGTAATGTATTTGAATTTGCTGTAGTTGATGATTTGAAGAAACAAGCTGAAAGTATAACTAATAATAAGGACTTAGAATTAAACATTCAACTTGTGGATGATAAGGAATTGATAATAGATACTGTAAAAAATGAAGTTGATAAAACGATTGATATTTATCTATGCTTAAACCATGATTTGTTAGTAAATAATTTATATGGCAAGAGTGCTACTAATGATGAAATCCAAGTATTAAAGAATAAGTTATTAGAACCTATTATTTTATTCACTCTTTTCCTAGGCGACAATTATGACAATATAGAAGATATTGATAAGAAAAATGAGATTATTTTGTCGTTATGTAACACTTTCTATATTACAAATAGTTTAAATTAATATTAGTTCCGATTAACTGTCTTGATTTTTTAGGTGCCATTTAGGTACCAACACATTAACAAATACCAATTTATAAAGGTAATTAAAAAAGTATAGCGGTTCTAAAAGACCGTTTTTAAAAGAAATTAACATATAGAAAATTGTTTGCTTGAGCCCCCTGAAGAGAACTGAAACTTTCATTTTTGTTTATATTAAAAAGTTTTAGAACTATTAAGTAATTTTTGATATACCTTTAGTCATAGTCATAAAATCTTTATGTTAAACATTATACGTGATATAATTAGTATGATGTAAGTTCGCGAGAAAAACATTGTATTTAATGAGGTGAAATAGTTTATGAAAGTTAATTTTAAAAAAATTGGAGTTGAAGTTGAGGCTAATGCAGAAAGCCTTATTGAAAAAGGAATAAATGCACACGAAAAAGATTGGAAAGAAAAATTAGAATCTAAAACTAAAAACAAAAAAGAAATAATAGAGTTAAAACATAAAAATAAATTGGAAGAGAAATATTTTGAAAACAATGGTAAATCATTAATAAGTAAAGAAGAAAAAAGTAAAAAAATAGTTAGAATTATTAGTATTATTTTATTCTTTATATATGGAATATTTTGTATCGAGGGTTTTAATGATTCACATATAATATCTGCTATAATAACTGTATTTCAAATGATATTAGTTATTATTTCAATACTTTCTTCATTAGATATAATTAACTTATTTAAAAAAGATTATAAAGTGTGTTTATTAATAAGTTTAATGTTAATAATTCCTTGGTTGGCATTTGCTATATAATTTATTAGATAGGAGTAATATCCTATTTTTTTAATATAATACTATAAAATAATTACAAAAAATTTAAATTAAATAAAACTCACTATAAAAAATAATTGATTTTTGTTATAATACTATTATAGTAGGTGGCAGTGTGAAAGAGGAGTTTATAAAAAAATATAATAATCATGAATATATTTCAAATGATTTATATTTAAGTGTATTAGCAAATTATAGTGATACTGTGCCCTCTAACTTTAATATTGATGCTTATAATGACATTGTATTAGAAAAGTTATATTTATCAAATAAAGATTACTTTGATAATTTCTATAAAGATATTGATCCTAATATAAAACTTGATAAAGAGCAGTGTAAAGCTATATTAAGTGATGAAAAATATAGTCTTATCATTGCTGGAGCAGGTACAGGTAAAACTACCACTATGGCATCAAAAGTAAAATATTTAGTGGAAAAGAAAAATATTTTACCAGAAAGAATCTTAGTACTAAGTTATACAAGAAAAGCTACTGAAGAACTAGATAAAAGAATTTGTTTAGATTTTAATATACCAGCACACGTTACAACATTTCATTCACTTGGTTATGAATACATTAGAGAAATATTTAATAATCGGAAATGCGTTATACTTGATAGAAATAAAAAAAGAGAAATCTTTTTAGAGTACTTTAAAAACCTATATTTGGATAAAAATAAAATTACTGAAATAATTAATAATTTTGATACTGTTAAACAAATGAAAAACTTTGTATTTAGCAAATTCTTTATTGATAACTATCAAAAATTTAATACTTATGATGAGCTTATAGAATACTATGTAAGTGTTAAACTTAAGGAAGCTAAAACTGTAGGAACTATAAATTTAATTAAATCTTGGATTGAAAGGCAACTTCAGAAAGATGAAAATATTATATCTATAAATGGAGACTATGTTAAATCAGCTGGTGAAGCAGTAATAGCAAACTTTCTTTATAAAAGAGGTCTTTCATATTCTTATGAAGAAGCTTATCCAGAACTAATGGAAAATAATATAATATATAAACCTGATTTTACAATTGATTATGCTGGTGAAAAAATATATATTGAATACTTTGGCTTAGAGGATGAAAACTATAATAAAATAAAATTAGAAAAAGAAAAATACCATAAAGAGCATAATAATAAATTTATTGAAATTGAAAGAACATCACTTTCAAATATTGTTAGAATTTTGGATAACAAATTAAGAGAGTTAAATGTTGAATACAATGAAAGAACTAATGAAGAAATATATGAACATATTCTTCGTTTAAATCCACTTTCACAAGTATATCCATTTGAATATTTTATGTACTCAAGTATTAAATATTTAAAATCATCTGCTTATAGAGAGGATAAAACAGTTATAAAAAAATATATTATGACTTTAAAAGGTGAAGAAAAACAAAATGTTATGATTGAGGCAAAATACTTCTTAGACTTTTATAATTATTATTCAAATAAACTTTATGGTGGAGAATATTATTACTTTGATTTTGATGATTTATTATACTATGCAGTTAAGTATATTGAAAAATTAACAAGTGAAACTCATTTATTATTTGATTATATAATTATTGATGAATATCAAGATATATCTAATATTAAGTATGAACTTACTATGAAGACCGCTAAAAGAAATGATGCTAAAGTATTCGCAGTTGGAGATGATTGGCAAAGCATTTACTCTTTTAGTGGCTCAAGAATAGAGTATATTTATAATTTTACTAACTATTTTAAGGGTGCAAAACTATTTAAAATTAATAAGACGTATAGAAATAGTCAAGAACTTATCAACTTATCTGGACAGTTTGTTATGAAAAATAATAGTCAAATAAAAAAAGACTTAGTATCTGATAAACATATAGATAAACCAATTATTATTAAGACTTTTGATGGAACAAAATCTGATAAAGAGGAAATTAATTTACTTAAAAATACTATTTTAGAGATATATGGTGATAATCCAGATCATAGAATTTTAATATTAGGTAGAACAAATAGGATTATAGATAATTTATATGATGATGAAAGTTTCTTTGATGGAATAGAATCTAGTTTAGTATTTAAAAATTATGAAGATATAGATATTGAAGCAATGACTATGCATAAATCTAAAGGTCTTACTTTTGATGATGTAATTATTATTGGCTTAAATACTTCATTTCCATCTGTTAAAACAGGTATGACTTGGATAGAAAAATTGTATCGAAATGAAGTTATTGATGAAGGCATTCCTTTTGCTGAGGAAAGAAGATTATTTTATGTTGCTCTTACAAGAACTAAAAATCATGTTTATTTACTATGTGATAAAAATTTAAAAAAAGATAGTGAATTTATATCAGAAATATATGGAATAATGAAAAGTAATATGGTTAAAAATTAAAGAGTACTAAGCAAAATAGTACTTTTTATTTGCTTTATAAAAAAATAAATTAAATAAAATAATTTTTTAATAATTCAAATAAATTAAGTAGACATAAAGTTAATTATTTAGTACAATTAAATTGTGAATAGAAGACATAAAAAAAGGGCTAGCCTAAGCAGCCTCTCATCACATAATGAGTATTTAGGTAATCCTTTATTTTAACTATCTATGTCATCTTAAATGGTATTAAAACGGTTATATAAAAAAGATAAGTTCATCAATGGTTTTAGTTCTATGTTACATGAAAAAAGGGATATTCTTATCTACTTAGTCATTACGAGTTTTTTTGCTTTTTTCATACAATTCTATAAATTGCTTTCTATATTCTTTAGGAATAGAATTTAATTCATTTTCAAAGCTACTTAGTCCATTATTAATTCTGTTAACAAGTAAATTTAAAAAATCAGTATTTAATTTTCTTTTCTCTCTGCTTTTTTTCAAGATTATTTCCATCTGCATTTTGATATTTCTATCATCAAATCCTTCAATTTTTATTTCTTTTTTCTCTTTCATATTCCCATCCCATTTCATCATATATCATATGATATTAATTAATTATTTGAAAGCATTAAATATTTAGATAATAACTATTAATTAATAACTCTTAACTTAGTTTCAAATTCTATATCGTAATTTTTTTTATATTAAAGTAGACTTATCAAAGTCTGGTTTCAAAGAAAACTCATATTCTTCTTTAAAATTATTATACCATTCATTTTATTATATTTATAGCAATTATAAGTACCTTTTAATGAAATGGTTGTTTTTTTAAAATTTCCATGTCATTTTAAGTGGTAATAAATATGATAACCTTTAATGTACAAATCACCAATATTTTGTTAAAATTAAATTGGTGATAATAATGGGTATAGTAAATGATATATTTAACTCTTTTAGATTTAAGGATACAATATTTTATAAATCTGATAGTGATTTACAAGAAAGATTTGATGCATTAACAAAACTTAATAAAGAATATCCAAATAATAATGATGTTTTAAGTGAACTTTATATTGTTAAAAAAGGCTTAGAGGGTGAAAAAGAAATTTCTTATCAATTACAAAAAGCAAATATTGGAATGTATGTTCTACATGATGTAAAAGTAAAATATGGTGATTTAACTGCCCAAATTGATTATATTGTAATTACATCAGTTTTTATATATTTTATTGAGTGCAAAAATTTAATAGGTAATATTACTGTTAATGAAAATGGTGACTTTATTAGAGAATATACTTTTAATGGAAAGAAAATTAAAAAGGGAATGTACTCACCACTTAGACAGGTTGAAGCGCAAAGAGAAGTGATAAGAAAAATATGGGAAAGTAAAGCTTCAGGATTAGTTAAATTATTTGGTTCAAAAAATTTTGACTATTATCGAAAAGTATTAGTGGTAGTAGCAAATCAAGAAACTATTTTAAATACAAGTAAAGCACCTAAAGATATTAAATCTATAGTTTTAAGAGCAGATGCATTAGTAAGAAAAATACAATCTGATTTAAGTCATATAAGAAGTGATGATAGTTATTCTTCAAAAAAGAATATGGAATTAATTGCTCAAAGTTATGCAAATTTATGTATTAATGAAAATATTGATTATTACAAGTACTATAAAGATAAATTTTGTAAAAATGATATTTCAGATAATTTGAAAGAAAGGCTAGTGGAATTAAGAAAAGCAAGATCAACTGAAATGAAATTGCCGGCATATTATGTATTTACAAATGATGAATTAGATAAACTTGTAAAATTAAGACCTAAAACTATTGATGAACTAAAAAAACTTAACATATTAACTCCAGTTAAAGTAAAAACACATGGAGAATCTATAATTAATGAAATTAATAAAAATTAGAATATTAAATAATTTATATAATCTCTACTTTACATTAATTTGACACAACTCCTTAAAAATGATATAATTATCGTACACAAGGGGAGTTTTGTGATATGAAAATAACTAATAAAGATAGATTTTTGAATTATTTAAGTAGTCTTAGATTTTTAGGTGTTGGTTCACAAGGTGCTTGTAATTATGATCCTAAAACTAATCAAGTTTTAAAAGTATTCCATACATTTTTCGAGGATGATTATGAAGAAATTTTATCCGAAGATTTAACCCAGTTTAGTAATATAACAAATTCAACTTTTATATGGCCAATAGAAACTATAGAATATAATAATTTTGTTATAGGTTATACTATGAAGTTCGTTAAATCTAAAAGTTTATATGAAATAAATCCATTGTATGTAAATTTAAACTCATTTGCAAATGCTATAAATAAAAGTTATAAAGATATTGAATTATTAACAAAAAATGATATAAAGATTTATGATATTATGTATAATATTTTATATTCAAAAGGTAAGATTAATGTAATAGATACAATGGAATATTCAAAAAGAAATGTAACATTAAAAGAAAACTCTGAAGGATTTAATTTAGAGTTAAAATACTTTTTAGTCGATAATCTATTTAATAACTTTGTAAATAGTAATCCTTTTTTAAGAGATTTATATGATTCAAAAGATGCAAATGCTTTAGAGCTTCTTAATGAATTAAAAAGAAAATTAAGTGAATATGTTGGCTATGAAATAACTATGTTAAATGAAGCGAGAATGTTAACATCTAAAATAGATAGTCCTAAATATATTAGAGAGATAAGTAAAAGATGATTTTTTTGATATGAACCCCGTTTCTTGGACAAAATAGAAACGAGGTTTTTGTATGACTAAAATAAGTTATGAAGAAAGAATT
>CAKOIF010000016.1 GCA_934086485.1 uncultured Bacilli bacterium | reverse complement strand
TTTTAAATTAACAATACATACTAATTATACCATACAAAACTTAACAAAATATATTGAATAACATTTTTTAGATAAATTTTATTTAGATATATTTTAACATATATTATTTTAAAATTAAACTTTTCGTATTTTATACTTTAAAATTCTTTATAAAATTGCTCTAAAACTTTTTCTAATATTTGTGGTTTTTCTTCATTTACAAAGTGTCCTGTATTTTCAATAATTTTTCATTTTTCTCCGATTCTCTTTTTAAGTGATTCATACGATTTTTGATTTCTTCTAATTCATCTTGTAATTCAATATATCCAAAAACTTCTGAAATTCTTAACCCAGTATGATATGCAGTAAGCATAGCATAATATTCACAATGATTCTTTTTAAATCTATTTAAGATAGTATCAATTTCTTCTTTTGTGAATATATGTGCTGGGTCTTCATCTGGTTTATCATATTTATGTAATTTAACTTTTATTGTTGGATTTTCTTTTACAAAACCTACAACATCGGTCGCATAAGAAAAAGATGTTTTTAATACTTTTAAAATGTTTTTTTATAAAATTTTTTGAATATCCATATTCAACATAAGTATTATTAACAAATTCTTGAATCGTCGCTGTTGTTATTTGACATAGTCTATAAAAATCTAACCTTGGTTTTATATGATTTTTTATTGTATTTTTGTATGCTTCTATTGTGTGATATTTTAAATTAATTTCACAATGTTCTTTCATCCAGTAATCAAAATAATCAGAATATGACATTGTTTTAGGTTTAAACTATGTCCAGTATTCAAATACTCATTGTATGCAATAATACCTGCTTGTTTTGCTTCACTTTTTGTTGCGAACCCTGATTTGTTTTAAAATTTTCTTTTTCCATCGATTGAAGCAATTTCAAATTGATATTGATATACCTTTCCCCTTTTTTGAACATAAACATTTCCCATAATTTTTTCCTCCACTAATTACTTAGCAAATGAAAAAATACTAGCAAATTGCTAGTATTTATTATGTTTGTAGAAATGTTTGTAAATTATTTTCCTTATTTTATAAGGGTTTGAGGACTATTTTACAAACATTATGTAATTTTTACAAACAATTTACAAACATTTGAGGTTTTTTCAACCTTTTTTTAGTTCTTTCAAATCTCACAATCCCTTATTTTATGGGCTATTTGCCACAGCACTGTTTGTACTTCTTACCACTTCCACATGGGCATGGATCATTTCTACCTATTTTAGTAACTTTTTTGGGAGTACTTTTAATTTTTTCTTTACCATCATTAGCACTTCCTTTAATAGTTTGTTTCATTTCAGTATTTTGTCTAATTTCTGCTTTTAAAAGGAATACTGATATATCATTATCAATCTTATCTAATAATTTATCAAATAATTCAAAACCTTCCATTGTATATGCTTGTACTGGATTTGTTTGACTATAGCCACGAAGACCAATACCCTCTTTTAAATGTTCCATAGTATTCATATGTTCAACCCAGTTTGAATCAATTACCCTTAGTGATATTGCTCTTTCAAATTCATTTCTTACTGGGAGTCCTTTTACCTTTTCTTCATAATCTTTAATAACAAGTGAAGAAATATATTCCGGAACATCTTTATCTTTTAAATCAATTATATCTTTGACTTTAAGATTTTGTTTTTTTAAGAAGTTTGTATTAACATATTCCACTATCTCAGATTTATCATTTTCAGTTAAATGTCCTTCAGGGGCGATATGATTTTCGCATAAAACATTAATTGTTTCTTTAAAAGTATCTATAACTGTTTGTGATATTGATTCATTATCAATAATTTCATTTCTCTTATTATAAATAATTTCTCTTTGTTCATTTAAAACATTATCATAATCAAGAAGACTCTTTCTTATATCATAGTTATTACCCTCAACTCGTTTTTGAGCTGTTTCAATACTTTTAGTAAGTGTCTTACTACGAATTGCCATATCATCATCAACACCAAGTGACTGAAGCATAGTTTTAATTCTATCAGTACCAAATCTACGCATTAAATCATCTTCGAAAGAAACAAAGAATTGACTCATTCCTGGATCTCCTTGACGACCTGCTCTACCACGAAGCTGATTATCTATTCTTCGAGATTCATGCCTTTCAGTACCAATTACGCATAAACCGCCAAGTTCTTTAACACCTTCGCCAAGCTTAATATCTGTACCACGACCTGCCATATTTGTAGCAAGAGTTATTGCACCTTTTTCACCTGCTTTAGCAATTATTTCTGCCTCTCTTTCGTGATTTTTTGCATTTAATACTTCGTGAAGAAGACCAGCTTTTTTTAAAAGTCCACTTAAATGTTCATTGGATTCAACAGATATTGTACCAATAAGGATTGGTTGTCCTTTTGAATGAATTTCTTTAACTGTATTTATAATTGCTTTATACTTTCCTTTTTCTGTGGCATATACAAGGTCCGCTAAATCTTCACGAATTACAGGCTTATTTGTAGGAATACATATTACATACATATTATAAATATTTCTAAATTCCTCTTCTTCAGTTTTTGCTGTACCTGTCATACCTGATAACTTATTATACATTCTAAATAAATTTTGGAATGTTATTGTGGCCATTGTTTTAGTTTCAACATTAATTGTTACTCCTTCTTTAGCCTCAATTGCTTGATGAAGACCATCAGAATATTGTCTTCCTTGCATAAGTCTTCCTGTAAATTGATCTACTATTATAACTTGTCCATCAGAAACAACATAATCAACATCTTTTGCAAAAGCATAATTAGCCTTTAAAGCTTGATTTAAATGATGTACAAGACCAGCATTATCAATATCATATAGATTTTTAATATTTAATATTTTTTCTATTTTTTTACTTCCCTCTTCAGTAAGAGAAACGCTTTTAGTTTTTAAATCAACTGTATAATCTTCATCCTCTTTTAAATTTTTAACCGCTCTATTTGCTTCAATATAAAGACTATTTGAATTAGCTTTTCCACCACTTATAATAAGGGGAGTTCTTGCTTCATCAATTAAAATACTATCAACTTCATCGATAATACAGTAGTTTAAAGGTCTTTGTACTCTATCTTCTTTATTTACAACCATATTATCTCTTAAATAATCAAAACCAATTTCATTGTTTGTTGAATATGTAATATCACAGTTATAAACATCTTGTTTTTCTTTTGGAGTCATATCACGAAGATTTACACCCACACTTACTCCCAAAAGGTCATAAATAGGTTTCATCCAATTAGCATTTCTATCAGATAGATATTCATTTGTTGTAACTACATGTACTCCTTTTCCTGTTAAAGAATTTACATAAGCAGGAAGTACTGTAGTAAGTGTTTTACCTTCACCAGTTTTCATTTCGGCTATATTACCATAATGAATAGCAAGTCCACCTATAATTTGAACTTTAAATGGTTTTTCACCTATACCTCTAAAGCACGCTTCTCTAGCAAGGGCAAAAGCCTGCACTAAAATATCATCTAAAGTTTCCCCTTTAGAAAGCCTTTTTTTAAATTCATTTGTTTTATTTTTAAAGTCTTCATCCTTTAAATTAGCCATAGTATCTTCTAAAGAGATAATTTCATCTGCTAATTTGTCAAACCTTTTTAATTCTTTATATTCGCTGTCTAATAATTTTTTTAATATTCCCATATATATTCACCTTCAAGATAAATTATATCAAATAACTTCCATAAAAAAAAGGCTAAAAGCCTATTTAACATTAATAATACCTAAAGAACCATCTTTTCTTTTATATAAAACAGAAACACATTCTTCATTAATATTTTTAAATGTAAAGAAATCGTGATTTAAAAGCTCCATTTGCATTATTGCTTCATCTTCATCCATTGGTTTTGTATCAAGATTTTTTCTTTTAATAATTTTATCTGGTTCTTCATTTAATGTTTCTTCATATTCTAAATTCATTTCAAATGAAGGAACATTTTTATAATGATTATTAAGTCTTGTTTTATTTTTTCTAATCATTCTTTCTAGTTTATCAATAATCATATCTATTGAAGCATATAAATTATCACTACCTTCTTCACATCTAATATTAAACTTAGAGGTAGGTATTGAAACTTCAACAGTCTGAAGATTATTTTTAACTCTTATAATAACATTACATTTTATATCTTCACTATTCTTAAAATATTTGTTTAATCTCTCTAATTTCTCATGTAAATAATCTTTAATTGCTTTAGTAACTACAATCTTATCTCCTCTTATACTTATTTTCAAATTCATCACTCTCCTATAATGATAATAACACATTTTATAAAAAAAAACTACTATACAGTAGTTAAATTTAAGGTTTCTACATCTTTTGCTTGTAAACCTTTTGATGTTTCAATAAGTCTAAAACTTACAATATCTCCTTCATTTAATGAACGATATCCATCTTTTTTGATTACTGAATAATGAACAAAAATATCTGATAAATTATCACAATGGATAAAACCATACCCTTTCTCATTATTGAACCATTTAACTTGTCCTTTCATTTTTACACCTTCCTTCTATTTAAATTTAACACAGGTTTTACCCTGTATCAATTTAAATCGAAATACAAAAATCGACATTTATCGGCGTATTTACTTTATATGACAAGTATTTACCTATTTCATCAAATATAAATTTTATGTAATTATTTATTAAATAATAAGATTTGTTTTTTAATAATTTATTAATAAGGTCATCATTACTACTTAAGATAAATAAACTTTCTTTAATATGATTTTGAATTATAGAAATAATATCATTATAACTAATTTGGGACGTATTCATATTTACTGTTACTTTTTTGTTATATTTATTTATAAAATATAACCTTAAATTATTATCACCAATTAGATAAGCTTTATTTTTTCTTACATTAAGTAAAGTAATATCTTTTATAATTTTTATAATTTTAATTCCAAGTTCTTCGAAAATAATTGATAACATTTTAATATCATTTACTGATATGTTGCTTTGAATTATAACTACCATTTTATTGTTGATAATTTTTTTTAACTTGTTTTCTTTGATAAATTCATTATATTCTTTTATAAACTTATCTTTATTTAAGATGATTCCATTGTTAAGAATATTTTCATTTAATTTTAAATAATAAATATTATCATTAAATCTTACTATAACATTATTCTCATAAAAATATATTATATTATTTGACTTCATTTGGGTTTAATTCATAAAATTTTTCAGGATCTATTTGTTTACCTTTTAAATATACTTCGATAAATAGTACATTTTTATCTGTTACCAAGTTATTTGAGGTAGCCTTACCAATAATTGTACCTTTTTTGATATCATCATTTTCTCTTACAGTAACATCTTTTAAAGAATAATAAATTGTTGTTAAGTTATCTGAATGCTGTACTTCCACAGTATCTCCGAGCATTTCATCTTTTTTAATGCTTTTTACTTTACCATCATAAACACTTACTACATCAAACTCATCTTGAGATGCATAAAATGTTCCAGATGAGGGCATATAAGTATTTTGATAAACTATTAAAGAATTTTTTTGTGATTCATCATCATAATCTTTACTATAAAAACCTGATAATAATTTTACATTTTCACTTAAATATGGTCTTTCAAATTTATCTGGTAATATTTCACTTAAAACATTTTCAGTTACATCTTTCATAATTGATTTAGAATAGTTATAATTTGTAACATTTTTTAAAAGATGGTTATTAATAAGTGATACACTTAAAAAAGTAACAAGTATTATAAGCACATAAATTGTTGGTAACACATATTTTCTTAACTTCATTTTCTTCATTCATTCCTCCTATAAAGAAGTATGAACAAAAAAATTTAATTTATACTAGAAATAATTACATCTTTATAATAATATTTTAATATATATTCATAATTAAAACCTTGATTTGCTAAATAATTAGCACCATATTGACTCATTCCAACTCCATGTCCATAACCATATGTTGTAATATTTATATCTTTTTCATTTAATTTTATAACAAAATCAGTAGAACGCAGTCCAAGTGTTTTTCTAACTTCAATACCGGTAAATTTTTTTTCATTAATTATAATACTTTCAACTCTATTTGTACTATTTCTTTTTACATTACTTATAATTAAATCATTACAAGTTATACCTAGTTTATTACAAAATTTTTCTTTTGAAATTGTTACTTCTTTTTTAAAATTTATATTTTCTTTTTCATATTCTGAAGAAACGCTTTGTAAATAGGGATAACTTTCACTAAATACGGATGTGCTATTTTCAGTATAGCCATTACTCATTGAAAAATAATATGCAGGAATTATCTTTCCATCATATTTTAATACTAAATTTTTAGTACTTTCTACCGCAGACTTTATTTTATTATAATAAAAATCATAATCATCTTTCCAAATACTTTTCATTTTTTCTTTAGTAATTAAACATTGGGTCCTAGTATCATTAGTCGGTTCTTTATTTTTACTTTTTAGAAAGTACGCATATGTTCTCGAGGCAATTGCTTGGCTTTTTAATGTTTCTTCATTAAATGATGCTGGCATTTCACAAGCAATTACTCCGATTAAATAGTCCTCCATTTGATCAGTGCTTTCTTTTATCACAATATTTTTTGTTTCATTATTAAAAAAATAGGAAGCACTTTTATTTAAACTTCCTATTAATAAACATATAACTAATATCAAAATTATTATAATTTTATTATCTTTATCCATATTTTCCTTAAAATAATTCAATTAATTTTATAAAAAATTCTGCAGAAACATAGGCAAGACCAAACGATGCAAGCATTACAAATATTTTCGCCTCAAGTTCATGTTTTATCTTGAAAAACCCTGTAAAATTTATTCCGCTTAAAGCAAAAATAGATACAAAAAGCATTAATACATAAATTAACACTTTATAATTCATTATATTCACCATTTTCATAATTTATGATTTTTTGAATTCTTTTATGATGTCTTTCCTCTTCTGAGGTTTTAGTATTTAAAAAAGTATCAACAATTTCATAAATATTATTAATATCATTATTACTACTTATGCATAGAACATTACTATCGTTATGATTTCTTGCAAAAAAAGCATCATCAGTATTAACACATCTTGCCGCTCTAATACCTTTAACTTTATTTGCTGCAATGCTCATACCTATTCCTGTACCACATATTAGTATGCCTAAACTATTAGGACTTTCTATAACACTTTTGCAAACATCAAATGCAAAATCAGGATAATCATCATTATCATTATGTTTTAATTTACTTATATTTATATCAATTCCTAAATCTTTTAAATAATTTACTATTTTATTTTGTGTTTCTACACCCCTATGATCTGTTCCTATATATACCTTCAAAAATTACCATCTCCTTTTTAATTATATCATAAAAAAACAAAAAACTATGCTGTCTTTTGTTCATTTAATCCATATTTACGATTAAATTTTTCTACATTTCCTGTTTTCTTAGCTTTTGCTTGAGTTCCTGTGTAGAATGGATGACATTTACTACATACTTCAACATTGATATTTTCTTTTGTTGATAAAACGTTAAATGTTTCACCACACGCACATTTTACTGTAGCTTCTTTCATTTCAGGATGTATATTTGCTTTCATAATTATTTTTCCTCTCCTTTTAACTTCTTTAGTATTATATCATATATTTCAAACTTATCAAGAATTTTTTGTTAAAATTTCATTAATTTTATACATTCCTTTACTATTTATGTATACTTTATCATCAAAATATGTAAAGTAAGATTTATCAAGTTTATTTAAATCAACATAATTTATCTTAAACTTTTTACTATATTCTGATAACTTTTTATTAATAAATTTAAAATCACCTTTGTCATCATATATATTTATTAAATTTATATTTGCTTTATTTATTTTTGTTATTTGATACAAAATATCGTACATATTATTTAAATATTCTATTGTTATTTCTTCATTTAATTCTTTATAATTATTAAGTTCATAATTTCCTACATTAATATTTATAAAACTAGCATTTTTTATATAATACTGAATATTATTTTCATTATTAGTTATCTTTTCTAATAGTGCATCACTTGTTAAATATGGTTCTTTTATTTCTTTACAAATAACATCTTTGGAATAAAGATTATCATAAGTTTTACTATAAAAATAATTCATTTTATTCATTGATATATAATCACCAATTGATAGAGAAATAACTTCTTTTTTCTTATTTAAAATAAAGTACAATGATATTATTAAGATTACTGCGAATAATATTATTAAAATTAACTTATATCTTCGCTTAATCTTCATCAATAATTTCTATATCCGCGCCAACTTGTTTTAATTTTTTAACAAGATTTTCATAACCTCTTAAAATATATTCAATGTTAGTTATTTTTGTTGTACCAGTAGCAATTAATCCTGCCATTACTAAAGCGGCTCCTCCCCTTAAATCTGTGGCATTAATTTCACAACCTTTTAACTTTGATGGGCCAATTATTATTGAATGTGCATTATCTTGAAGAGTAATATTAGCACCCATTTTATTTAAATACTTAACGTGCTGCATTCTATTTTCCCAAATTGTTTCCTCAAAATAAGATGTTCCATTTGCTTGAGTAAGTAATACAGAAATAGGTTGTCCTAAATCAGTTGGAAATCCTGGATATACTAGAGTTTTTATATTAATTGGTTTTATATTATCACATTTAGAAATTGTTACTTTATTACCATCGATTAAATATTTAATTCCCATATCATCAAATTTATCAAATAATGCTTCGATTTGACTTGGAATAACTCCACTTACTGTTAAATTATTTCCAATCATTGCACCAATCATTAAATATGTTCCTGCTTCAATTCTATCAGGAATAACATCAATGTTTGCACCACTAAGTTTTTTAACACCTTCGATAGTGATAACACTTGTTCCCGCACCTTCGATTTTTGCTCCCATTTTATTTAAAAACTGTGCAATATTTATTATTTCAATTTCTTTAGCAGCATTGCTAATTGTAGTTATACCTTCGGCCATACTTGCCGCAAACATAATGTTAATTGTTGCTCCAACTGAAGCAAAATCCAAATTAATTCTAGTACCTTTTAAATTTTTAGCCTCTAAAGTATATTTATGAGTATCTTCATCGTGAGTTATTTTTGCCCCTAAAGCCTCAAAACCTTTTAAATGTAAATCAATTGGTCTTTGACCTATATTACATCCTCCCGGGAAAAATATTTCTACTTTTTTAAATTTTGCAAGAAGTACTCCCATAAAATAATAAGAAGCGCGAAGTTTATTAGATAAATCCTCTGGTATTAAAACATTTTTTAAATTTGTAGGATCAATAATTACTTCTTTATCATTAAATTTAAAATCTACATTTAATACTTTTAAAATATCAAATAATGCATCTTTATCAGAAATATCAGGTATTTTTTCAATTCTACATTTACTATTTGCAAGTAGAGCTGCAGGTATTAAGGCAACTGCACTATTTTTTGCTCCCCCGATAGATATTTCCCCTTGAAGTGGTTTACCACCATTTATTTTAATATATTTCATTATTTCACCACACCATCTATAAAAATAGATCTTTCATTATATCTTTATGTATTTATAATCATAGTTATGAATAACATATACAATTTAATATTACCTTTTTTTTGCCATATAGTCAAATATCTTGTTAAATATTTACAAAAAAAAAGTAAATTATTTTTGAGCTTTATTTACCGTACCCTCAAATTTACTTACTATTTCTTTTAAAGAATTATAATTTTTATTAATTTGTTTTGAACTTTTTTCAGTTTCATTTTGCATTTTTGCAAGTTTTTCTTTCTCTTTAGTTATTTTAGAAATTTCATTTTTTTGATATTCATAAAAAGTTTTTTGAGCCTTTTCTAATCTTTCTTTATAATCATCAAGATAGTCTTCATAATCAAATAATTCTTTTTTCATTTTTTCATAATCTTTGGTTAATTTTGCTTTTTTTTGATTAAGTTTGTCTATCTCTTTTTTTATGTTACTTGCAAACTGCTCTTTATCTTTTTCTAAATCTTTTTTCTTTTGCTCTAAATCACTATTTAACTTAATATAATAGTTTAAAAACTCATTAGTACCTTTTTCCTCTAAATTTTTTTCTAATAATCCAGTATTAAAATCATCAAAATTTAGTTCAAAAACATTATCCTTTTTTTGTGACATTATTCACCTTTATTATTCATTTTAGATATAAATGTTCTAACTATTTTTTCAAATTTAGCATAATTATCCTCGAGTTGAGCTTTATTCTTTTCAATTAGATTCATTTGTTCAACACGATATTTTTCAAACTCATTTTTAGAATTAATAACTTCTTGTCTTTTGAAATCTATATCAGCATATATTTTAGTTTTTTCTTGCTCAAAATCAATTTTTGCATCATTTAATTTTTGCTTTTCATTTTTCATTTCTTGTTCAAAACTAAATCTTTCATTTGATAATTTTTTCTCATCTTCCTCGATTTGTAATTTACGATTATTTAATTCCTCTTTTTGAGATACTAAAGCCGCTACTGAAGTGTCAGCATCAGAAACTTGTTTATTTAGTTCTAATAAAAGGCTTTCAAAATCAGTACTTTTTGCTTTATTGTCCTTATTATCTTTTAATAAATCTTCACTTTCTTTTGTAAGAGAAAATATCTCTCTAGGAAATTCAAACTTTGGTCCTTCACTAAAAGTTTCATAACCTTCATCTAATTTAATGTCATCTTTTTTCATACTCACACCTCTTTATTCTACATTAATCTTACTACAATTTTGTGATTTAATCAACAAAAAATTATAAATTTTTAAATGCTAAAAATAAAATTATTATTATACCAATAATTTTTGAAATTTCTCCCATCTTTTTAAAGGAATAAACACCTATTTTTAAACCTAAATAAGTAAAAAATGCTGATATTATCATAAATATAAATGATGCAAAAATAATATTATTTGTAATACTTTTAAGACCAATTCCGATAGTAAAGCTATCTAAACTAACTGAAAAAGCAAATAAAATTGCTTGCCAAAACGATAAAGAAAATGCTTTTTCGCTTTTACTAAATAAGTCAATTACCATTTCAATTGCTATAAACATAAATAGATAAAATAATAATAAATTAGGATTTATGTTGAAAATTTGTTTGATTTCATTACCAAATGCATTTCCTAAAAGTGGCATAAAAAAATGAAACACACCAACTAAAGAAGATAAAAATAGTATATCTTTTCTTTTAGTTAGAGATGTTCCTACAGATAATGCTAGAGAAAAAGTGTCCATTGACAAAGAAACTGCGATTAATATTATTGATAATATTTTCATACTTCAATTATATTATTTTGAATATTTATTTATGATTTCTTTTGCATAAGATTTATAAACTACTTTATCTAAATGTTCTCTATTAATATCAATTAAACATAACGGTGGAAACATAACACACCAAAAATTATCTCCTTTAGCCTCATCCAAATAAATAACTAATGATTCATAATTACCTTCACTATATGTATTATTTAAATATGTTTTTGTTGGAAAATAATTTTGGCCAAAGGATACTTTATACTTAATATTTAAATTATCTAAACTTTTTTCAATAAGAGGAATATTTTTATTTATATTTTTTCTAGCCTCTACTATATTATTAGAATTGTTCATTATATCATTTATTATTGGAAATATTATTTCATTTGCTTTAAGTTTGTTATACTGATCTAAATCGTTATTACTATTTGCTACAATCCTATACCTAATACTTTCTTTGGGTATTATAACATTTTCTTTTGTGAAAGATAACATAAAAACCACTATTACAAATAAACATATAATAATCTTTTTCATTTGTTCACCAATTTAATTATGAAAAAAAGATAGATTATTTATTCACTATAAATATAAATCTATCTTTATTATCTAAATCTTTTTCTAAATAAATATCAGCATTAGGAAATTTTTCTTTTGCTATCTTAATTATTTGTTTTCCCTCATTGTAACCTATTTCAAAGGCAATAATATTTTTATTATTTAAATAACTTTTTGCATTATTTAAAATAACTTCATAAAAATATAATCCTTTTTTAGGGGCAAATAAAGCCATTTGAGGTTCATATTTAGTTTTTATATCTACTTCATCATTAATGTCAATATAAGGAGGATTTGATACTAAAATATCAAATTTTTCAGTACTTTTAAATTTTTCTATTGATATATGTTTAAAAGTAATATCAGTATTATTTAATTTAGCATTTTTCTTAGCAACTTTTAAGGCTTTTAAACTTTTATCTATTGCTAATACGTCACAATCAATATTTTTTTTTAGAAAAATACTGATACATCCAGAACCTGTTCCCATATCAATTATTTTAGGATTTGCAAAATTATATTTCTTTATATAGCGGGGTAATTTGTCCACTAAAGATTCAGTTTCAAATCTAGGTATTAAAACATTTTTATTAACTAAAATCTTACATCCGTAAAAATCTACATCACCAATTAAATATTGAATTGGATAGTTTTTTTCTAATTTTTTTAGGGCTTTTTTTCGCTTATTAACAGGAATATATTTTTCCACTAAAGATTTATCAAAATCACTTACCATTTATTTTAAACCTTCGAGTTTTAACCTCATATCTTCATTAATTAAGGCTTCGATAATTGGATCTAAATAGCCATCCATTACTCTATCTAGTTCCATAATTGAAAAGTTTATACGATGATCTGTAACACGATTTTGTGGGTAATTATATGTTCTAATCTTTTCACTACGGTCTCCAGTACCAATTTTGCTTTTTCTTTCAGATTGTTCTTTACTATTTTTTTCATCCTCTAAAGCGGAATTTATCTTAATTTTTAAAAGTTCCATTGCTCTTTCTTTGTTTTTTAACTGGCTTCTTTCTTCTTGACAAGTTACAACAACTCCAGTAGGAACGTGAGTAATTCTAACTGCAGAATTACTTGTGTTTACACTTTGTCCTCCAGCACCTGATGAATGATATACATCTATTTTTAAATCATTTTCATTAATATTGATACTAACATTATCATATTTTGGCATTACAAGTACTGTGGCAGTCGAAGTATGAACTCTACCTTGATTTTCAGTTTCAGGAACTCTTTGAACTCTATGAGAACCACTTTCATACTTTAATTTTGAATAAACATCTTTTCCCTTAACTATATATTCAATCTGTGAAAAACCTCCACTTGTACCTTCGATGCAGTGTAAAACCTCAATTTTCCAACCATTTTTTTCAGCATAGTAAGAATACATTCTAAATAGATCTCCAGCAAAAATATTTGCTTCATCGCCACCTGCAGCACCACGAATTTCCATAATTACATCTTTACCATCATTTTCATCCTTTGGTACTAAAAGTATTTCTAACTTTTTATTTAACTCTTCTTTTCTATTTTCTAATGAAGTAAGTTCTTCACTTGCAATATCTTTTAAATCGGGATCATTAAGCATTTCTTTAGTATTTTCAATGTCATCGATTACTTTTTTATATTCTTTATAAGTATCTACAGTTTCCTCTAAATCACTTTTCTCTTTAGAAATATTTTTTAATAATTCATAGTTATTTAATACTTCTTCACTAGTTAATTTATTTGATAGTTCATCATACTTTTCAAGCATTGCATTTAATCTATCTATCATATTCTCACCTTCTTTTTACATATTATTTTCTTCGTCTTCATCCACTACTACAAAATCAGATAGTTCATCATCTGCTTCAGTAACATCATCTTCTTCAGAGGAACCATCATAGAAAATATCATCGTTTTCCTCATCCTCTAAATCTTCATTTTCTTCTTCATCTTCTTCAAAACCTTCTTCTGAAGATTCTTCATCATCAATTATTACTTTTGGAGTATGATTAATTCTTAAATCACAAAATCCTTTTTCTAATACTATAAATTCTTTATTCGTAGAAATAAGTTCATAGAAATCAGCTATTTTATCTTCGAAATCCTTATCTGTTAAATGTTTTAACTCACATATTTTCTTGAAAATATCAATTATTTTCATTTTACCTTTTTTATTTTCAAGTATCATTTTTGCAAGTTCTTCATAACTTAAATTTTCTATTTCTTCATTTGTTAAATTTTTCATTTTACATCCTCTCTTCTGGCACTACGCCTATTAAATTTAAAGCATTAAATAAAGTAATTTTAACTGCCTTTATTAAACAGATATTCTCTTTAGTTTGCTCATCATTTTCAGTAATAATCTTATTTGTTTCATAGAAATTATGAAATAATGATGCTAGTTCATAACTATAATTTGCTAGTATATGTGGAGTTTTTTTAATAGCAGCACTTTTAACTACATCTGGGAACTTATATATAAATGTAAGTAATTTTTGAGCACTATCACCAGTTATGTAATTATAGTCATCTAATTTACTAACTTCTTTATTATATTTATTTAATATAGAACATATTCTTGCATAAGCATAACAAATATAATATACTTGATTATCATTTGAACTAGATCTTGCTAAATCAATATCAAAATCCATTTGAGTATCAAGTGAATATTTAGAAAAGTAAAATCTTACAGCATTAACTGATGTATCATCAATTAAATCTTTTAAAGTAATAACTTTACCAGTTCTTTTATGCATAGTAACGACTTCGTGATTTTGGATAATTCTTACTAGTTGTAAAAGTTTTATATCTATATAATTATCATTTAATCCAAGTGCTTTAATTGCTCCCTTAAGTCTTGCAACATAGCCATGATGATCTGTTCCAAGTACATCAATTATTTGAGTAAATCCCCTTTTAATTTTATCTTCGTGATATAAAATATCTGGAAGTAAATAAGTATTTGTACCATCACTTTTAATTAATACATGGTCTTGATCATCATAGATTGCGCTACTTTTAAACCAAATAGCACCATCTTTCTCATAAATATAACCATTATCTCTCATTTTATTTATAACATCATCAAAATTATATTTTTGATATATAGATTTCTCTGAAGTTATTACATCATAGTTTATTCTATATTCTTTTAAATGTTCAAAAATAATATCAGTTAAATATTTAGTAGAAAATACTTTTATAAAATTAAAATCATTATTTACATATTTATCCTTATATTCACTATATAATTTTTCAGCAATATCATAAATTTCTTTTCCTGGATAACCATTTTCAGGAAATTCATTTTCAATACCACATAATGTTAAATATCTACTGTAAACTGAGTTTGCTAGTTTATTAATTTGATTACCAGCATCATTTAAATAATATTCTTTTGTTACATCGTATCCACAGAAAGACATAATTCTAGCAAGAGAATCACCATAAGCACCACCTCTTGCATTACCCATATGAAGTATTCCTGTTGGATTTGCAGATACAAATTCAATATTAACTTTTTCATTGTTACCAAATGATTGTCTTCCATAATTACTTTTTAAAGTTAAAACATTATTTAAATTTTCATATAAGTAATCTTTTTTTAATTTAAAATTAATAAACCCTGGCATAGCAACATTAACTTCTTCGATAAATTCACTATGAATTAAATCTTTAAGAATATTTGCAAGTTCCATTGGACTCTTATTAATCTTTTTAGCATTTTTTAAAGCTACATTTGTACTATAATCACCATTATCTTTATTCTTAGGAATTTCTAGTGAAATATTGTCCTCTGAAATACCTAAAGTATTTAGTGCATCAGTAATTAATTTAATTAATTTTTCTTTCATTTTTTACCACCTTTCCCGGTCTTTCTCGTTTTTTCTACAACATTATAGCATACTATATCTAAAAATGCACTCATATTTTTTAATTTTTTTACGATACTAATTAAGGGTGAATAAACTTGCGTATATTAAATTTACTATACAAAATATTTTTATTTTCTTTTTTATCAATAATTATTATAATAATTGGTCTATATTCTTATTCATACTTTTCACCAAAACTTCAGCTAAATTCTTATCATACTTATGAATTATATGATATAGATGAAAATGTTTTCTATGAGGGTAATAAAAATAATAGATGGACTAATATTAATAAAATATCACAAAATTTAAAAGATGCTGTTGTTTCAGTTGAGGATAAAAATTTTTATGTTCATAATGGATTTGATTATTTAAGAATTATAAAAGCATTATTTAATAATTTGAAAAACAAGAAAATAATTGAGGGTGGTAGTACAATTTCTCAACAATATATTAAAAATGCTTATCTTGATTTTGACAAAACTTGGGATAGAAAAATTAAAGAAGCCTTAATGACACTTAATTTAGAGGTTCATTACGATAAAAACGAAATATTGGAGGCATACTTAAATACGATTAATTTTGGTTTGGGTAATTATGGAATTGCTGAAGCGTCAGCATACTATTTTAATAAAAAACCTAAAGATTTAACTTTAGAGGAATCTCTTATTTTAGCGGGTATTCCTAAAAGTCCAAGTCACTACAACCCAGTATCAGACTATGATAAAAGTATTCAAAGAGCTAAAGTTGTTGCCTTAACAATGGTAAATAATGGACTTTTATCAAGTGAAAAATATAATAACTTATTTAAAAATAAAATTGAAATTTATGGCAAAAAAAATGATAATAACCTGCAGATGCTTGATTATTATGAAGATGCTGTTTATTATGAATTAAAAAATAAACTTGGTTTTGATGATAAAATGATTAACAGTGGTAAATATAAAATTTATACTAATTTAAATCTTGATTATCAAAAAAAGATGGAAGAAGAGCTTCTTAATAATATAAAGGATGAAAAACTTGAAATGGCTTCGATTATTGTTGATCCCAATACTGGAAAAGTTTTGGCTCTTTCTGGAGGTAGGAACTATAAAAAGAGTGAATATAATCGTGCGTTAAGTGCAAAAAGACAAGTTGGTTCAACAATGAAACCAATTTTGTATTATGGTGCTTTGGAAAATGGTATGACTTCATCATCAACTTTTTTAAGTCAATATACAACTTTTAATTTAAGTGATGGAAAAACATATGCACCAAAAAATTATGGTAACTTATATGGTAATAAAGAAATAACAATGGCTGCCGCTCTTGCATATTCAGATAATATTTATGCTGTTAAAACAAATCTTTTTTTAGGCGTAGATACTTTAATAAACACTGCTAAAAAATGTGGTATAAAAGAAAAATTAAAAAATGTAGTATCTCTTGCACTGGGGACAAGTGAATTAAATATGTTAGATTTTGCCAATGCTTATACAACTTTTGCTTCTTTAGGTTATAAAAAAGACTTATATTTTATAGAAAAAATACTTGATAAGGAAGGAAATGTTATATATTCTCACGAGCCTACTAATAATTTAGTATTAAATCCAAATTATGTATATATTTTAAATGAACTTCTTACAAGTACAACAAATTCATCATTTATAGATTATAATTATCCTACAGCTTTAAATATAGCAGAAAAATTAAATCAAAAATATGCCTTTAAAACTGGAACAACAGACACAGATTACTGGGCTGTTGGTTATAATAAAAATATTTTAATGATGACGTGGGCAGGCTATGATGATAACTCAAATATTGAACTTAAACTAGGAGGAGAAGTTAAAAATGTTTGGGCAAATACAGTTTCCTATATTCAAAATGATAGTAAAAATAACTGGTATGAGATGCCGGAAAATGTAGTAGGACTTCCTTTAAATGCTATTAATGGACAAACTACAAATGATAAAAAAAATATGGCTATATTCTACTATTTAAAAGGTAGTGAGCCATATTATATAGATACAAAAAAAGATAGTTAGTTTGGAGGTAAAAAATCTAAACTATCTATACTTTCCTTATCACTTTCAAAACTCATATAAGAATTTTGAAATGGATTAGCAGTTTCATCAGTACTCATATTAGCCTGTTCATCCTCAAGGTCATTAAAGAACTTATTTTGTCTTTTTTCACCTAAATTAATTGGACCTATATTAGTGTTTGATACAGGATTTATTGGCTGTATAAGAGGCACATTAATATCAGTTGAAGTACTTTTTAATTTATCAATATCTATGTTAAATGAAGTATTTAAATCGCCATATTCTTTCGCAATTTCATTTTCTAACTCTTTAACATTTAATCTTTTATCTATAATTTCATGTAGCCACTTTACTTGATCGCTACTTTCTTTTATTTTCATTAAGGTTTTTGCATGTCTTTCAGAAATTTTACCCGCTAAAAGAGCATCTTGTACTTCCTGTGGCATATATAATAACTTAAGTTTTGCCTCCAATACTGATACAGGTATACCTAATTTTTTAGCAAAAACATCTTTAGACATAAAACCTTCATTTAGTAATGCTTGATAAGATTTTGCTTCCTCAATTGGATTTAATTCTTTTCTTTGGACATTTTCACTAATTGCTACTTCTTGGGCACTTTTATCATCTATTTTAGCAATAACTGCAGGAACACTAGAAAGTCCAGCTAACATTGCGGCTCTATATCTTCTTTCACCAGCAATTATCTCATATTTTTCCCCTAATCTTCTTAAAACAAGAGGTTGTATTATTCCGTGAGCTTTTATTGATTCTGCTAAATCCTTTAAAGAAGCATCATCAAAAACTAATCGTGGTTGAAATCGATTAGGAATTATATCTTCTACAGCAACATTTAAAACATTAGCATCAAAATTCATATTGGCCCCTTCTTCTACTATATATATCATAATATATCTTGTAAATTTTTTCAAGAGCAAAAAAAGAAGAAAAATAAAAAGGAAAAACTATGATATTATTGCATAATTTTTCCAATACCTATAATAAAAAAATATTATAATAGTGTTAGTAAGAAAAATATTTTTGTTATTAGTTAAATGTCCAAATGAAATCAGCCTCGGTATCAAGTAAGGTAAAGTCTGCTCTTAAAGCATATAATTGATAATTACCCGGTTTTAAGCAACCATCAGTACAAGGAAAAGTATCTGTCTCTCCCATTACAACCGCTCTTCCAGAATAATAATTATTATCACTATCTTTAAGTTTAAAGCCTATTTGACATTTTGGACACGGATTAGTCATACTTGTTGATGCTCTTTCTAAAAAAATTGTTTGTTTATTCCAATTTGTCTTACTTCCACTTGCTACTTGCCCAAGTTTTGCATATTTTATATTTCCAACACAAATACCAGCACCACTGAGTACAGCAGAAACATAATTGATATTAAGTAATAAAACAAGTAATATAAGTGTTAAATAACCTTTCTTCATATAATTCCTCCTTTCTATTTATTAAAACTTACTAACACTACATCATTAACTAAAAACAGTAAAAAAATATAATATAAAACATTAACTATAAAAAACTTGATAGAAAAAACTGCGTATTTGTAAAATATTGTAAAAACAATTAAATATATTAAGCTTCTAGATATTAGTATAAATATTATTAAAAAAATATTTTTTTTCCTTAATAACTGCGATTTTTTACATCTCAAAAATGTGAATTCGTATGAATTATCTATTTCATAATTAAGAAATGTATAAAAAATTAAAATATAGGTAGATATTTGATATGCAAACCATAAAATATGTAAAAAATTAAAATTTTTATTATAAACACCTAAAATTATATCATTAATTGTATTTTCTGATGGAAAACTTAAATAATCAACTATAATTACCATTGCAAAGAAAAGGAAAAATAATAAAAACAACCTATAATATTTTAACTTAAATAATTTTCTAAACACTGCCAAATTATATTTCATTTTTATACCTTTTTAATTTTGAAATTATCAAAATTGTATATTTCATCAGCCAATTTTAAATCTTCTGATATATGAGAAGAAATTATAATTAATTTTCCTTCCTTTTTCAAAACTTTTAAAAAATCGATTATTTTTTTTATACTTACTGTGTCAACACCATTAAAAGGTTCATCAAGAAACAAAACATCTGGATTTTCCATTATTACTTGTGCTATTCCTAATTTTTGTTTCATACCAAGAGAATATTTAGAAAATTTCTTGTCTTTTTCACTAGATAAATTAACAATTTCCATTGCTTTTAAAATATCTTCATCAGAAATAATATTTTGAATTTTAGCAAGTAATTGTAAATTTTCAAATCCAGTTAAATCAGGAAAAAATGATGGTTTTTCTATAAGTGCCCTTACTTTATTAGCAATAATAGCCTCTTTTATAGGCTTTCCATCGTATAAAATGCTTCCATCTGAAACGTTGTAGATACCACAAAGTAATTTCAAAAGTACACTTTTTCCACTACCATTTCTACCATTTAAACCGTATATTTTACCGCTTTCAAAAGTAACATTAATTTTATCTAAAACTAAATTATGATTAAATGATTTACAAACATTTTCTAAAACTATCTTCATTATACCTCCCTAATTATTTTTTTCACAAGAAATTACTAATTTTTCCTTATTTTTATAAATTAAAAATACAATCAAAATAGAAATCAATGATAATATCAATGGAAATAACACCATATTTACCATTCCATAAGATGTATTAAAGGTGAATAAATTTAAAATATTAAGTGTTGCTGCTAAACTAGAATTATTAATAACTTTATTACAAAATAGGACTCCTATTGTCTCTAAAAAAATCTCAAATCCAATGATTGATAAAATATAAATAATTATACTAATAAATTCTTTGTGTTGATATCTGGACACAATTAATGCAATATTCATATAAAAAATAGAATACAACAATAAATTAAATAGATATAATACAATAAATAATATAGGCTTAAATTCAAAACCACTCCATATTGAAGTTGTATATTTAATACTATAACTTGGATTTAATGTAAAAAACACAATACCAATAACAATTATAATAGTCCCAATTAAAGGTATTATAAACAAAAATTTATAAGCATTTTTGAAATAGTAATTTAAAAACGAACTATAATTCTTACGTGGTAAATAATTAATAATAAGTTTATTTTTTAAAAGTGCACAAGTGGATATTATTATTGGAATACCAATTATTAAAAAAGCACAAGGATTTAAAAATCTTACATACCACACTATAGTGTTAAATAAATACGTAAAAAAATCTATTTTAACTTCTAATGAATTTATTACTTCATTACAATAATTTGTATAATTTTCATCAATTTCATATAATTCATTTTGTTTACAAACATTGGCAAAATTTTGAGTATTATTTTGAGATGTTTTTAACTCTTTTACACTCTTAAAACAAAAGAAAACTACAAGCAAAATTATTATAGAGAAAAAGATTTTAATTATAACACTTTTTTTCATTTATACCTCAATATTATTTATTGATTAAAAAATAACATATTTACTATAAGTTGTCAAGTGTCAGTTACAAATTTTTCATTAAATTATATTTTAATGTATATTTACTAATGATTATAGTAAAAAAAGAAGAAACTATTTCAAATTTAGTTTCTTCTTTCTATTTTCGCTTTGTTTAAGTAATTTTGCATAATTAACAACTTTTGATGATTCATTATTTTTCTTAATCACAATTAAAGAGCGATTATTTTCATTTGATAAAATATCATAATTAATAATATCAATACTTGAAATATTAAGCTCATTTTTATATGTATTTAATACTTTAAGTTCCCCTTCATAATTACCTTTCATAAGAATAATTACTCCATCTTTCTTAATAAATGGCACTGATAATGAAGTAATAATATCTGCATAAGCAACTGCTCTTGATAAAACAATATCAAATTCATTTAAATGATCTTTCATATAATTTTCTGCTCTATCACATATAGTAATTACATCTTTAATATTAAGTTTTTCTAATAACATATTTATAAATGTTATTTTTTTATTATTTGAATCAAGAACTGTAAGTTTAATATCTGGGTAAAAAATTTTTAAAACAATACCTGGAAAACCTGCACCTGAACCAATATCAAGTATATTTTGATTAGATAAATTTACTGCTTTTGAAACCATTAAGGAGTCCAAAAAGTGTTTAAAATATACTTCTTTTTCATCAGTAATTGCTGTTACATTAGTATGACTGTTATAGTCAATTAAAAAGTTATAATAAATATTTAATTGAGTTAACTTTTCATCATCATAAGGAATATTATTTTTCTGAAGATTTTTAATAAATTCACTAATCATTTTTGTTATACTCCTTTTTTAAATATATTAATAAAAGTGATATATCAACAGGATTAACTCCGCTTATTCTTGATGCTTGAGCAATAGTTTCTGGTCTAACAAGTGATAACTTTTGTCTTGCTTCACTAGCAATATTTTTTACTTTATTATAATCGATATCTTTAGGAATTTGTTTAGACTCCATTTTTAATAATTTTTCTTTTTGTTCATACTCTTTTTTTATGTAACCTTCATATTTAACTTCAATAGTTACTTCTTCTTTTTCTTCATTAGTAAACCCAGATATATCAATAAAGTTTGCTAAAAAGTCTATAGATATTTCTGGTCTTTTTAATAGTTCAATAAACTTCATATTTTTTTTAGGAATATCTAAATTATTTTCTATAAATTTTTCTTTTACTTTCTCATTCATTACAAGATTATTATTTGTAAGAATATCTTTCAATTTATTTATATTATTCTTTTTATTTAAGTAATTATTATATTTTTCTTTAGATACACTACCTACTTCATATCCAATTGGAGTAAGTCTTTCATCAGCATTATCGTGTCTTAAAAGTAGTCTAAACTCCGCTCTTGAAGTAAGCATTCTATATGGATCTGTAATACCTTTAGTAACCAAATCATCAATCAAAACACCTATATAAGCACTTGATCTTTTTAAAACCATTGCTTCCTTATTATCTAACTTTAATGAAGCATTAATACCTGCGACTAAACCTTGACCTGCAGCTTCTTCATAACCTGAAGTTCCGTTAATTTGTCCCGCTGTAAATAATCCTGAAATAATTTTTGTTTCTAAACTAGGTTTAATTTGCATTGCATCTATTGCATCATACTCTATTGCATATGCATATTTAGATATTACT
The DNA here is from genome assembly GCA_934086485.1 of uncultured Bacilli bacterium. GTDB lineage: Bacteria > Bacillota_I > Bacilli_A > RF39 > UBA660 > UBA6448. The sequence continues at coordinate 14,689 of CAKOIF010000016.1, read as the reverse complement.
GCATTTTCTAATCCATGTAAAGAATGAACCATTTTTTCTTGAACATCTCTAGGCATTGAAGTTGAAAAACCTTGTAAATACCATTCATCATAGTAAATACTTTCTGGTTCTAAAAAAAGTTGATGCCTTTCTTTATCAGCAAATCTAACTATTTTATCCTCAATAGATGGGCAATATCTTGGACCTACACCTGTTGCATAACCACCATACATAGCACTTTTTTTTAAGTTATCTCTAATAATTTTATGAGTATTTTCATTTGTATAAACTAAATAACATTTTTGTTGTTCATTAATTTTATATAAAGGTTTAGTATCAAAAGAAAATGTCCAATAAGTATCATCTCCTTTTTCCTCTTTTAAAACTGAAAAATCAATACTTGAAGCTTTAATTCTTTGAGGAGTACCAGTTTTAAGTCTTTTTATATTAAACCCATATTTTTTTAAATTATTTGAAAGATTGTTACTTCTTTTTTCTCCATGAGGACCACTTGGTGTATTTTCAGAGCCAATTAAAATATTAGCATTTAAATATGTTCCTGTTGTAAGAATCACTGCATTACAATATATTTCTTCTTTATTTTCTAAATTTACACCTTTTATATTATTATTTTCTATTATTAAATCCTCAACCATACCCTCTTTTATATCTAAATTTGGAGTATTTTCTAAATATTCAAGCATTACTTTTGGATAAACTTTTTTATCTGCTTGAGCTCTTAAACTTCTTACAGCAGGACCTTTAGAATTATTGAGCATTTTAATTTGAAAATGTGATTTATCTGCAACTATACCCATTAAACCACCTAAAGCATCTATTTCTCTTACAATAATACCCTTTGCACTACCACCAATTGAGGGATTACAAGGCATATCTGCAATATTTTTTTTATTCGAAGTGATAAGCAAAGTTTTTTTACCCATAAATGCACTTATATGTGCAGCTTCACAACCTGCATGTCCTCCACCTACAACTATAACATCATACATAATCATTCCTACTTTCCTACACAAAAATCTTGAAACAATCTATCAATTATATCATCTTTATATGTTTTACCAATTATTTCTCCTAAAAATTCATAACATTCTTTTAAATCTGTAGAAATCATTTCAATTGGTATTCCATTACTTAATGAATTTTTAGCATTATTAATTGATAAATACGCTTTTTTTACTAAATCTATTTGTCTTACATTTGATAAATATGTTAGATCTTTGTTTATTTCATTTAAATTAAACATATCTATTATTTTTTCTTTTAATTTTAAAAGTCCCTCTACTTCTTTTGCACTACCATAAATTACATTATCTTTTAAATTTAAATTATTTTTTTGTGGTAAATCACTTTTATTAACGAAAATAATTGTTTTTGTTTTATCAATACATGTTAGTAATTTGTTATCATTTTCATCTAGTTCTTTTGAACCATCTAAAACAAGAATAACTAAATCAGCATTATTTAATTTTTCTAAACTTTTATTAACACCAATTTTTTCAACATAATCATCAGTATCATGAATACCTGCTGTATCTATTAATTTAAGTTCTACTCCATTTAAGGATATATTTCCTTCAACAATATCTCTAGTAGTTCCTGCAATATCTGTAACAATAGCCTTTTCTTCATCTAAAAAGTTATTTAATATACTACTTTTACCTACATTTGGTTTACCAATAATAGCGACATTAATTCCATCACAAATAATCTTACCAAAATTTGCATTAGTTTTTAAAGTTTCAATTTTTTTATTAATATGATTTAGACTTTCATTAAGTAAATTTGTTGTAACAATAGGATTATCTTCATATTCAGGGTAATCTATATTAACCTCAATATTAGCAAGTAATTTAACAATATCCTCTCTAATATCATCAATTATTTTAGTAACATTTCCCCCTATTTGATTTAAACATAATTTTCTTTTTGAATCTGTTTTTGCTTTAATAAGTTCATTTACCGCTTCAGATTGAATTAAATTTATTCTACCATTTAAAAAAGCTCTTTTTGTAAATTCACCAGGTTCTGCTAACTTACAACCTATTTCTAATAATATTTCAAGTATCTTATTTGAGGTTATATACCCTCCATGAGAGTTAATTTCCACTATATCCTCTGTTGTATATGTTTTTGGAGCTCTCATTACCGTAACTAATACCTCATCAATAATTTCATTTTTATAAACGATATGACCATAAGTAACACTATGAGAATTTACATTTGTTAAGTCACGAGAAAATATACTATTAACTTTTTCTATAGCATCCTTACCACTTAATCTAATTATTGATATAGCCCCCACTCCTAAAGAAGTAGCAATAGCACAAATAGTATCTTCCATAGTGCCTCCTTTTCCTTGCGTTATTGTAACACTATTTTAATTTATTGTAAATAAAAAATAGCCAAAATGTAATTGACTATTTTTCTCCAATATAACTTATAACTATATGTCTATTTGGCTCTTCACCAGTACTTTTTGTGGAAATACCTTTAAATTCTGATAAAGCATTATGAATAATTCTTCTTTCATAAGAATTCATATTTTCTAAATGAACATCAATATGTGTTCTTTTAACTTCTCTAGCAGTTTGTTTAGCAAGTCTTTCTAATCTACTTATTTTTTTATCTTTATAGTTTTCAACATCTAAAGAAATTATAAAGAACATACCTGTTTCAAGTTGAATTTTTTGTCTAACTAAATTTTCAAGAGCCTTAATTGTATTACCATTATGTCCAATTAAAATATTATTATTGTTTGAATACATTTTAATAACTACTCTATCTTCAACTTTTTTAGTTTCAAATGTTACCTCAAGTCCTAAATTATTTACTATTTCTTTTAAAAATTCTTTTACAAAATCATAAATATCAGACTTTTTATAAATTGTTACTTCAACATTTGCTGATTTAAATAAACCTTTTTTAATTTCAGTAGTTTTATAGATAACTTCTTCTTGAGTTAAATTATTTTCTGTTAAAATTTCTTCGAATACTGTTTCAAAATTTTTACCTACTTTACTTATTTTTTCCATACTTCAAATTCTCCTTAACCTTTAATTTTTCATTAATACTTTTCTTTTGCTTTTTGATTTTTTTATCTGTTTTACCGTTTTTTATAAACTTAATTATATAAGTTTGAATAATCATAAATGCATAAGTTACAATCCAATATAATGCAATAGCGGTTGGTAAACTTAATGATGCAAAACCAATAAATACTGTCATAAATATTAACATAAATTTAGTTTGTTTTTCAGCACCTGGTAAACTTGAACTAGATGCAGTTTGTTTCATTGTAAATTTAAATGAAAAATAAGTTGATAAAATAATTAATACTACAAGAATTATAAATGTATATTGATGATTTTTGAAAATTCCAATACTTGGAGTTGTTCCCAAATTCCATCCAAATATTCTTCCTTCATATATTGCAGGTATTTTGTAAATGGCCTCAAGGAAAGCAAAGAATAATGGTAATTGAATTAGTGACATAATGCAGCTCAACATTGGATTAACTTGATACTTTTTATAAATCATCATCATTTCTTGTTGTTTTGCCATCATTGCCTCTTGAGAAGTATCATTACCATATTTTCTTTCCAATTTTTGAATTTCTGGAGTTGCTTTTTTAATTCTCTCACTTTGAGTTTGAGTTTTAATTGTAAGTGGTAATAATATAATTCTAATTAATAATCCTATTAATATAACAGATAGTCCTAAATAAGCATGAGTCATTCCCATATTTTTGAATAATAAACCTGCTTTTAAAATAATAAATGCAAGAGGTTTAACAAATAAAAACTGCCATAAACTATTTGTCTTATTAGAATTTATTTTATATTTATCACAACTTGGTAACTTTGAAAGTTTAACTTCCATCTGATCTTCATACTTTTCATATAATTTATACATTTCTGTATTTTTTGAAGGTTTACAATAAATAGTTTTTTGTAAACTTTGACCAGTTTCAGAATTTGTTACTAATTTACCCTTTTCATCTTTAATATAGCTATTAGAGCCACACCCAGTTGTTAACATAGTTATAACTAATAAAACTATGATATAAAATTTCTTATTTTTTTTCATTTAACTCTCCTATCAAATTTCTTAAAGATTCTAAATTATCTTTATATGCAGAATTTATAAAATCTCTCTTAATAATTATAATATATTTTTTACCATTTTTGAATAGTAAATTACATTCATCTATAAGTGCTCGAAGTCGTCTTTTCATTTTATTACGAAAAACTGCATTTCCATATTTTTTTGGAGCACTTATACCAAAGTATTTTTTACCATCTTCACTTGGATAATAAAATATAATATATCTATTATTAGATACTCTTTGTTTATTATTTAAAATTTTATTAAATTCTTCACTACTTTTAACAATGTCTCTTTTTTTCATAATTAACCTCTTTAAAAAAAGCCACATTTAAAGTGGTTTTTATTTACTTAAAACTTTTCTACCTTTTTTTCTACGGCTTGATAAAACTTTACCATTTTTTCTTGAGAAAAAACCATGAGTTTTTTTCATTTTTCTATTATTTGGTTGATATGTTCTTTTCATATATATACTTTCTCCTTTTCTTACGCGTTACTATTATATCTATAAATTAAGCAAATAGTCAAGTATTTTTTGTTATTAAATTTTAAAGTTGGATTATTTTATATATTTCAACAAAGATATTAACAAATTATCAACATTATTTTTAAAGTAATATAATAGGTTAACCAAGATTTCAACATTATCAACAATTATATTTTAACAAATTCCACATAGTATAATTTTCTTTCAACAAAATAACTAACAAATCATTTTGTTGAAAATGTTGATAAGTGGTTTAAGCCCAGTATTTAAAAGAAAAAAATGTTGATAACTTTTGTTGATAACTTGTTATATTAAATTTTTTCTTTATCTTTTTGTAAAAATGAAGTACAATGTAGGTAAGGAAAGTTTGTATGTGGGGTAAGGTATGGATGTAAATGAGTTATTCAAAAACTTTTTAGAGGAAATAGAGCAAGTTGTTAGCCTAAATGTTTATAATCTTTGGTTTTCTAAAATTAGACCAATATCTTTAGAAGGTAATACACTAAAAATAGTTGTTCCAATGGATATTCATAAAAGTATGCTTTCAGAAAATTATAAAGAATATATTGATAAAGCATTTATTAATATAACTGGAAAAACATTTAATATTGAATATTTCACTGAAGATGAATTACAAGAAACAAAAGAAAATAAATCTAACAAAGAAGTAACAGAGGATTTTAATGAAGAGTGGGTAACAAACCTAAATCCAAAATTTACTTTTGAATCTTTTGTAGTAGGGGAATCTAATAGACTTGCAGTAGTATCTGCTCATGCAGTAGCGGAAAATCCGGGCTCAATTCATAATCCTTTATTTCTATATGGACGAAGTGGAATAGGTAAAACTCATTTAATGCATGCAATTGGAAACTATATCGTTAATCATTCTAATAAAAAAGTACTTTATGTTACAAGTAATGAATTTGTTGAGGATTACACTGGAATAGCAAGTATTGAAAAAGGCATTAGTTCAATGAATTATGCTAAAAACTTCAAAGATAAGTACAAAAATGTAGACGTATTAATTATTGATGATATACAATTTTTAGTTGGTGCTGACAAATCTCAACAAGAATTCTTCCATACTTTTAATGCTTTATATCAAACAAATAAACAAATTATAATAAGTTCTGATAGATCTCCAGATGATTTAAAGAAAATTGAGGATAGATTAAGAAGTAGATTTATGTGGGGACTTCCAGTTGATATTTATCCCCCAGATTTTCAACTAAGATGTAAAATAATACATAGTAAAATCAAAAATACATCACTAGAAAATAGATTAAATCAAGAGGTTATTGAATATATAGCAAACTCTTGTCAAAATGATATTAGATTTATAGAAGGAACAATAAATAGATTAATGGCTTATACAGCAATGATGGTTCCTGATAAAATAGATTTAAATTTTGCAATTGAAGGTTTAAAAGACTACTTAAGTGTAAATATTTATGCGGATAACTCCATAAGTAAAATACAAAAAGCAGTAGCCGATTACTTTGGAATAACAGTTAGCGATTTAAAAAGTAAAAAGAAAGTTTCAAATATAAGTAAACCAAGACATATAGCAATATATCTATGTAGAGTTGAAACAGATGAAAAACTAGAAAGAATTGGTTTAGAATTTGGAGGGAGGGATCATTCAACAATTTCAGCATCTTATGATAAAATAAATAATGACATCAAAAAAGATGAAAAATTAAACAATACTATTAAAGAAATTAAAAATAAGTTATAATTTTGTGGAATTATGTTGATAAAATTTTAATAAAAATCAATAAAATTATATTAAAATATAAGTAATTCACAAGTTATCAACAAACAAAACATTATAATAAACATAATAATTAATTTTAAAAGAAAGAAGGATGGAAAAATATGAAATTTACAATTAATAAAAATATTATCGTTGAGGCTTTATCAAATGCTGTTAGAGCTTTATCAACAAAAATTACAATACCAGTATTAAATGGTATATTACTAAACTTAACTAATGATGGTTTAGAGGTACAAGCAAGTGATAGTGAACTTACAATTAAAACTACTATTGAAGCAAAAAATATAGTAAATATAGAAAAAGAAGGTAGAGCAGTACTTCAAAGTAGATGTTTACTAGAAATAATAAGAAAAATGCCAAGTGAAATTATTAACTTTGAATTAACTGATAATAATAATATAAAAATTTATTCTGATATAAATGAATATATAATTGAATGTTATAATATTGGGGAATATCCTAATATAGCACTTGAAAAAAGTCAAAATACTATATATTTAGAATCAAAAATTTTAAAAGAAATGATTAATCAAACATCTTATGCTATGAGTATGCAAGAGGTAAGACCTCTTCTTACAGGATTAAATTTAAAAATAAATGGTGATATATTAGAGTGTACAGCTACAGATTCTTATAGATTATCTAAAAAAACTGTTAAATTAAAAGATTCTATAAATAGTAATATAAATATAGTAATACCTGGTAAAAGTGTTAATGAATTAGTATACATTTTAAAAGATGAAGGTAATGTTGAAATAGATTTATTTAAAAATAAAGTTTTATTTCATTATAATAACATATTATTCCAAACTGCCTTATTAAATGGAACTTACCCAGACACTTCAAATTATATTCCAAAAGATTTTAACTATATGATTAACTTAAATTTAAAAGAATTCTATAGTGCAATTGATAGAGCCTCAACAATTATGGTAAGTAAGGATAAAAATATTATTAAAATGGTAATTGATAACAAGAAAATGACACTTTTTGCTGCATCTTCAGATAGTAAAAGTAAAGAAGAATTAACAATTGATTCAAATAATAAAGAAAAGTTAGAAATTAGTTATTCCTCAAAATATATGTTAGATGCATTAAAAGTTCTTGATAGTGAAAATATTATACTTCTTATAAATGGTGATGATAAACCAATAATTATTAATAGTGTAGATGATGATACTATAATTGAATTAATTTTACCAATAAAAACATACTAAGAGACAAAAATTGACAAAGTTTTTGTCTTTTTTATGTTATAACATCCTTGTCAGGGGGAAATTATGGACAAATATATAATAAATGAGAATACTTTAGCATTATTAACTGTAGATAATAAAGTTAAAGTAGTAGAAAAATATATAGATTTTTATATTGAAGGATCTTTAAACAACATTATAAATGATAGTTGTATTTATTATGGAAGCACATTTTTAGGAAGAATGCATAGTGCAAAATCACTACTTGGTATATCAACAAAATTACCAATTATTATTAGTGAAAAAAAAGAGTTAATCTTCTTTCCAACAAATTCTTATAAAAATATAAATTGTGTTTGGATTAATTATATTGAAGTAGATAAATATTATTCCATTAATTCAAAAGAACTAATAATTACATTTTTAAATAAAAAAAAACTTGTAATACCAGTATCTAATAACATTTTTACTAAACAATTATTTAAAGCTTCTAGATTAGATACTATTTTTAAAAGAAATATTAAATAGTTCTTTAATTTAACCTTCATTTGTGGTATAATTGTTGTATGTATAGGAGTACCGGTAAGGGGGTAAAATTAATGATTTTAGTTAAAAAGAGGCAAAAATGATAATATCAAATTTAAGATTATATAATTTTAGAAATTATGAACAATTAAATATTGATTTTTCAAATAATTTAAATATTATATATGGAAATAATGGTACTGGTAAATCAAATTTAATTGAGGCTATTTATTTATTATCTTTGAGTAAATCTTTTAGAACGATGGATGATAAGAATTTAATAATGAAAAATAGTGATGTTTGTTTAGTAAAAGGAGTAGTTGATAATAAAACATACTTTATTGAACTAAACAAAAATTCTAAAAAGTTATTCATTGATAACAAAAAAATAACAAAAGTTGGTGATTTTATTTCTAAAATTAATATTGTACTTTTTAATCCGTATGATACAAAGATATTTATTGATTCACCAAGTAATCGAAGAAAACTGTTAAATATTGAAATATCGCAAATAAATAGTGGTTATATCAAATTAATAAGTGATTACAATAAAGTTTTAAAAAACCGTAATGCTTATTTAAAAGAATTATACTTAAATAGTAATGGAAGTTTAGAATATTTAAATATATTAACTCAAAAAATGATTACTTTAGGAATGGAAATTTGTAAGATAAGAGGAAATTTTATTGATAATATTAACAAAAATCTAACATCAATTTATAAAAATATTTTTGATTATGGAAATTTAGAGATTAAATATCGTAGTGATTATAAAAATAAATCATATGAAGATCTTGAAAATGTATATAAAAAGAACTTAAAAACAGAGTTAAATTATCGTAAAACTATGATTGGAGTACACCACGATGATTTTGATTTTATATTAGATGGTTATAATATAAAAGAATATGGTAGTGTAGGTCAACAAAAAAATGCGATAATATCATTTAAACTGGCAGAATTAATTTTAATTAAATTAATTAATGGAAGTTATCCTATATTGATACTTGATGACTTATTTTCAGAGTTAGATAGTATAAAAATAAATAACATCATTAAAATGTTAAATAAAGAAGTTCAAACATTTATTACAACTACAGATATTAATGATGTTGATAAGAGTTTACTTGAAGAAAGTAACATTTATTATGCAAATAATGGTCAAATAGAAAGGAAGAATTAAGTATGGCAGAACATTATGATGCTTCGGATATTCAAGTACTTGAAGGTTTAGAGGCAGTTAGAAAAAGACCAGGAATGTATATTGGAACTACAGATGTTAAAGGTTTACACCATTTAGTATGGGAAATCGTAGATAATTCAATAGATGAAGCACTCGCTGGTTATTGTAAAAATATTGAAGTAATTGTTAATAAAGATAATTCAATTACAGTAAAAGATGATGGTAGAGGTATTCCTGTTGATATTCACCCTAAAACTGGGTTATCCACAGTAGAAACCGTATATACTGTACTTCATGCTGGAGGTAAATTTGGTGGTGGCGGCTACAAAGTTTCTGGTGGTCTTCACGGAGTTGGTGCTTCAGTAGTTAATGCATTATCTTCTTGGGTAGAAGTGAAAGTATATAAAAATAGTAAAGTATATTTTATTAGATTTGAAAAAGGTGGACATACTGTTGAAAAACTACACGAAATAGGTGATTGTGAACCAAATAGAACTGGTACAACAGTAACATTTAAACCAGATCCAGAAATATTTGATACAACAATTTTTGATTATGATACTCTAAAAGTAAGAATCAGGGAATTAGCCTTTTTAAATAGGGGATTAAGAATAACTTTAAGAGATGATAGAGATGAAGAAGATACTACTGGAGATACATTCTTATATGAAGGTGGAATATCTGAATATGTAAGATTTATAAATCAAAACAAAACTCCAATTCACGATGATATTATTCATCTTGAAGGTCAAGATTCAGGCGTATTTTTCGAGGTTGCCCTACAATATAATGATGGTTATAGTGACAATATTTATTCATTTGTTAATAACATAAATACTCATGATGGTGGAACACACGAAGAAGGAGTACGTAGAGCATTAACAAGAGTTATTAACAATTATGCAAGAAAGGCTAATTTACTTAAAGAAAAAGATGAATCTTTAACAGGTGATGATGTTAAGGAAGGTTTAACAATGATTATTTCTTGTAAACATCCAAATCCTCAGTTTGAAGGTCAAACAAAAGGAAGACTTGGTAATTCAGAAGTTAGAAAACTTGCTGATAATGTCTTTTCTGAGGGATTTGAAAAGTTTCTTTTAGAAAATCCAGCAGATGCTAAAATAATTGTTGAAAAAGCAATGCTTGCATGTAGGGCTAGAAATGCTGCGAAAAAAGCAAGAGAAATTACTCGTAAAACCGATTTAGCTGTTACAAACTTCTTTGGAAAACTTTGCGATTGTAAAAGTAAAGATCCAAACGAATGTGAAATATTTATAGTCGAGGGAGATAGTGCAGGTGGATCTGCAAAAAAGAGTCGTGATTCTTTAAGACAAGCAATACTTCCTCTTCGTGGTAAAATATTAAATGTTGAGAAAAATAGGTTGGATAGAGCATTAAATAATGAAGAAATTAGATCTATTATTACTGCTTTTGGTACAGGTATTGGTGAAGAATTTAATTTAGATAAACTTCGTTATAATAAAATAATAATTATGACCGATGCCGATGTCGATGGAGCTCATATTAGAATTCTTCTTTTAACGTTATTTTACCGCTTTTTCAGACCGATTGTTGAGGCAGGCCACGTATATGCCGCACAGCCTCCATTATTTAGAATAAGGTATGGAAAAACAAGAAAATATGTACTTGATGAAAAAGAGAGAGATGCATATCTAAATAGTTTACCTGAAAATATTAGGAATAGAGTTGAAATAACAAGAATGAAAGGTCTTGGTGAAATGGACCCTGAAGAACTAAATGAAACAACAATGGACATTGAAAAAAGAACTCTTCGTAAGATTGTTGTTGAAGATTGTATGATGGCTGACGAAATATTTAGCAAATTAATGGGTGATGAAGTTGAACCAAGAAGAACATTTATTGAAGAAAACGCAATTAATGTTCAAAACTTAGATATATAGGAGGTTTAAATGGATAATAATGATAATATTAATACAATAGATGATGAAAATATTGAAAATGAAGAACTAATCGAAGATATTGATTATGGTGGAGAATTTCACGAAAAAGATAAGCATATCGAAAATAATATTGTTAGTGAAGTAAAAACATCATTTTTAGATTACTCAATGAGTGTTATAACCTCAAGAGCATTACCAGATTTAAGAGATGGGTTAAAGCCCGTACATCGTAGAATTTTATGGTCAATGTATGAAGAAGGTAATACCCCTGACAAACCTCATAAAAAATCTGCAACTACAGTTGGTTATGTTATGGGACATTACCATCCACACGGAGATTCATCAATTTATGATGCAATGGTTAGACTTGCTCAAGACTTTAATCAGCGTTATATGCTTGTTGATGGTCACGGAAACTTTGGTACAATTGAAGGTGACTCTCCAGCTGCATACCGTTATACAGAGGCAAGACTTGCTAAAATTTCTTTGGAACTTTTAAGAGATATTCAAAAAGATACTGTTGATATGGATGATAACTATACTTCAACAGAAAAAGAACCTAAAGTTTTACCAAGTAGATTTCCTAATATATTAGTTAATGGATCAATGGGTATTGCAGTAGGTATGGCCACAAATATTCCACCTCATAATTTAGGTGAGGTAATTGATGGTTGTGTTGCTTATATTGATAATCCAGACATTGATACATTAGGGTTAATGCATTTCATAAAAGGACCAGATTTTCCAACTGGTGGTATTATTTTAGGTAACTCAGGTATAAAAAAAGCCTATGATACAGGTAGAGGTACTATTACAATTCGAAGTAGAGCTGTTATCGAGGAACAAAAAGGACATAATGTTATAGTTATCACTGAAGTTCCTTATGGTGTTAATACTGCAGAATTAAAAGATAAAGTTGCAGAACTTGTTCATAATAAGGTTCTTGATGGTATTTCTGATTATCATACTGATTTAAAAAATGGTATCAAAATTACAATTACATTAAAGAAAGATGCAAATCCCCAAGTTATTTTAAATAACTTATATAAACATACAGCATTTCAAATATCTTACGGAATTATTTTCTTAATGCTTGATGGTTTAACTCCAAAAACACTTGGATTAAAAGATATTATATCAAAATATATTGATTTTCAAAGAGAAGTAATTATTCGTAGAACTAAATTCGATTTAGGAAAGGCCGAAGCAAGAGTTCATATTTTAGAGGGATTAAAGATAGCATTAGATCATATTGATGATGTTATTAAGATAATTAAATCCTCAAAAACAGACGAAATTGCTAAAAAAGAATTAAATTTAAGATATGGTTTAGATGATATTCAATCTGAAGCAATTCTTGAAATGAAATTAAAACGTTTAACAGGACTTGAAAGAGATAAAATAGAATCTGAATTAAATGATTTATTAAAATTAATTGATGAATTAAAAGCAATTTTAAGTAGTCCACAAAAAATTGATGAAATAATTAAGAATGAAATGTTAGAAATCAAGAATAAATATGCTGATGAAAGAAGAACTAATATAGATATGACAGCTATTGATTATATTGATGATGAATCATTAATACCTGAGGAAAATATAATGGTTGTATTAACTAAAAAAGGCTATATTAAGAGAACTAAACCAGATGTATTTAGGACTCAAAATCGTGGTGGAATGGGAGTTAAAGGTATTACTACAAACGATGAAGACTTCGTTGATCAGGCTTGTAATTTATCTACTCACGATCATATTTTATTCTTTACGAATAAAGGTAAGGTATACAGAATGAAAGGTTATGAAGTTCCAGAATTCTCAAGAACTTCAAAAGGACTTCCTATTATTAACTTATTACCTTTATTAAAGGATGAATTTGTAACATCAATTGTATCAATTTCAAAAGACTCTACAAAAGATTATTTATTCTTTGCTACAAAGAAGGGAATTGTTAAGAAAACTAGTATAAATGAATTTGAAAATATTAGAACTTCAGGCAAAATATGTATTAGTTTAAAAGATAATGATGAACTTATTGGTGTAAGGCTTGCTTCTAATAATGATTTAATATTATTAGGTTCAAGTAGTGGAAAACTTGTTAAGTTTAATGAAAATGAAGTTAGAACAATGGGTAGAACTGCTTCAGGTGTAAGAGGTATTAACCTTGATGGTGGCGAATGTATTTGTTTAGAAACTGTTGAAGAATCTAATACAATATTAGTTGTTACTGAACTTGGCTATGGTAAACAAACTCTAGTTTCAGAATATCGTCAAACAAAACGAGGAAGTAAAGGTGTTAAAGCATTAAATGTTACTGAAAAAAATGGTAATTTAGTATCTGTAAAAGTATCTGATGAAAATAAAGAATTAATTTTAATGACTAATTCAGGTATTACAATCAAGATGCCTATTTCACAAATTTCTACTTTGGGTAGAGCAACTCAAGGTACTAGACTTATTCATTTAAAAGATAATCAAAAGGTAACTGCAATAAGTATTGTTGATAAAAATCTTGAAGAAGAATCAACTAAAGAAGAATAATAATAGCAATGTTTCACGTGAAACATTGCTTATTTTTTGCCTAATATATGCCAAAAAAATGGCATTTTTTATTAAAAAAATTTAAATAAATCATACAATTTTTACATTATATGATTCTAATATTAAATTGATTTTGTTTAATAATTTTATCAAGTAAAGTATATATATTGATCCTAATGTTTCACGTGAAACATTAGCTAAAATTTCCCTAATATATGCTAAAAAATAAACTTTTTTATTAAAAAGTTAATGTGATATTCTAATTAAATTATCATAGTATAAGATACTACTGTTTACTTAATTTATTTTTAAAATTATATATGAAGATATGTAATTCGCCACCAATGTTTCACGTGAAACATTGGCTAATTTTTGCCTAACTTATGCGGCAAAATAACACTTTTTGCAAATAAAATAATGTAAAAAATCATATACTTAATTATATTATTACTAATTTTTCACGTGAAACATAGTGTTTTTTTGGTTAAAATATGCCTGAAAATGTATATTTATACAGTAACCTGAATTATTATATAAAATATCATATAAAATAATAATGCTTATTTATATATATATAATAATTGTATTACGAGTGCAATGTTTCACGTGAAACATTGCTTATTATTTACCTAATATATGCCAAAAAACAGCCTTTTTTTACAAAAAATTATTTCAAAATCTAATTAGATTATATATTATAAAATACTATTACTGGGTCAATTTTATTTATTATTATTTATGGAAGATATGTATATCACCACCAATGTTTCACGTGAAACATTGACTAATTTTTGCCTAACTTATGCCAAAAAATCGACCATTTTTAAAAAATTTTATCAAAAATACTTGCCAATTATTATATAATTTGTTATTATTTATCTGTGCAACAAATATATTGTAAACTGGTCAGGTTAGGAATAAAGCAGCCATATCAATCAATGTTTGTGTGCACTTTTT
>CAKOIF010000015.1 GCA_934086485.1 uncultured Bacilli bacterium | reverse complement strand
TCCTGTAAATTACAGGCTACAATCCTCTAATTAGAAACTATTTATAAACTGTCCAACTTTTGGGGTTCAGTTCAAATTGTGATTATAGTTTCATCTTTTTATTTTGAAAAAAAATTTTATAAAAAAATATCAAAAAATGCTTGCATTTGGGGGTTACTTTATGATAATATTGTTTATGTATGACTGCTGTGATGTGCGAGGTTGCTGATACACTAGGAATAGTTGGTAAATATATTTTATAGTTTATCGGGTAATTTGTACGGAGCAAGCCTATATTTAATATAGACGAAAGGAGAAAGAAAATGTCAAAACAAGAAATTCGTATTACTTTAAAAGCATATGACCACAGAATACTTGATGTAGCTGCTGGAAAAATATGTGAAACAGTAAAAAGAACTGGGGGAGAAATATCTGGACCTGTGCCTCTACCTACTGAAATTGAAAAATTTACAGTATTAAGAGCTGTACATAAATATAAAGATTCTCGTGAACAATTTGAAAGAAGAACTCACAAGAGACTTATTGATATTAAAAACCCAAGCAAAGAAACAGTTGATGCGCTATCTCATTTAGATTTACCAAGTGGCGTTCAAATCAATATTAAATTATAAGAAAAGGAAGGAAAGAGAAAATGAAAGGAATCTTAGGACGTAAAGTTGGAATGACTAGCGTATTTACTAAAGATGGTAAACTAATCCCTGTTACAGTTGTTGAAGTTCTACCAAATAAAGTAATGCAAGTTAAAACTACAGAAAAAGATGGTTATAACGCAATCCAACTTGGCGCAATTGACAAAAAAGCAAATAGAGCCAATAAGGCTGAAATCGGAAGTGCAAAAAAAGCAAATACAACTCCTAAGCGCTTCTTAAAAGAAATAAGAGATTATGAAGGCTCTTATAATATAGGAGATGAGATTACTGCAGATTTATTTACTGTTGGAGAAATAGTTGATGTAACTGGAACTACAAAAGGTAAAGGATTTGCTGGTGTTATTAAAAGACACAATCAATCAAGAGGACCTATGGGACATGGTTCACATTATCATAGAAGACCAGGTTCACTTGGAACTATGCTTCCAAAAAGAGTTCTAAAAGGTAAAAAACTTGCAGGACATATGGGAGTTGAAACAGTTACAATTCAAAACCTTGAAATCATCGAAACAAATACTAATGAAAATTATATTTTAATTAGTGGTAATGTTCCTGGTGCTAAAAATTCAATTGTTTTAATTAAAACTGCAATCAAAGGTAACAAAAAAGTTAATCCAAAGGAAATTATTAGTTATGAAGAATCTGTAGTAGATGCTGAAGAAGTAGTAACTCCTGTAGAAACTGAAACAGTTACTGAAGTAAAGGAAGACAAGTAGTCTTTTAAAGGAGGATAAAAATGACAAAGTTAAGTATTAATAATTTAAAAGGCGAAAAAGTTAGTGATATTACTTTAAATTCTGAAGTTTTTGGAATTGAAGTTAATGAACTTGCTATGAAGAAAATGGTTAGACTTCAACTTAATGCTTCAAGACAAGGTACTGCAAAAGTAAAAACAAGAAGTGAAGTATCAGGTGGTGGAAGAAAACCATGGAAACAAAAAGGTACTGGTAGAGCAAGACAAGGATCTATCCGTGCTGCTCAATGGAGAAAAGGTGGAATTGTATTTGGACCTACTCCAAGAGATTATTCATTTAAAATTAATCGTAAAGAAAGAGTTCTAGCATTAAAGAGCGCTTTAGTTAGTAAATTAAATGAAAAGAAATTAATGGTTATTGATAACCTTAAATTAGATAATTTTAAAACAAAAACAGGTGTTGAATTATTAAATAATTTAAAACTTGATGGAAAAGTATTATTTGTTGCTAGTGAAGAAGCAGAAAACTTATATATGGCAACAAGAAATTTAAATAATGTACTTGTATTATTTCCAGATGAAATCAATGTTTATGATATTCTAAATGCTGATTACATTGTATTTGATGAAGCAAGTATTAAAATGGTAGAGGAGGCACTTAAATAATGAGACATTATTCTGAAATTATAATTGCACCAGTAGTTACTGAAAAAAGTATGGCATTAAGAAGTGAAAATGTTTATACATTTAAAGTTGCTAAGGATGCTACTAAAACTGAAATTAAAAAAGCTATTGAAGATGCTTTTAAAGTAGAAGTTAAAAGTGTTAATACTCTAAACACTAAATCTAAAAAAAGAAGAGTTGGAAAGTATCAAGGAAGAACAAAGACTTACAAAAAAGCAATGGTAACATTAAAAGATGGTTCTTCTATAGAACTTTAGTAGAAAGGAGAAATTATGGCTATAAGACATTATAAACCAGTTACAAATGGTAGAAGAGGCATGAGTACTCTTGTTAATGAAGAAATTACAACAAAAACTCCTACTAAAGGATTACTTAGTAAAGTTAAAAAAACTGGTGGTAGAAATAATCAAGGTAAAATGACTGTTAGACACATCGGTGGTGGAGCTAAAAGAAAATATCGTGTAATTGATTTTAAAAGAAATAAAATCGGTGTTACAGGTAAAGTTGCAACCATTGAATATGATCCAAATAGAACAGCAAATATTGCTTTAATTAACTATAAAGACGGAGAAAAAAGATATATTATTGCTCCAAAAGATTTAAAAGTAGGCGCTATTATTGAAAATGGTGAAAATGCTGATATCAAAGTTGGTAATGCATTACCACTTAAAAATATTCCAGTAGGTACACTTGTTCATTGTATAGAACTTAAACCTGGTAAAGGTGCTGAAATTTGTCGTAGTGCTGGTGCATCTGCTCAAATTCTTGGTAGAGAAGATAAATATGTTCTTCTTAGACTTCAATCTGGAGAAACAAGAAAAGTTCTTGATAGATGTATTGCAACAATCGGCGAGGTTGGTAATGAAGATGCTAACCTAGTTAATATTGGTAAAGCTGGTAGAACTAGATATCTTGGAATTAGACCTACAAACCGTGGTTCTGTAATGAACCCTAACGATCACCCACATGGTGGTGGAGAAGGACGTGCTCCAATTGGTAGAAAGAGTCCAATGACTCCTTGGGGTAAACCTGCTCTTGGTGTTAAAACTAGAAAACCTAAAAAGGCATCTAGTAAACTTATTATAAGTAGGAAGACTAAATAGGGAGGAATAATGGCAAGAAGTTTAAAAAAAGGTGCTTTCGTTGATGATAGCATTATGAAAAAAATTAATAAATTAAATGAAGAAAATAAAAAATCAGTAGTAAAAACTTGGTCAAGAAGAAGTACTATTTATCCTGAATTTGTAGGACATACAATTGCAGTTCATAATGGTAAAGATTTTATACCTGTTTATATTACTGAAGAAATGGTAGGTCATAAATTAGGAGAATTTTCACAAACTCGTAAATTTACTGGCCATGCTGGAAATAAATAGGAGGTAACATGGAAACTTATGCAAAACATAATACTGCAATGATTAAACCTAGACTTGCAAGAATGACTATGGATTTAATTCGTGGAAAAGATGTTGAAACTGCAAGAGGAATTCTTGAAAATACTAATACTAAAGCTAGTAGAATGATATTAAAAGTTTTAAACTCAGCAGTTGCAAATGCAGTAAATAATAATGGTGCAAATGAAAATGATTTAGTTATTAGTAAATGTTTTATTAATCCAGGACCAATCTACAAGAGAATTCAATTTGCTTCAAGAGGAAATGTTGATAGACATGATAAAAGAACAAGTCATATTGTAATTTATGTTACTGATAATAAGGAGGCTAAATAATTATGGGACAAAAAGTTAATCCTATAGGATATCGTATTGGTGTTAATAAAGATTGGGATTCTCGTTGGTATGCTGAAAAAGATTACTCAACTAAATTAATTAACGATATCAAAATAAGAGAATATATTGAAAAAAATCTTAAAAGTGCTTCTATATCTAAAGTAGTAATTGAAAGAAGAAAAAATAAGGTTGAACTTACAATTTATACTGCAAGACCTGGTGTTATAATTGGCCGTGGTGGAGAAGATATTGAAAAACTTAGAAAGAAAATTTCTAAACTTGTTAATGAAGAAATTTATATTAACATAGTTGAAGAAAAGAACCCTGATTTAAATGCTCAACTTGTTGCAGATAATATTGCTATGCAAATTGAAGCTCGTGCACCATTTAGAAGTGTTCAAAAAAGAGCTATCAGAAATACAATGAAAGCTGGTGCTAAAGGTATTAAAACTGCTGTATCAGGAAGACTTGGTGGAGCTGAAATGGCTAGAACTGAGGGTTATACTGAAGGAACAGTACCTTTACATACAATTAGAGCTGATGTAGATTATGCTACAAGTGAAGCAAATACAATCTACGGAAAAATTGGAGTTAAAGTATGGATTTATAAAGATGAAATACTTAAAACTAGAAATGTTAAGAAGGGAGAGATGAAAGATGTTAATGCCAAAAAGAACTAAATATCGTAAAAGTCATAGACTAAGTTATGAAGGCAAAGCAAAAGGAAATCTTACCCTAAATAATGGTGAATTTGGCCTTATGGCTATGGAAGGCGGATGGATTTCTGCTAGACAAATTGAAGCTGCACGTATTGCAATGACTCGTTATATGAAACGTGGTGGTAAAGTATATATTAATATATTCCCACATATGCCAAGAACTAGAAAACCTCTAGAAACTAGACAAGGTAAAGGTAAAGGTAACGTTGAAGAATGGGTAGCAGTTGTAAAACAAGGAAAGATCATGTTTGAAATTAGTGATGTTTCTGAAGAAATTGCTAGAGAAGCTTTAAGACTTGCTTCTCATAAGCTTTCAATCAAAACTAAATTTGTTATGAAGGAGAGTGAAACTCTTGGAAATTAATGAAATAAGAAAATTAAGTAATGAAGATATTAAAAAGAAGATCGTAGAAGATAAAGAAGAACTATTTAAAAATAGATTAGCTCAATCTTCTGGAACTTTAGAAAAACCTGTAGTTTTAAGACAACTTCGTAAAGAAATTGCAAGACTTAAAACTGTATTAACAGAAAGAGAAATGGATGGTGAAAAATAATGGAAAAAGCAAAACAAGAATTAATTGGTAAAGTTGTTAGTGATAAAAACGATAAAACAATTACTGTTTTAGTAGAAACTTATAAAACACATCCATTATATGGTAAAAGAGTTAAATATTCTAAAAAATATGCTGCTCATGATGAAAAGAATGAAGCAAAAGTAGGAGATACAGTTAGAATTTCAATGACTAGACCTTTATCAAAAACTAAAAGATATGAATTAGTTAAAGTTATTGAAAAAGCTGTAATTTTATAGGAGGTAATATTATGGTAATGCAAGAAAGTAGATTAAAAGTTGCTGATAACTCTGGTGCAAGAGAACTTTTAGTTATCCGTGTTATGGGTGGAAGTAAAGTTAAAAGTGCTAATATCGGTGATGTAATCGTTGGTACTGTTAAAAAAGCTATACCTAATAGTCCTGTAAAAGAAGGTAAAGTTGTAAAAGCAGTTATAGTAAGAACTGTTCAAGGTGTTAGAAGAAAAGATGGAAGTTATATTAAATTTGATGATAATGCTTGCGTATTAATTAAAGATGATAAAACTCCAATCGGTACAAGAGTTTTAGGCCCAGTTGCTAGAGAACTTCGTGAAAAAGAATATCACAAAATTGTATCACTTGCACCTGAGGTTTTATAGGAGGATATATGAAAGTTAAAGTAGGAGATAAAGTATTAGTTATTGCTGGAAAAGACAAAGGTAAAGAAGGCAAAGTAATTAAAACTTATAAAAAATTAGATAAAGTTGTTGTTGAAGGTTTAAATATAGTTAAGAAACATTCTAAACCTAGAACTACTGAAGACAAAGGTGGAATATTTGATATTGAAGCACCTATTCATGTATCTAATGTAAAAGTTATAAACAATAATAAAGAAGAAAAAGCTAAAGTAGTTAAATCTGAAGCAAAAAAAGAAACTTCAAAAAAGAAAACTACTAGCAAAAAGGAAGCAAAGTAGGTGAATTATGAGTAATTTTAAAACTTTATATGAAAAAGAAATTAAAAATAGTTTAATGAAGGAATATAATTATACTACTGTAATGCAAGTTCCTAAAATCACTAAAATCGTAATTAATATGGGTGTTGGTGAAGGTGCTAATGATTCTAAATTCATTGATGCTGCAGTAAAAGATTTAACTTTAATTGCTGGTCAAAAACCTGTAGTTACTAAAGCTCATAAATCAATTGCTGGTTTTAAATTAAGAGAGGGACAACCTATTGGTGTTAAAGTAACTCTTCGTGGTGAAAATATGTATGCTTTCTTAGAAAAATTAATTAAGATTGCACTTCCTCGTGTTAGAGATTTTAGAGGTGTATCACCTAAAAGTTTTGATGGTAAAGGAAACTTTACTATGGGAGTTAAAGAACAACTTATATTCCCTGAAATAAATTATGACGATGTTTTAAAAGTTAGAGGAATGGATATTGTTATTGTAACAACTGCAAAATCTAATGATGAAGCACGTTCATTACTAAAAGCATTTGGAATGCCTTTTAGAGTATAAGGAGAGTAAAATATGGCAAAAACAAGTATGATTGTAAAAAATAATCGTAAACCTAAATTTCAAGTTAGAGCTTATACTAGATGCAAAAGATGTGGTAGACCTCATGGTGTACTAAGAAAATTTGGATTATGTCGTATTTGCTTCAGAGAACTTGCTAATAAAGGACAAATTCCAGGCGTTAAGAAGTCTAGTTGGTAGAAAGGAGATATAATAATGTTTGTACAAGATAAAATAGCAGATATGCTAACAAGAATAAGAAATGCAAATCAAATGAGATACACTGAAGTTGAAGTTGAAGGAACTAAAATGACTAAAGGTATTGCTGAAATTCTTAAAAATGAAGGTTATATCGCTGATTACAAATATACAAAAAATAGTAACGGTGATAAAATAACTTTAACTTTAAAATATGGAAATAAAAAAGAAAGAGTTATTACTGGATTAAAAAGAATTAGTAAATCAGGTTTAAGAGTTTATGCTCAAGCTGATAAACTTCCTAGAGTATTAAATGGTTTAGGAATTGCAATTATATCTACTTCTCAAGGCTTAATGACTGATAAAGAAGCTAGAGAAAAAGGGTTAGGAGGTGAAGTACTTGCCTATATTTGGTAAGTAGTCTATGAGTAGAATTGGTAATAGAAAACTAACTATCCCTGAAGGTGTAACAGTTTCATTTAGTGATGGTATTGTTACTGTAAAAGGAGCTAAAGGAGAATTAACTCTTCCTGTTAGTCCTTTAGTTAAAGTAGTTGTTGAAGGTAATGAAATTACTACTGAAAAAGTGAAAGATACTAAAGAAGCAAATATTCTTTCAGGAACAACAAACTCAAATATTAATAATATGTTAATTGGTGTTAGTACTGGTTATACAAAAGATTTAGAGGCTGTTGGTGTAGGATATCGTTTCAGTGTATCAGGAAATAAAATTGTTGTATCTGCTGGATACTCACATACAATTGATGTTGTAGTACCTAGTGGTATAACAGTTACAAGTCCATCTAATACAGAACTTTCTATTAGTGGATTTGATAAACAAAAAGTTTCTGAATTTGCGGCAAATATTCGTAAAATTCGTGAACCAGAACCTTATAAAGGTAAAGGAATACGTTATAAAGGCGAACATATCCGTCGTAAAGAAGGAAAGAAAGCGGCTAAGTAAAGGAGTAAAATGTTATGAATAGTAAAGAAAAAAGAGAAGCTAGATTAAGAAGACATACAAGAGTTAGAAAAAGTATTTCTGGAACAACTGAAGTACCTAGACTAAATGTATTTAGATCTAATAAAGCTATTTATGCTCAAGTTATTGATGACACAAAAGGTGAAACTTTAGTTAGCTCATCAACTCTTGAACTTAAAATTAAAAATGGTGGTAATATTGAAGCAGCTTCTGCTGTAGGAAAAGATATTGCTGCAAAATGTAAAAAAGCAAAAATTAATAAAGTAGTATTTGACCGTGGTGGATTCTTATATCATGGAAGAGTAGCAGCTTTAGCTGATGCAGCAAGAGAAGCTGGATTAGAGTTTTAAGGAGGCATTATGGCAAAAGATTTTGATAAACAAAAAAATAATTTATTAGAAGAAAAAGTTATTAATATAGGAAGAGTAACAAAAGTTACTCAAGGTGGAAGACATTTTAGATTTTCTGCAACTGTAGCTGTTGGTAATCGTAAAGGATTAATTGGTATTGGAACTGGTAAAGCAAATGAAGTTCCTGAAGCAATTAAAAAAGCATTACAAGCCGCTAATAAAAATGTTGTAAAAATTTCCCTAGTTGATAATAGAACAATACCTCATGAAGCAACTTATAAAGTTGGTAGAGCAGTAGTTTTATTAAAACCTGCTAAAGAAGGTCGTGGAATTATTGCTGGTGGAGCAGCAAGAGCAGTTCTTGAACTTGCTGGTGTTAAAGATATCGTTGCTAAATCTTTAGGAAGTAATACTCAAGTTAATGTTGCAAAAGCTACTTTAGGTGCGCTTACAATGCAAAGAACTAAGGAACATATTGCTGAACTTAGATCAAAGAAAGTTGAGGAATTATAATGAGATTAGAAAATTTACCAAAGACTAGCGAAATGAAAGCTAGAAAAAGAGTTGGTAGAGGCCCAGGAAGTGGAATGGGTAAAACTTCAACTCGTGGAGAGAATGGACAAAAATCTAGAAGTGGTGCTTCAATTAAACCTTGGTTCCAAGGTGGACAATCTCCACTTTATAGAAGAATTCCTAAAAGAGGATTTAACAATGCAAATTTTGCTAACAGATTTGCAACAATTAATTTATCTGATTTAAATAGATACTTTAATGATGGTGATGTTGTTACTCCTGAAGTATTATTTGAAAGAAGAATTCTTAAAAAGGGATTAAATGGAGTTAAAGTTTTAGGAAATGGTACTTTAGAGAAAAAATTAACTATTAAAGCTAATCGTTTCACTAGTGCTGCCGTTACTAAAATTAATGATGCTGGTGGTAAAGCTGAGGTGATTTAGAATGTTTCGTGGTTTTTCAGGATTTTTTAATAAAAGTAATAAAGACTTAAGAAAAAAAATCTATTTTACAATGATGTGTTTAGGAATATTTTGTTTAGGTACAACTATAACAATTCCTTGGGCATCAGCAGTATATGAAGAACTAGGTTTTCTAGAAATATTCAACGTAATGAGTGGTGGAGGTCTATCAAATTTTTCAATATTTGCTCTAGGCGTTTCCCCTTATATTACTGCCTCAATTATTACTGAAATTTTACAAATGGATATTGTACCTTACTTTAAAGATCTTAAAGATCAAGGTTATACTGGAAGACAAAAGATTAACAAAATTACAAGATATTTAGGAATATTTATTGCCTTTTTACAAGCTTATGCTTTAACTGCTTTCTATATGAAAGGGTTAAATGCTATGGAAATTATTAAAACTACATTAGTTATGGTTGCTGGTACATCTTTCTGTATGTGGATGGGTGATCAAATTACTAATAAAGGTATTGGTAATGGACAATCAATGCTTATAATGGCTGGTATTATTCAAAGTATGCCTAATATTTTTAGAGGAGCATTTGCTTCACTTGTAATGGGAAGTTTTTCAAAAACTGTTGGAATTATATTATTTAGTTTATTTGTACTTGTGTATGTTATTGTTATCGTTGGAATTATTTGGGTTCAACTTGCTGAAAGAAGAATACCAATTCAATATTCTAATAGAACATCTTCTGCATATGGTGCACAAACAAACTATTTACCATTAAAAATAAATTCTGCAAGTGTTATTCCAGTAATATTTGCTTCAATAGTTACAACTATTCCAGCAACAATTGTTACCTTAATTGGTAAACAAAGTGCAATAGATTTTGTAAATAAATATATTATGTACACTTCTACTACTGGATTTATATTATACTTGGTTTTAATAGTTGTATTTGCTTACTTCTATACATTCCTTGTAATGAATCCAGATGAAATGAGTAAAAATTTAAATGAGAATGGTGGTTATATTCCTGGTATTAGACCTGGTAGTGATACTTCTAAATATATTAGTAATTCACTATCTAAATTAACACTAGTGGGAGCCCTATTCTTAGTAATCTTAGCAGGAATGCCTATATTACTTTCAAAACTTACTTCTCTTCCATCTTATGTAACAATTGGTGGAACTGGTATATTAATTGTTGTAGGTGTAGCAATTGAAACTTATAAACAATTAGAAAGTAGTCTTGTAAGTAGAAGTTATTCTTCTAAGAGAAAGAGATTAAGATGAAAAACATAATATTTTTAGCACCGCCTGCTGCAGGTAAAGGTACTTGTAGCGACATACTTAAAAATACTTATGATTGTAAACATATTTCTACTGGGGCTATTTTAAGAAGTGAAATTGCTTCTCAAAGTAGCCTTGGCAAAGAAATAAAAAAGATAATCGATGCTGGCAAACTTGTTAGTGATGATTATATGATTAAATTAATCGAAGAAACGCTATCTAAATTAGATAAACCATTTATTTTAGATGGATTTCCTAGAACAATTAATCAAGCAAATAATTTAAGTATTTTATTTGATAAATTAAAAATTAGTAATTATATTGTTATTTATTTAAATATTGATAAAGAACTTGCTTTAAAACGTACTCTTGGAAGAGTTACTTGTGAAAAGTGTGGAAGAAGTTATAACATTTTCTTTGATGATTTTAAACCAAAAGTTGAAGGAATATGTGATGATTGTAAAACTCCACTTACTGTCAGAGGAGACGATAATGAAGAAAGTTTTAAAGTTCGTTTTGATACTTATGTTCAAAATACTTTACCTATAATAGAGTATTACAAAGATTTAAATAAATTAGTGGAAATTGATGTTAATAACAAAGATTTAAATTTAAAAGAAAAATTAATGGAGATTTTAAGTGATTAATATTAAAAGTAAACGAGAAATTGAACTTATGAAAGAAAGTGGTCATATCAACTTTCTAGCTCATGAGGAAATAAAAAAACATCTCAAAGTAGGTGTATCACTTAACGAGTTAAATGATATTGTTGATGCATTTATTCGTAAAAATGGTGCAATACCTTCGGAACTTAATTATGAAGGTTTCCCAAAAAGTGTTTGTTTATCTTTAAATGATGAAGTAGTTCATGGTATTCCAGATAATCGAAAACTTAAAAATGGTGATATATTAAAAGTTGATTTAACTGTTAGGTTCAAAGGATATGAAAGTGATAGTGCTAGAACTTATATTATTGGAAATGTTTCTGATGATGTAAGAAGTTTAGTTGAAAATACTAAAAATGCTTTATATAAAGGATTAAGTGTTGTAAAAGCTGGAACTCCTTTATCACTAATAGGAAAAACTATTGAAGATTATGCTCATAAAAATGGGCTTTCAGTAGTCGAAGAATTAGTGGGTCACGGAATTGGAACTTCAATGCATGAAGATCCAGACGTACCAAATTTTTATACAAAAACAAATGTTATCTTAAAAGAAGGAATGACAATTTGTATTGAGCCAATGCTTAATTTAGGTAAAAGACATGTTTACTTAGATGATAATGATTGGACAGTTAAAACTGAAGATGGAATGCCTAGTGCACATTTTGAACACACAATTGTAGTTACTAAAGATGGATATGAAATATTAACGGGAGAGTGAGAAAAATAATATGGCTAATAAGAAAAATGATAAAATAGAAGTGGAAGGGAAAGTTATTGAAGTCTTAAAAGGTAGTGACTATTTAGTAGAACTATCTAATGGACATACTGTAAAAGCCTACGTTTCTGGTAAAATGCGTATTAATATGATTCGTATCTTACCGGGTGATACCGTTACAGTAGAACTTTCACCTTATGATTTAACACGTGGGATAATTACATGGAATAAAAGATAGGAGGATATTATGAAAGTTAGACCATCTGTAAAAAAGATATGTAAAAAATGTAAAGTTATTAGAAGAAAAGGAAAAGTTATGGTTATTTGTAATAACCCTAAACATAAACAAGTTCAAGGATAGGAGAAATTATGGCGAGAATTAAAAATATTGAATTACCTAATGAAAAACATACTTGGATAGGACTTACTGCTATCTATGGTATTGGTCCAAATTTAGGTAAAACTATTTGTAAAGATGCAAATGTTGAAGCAACAAAAAAAATTAAAGATTTAACAGAAGAAGAAATTGCTGCACTTCGTAAAGAAGTTGACAAACATACAACTGAAGGTGATCTTCGTAGAGAAGTTCAAATGAACATTAAAAACAAAATGGAAATAAATTCTTATCAAGGTATAAGACATAAAAAAGGACTTCCTGTAAGAGGTCAAAGAACAAGCCGCAACGCTCATACTAGAAAAGGTAGAGGAAAAGTAGTTGCAAATAAGAAAAAGGTTTCAAAGTAGGTGAGATAATATGGCATATAATAGAAGAAAAAAGAAAAATAAAATTAATGTTACTGAAGCAGAAGCACATATTCATGCAACATATAATAACACAATCGTAACAATTTGTGACCATAATGGTAATGCAATTAGTTGGTCCTCTGCTGGAAGAATTGGTTATAAAGGTAGTAAAAAGAAAACTCCTTTTGCTGCTGGACTTTCTGCAGAAGCTGCTGCTAATGCTGCTAAAGATCAAGGTGTTGTAAAAGTTGATGTTTATGTAAAAGGTTTAGGACCAGGAAGAGAAAATGCTATTCGTAGTATTCAATCAGCTGGACTTGAAATTACTAGTATAACAGATGAAACACCAGTTCCACACAATGGTTGTAGACCACCAAAAAGACCAAGAAATTAATAAAAGGGAGGGTAATTATGATAAAATTTGAAAAACCAGAATACAAAATTTCAGAATATAATGAAACTAGTAATTATGGTAAATTTGAACTAGAACCACTTGAAAGAGGTTTTGGTACAACTATTGGAAATGCACTAAGAAGAGTATTACTATCTAGTTTACCTGGTAGTAGTGTAACATCAATTAAAATTGATGGCGTTATGCATGAATTTCAAAAAATTGATGGTATAGTAGAGGATGTTACTCAAATAGTATTAAACATCAAAAAATTAGTTGTAAAAAATCATACTGAGGAACAAAAAGTACTTCATTTATCTTGTGATACTGAAGGACCTGTAACTGCAGGAATGATTGAACAAAATGCTGATATTGATATTATCAATCCAGATTTAGTTATTTGTAACCTTGTAAAAGGTGGAAAAATTGATATGGAACTTACTATTGAAAATGGTAGAGGATATGTTGATGCAAAAACAAATAAATTAAATATGAAAGAAATTAAAGTTGGTGTTATTCCAGTAGACTCAAATTATTCACCAATAGAACTTGTAAAATACGAAGTATTAGATACAAGAGTTGGTCAAGATGAAACTTATGATAAACTTGTTATTGAGGTTACTACAAATGGTAGTATGACTCCAGAAGAAGCACTTGCTTTATCTGCTAAAATTTTAGTAGAGCATTTTGCTATCGTTGCTGACTTAAATAGTATTAGTAATATTGCTGGTATCATGCAAGAAAAACAAGTTGATAATTTAGCAAAAACATTAGAAACACCAATCGAAGAAGTTGACTTCTCTGTTAGAGCATTTAATTGCTTAAAAAGACATGGAATTCATACTCTTCAAGATTTAGTAAATATGAAAGAAGTAGAGGTTACTAAAATTAGAAACTTAGGAAAGAAATCTCTAAAAGAGGTTATTGACAAAGTTGCTGATTTAGGACTACAATTTAAGGAGTAGAATATGTATCGTAAATTAGGAAGAAATAATAAAATTAGAAGAAGCATTTTAGCTGGACTTACTAAAGATGTTATTATGCATGAAAGTATTGTTACAACTGAATCTCGTGCAAAAGAAGTAAGAAAATTTGTTGATAAAATGATTACTTACGGAAAAGATGGTTCACTTGTTGCAAGAAGAAAAGCTTTAGCATTTTTACATAATGATAACGAAGTTGTTCAAAAAGTATTTAATGATTTAGCAAAAAGATATGAAAACCGTGCTGGTGGATATACAAGAATTATTAAATTAAATGAACGTCGTGGTGATGATGCTTTAGAGGTAAAATTAGAATTAGTATAGAATTTTCTATACTTTTTTTATTTGAAAAATTTTCTTTGTAAAACTTTATCTTTTTTTATTCAATAATTTATTATTATATGTTAAAATATATAGTAGCAGTTAGGAAGTGTTAATATGGCAAGAGTAATATCATTAGTTAATCAAAAAGGTGGTGTAGGTAAGACTACAACAAGTATAAATTTAGCAGCAGCTTTAGGACAATGTGGGAAAAAAACCCTTCTTATTGACATGGATCCACAAAGTAATGCTACAACTGGACTTGGTTTTAATACCACTGATTTTGAGCATGATATTTATGAAACTATAACTGGTTTATGTGAAATTAAAAAAGCTATTTATAAAACAAAATTTAAAAATTTAAGTATAATTCCCTCAACATTAAATTTAGCGGGAATTGATGTTGAATTTGTTAAAAAGATGTTTTCTGATAATACATTTCAAAGAAATAACCAATTAAGAAATGCATTAGAAACTATTAAAGATAATTTTGATTATATAATAATTGATTGTCAACCATCTTTGGGATTATCCACTATGAATGCACTTGTTGCAAGTGATGCTGTTATTATACCAGTTCAATGTGAGTTCTATGCTTTAGAGGGAATTACCCAGTTATTAAACTCTATAATAATGGTTCAAAATTCAATGAACCCTGAACTTCGTATTGAGGGTGTTCTACTTACTATGCTTGATGGTAGAACAAATATTGGACTTGAGGTTATCGAAGAAATAAGAAAATATTTTAAAGATAAAGTATTTAATACAATTATTCCTAGACTTGTAAGACTTGTTGAGGCGCCAAGTCATGGAAAACCAATAAATGAATATGATCCAGAAAGTCGTGGAGCTGAAGCATATCATAATTTAGCGAAAGAGGTGATTGAAAGAGATGGAAACTAAGAAAAAAGCTTTAGGTAAAGGATTAGAGGAATTATTTTCTAATTCATCATTTACAATTGATACTTTAGAGGACACAATTGTTAAAGAGGAAAGAAATAATGCCACTGAGATTGAACTTTCTCAAATTAGACCAAACCCTTATCAACCAAGAAAAGTCTTTGATGAAGAAGCTTTAAATGAGCTTGCAGATTCAATTAAAGTATACGGTGTAGTAGAACCAGTTATATTAAAGAAAAGTGTTAAAGGTTATGAAATTGTTGCTGGTGAAAGAAGATGTAAAGCCTCTAAAATAGCGGGTCTTACAACTGTACCTGCAATTATAAAAGATTTTACTGATGAAGAAATGATGGAAATTGCTCTTCTTGAAAATATTCAAAGAGAGGATTTAAATCCAGTAGATACGGCAATTTCTATTTCAAATATTTTACAAGTTAAAGATATGACTCAAGAAGAATTTTCTAAAAAGTTTGGTAAAAGTAGAAGTTATATAACTAATCTTTTAGGACTTTTAAATTTACCAAAAAGTGTTCAAGAACTTGTAAAAAATGGAAAACTTTCAATGTCACACGCAAGATGTTTAAGTAAAATTGATGATGAAGAAAAAGTTATTAATTTAGCAAATAAAATTATTAAAGAAAATTTAAATGTTCGTGATGTTGAAAAATTATTATCTAAAAAAGATGATAAGAA
Source organism: uncultured Bacilli bacterium (assembly GCA_934086485.1). Classification (GTDB taxonomy): domain Bacteria; phylum Bacillota_I; class Bacilli_A; order RF39; family UBA660; genus UBA6448. The sequence continues at coordinate 22,505 of CAKOIF010000015.1, read as the reverse complement.
GGTTATTAAAGAAAAAAATGAAAAATTTAGAATGTATGAAGATGCATTTAGTGATACAATTGGTAATAAAGTTAGGATATCTAATAAAAAAATTGAAATATCATATAACTCAATGCAAGATTTAAATAGAATAATGGAGATTTTAAATATAAACTTTAATGATTAGAAAGGATGTTTATGAAGCAAGAATTTAGTTTAAATGATGAAGTTATAATGAAAAAACCTCATGCATGTAAAACAAATTTATGGGTTGTAACTAGAATTGGTGCTGATGTAAAAATCAAATGTAAAAATTGTGGACGAGAAATAATGCTTGATCGTCTAGATTTTTATAAGAAATTAAAAAAGGTGATTAAAAATGAAAAGGAAGATTAGAAATAAAGTTAAATTACATCCAGTTATGAGTATACTTATAATTATTTTTGGAGTAATTGTTTTAAGTTTACTTTTATCTATATTTAATTTTTCTTTTTCTTATACAACAATTAATTCCTCAAGAGGAGAATATATTACAACAACAGAATCTATAATTAATATGTTTTCTTTACATGGACTTAAATATATTTTTGCTAATACAGTTGCAAATTTTGCAAATTATAAAGTTTTATCTAATTTAATTATAATGCTTATTGGTATAGGAGTTATGGAAAAAAGTGGTTTTTTACAAACTGCTTTAGGACTTCTTACTAGAAAAACAAAAAAAAGAACAATAACATTTGTTATTATATTAATTTGTTTACTTTCAAGTATTATGGGAGATATACCTTTTTTAGCTATTATTCCTCTTTCTGGATTAATATTTAAATATGGTAAAAGAAATCCTAATATAGGTGTAATTTCGTCATATGCCGCTTTAACTTGTGGTTACGGATTATCAATATTTTTTACAAGTATTGACTCTTCACTTGCAAATCTTACAACAATAAGTACAAAGATGCTTGATAGTAATTTTACATTTAATACATTTTCTTTAATATTATTTATGACTGTATCAATTTTAATTTTATCATTAGTATTAACTTATGTTACAGAAAATGTTATAGCTAAAAAGTTACCTAAATATGAATTTGTTGATGATTTAGAAATGGAGTTTAATCCAACAAAAATTGAACTTAAAGGTTTAATTCTTTCAATTTTTGCTAGTATTATTTATTTAATAATAATAATTTATAATATAATACCTGGGCTTCCTTTATCAGGAAATTTCTTAAATTATCGTGAAAGTTTATATATCGATAAATTATTTGGAGCTAAATCATTTTTTTCAAATGGATTTGTATTTATTATAACAATATTATTTGTAATAATGGGATTAGTTTATGGTATTGTTGCTAAAAAGATTAAAAATTCTAGAGATTTTGTTGATGCTCTTGGTTATAGTTTAAATGGTATAGGAAAAACCTTAGTATATATTTTTGTTGGTTCAACATTAATAAGTATTTTTAAATATTCAAATATTGGTAATGTTGTAGTCGCAGGTCTTACTAATCTTATTGTAAGTTCTAATTTTACAGGACTTGCTTTGGTATTCTTATTGTTTGTTTGCTCTATAATAGCTACAATATTTGTACCTGGATCTGTAAATAAATGGACAATAATGTCTTCATCTGTTGTTCCAACATTTTTAAATGCTGGTATGTCCTCTCAGTTTACTCAACTTATATTTAGACTTGGAGAATGTGTAAGTATTGGAATAACTCCTATATTTGCCTATTATATTATATATTTAGCTTACCTTGAAAGGGGCTCACAAAGTAAAAATGAACTAAGTATATTTGATTCAATAAGATTTATGTTACCATATAGCGCAGTAACCGCATTTACATTTATAGCACTAATTATATTATGGTATTTAATTAATATACCTTTAGGGGTTAATGGATTTGTATTTATTTAGAATGGGGGATTTATATGTCATTAAAAGCAGGAATTGTTGGCCTTCCAAATGTAGGAAAATCAACTTTATTTAATGCTATTACAAAGAAAAATATTATTGCGGCAAATTATCCATTTGCTACAATTGAACCAAATGTTGGTATTGTTATGGTTCCAGATAAAAAAATGGACTTTCTAGTTAATATGTATGAACCAAAAAGCGTTGTACCCACTAGTTATGAATTTATTGATATAGCAGGACTTGTAAAAGGTGCCTCAAGTGGTGAAGGACTAGGAAATAAGTTTTTATCACATATTCGCGAGGTTGATGCAATTGTTCACGTGGTTAGATGTTTTGATAATCCAGAAATAATACATGTTTCTGGTAAGGTTGATCCAATTTCAGATATTGAAATAATTAATACAGAATTAATTTTATCTGATTTAGAGATTGTTCAAAATAGACTTGATAAGATAGAAAAGAAAGCGCAAGCTACAAAAGATAAAGCACTTGCTCTAGAAGTTAACCTTTTAAATAGAATTAAAGATGCTTTACAAAAAAATATTTTAGTTAAAAATCTAGAGTTTAATGAAGATGAACTTAATCTTTTAAGTGGATTTAATTTAATAACACAAAAGAAAGTTATTTATGCAGCAAATGTTTTAGAGGATGATGTTGTAAATGGCGATAATGAGTATACTAAATTGGTTAAAGAATATGCAGAAAAAGAAGTTTCAAGTGTTATTGTTATGTGTGCTAAAATGGAGGAAGAATTATCATCACTTTCAGATGAAGATAGAGATGAATATTTAAATGAATTAGGTATTTCTAATAGTGGTCTTGATAAACTTATATTTGCAACATATGATTTATTAGGTCTTGCAACATTCTTTACATGTGGAAAAGATGAAGTAAGAGCTTGGACTTTTAAAAAAGGAATGCTTGCTCCAAAATGTGCTGGTATAATTCACTCTGATTTTGAAAGAGGCTTTATTAAAGCAGAAGTTATGAGCTTTGAGGATCTTGAAACTTTTGGTAGTGAAGTTAAAGTAAAAGAGGCAGGTCGTCTTCGCCTTGAGGGAAAAGAATATGTTATGCAAGATGGTGACATTTGTTACTTTAGGTTTAATGTATAATGGAAAAAGTTTTTATTGAAAAATGTAGTGAATATAAAAATTCTAAGAATGCTCTTTTAAGTATTCTTAGTAATTTTGAGTGCCTAAAAAAAATAAATTCTAAATCAAAGGTTTTAATTAAAGCAAATTTAGTTTCAGCTTTACCTCCGGAAAAAGGTGCTACAACTAATTATTTACTTTTATCTTTTTTAGTGGATTATTTAAAAAATAAAGGAGCAAAAGTTGTAATTGGAGATAGTCCCGGAGGACAATATAATAAGTCACATTTAGATCATATTTATAAAATTACTAAAATGAATGAAACAGGTGCTGAACTAAATTATAATTTTAATATTAAAAACGCTTTGAATAATAAAGCCTTATTTTTAAAAAATTTTGATTACACAAGTTATATTGATGATTTTGATTTTAAAATAAATTTTTGTAAATTAAAAACCCACGCAATGATGAAAATGAGTGCCTCAGTAAAAAACTTATATGGAACTATTCCTGGACTTACAAAGTCAGAATATCATTATAGGTTTCCAAATCATGATGATTTTGCTAATATGTTAATTGATATTAATGAATATTTTAAATTTGATTTAAATATTGTTGATGCAATTATTGGTATGGATGGTAATGGTCCTACGATGGGTAATCCTAAAAAAATTGGTTCAATTATTGCTAGCACTAATCCATATGCTTTAGATTATATTTGTGCAAAAGTAATAAATTTAAATCCAAGTTCAGTTAATACAATTGTTCAAAGTGAAAAAAGGGGATTATTTAATCATAATGAAATTATTTTAAATGAAGATATCAACAAATTTATAACAAAGGATTTTGAATTAATAGAAAATGCAATTGATATTAAATTTTATAATCATAGTATAGTTGGTGCCGCTGTTGGTAAAGTGTTTGAAAATAAGCCATATTGTTATAAAAATAAATGTATAAAATGTCAAAAATGTAAAAATATTTGTCCTAAAAAGGCAATAACAATGGAAAAAGGATATCCAGTTATTGATAGGGAAAAATGTATAAAGTGTTATTGTTGTCAGGAATTTTGTCCTGTAGGAGCAATGAGAGTTAAAACAAATATTTTGAATAAAATTATAAATAGGAGGTTTAAATGAAAAAAATAGTTATTTTTGGTGGAGGAAGTGGACTTTCACAACTTTTAAAAGGATTAAAACTATTTCCACTTGATATTACTGCAGTAGTTTCTGTATCTGATAATGGAAAAAGTACAGGAAGACTTCGTAAAGAAATGAATATTCCAGCAGTCGGAGATATTACTAAAGTAATGCTTTCAATGGCGAATATTGATACTGATGTTGAAAATCTACTTAATTATAGATTCACTAAATCTAAAACTCTAGGTAATCATTCAATAAAAAATCTATTATTAACTGCTCTTTTAGATTTAAAAGGCGATTTTGCAAGTAGTCTTCCTATTTTAGAAAAGATTCTTGATATAACTAATGGGAAAATATTACCTTTAACCGAAGATTCTGTTAATTTGGTTGGAATTACAGAGTCTGGAAAAAAAGTTTTTGGTGAGGAACAAATTACTAAAGCCAAAGAAAAGGTTATAAAGATTACTTATGATAAAGATATTACTGTTAATCCTAAAGTGTATGATGCAGTAAATAAAGCTGATTTAATTATATTTTCTTCGGGAAGTTTATATACAAGTATAATTCCCCATCTTATCAACAAGGATTTAGTAAGGGCTATTAATCATTCAAAAGCAAAAAAAATGTATATATGTAATTTATTTACTCAACCTGGTGAAACTGATGGTTTTAAGGTATCTGATCATATAAAAGTTTTAGAAAACTATTTAGGAAATGGTAGTGTAAATTTAGTACTTGCTAATGATAAACCTATGAGTAGTACACTTTCAAAAAAATATGCTACAAGTGAGCAAAAAGATCCAGTTATTTTAGATGTAGATACATTAGAAAATATGAATGTTCAAATAATTAAGGATACTTTATATGTTATTGAAAATGGTTATTATCGTCATGATTCATTAAAAACAGCATACTTAATATTTTCATATTTAATGGATGGAAAATAATGACATTCAATACAAGTTTAAAAGATGAAATATCTAAAAATGTTTACTCTAGTGTAGATGCTTGTAGTGAGCTTTCAGCATTTGTAAGATGTAACTCTAAAATTACCTCGAAGCAAATTATTATTACTTTAGAAAATGCCTCAGTTGCTAGAAAGATATACAAAGATATTAAAACAGTATTTAATATTTCTGCGAACATTACAGTTAGAAACCAAAATAGATTTAGAGTTAAACAAATATATATACTTACAATAAATGAAAATATTGATTATATTAAAAAAGTACTTAATGTTAATGAAAAAATAAATCTTGAAAGTGATGAAGAAAAAATTGCTTTTTTAGAGGGAGCATTTTTAGCAATTGGAAATGTTACAAATCCCCAGACAAGTAGATATCATTTAGAGTATATATGTAAAAATGAAAAAATTGCTAAAGAAATAGATAATCTTTTAAAGTATTTTAAAATTAATTCAAAAATTATAAAAAGAGGTTACAAGTTTGTTGTTTATGTAAAAAATGGTGATAATATATCAGATATTTTAAAAATGTTTAAGGCTACAGAAAGTTTGTTTTTCTTCGAAGATATTAGAATATATCGAGATCATAAAAATATGGTTAATAGACTAAATAATTGTGAACTTTCTAATCAGACTAAAAGTATTCAAACAGGACTTAAACAATTAAATGAAATTAATTATATAATAGATAATGATTTATTAAGTCTTCTTGATGATAATACAAAAATTATTTGTGAAATCCGTAAGAAATATCCAGAAAGTTCTTTAGCGGAAATTGCACAAATTGCAAATGTTGAATATGGTTATAATATTGGAAAATCCGGTGTTAATCATCATTTTATTAAGATAGCAGCACTTGTAAAAAGACATAAGGATAGTGTGGTAAAAAATGAGAAAAAAGATAATATTTAGTTATGATGGTTCAAAGTTTAATGGACTCCAACGTCAAAAAAATACTAGAACAGTACAAAAAACAATCGAGGAAGCTTTATCAAAAATATTCGAAGATGATATAGAACTTAAAGCCTCAGGAAGGACTGATGCTGGTGTTCATGCAGTAAGTCAGGTAGCCCATTTTGATATAAAAAAAGATATTAAAGGTTTAAAACACAAACTTAATTTACTATTAAATCCAGATATTGTTGTTAAATCAGTTTCTAACGTAAATGATGATTTTCATGCAAGATTATCAGTTAAAAAGAAAGAATATGTTTATAAAATTAATATAGGACCTTTTAAAAGTTCTTTAAATTGCTATTATTATCAACCTAGACAAAAGTTAGATTTTGCGCTTATGAAAGATGCCTCAAAAGTATTTTTAGGAACACATGATTTTAATAATTTTATATCAGGGACTAATGATAAAACAGTAACAACTATTTATGAAATTAACTTTGTTAAGAAATTTGATAATAAAATTGAAGTTCATTTTATTGGTACTGGTTTTTATCGTTATATGATTAGAAATTTAATGGGTGCTTTACTTGAGGTTGGTAAATATAATGCTAGTAAAGAAGAACTTTTAAAAATGCTTGATACTATAGAAGAAAAATCACTTCCTACTGCACCACCCGAAGGATTATATTTATATAAAGTTTGGTATTAGGAATTATTTTAACAAATTATCAACAAAAATTTTTAGAAAATAATAAATGGTCTTTGCACCATTTTTATTTTGTGATATTATTAATATAGGGTGATTGTAAGTGATACTAAAAAAACCTTATGCATTTTTAATTAAAAAATTTAGACTTATTCATTTAGTTTTATCTTTTTTAATTGGCTTTATATTATATCGTAGTGTGCTTATTGTAAAATTTTTTATTGAATATATTAAAAATAATTACAAATCAAGTGTACTTATTGGTCTTGAAAATGTTTATACATCAAGCATATTTTTTATTGCAATATTACTTGTACTTGCTTTAGCAATTTCAATATATTATTTGCTTAAACATAAAAATAAACCAACTAAACTATATTTATTTATGATTATATATTACGTGTTTTTACTAATTTGCCTTATATATATAAGAGAAGTCCTTTCAGGCTTAAGTGAGGAACTTCTTAGTGCAAAACTATCACGTAGTATTAGGGACTTTTCAATTGTTATAACAGCAGTTCAATTTATATTTTTAGTTTTCTCTATAATAAGAGCAATTGGTTTTGATATTAAGAAATTTAACTTTAAATCTGATTTAAGAGAAATGAACTATGATTTTTCTGATTCCGAAGAAGTTGAAGTTAATATAAATTTAAATAGTTATAAATACAAAAGAAAAATACGTAGAGCTTTAAGAGAATTTACTTATTATCTAAAAGAGAATAAACTTTTTGTAACAATTTCACTTGGTATATTAGCATTTATTTTAATAATTTTATTTATTAAAAATAGAAATATAAATTATAATCAAAGTTATAAAACAGGTAAAGTATTTACCTATAATAGTATGCAGTTAACAGTCGAAGATTCTATAGTGACAAATCTTGATTATAAAGGAAATATTATAAAAAATGGTTATTATTATGTAGTTTTAAAAGTTAATTTAAAAAATAATTCTGGTTTAACAAGAAAGATAGATTTTAATCAATTTAATTTAAGCGTGGGTGGCACACTTGTAAAGCCAACTTTAAGTATGAGTTCTTATTTTATTGATTATGCCTCAGAAAATGTTATTAGTGAATTTTCACATAAAACTGATAAGACATTTGCTTTAGTATATGAAATAAATGAAAAAAATCGAAATAGTAGATTTAAACTTGATATTTATAATGGTACAGTTAAAAATAAAAAAGATTATACTACAAAACATATTTATGTAAGTATTCGTCCTAAAAAAATAAGTGACTTAAAATTAAATGGAAATTATGCTTTAGGACAAAAAGTTACATTTGATGATACTTATTTAGGAAATACTATTTTAAAAGTTCAAAGCTATGAATTAAATAAAACATATTTCTATACTTATGAAAAATGTTTTAAAGATAATTGTAATGCATATGATGATGCAATAACAGTTCCATTTACTGCCTCAAGGCATAATAATTATATTTTAACACTTCATATTAACTATACTCCAGATGGTGATACATTATACACAAAGAGTAATACTTTACCAAGAAGATTTGCTAATGATTTTATGACTATTCAATATAAAGTTGATGATAAAGTATACTCTAATAATTCAATAAATGTTACACCTGATTATCAAAAAGATTTTATTGCTTTTGAAGTAGGTGGTGAAATTGTGGATGCAAGTGTAATTCAAGCTATTGTTACAATTAGAAATCAAAAATATATAATCAATTTAAAAAGTTGACATTAATAAAAAAATATAATACAATAATATTGCTTTATGAAGAAGCATATTATGTATTATGGAACCGTAGCCAAGTGGTAAGGCGTGGGTCTGCAACACCCTGAGCACCAGTTCGAATCTGGTCGGTTCCTCCAAATTAAATAATAAATAAAAGTTTAAATAAATTAAGGGGGAAGAAATATGTATTATAAATGGGGTAAACCAAATAAAGAAAATTACCAAGATGTAGTAATAAAATACTATACTTTTTTCGAGGATAATTTTGGTAAAGATATTTTAAGAAAGAATACTAAAAAACAACTTGCTAAAGGAAATTATACTAATTCATTATTATTAATGGATGATAATTTTAAAAAAACTATTTCAGTAATGTTTTCTATTTTTAATGATGAGAATATAAAATTTTTAACAATCTATAATCAAAACCATCAAAATCTAGGTTATTCAAGAGTAAATTTATGTGCTGGTGGTAATAAAGATAATGCTATAGTCGGAGAAATTGTTTTATCTGAGGCATTGGATGAACAAAGTAAATTTACAATTTATAGTGCTGTTATAAATTATTTAGAAAAATATATGAAGGCATTTAGTCCTGAAACTGAAATTCTAACTTTTGAAGTACCTCAATTGGATATGGCTTATATAAATGCAATTACATCTTATGGTTATGCTTTAGCAAATGAATCAAATAAAGACTTAAATATAGCACATACATATTTATTTGATAAAAATATACGTGAAAATAAAAATACAAGAACTGTTTAAAAGACAGTTTTTTTATGATAAAATTTTTATAGGGAGGAATTATGATCTATATAACTGGTGATACTCATAGAGAATTTTCAAGACTTGATAATTTAAATTATCAAAAAAAAGATGTTCTTATTATTCTTGGTGATGCAGGAATCAATTACTTTTTAAATCATTTTGATGATGTAGTAAAAGAAAGACTTAATAAACTTGGATTAATATTTTTTTGTATAAATGGTAATCACGAAGAAAGAGCGGAAAATATTAAAACTTATAAAGAAATTAATTTTTTTGATGGAATTGCTTACGCTGAAGATAAATACCCAAATTTAATATTTGCAAAATCTAGCGAAGTATATACTATTGAAGGTATGAAAGCTTTAGTTATCGGAGGAGCTTATTCAATTGATAAAAATATGCGTTTAGTGTATGATTATCCATGGTTTAAATCTGAACAACTTACGAAAGAAGAAATGAATAATATTTATGAAAACGTAAATAATAAACATTTTGATATTGTTCTTTCACATACTTGCCCTTATAAATATATTCCTAGAGAAATGTTTCTTCCTTTTGTAGATCAAAGTAAAGTAGATAATTCTATGGAGTTGTTTTTAGATAAAATCGAAGAAAGTATTAGTTATGATAAATGGTACTGTGGACATTATCATACAGAAAAAGAAATAGATAAAATAGAATTTATGTATGAAAGGATTAAGAAATTTAAAAAATAGTGATTGACAAGAATTACTATTTTTTTATAATATATATGGGTTGGTGGTATTATGGAAAAATATGTTGAAATAGAAAGAAGTATTATAAAGAAATTTAGGAAAGATATATGGAGTAAGTTTATTAAAGCTATATCTGATTATGAACTTATCAAAGAAAATGATAATATTATGGTTTGTATAAGTGGTGGTAAAGATTCTTTTTTACTTGCAAAATGTATACAAGAGTTAATTAAACACGGAAAATTTCCTTTTACTGCTCATTATGTTGTAATGGATCCAGGTTATAATAAAGTTAATAGACAGTTGATTGAAAAAAATGCTAAATTACTAAATGTTCCAATAGAAATATTTGAAACTAATATTTTTGATGTAACTGCTAAAGTAGAGGGTAACCCTTGTTACTTATGTGCAAGAATGCGAAGAGGTTATCTATATAGTAAAGCAAAAGAACTTGGCTGTAATAAAATTGCTTTAGGTCATCATTTTGATGATGTAATTGAAACAACCCTTCTTTCAATGTTTTATGGTAGTGAAATTAAAACTATGATGCCAAAACTTCATTCAGATAATTTTGAAGGATTAGAACTTATTAGACCACTTTATTTAATAAAGGAATCAGCAGTGCTTGCTTGGAAAAAATATAATGAATTAACATTTATTAATTGTGCATGTAGATTTACTGAAAACTGTAGCATAGTGGATGATGGAACTAGTAAAAGAAAAGAAATGAAAAATCTTGTAAATAATCTTCGTAAAATAAATCCAAGTATTGATAATAATATATTTACTTCGATGAATAATATAAATTTAAATTGTGTTCTAGGTACTAAAAAAGATGGTAAATATACTTCATTTCTTGATAATTATGATAATAAATAATGTAAACATTAAAATAAAAGGTTTACATTTTTATTTTGGTAATAAGTGTAAATAAAAGTTTATTAATTTACTTACACTTAAAAAAGTGCTATAATTTAAACATAATGGAGGTGTGTATGAAATTCATTGAATTTAAAGATGTTACTAAAACATATAGTAATGGTATAACTGCTTGTGCTGATGTAAGTGTTCAAATTGATAAAGGCGAGTTTGTTTTTGTAATTGGACTTACTGCAAGTGGAAAATCTACTTTTGTTAAAATGTTATATAGAGAAGAAAAACCAACAAAAGGAACTGTAATGGTTGGTGGAGTAAATGTTGGTAAATTAAAAAATAGAAAGGTATATAAGTTTCGTAGAAAAGTTGGTATTGTATTCCAAGACTTTAAATTATTACCTAATTTAACTGCTTATGAAAATGTTGCATTTGCTCTTGAATGTGTTGGTGATAAAGGTGTTGATATAAGACCAAAAGTCTTAAAGGCATTAGAAAGAGTTGGTTTAAAGGATAAAGTAAGAAGTTTTCCTAAGGAACTTTCTGGTGGTGAGCAACAAAGGGTATGTATAGCAAGGGCTATTGTAAATGAACCTAAACTTTTAGTTTGTGATGAACCTACAGGAAACTTAGATCCAATGACAAGTAAAGAAATTATGGATGTAATTTCAAATATTAATAAGGATTTAGGAACAACAGTTATAATGGCAACTCATGATAAAGAAATTGTTAATAGGATGAAAAAAAGAGTTTTAGTAATTAACAATGGTATGCTTGTTGGTGATTATAAGAAAGGAAGTTATAAGAGTGAAAGCGATTAGAATTTTTGGAAGAAGTATAAGAGATGCATTTAAAAGTATAACTCGTAATTTTTCACTTTCAATGGCAAGTATTCTTTGTGATATGATAACTCTTATTATCGTTTCTGTAGCAATTATTATTGCAGTAAATGTAAATAATGCCACAAGGTCAATTGAAAAAGAAATGAATATTGTAGTTTATATTAATAAAAATGCAAGCGAAGAAGATAGTAATAATGCGTATTTAGAAATTAAAAATATTAAAGGGGTAAGTAAAGTAACTTATAAAAGTAAAGAAGAATGGAAAACTCAAATGAGTGAATACTCTGATACATTTTCAACAATGCTTAATTATTTAACTGAAAATCCTTTGATGGATAGTTGTACTGTGTATGTTGATGATATTAAAAATATTTCTAATGTAGCTGATGAAATTAAAAAAGTACCAAATATTCAAACAGTAAAATTTGGTGAAACTATGGTTGAGGAAGTAGTATCTGCTTTTGATATTATTCAAAAGGTTACAATTGGAATTGTTATTGCTCTTATTGTAGTTACAGCATTCTTAATTTCAAACACAATAAAATTAACAATTTATTCACGTAAAAATGAAATTGAAATAATGCGTCTTGTTGGAGCTAGTAATACCGCAATTAAATTACCATTTTTATTCGAAGGGTTATTTTTAGGTATAATTGGTTCAATAATTCCAGTATGTATAACAATTTATGGTTATGTAATTTTATTTAATACAATGCATGGTTATATGTTTACCGAGACACTTAATTTAATTAAACCATATAATTTTGTGTTCTATGTATCTGGTGTAATTGTTTTAATCGGTGCTGTTGTAGGTATGTTTGGTAGTGCAAACTCAGTAAGGAAGTATTTGAAGATATGATGAAAAAAGTAGTAAAAATATTTAGTATAATTGCTATATTATGTATGTTTTCAAATGTTAATGCTGCAGCTAATACATTAAGAGATTTAAAAAATGAACTTCAGGCGTTAATTAATGAAAAAAATGCTAATGATGCTCAAAAAAATAAAACTCAAAGTGAAATTAATGCAGAAAATAATCGTATATCAAATGCTCATAATGAAGTTGAACAAGCTGAAAATGATATAGCCACTGCAAAAGCACAAATTGAATCCTCTACTAAAGAAATAGAAAAAACAAAAGCAAAAAGTGAAGAATTACTTGCTTTTTATCAAATTGTAAGTAGTGATAATACCTTTTTAGATTATGTAGGAGGAGCCTCTACAGCAACAGATGTTGTTATGAGAGCGGATGCTATAAGTCAAATTATTTCATATACTCAAAATGAACTTAAAAAGATGGAAAGTTTAATCGAGGAAAATGAAGGTTTACAAGTTAGCCTAGTAAAAAAACAAAACGATTTAAATGAAAAAATTAAAATATATGAAAACAGTTTAGCATCATTAAAAAATGATTTATCTTCTTTAGTTGAGGTTACACTTGATATTTCACAGCAAATTAGTGCTCAACAAAAGCTTATTAAATACTATGAAGATTTAGGTTGTAAAGATGATCAATTATTATCCTCTTGTATAAATGTTGCAAATAGTGCTCAATTTTTAAGACCTACTGTAAGAGGTTATGTTTCTTCAGGATTTGGATGGCGTTCATTTTATTTAAATGGTAGACCTTATTCTGATTTCCATCCAGCAAATGATATTGCGGGTAATGCAGGAGGAACACCTGTATATGCTACTGCAGCAGGTACTGTAGCAGCGGTTATAAGTAGAGCAAAATGTGGAGGTAACCAAGTTTATATTCACGTTAGAGTTAAAGGAATTGCATATACATTAACATATGCTCATTTAAAAGATGTTTATGTTAAAGTTGGAGATACTGTTACCCAACAGACTGTAATTGGTTCAGTTGGTGGTGGAGGAAGTACTCTAAAAGTAAATGGTGGTTGGGATACATGTTCTACAGGCTGGCATTTACATTACGGTGTTACAAAAGGATTTTATTTAGGAGGAGGACCCGAAGGCTATTCAAGTTATAGTAAATATGTTGCAAATAGTTTTCAACCTCCGGCACTTCCAGCTTATGGTGTATGGTTCTATTCAAGGTATTAAATTATGAAATATATAATGATTCTTTGCTTAATCATATCATTATGTGGATGTAATCAAAAAGATGGCTTTAATAAAACTGTTTCAAATAATAATGAAGTAGTTGTTCCTAAGGAGCCTGAATATGAAGATACTAATCCTATTAAATTATCAATTTATGCTGATAATGATATGAAAGTAAGTGATACTTTATCTTATAATTGGGTGCTAAAAAAGGATATAACAGTTTTAAACATTTTTCTAACCGAAGAAGAAAAAGTAACTGGTTCATATTATAAAGAAATATGGAATAAATATACAACTTCAGAATATGAAAATCTAAAATATAAATTAGGTTGGGAAATTTCCTTTGAGGTAAATGGTGAAAAAATACATAAGACTATTTTAAAACCATCAGATTCAGAAAGTTTCTATAACTATTTAGAAATATATTTGTATGATGGTGTACATCATGAATATGGAGAATGGTATTCACATTTATTAGATAATGAAATAACTGATAATACATTAATTACTTCGATGAAATTAACATGTGGAAGCGATTATAAAAATATTACTTCAGATATCTATGTTAAAGCATTTTCTTATTTAACAAATAATGATTTTGATGAAAATGGTTATTATCGTGGTAAAAGTTATGATGAAGTAACAATAAAAAATCTGTCTATGTGACAGTTTTTTTAATAAAAGTATTTGTTATCTAAAAAAATCGTGATATAATTTAAATAAGAATAAGGAGTAAAATGTGAAAGATATTAATAATGATATTTTAATAGATACAAATGATTATGAAGAACAAAAAAAGTTATTATCTGATGAAAAAAAAGAAAATCAATCTATAAAAAAAGATATAATTAAATCTTTTATCTTTTTACTTGTAATAATTTTAATTATAATTACTGCTTATTTAACTATTTATATTTATAAAATATATGGAAATTATAATCCAACTAATCCTGATAATTGTAAATATGTTAATCAAAAAATATGGGGTAGTAAAGTACCAAATTTAAATGTTTCAAAAGATGGTAGTTGTAAACCTTTTTATAACGTTGATTATAGTAGAAACGGAAAACCATTATTTAATATAGACTTATTTGGTAATCAAACAAGACTATTTAATCAAATGAATCAACTTGATGAAAGTGGTATATGCAAATTAAATTGTGATAGTGATAATGATGGATGGCCTGATTATAATATTGACCTTGATGGTGATGGTATTGCTGATATTAATATTATAAAAGATTATAATAAGAAAAAAACTTGTGATTTAAATTGTGATATTAATGGTGATATGCTTGCGGACACAAATATTGATTTAGATAATGATGGTATTGCTGATGTTAATATCACTGGAGATGATCCCTCTATACCAATTCATAACATTGATTATAAGGGTAATAGAAAACCAACATTTAATATTATTGATGAAAATGGTAATATAAAAAATCCAATAAATGTAAAAGATGAAACAGGTAAATGTATAAGAAACTGTACAGATGAAAAAGGAAATGTTAGATATAATGTTGATGCTGATGGTGATGGTAAAACATTGAATGATAAGGTTACTTTAGCAGATGGAACTACTAAAATAATAAACATTGATGTTGATGGTGATGGCAAAGCAGATGTTAATATTTCCGAAGATGGTGGTACTACAATAATTAATCCTATTAATAAAGAAACTATTATTGAGGGAAAGAAAATAATTTTAAACGAAGATACAAATGGTGATGGTCTTCCAGATATAAATATAGATTTAGATAATGATGGTAAACCTGATTTAAATATAACTGATGATACTGGTAAATGTATAAAAAATTGTGATACAAATGGCGATGGTAAACCAGATCATAATATTTATGTTGGTGAAAAAAATGTTGGTGACATAAATATTGATACTGATTATGATGGAAAATGTGATGTAAATTGTGATAAAAATTATGATAATCATCCAGATATAAACATTGATACAAATGGTGATTTAGTACCTGATATAAATATTGATTATGACAAAGATGGTAAAGCTGATTTTAATATTGATACAAATGGTGATGGAATTCCAGATACAAATATTGATGTATATGGAACTGGAACATGTAATTTTAATTGCGTAAATAGTGATGGCACTTTATCTAATCCTGTTGGAAGTGGTACAAATTGTCAAAAAAATTGTGATACAACAGGTGATGGTCTTCCTAATATAAATGTAGATATTGATAATGATGGTATTTGTGATTTTAACTGTGATAATGGCAGCACAAAAATAGATAGTGATTATAATTATTATGAAGATGATAAATATAAAAATGAAAAAAATATTTTAGAAATTGCTAAAGGTAGTGATAGTGACTTTTATATATATAATCCTCTTGAATTAGTATCCGCGGATATTGAACCTGGTTGGAATGGCACTTATGTTTTAAAAATTAAAAATGATGCAGACTATGCTGTAGCATATAAAATAGTATGGCGTGATGTATTTAATGATTTTACTGATGTAAATAATTTAGATTACTTTATAACTCGTAGCAATATTTCTTATTTAAATAATTTAAAGGCACCAAGAAAAGAAACATTCCTTGAGGATGAAGTATTAATTCGTAGAAAAACTACTGTTAAATATGTTCTTAGAATGAACTGGAAAGAAACCGGTATTAATCAAAACATTGACAGTGGTAAAACCTTTAAAGGTAAACTTTATATAGAAACGATTAAGTAGAAAGGAGAAAAATATGATTACAAAAAAAATGAGAATTAAATCAATATTAAATTATATTGGTTCAGTTATATCTTGGACATTATTTTCCATATTAATAATTTGTGCAGCATTTTTATTGTATTATTTTGTTTCATTAAAACTTTATGAAGCTAAAGGTAGTAAATATAGACCTTTTTTCTCTGTATATACAATAGTTTCACAAAGCATGGTTCCAACAATTAATGTATTAGATGTTATAATAAATAAAACGGTAGATAAACCCACGGATATAAAAGTTAATGATATAATTACTTTCGAATCAACAGGTGTTTTATCTTATGGAAAAACTGTTACTCATAGAGTACAAGATATTTTTTATGATGAAACTGCTAGTGACTATGAATATGTAACAAAAGGAGATAATAATCCTATTAAAGATGATACTCCAGCATCATATAGTAATCTCATTGGTAAAGTTGTATTAAAAATTCCTGGACTTGGAAATGTTCAAAGATTTGTAGGAAGTAAAATAGGTTGGCTTGTTGTTGTAATTATTCCGGCTCTTGTAATTATAATTCAAGATATAATGAAATTAATTAAAGTAAGTAATGTAAAAAAACGTGCAGAAATTGAAAATCAAAAAATTGTTAGTCAGGAAGAGCATTTACAGTGAGAATAAATGATATAGTAGTTCTTGAAAATAACAAAAAGTATATTTTAACTAATAAATATGAGTTAAATAATAGTATTTATTATCTAGCATACGAACTTTTAGATAATGAGAAAACAGATAAATTTGTTTTTGTTAAAGAAGTCTATGATGATGGTTATTATGTTATTTTAGAAAAGAATGAAGATATTTTATTAAAATTAATAACTAAAAAAAATTCATAAATTATTTATGAGTTTTTTTATGTCAAAGTGTTTGACACATTATAATTTATGTGATAATATTAGACATGAAAAAGGAGTGAAAATATGGAATTAAAAGGTAGTAAAACAGAAAGCAATTTAATGGCTGCTTTCGCTGGAGAAAGTCAAGCAAGAAATAAATATACATACTATGCAAGTAAAGCTAAAAAAGAAGGTTATGAACAAATAGCAAGTATTTTTGAAGAAACTGCAAATAATGAAAAAGAACACGCAAAACTTTGGTTTAAAGCATTAAATGGTGGAGATATTCCTACGACTATGGAAAACTTAAAAGATGCCGCAAACGGAGAAAACTTTGAATGGACTGAAATGTACAAAGGATTTGCTGCTATCGCTAGAGAAGAAGGATTCGAAGATATTGC
Source organism: uncultured Bacilli bacterium (assembly GCA_934086485.1). Lineage (GTDB taxonomy): Bacteria > Bacillota_I > Bacilli_A > RF39 > UBA660 > UBA6448. Next base: position 4,826 of record CAKOIF010000015.1, on the reverse strand, counting down.
AAAATTATTTGAAATGGTTGGCGATATTGAAAAACATCATGAAGAAAGATATTTAAAATTAATAGGTAATATTGAGGAAGATAAAGTATTCCATAGAAATGAAGAAGTTATTTGGATTTGTAGAAACTGTGGTCACGTTTATTACGGAAAAGATGCTTTAAAAGTATGTCCTGTATGTAAACATTCTGAATCATTTATGGAATTAAAAGCAACAAATTATTAATATACGATGAATTATTATAAGTAGTTTTATAATTTAAAAGAGATTAATGCATTTGGTGAAAGTATTAAGAAACTATAAAACGAAATTCAAATAAGGAGTATAAACGGGTAATTACGTTATAAATATAAAGATTGAAATAAACTTTTCATAAAGTAGGGTGGTACAGCGATAAAACGCCCCTATAAATATGGGAAGTTTTTATTTTTTTAAGGAGGAAATAATGGAAAATATTAAAGAGGAAATAGTTAAAGATTTAGAAAAAGTTAATAATTTAAATGAATTAAATGATGTTAAAGTAAAATATTTAGGAAAAAGTGGAGTAATTACAGAACTTCAAAGTAAGATTAGAGAAGCTGAAGATAAAAAAGCATATGGAATGTATGTAAATGAAATTAAGACTTATTTTAATGAAGCATTTACAAAGAAAAATGATGAAATTAATAATAAAATAATTAATGAAAAATTAGAGGGTGAAAAAATTGATGTTACTCTTCCTGGAGTATGTATTAAGTGTGGCGCTCCAAACATTCTTGAAAAAACTATTGAAGAGGTAGAAGAGCTTTTTATGTCACTTGGATTTGATGTAGTAGATGGTCCAGAAATTGAGGAAGATAAATATAATTTTGAACTTTTAAATATTCCAAAAGGACATCCTGCAAGAGATGCCCAAGATACATTTTATATTGTTAATGATGAAGTGCTTCTTCGTAGTCAAACATCTCCTGTACAAGCAAGAACAATGCTTAAGGGAAATGGTGAAACACCAATTAGAATGATATGTCCTGGTAAAACATATCGACGTGATGATGATGATGCAACTCATTCTCATCAATTTATGCAAATTGAAGGTTTAGTAGTCGACAAAGAAATAAGTTTATCAGATCTTAAGGGAATATTTGATTTACTTGCTAAAAAGTTATTCGGAGAAAACTGTGTAACAAGATTTAGACCAAGTTATTATCAATTTACTGAGCCTTCAGTAGAAACTGATATAAGTTGTTTTGCTTGTAATGGTAAGGGATGTAGTTTATGTAAAAATACTGGTTGGATTACTGTTGCAGGTGCAGGTATAGTTCATCCAAATGTATTAAAAAATTGTGGTTATGATCCAAATAAATGGACTGGTTTTGCATTTGGTTTTGGTGCTGAAAGACTTGCAATGCTTAAATATAATATAAATGATATAAGAACATTTTATACAGCAGATTTAAGAGAAGTTCAAGTATTTGATAGAAAGGAAAATTAGTATGATAAGTTTAAATTGGGTTAAAGATTATATTGATTTAGATGGTATAGATTTAAAACAGTTAGCTGTTAAAGTTACTAAAGCAGGTATTAATGTTGAAAAAGTTATTACTAATCATATTGATAATTTATGTGTTGGTTTAGTAAAACAGTGCACAATGCATCCAGATTCAGATCATTTACATGTTTGTAAAGTTGATGTTGGAAATGAAATACTTCAGATTGTTTGCGGTGCTCCAAATGTAAAAGAAAATGAAAAAGTAATTGTGGCTTTAATTGGTGCAGTTTTACCTGGAGATTTTGAAATTAAAAAAACTAAAATAAGAGGAGTAGAATCTTTTGGAATGTTATGTGCACTTTCTGAATTAGGCCTCGAAGAAAAGACTGAGGAAAACTATGCTAAAGGTATTTATATTTTACCAGATGATGCAGTCATAGGAAGTGATCCACAATTTTTACTAGGTTCATCTGATACTATATATGATCTTGATGTTCATAAACATAGAAATAACGATTGTTACTATCATATTGGTTTTGCTTACGAAATTGCCTCAATATTAAACAAAAAGGTAACACTTCCTGATAGTAATTATAATGAAATCGAAGATAGCATTACAAATCACTTTTCTTTAGAGGTAAATACTGAAAAATGTCCATTTTATCTTGCAAAGATGGTAACAAATTTAAATATTAAACCATCACCAAAATTTATTCAAGATAGACTTATTAGTGCTGGTATGAGACCAATTAATAATGTTGTTGATATTTCAAATTATGTTATGCTTGAATATGGACAACCTTTACATTTCTTTGATAAAGATAAACTTGGTGATAAAATTGTTGTTAGAAATGCTTTAAATGATGAAAAAATTAAAACTTTAGATGGAAAAGATAGAGTATTAAATGAAAGTGATATAGTTATAACTGATGGCCAAAAACCAGTATGTATTGCCGGTGTAATGGGTGGAGAAAATACAGATGTTGATGAAAATACTAAAACTATTTTAATTGAAAGTGCTATATTTGATGCTGTTTCAATAAGAAATACAGCAGCAAGATTAAGTTTAAAAAGCGAGGCCTCAATTAGATATGGTAAAGGCTTAAATTATGAATATACAATTGAAGCATTAAATAGGGCATGTCATTTACTTGAAAAATATGCTGATGCAAAAATTTTATCAGGTAGGGTAACATATGATAGAGTAGATAAAACTAAAAAAATAGTTAAATTTAATCCAAATGATGTTAATAAAATGTTAGGAATTGAAATTTCAACTGAAGATATGGCTAAAGAACTAGATAGGTTAATGTTTGAATATACATATGAAGATGGTATATTTACAGTAACAATACCTAATCGTAGACTTGATATTGATCCATATGTTAATGATATTGCCGAAGAAATAGGAAGACTTTATGGTTATGAAAATTTAATATCTACTTTACCAAAAGGTACATACAAAAAAGGTGAATATATTGGCGATGTTAAATATAGAAAGATTATTTCAAAAAGACTACGTAGTTTAGGATTAAATGAATGTAAAACATATACTTTAGTATCTTTATCTATGGCTAACTTATTTAAATATGAAAACAAAGAAAATGTAGTACTTCCTAATCCAATGAGCGCAGATAAAAGCATTGTTAGAACTACCATTATTCCATCACTTTTAAATGTTTACGACTATAATAAAGCAAGAAAAGTAGATGATATATTACTTTATGAAATAAGTAAAACTTATGATAAAGACTTTAATGAAGATATTAAAGTAGCAATGCTTATAAGTGGAAAATATATTTATAACGCATGGAATCATAATGAAATTGAATGTGATTTTTATACTTTAAAAGGTATTGTTCAAAATCTATTAGATTATCTAGGACTTAAAAATAGATATAATTTTGTAGCTAGCGAAATAAATAACTTACATCCAGGTATAAGTGCAAGTATTACCCTAGATAATAAGCAAATAGGAATAATTGGTAAAGTTCATCCCACTATTTGTAAAGATAATGTTTATGTTTGTGAACTTTCTATTAATAAATTAATGGGTGATATAAAACCAATTAAATATAAAGAAGCCTCAAAATATCCAGAAATTATTAAAGATGTAGCATTTGTATGTAATAAAGATATTACTTGTGATAGTTTAATGAAGGAAATTAAAAAAGCAGGTGGAAGACTTCTTAAAAATATTGATGTATTTGATTTATATATTCCAAATAATGATAGTAATGAAAAAAGTATCGCATTTAAATTAACTTATAGTGATAATGAAAGAACTTTAACTGAAAAAGAAGTTATGGATAATTTTGAAAATATTATTAATAAAGTAACAAATAATTTAAATGTTAAATTAAGGGGATAAATATCCTCTTTTTTAGTACTTTAAAATCGTAAGTTTCCACATTGGATGAATCACTAAAAATATAATGAAGAATTGATTATAATATCTTGTAGATTAAATAAGCTTCATGATATAATGAACCTAGAAAGGTAGGAAAAAATGAAAAATAATATAACTTTAAAAATTATTATAATTGCATTACTATTTTTAATAATATTAACTATAGTAGGAGTAATATATTTCAACAAAATGAATGATATAAATGATGAAAAAAATATAATTTATGAAATTTCTTTTTTTGATGGTGGGGAACCTGGAACGAATAGAGATATTAAAATATATAAAGATAAGGTAAAAATAAATATAACACATGCATGTAGTGCTGTAAATTGTAAATCAAAAACAGAAAAAAGAACACAAAAGTTTTCAAAAGAAAGTATTGATAAATTGAAAAAATTTGTAGAGACTAATTTTTCTACAAAATTAAATGGTAATAAAGTTGTTATATATGGTACCAAACAATTAAATTTGTATCAAAAAGATGTAATATATTCTTTAGAAGGCGGAGAATCAAACTTTGAAATAAATGTTGAAGAATATAAATATAAAATAGAATACCACGAAAATGATAATTTAGATTATTTCATATACTTTAAAGATGATAAATCAATATTAGTTAAAAAAGTATTAAACAATAAAATAACCACATATAAAGTTAATTTTTCAGAGGAAAATATGAATAGATTGAATAATTATATTGAAAAAATGATAGAACCAGAACCTGATTTTCCAATTTTATGGAGGTATTCTAGAAAATGTAATATTTCTGATGAATTATTTAAAAGATATGGAGTATCTGAAGAAGAAATGTATATAATAAACAGTATAATAGAAAATAATGAGTCTATTCTAGACAATTTAAATTAAGGGGATAAATTGATATGAACCCCGTTTCTTGGACAAAATAGAAACGAGGTTTTTGTATGACTAAAATAAGTTATGAAGAAAGA
>CAKOIF010000014.1 GCA_934086485.1 uncultured Bacilli bacterium | reverse complement strand
ACAATACTTATAAATAATGGTGGTGGTGCCACAACAGTAGATACTGCAATAAACTATATAAAAGGAAAAGGTACACCGAATTTTGCAAATACAGCAACAACCAATGAAGGAATGTATGCAGCACAGGATGATTTAGGAACGTCTTACTATTTCAGAGGAGCAGTAAATAATAATTGGGTAAAATTTGGCAAAGATAGTTCCAATAAGGACATATATTGGAGAATAATCAGAATAAATGGAGATGGTTCAATAAGAATGATATATAGTGGAACAACAAAACCAGATAGTAGTACAGCCACAGTAATGACTGGCACAGGAACTCAAATAGGAACTAGCAAATTTAATAGTAATTATAATAATCCAGCATATGTAGGGTATATGTACACTGCTAACTGGCCATCAAATATGCAGCATGGTACTAGAGATAGCAGCACAATAAAAAACTATATTGAAAATTGGTACAAAGACACTTCTTTAGTACAAGAAGATATGATAAATTTAATTTCTAACAATACTTCCTTTTGCAATGATCGTGTTGCATCAACAAGCCGTAATGGAACATATGGAGAAATAAGTGAAAGTATGGATACAAGTAAAGATTATTATTATAATGGTTATAATCGCATAGTTTTAAAGAAAACTCCAAGTTTAAAATGTCAAAATGAGATAGATAAATTTACAACAAATTCAAATGATGGAAATAGTCTTTTAACATATCCAGTTGGTCTTATTATGGCTGATGAGGTAATGCTCGCTGGTTCTAATGGCAATCTCGGTACTGGAAGTTATAATTCTTCGTTTTATTTATATACAAATCAGTTTTATTGGACTTTTTCACCACAGTTTTATATAAAAGATGGGAACTATAAAGCATTTGTGTTTTATCTTTGTCTTAGTGGTGGCATAAGCACAATGGGATATGATGTGAGTGGTTTATTTGGTGTTCGACCTGTAATATCTCTATCCTCTAAAGTCAAGTTGTCGGGCAGTGGAACATATAATAATATTTACACAGTAAGTTGAAAAAATGCAAGATAAACCTCTTGCATAAATATATAAATAAATGATATATTATAAATGAGGAACGTGAAGGAAGTTCGCGTTACCTAAGTGTTTTAAGTAGCGCTATCCGGCTATAATAGATTTCAAAATATGGCATAACCACATAATGATTTCTATCATAATCTGGACGGCGCGTTTTATATATTCTGAGTAGCTATCCCAGAATAACAAAACGATAATCAAAATTACTACTCTTACGAGGTTCTTTTTTCTCATTTACATTCCTCCTTTCGTCTAGTGTAAATCTTGGTGCACCAAAACCCCTAGAAAAAATTAAGAAGGTAACGCCATTTCCAGCACGTTCGAGTAGTTATTATACATATATATTTTAGTATTGCAAGCGTTTCGACAAAACAAGACAAAATAAGACATAAAAAAATTAAATTAGAAAAAAATCTAATTTTTTTTAAAGTTTTAAAAAGTAATTAAAAACCTCACAAACCCATTGTTTATAAGGAATAGTCTTTCATAAAGTATAAACATTTAGGAAAATATATCCTAGTATTTATGCTATTTCTACTCTAATTCTAACATTTTTTTCTTACTTTTTCTAGTCCTTTTCCCGTAAAATCGAAGTATTATTTTCCTAAATGTTTATAATTTGCGAAAATAGATATTCGGATTTATGCGGAATTGGAGTAGATTATGAAAAATAAAAAAGTAATTATAATTTTAACATCAATGATAGCGTTAATCGGAGGTATTTTATTTACAAATCATATATATAATAAATCTAAAAATAAACACATACCGAAGAGAAATAATTTAGCAATTATGGTAAAAGGCGAGTCAGGAGAATATGAAAGTTCAGATGCAATACCTAAAGGTAACTATGTTTTAAATGAAGATAAAACTATTTGTGAAAATGGAGGTAAAGTAGTAAGCTATAATAATTCTACAGGACAAATAGGATTTAGTTTTCTAGGTTCTGATAGATGTTCATTATACTTTGATAAAATAATAGATACAGAAAAACCAGTTATATCTAACTTAACTATTAATGATACAACAGTAATTGCAACACTTACAGATAATATAGAATTATCTGGCTATGGAATAAGTACAAGTAATACAGTAGAGCCGACAAGTTGGGATTCAATATCTGGGACATCTTATAATTTAAGTACTACAATAACAACTGAAGGAACGTATTATTTATGGGTTAAAGATAGTAGTGATAATAAAACAGTATCAGATGCGATAGATTTAGTTAAATATAGTTGGAAAACAATTCTAGCAAATAATACATTAAATGAAACAACCCCGGATTTTAGTAAAATAGCTACCACTAATGAAGGAATGTATGCAACTGAGGATGATTTAGGAACATCATATTATTTCAGAGGAGCAGTAAATAATAATTGGGTAAAATTTGGTAAAGATAGTAGTGGAAATTATATGTACTGGAGAATAATTCGAATAAATGGAGATGGTTCAATAAGAATGATATATTCTGGAACAAGTGCTCCAACAAGTAGTACAGCAACAGTAATGACAGGAATAGGAACACAAATCAATGCGACGACATATCAATTTTATAGTATTAGTGATAAATCAGAATATGTAGGCTATCAATATATAAATGGTGAGCAACACGGTTATGGAGAATGCAATGGAACAAGTGCAAGTTGTACAGTAAATGGAACTACAGTATATAATAGTGCAATAAAACAGGCAATAGATAAGTGGTATGCAGGAACCACATTAGAAAAAGATGCAACAACAAAAGCATTAGTATCACAAGATCAAATATTTTGTAATGATAGAAGTGCATCATCAACTCAAACAGCAGCTTGGACATCAACTGGAGCAAGTTATTCTTATGGAGCACATGGAAGATTAGATAGTAATAAAACGCCAATACTAACATGTCCAACAGCAAGTGATAAATTCACAGTAAATACAAGTAATGGAAATGGTGCATTAACATATCCAGTAGGATTAATAACCGCAGATGAAGTTGCAATGGCAGGGGGAGTATATGGCTATAGCAATAGTTCATATTATTTGTATACAAACCAAAGTTATTGGTCTGGTTCCCCAGGTTATTTCTATAGTAGTAGTTCATTTGTAACAAATTTGTTTGTAAATTCTTCTGGTAGTTTAAGCCTTAATGCTTTTTTTATTGCTTCTGGAATCAGGCCTGTTATTAGTTTATCCTCTTCAGTAAAATTATCCGGAGATGGAACATACAATAATGTCTATATGGTGAGTTAAATTAATTGACATTTAAGGTGTAAAGTTTTATAATAAATCATAACAAATGGGGGTAAAATGGATTTATTAGGTATTTTAAAAGAAACATATAAAAAACAGAAAATATTTGAATTATCTTTTGATATGCTTATAAGTACATTATGTAATGAAAATTTAGAAAGTATATTAAATGATCCTTTTACTCTTAAATACATTTATGAAAACATTGAAAATTTAATATTACTCGAGGATATTTATAAGATTAAATTATTAAATAACGAAAATTTCTTTAAACTTTGTAAAATAAAAGATATTCTTAAAATCATCAATCACTTAGAAAATGATGAAGATAAAATTAATTTATTACTAAATGAAAAAATATATTCTAAAATATTTACCAATCATTTTTTAGCTTTTGATACTTTAAAACTAAATTTTAAATCAAAAGATAGTTATTTATATTTATTAAATGAAGTTACTCCAAAAGGGAAGATTATTATTTTGAAAGGTATATCTGATGAGGATTTTGTAGTTAATTTATTAAAGCAAATAAAGATAGAAAAAGAAATGGATTTAATGCTTATTTTAAGAAGATTTGCAAAAGACGAAAACAAATTATTATTTTTAGGCAAATTAAAAAATGAACAATACATCTCTGAATTAATAGTTTCTCTAAAAGATAAAAATTTTATAAAAGAACATTTTGAATTACTTACAAATAATTATAAACTTACTTTTTTGAAAACTTTATCTGATGAAGAAAAGTTGCCATATATTGAAAAAGGTTATTTTAAATGTGAACTTATTGCAAGTTTAGAAAATATTGACTTATTATTTAAATATTTTATTGGTTTAAAAAATTATGACCTTCAGAAAGAGGTTATTACAAATGTAAAATTAGAACCTTTGAAATATGAACTTTTTAAAGTAATGTCTATTTCTTCGGATAAGTATTTTGAAATGATATTTTATTTATTAAATACTTTAAATGATAAAAGTATTAAACTTGAACTTACTTCACTTTTAAAAAACGAAGGTATTAATAAAGCAATTAAATCAAATAAAGAATATGTTGATTTAACAGATGTTACGATAGATATGGCTAAAAATGTTGATGAAAATATAAGTATTGGGATAGAACTTGAATGTTCTCATCCTTTGAATAGATCTTATATAGCTTTGGGTTCTATTTTAGGCTCTTGGAATATTAAAGAGGAAGGTACTGTTTCTGATGGTCTTGAGATAACTTCACCAATATTACATTATAATGAAAGTGATTTAAAACAGTTAAAGTATATTTGTGATTTTCTAAATAGCAATGGTTTTGAGGTAACTCCAAGCTGTGGAGGCCACATTCATTTAGGTTTTGATTATATTAAAAGTGTTTCTCATATTCAACTTATATATTATATTTATGTTCATTGTGAAGAAATATTTGCTTATATGTTTAATAAAGAGGGTACTACCCTAAGAGATGGTGCTAAACTTAATGCAGTTTTTATTAAGGATAATGTTTTAAATAACTTTGGAAAATATATTGAAACAAAAGCTAATACTTTAGAATATTTTGTTTATTTAATGGGACACATTCAAAAAGATAGGTTTGCTAGTTTAAATATTAAAAATGCTTTTAGTGTAAATAAAAATACCCTTGAAATAAGAATCCCAAATGGTACAATTGATTGTGATGATATCAATTTAAATATAATATTATTTACTAGATTACTTCAGAAAAGTAAGTATTTATCAGAAAATATTAGTGATAAAAAATTATTAAATAAACTTTTAATACTTTCCAAAGATATCCCTATTGAGGATAAGAAAAATTATTTACTAGATATTTTATTTGATGATGATTATGAACTTAAAAATATTTTTTATGATAGATTTGAAACTAATTATTATTTAGAAACAAAAATGAAGTTAGAAAGGACCAAAAATACTAAAAACTAGAAAGTTACTCTAGTTTTTTTTATGATTTTTTTGTATAATTATTTATAGTAAAGGGATTGATAAATATGTTAAAAAAATATGAAATAGAAAGTTTGCAAAAATATTTTGATGCCGCTAACTATATATCTGCTTGTCAATTATATCTTCTTGATAATCCACTTTTAAAAAGAAAATTAGAAATGAGTGATATTAAAAAGAAGTTAGTGGGACACTGGGGAACTGTGCCATCTCAAAATTTTATATATACGAATTTAAATTATATAATCAAAAAACATAATTTAGATATGATTTATATTTCCGGACCGGGTCACGGTGGAAATGCGATGGTTGCAAATACTTATATCGAAGGAACTTATAGTAAGGTTTATCCAAACATAACTGAGGATGAAGAAGGCTTAAAAAAACTATTTAAACAGTTTTCTTTTCCTGGTGGAATTCCTTCGCATGCTGCCCCTGAAACTCCTGGCTCAATAAATGAGGGTGGGGAACTAGGTTATAGTGTTGCACACGCTTATGGTGCTGTGCTTGATAATCCAAATTTAATTGCCGCTTGCGTTATTGGCGATGGAGAAATGGAAACCGGACCGCTTGCTACAAGTTTGCATTTAAATAAATTCATAAATCCTGAAAAAGATGGCTTTGTTTTACCAATACTAAATTTAAATGGGTATAAAATAGCAAATCCCTCAATCTTTGCAAGAATAAGTGAGGAAGAACTTAAAAATTTAATATATGGTTATGGCTATGAACCAATAATAGTTGATGTAAATTTATTTAATCCATTTGATTCAATGCAAAAGGCTTTAGAATATAGTATAAAAAGATTCCAAAAAATTAAAAATGAATATGCAAAAGGAAAATACAAAAGATTTTATTATCCATTTATTATATTAAAATCTCCAAAAGGTTGGACAGGTCCTAAAGTGGTGGATAATAAACAAATCGAGGGAACATTTAGAGCTCATCAAGTTCCACTTACTATAGATAGTGAGGAAGATTTAAATTTATTATATGAATGGCTAAAAAGTTATCATCCAGAAAATTTATTTGATGCCAAAGGAAAATTAAAAAAAGATGTCAAATGGATTTTACCTGTTGATAGTAAAAAAATGGGAGCAAGTCCATATGCAAATGGTGGTTTAAAACCTAAAAAGTTAGTATTACCAAATTTTATAGATTACGAAGTTAAATGTAATCATGGTGATGTAAAAACTCAAGATATGATACAGCTTAGTAAATACTTAAGAGATGTTATTAAAGATAATCAAAATAACTTTAGATTATTTGCTCCAGATGAAACTTTATCAAATAGGTTAAATTGTGTGTTCGAAGAAACTAATAGACAATTCGAGGGAAATATTTATTCATATGATGAATACCTAAATAACGAAGGAAGAGTAATCGATTCATTTTTATCAGAACATGTTTGTGAAGGATTACTCGAAGGCTATATTTTAACTGGTAGACACGGAATATTCGACTGTTATGAAGCCTTTGTAAGAATTATTGATTCAATGGCCTCACAACACGCAAAATGGCTTAAAATGTGTAATCAAATTTCTTGGCGTAAAGATATACCATCATTAAATTATATTTTAACAAGTCATATTTGGCAGCAAGATCATAATGGTTATACTCATCAAGATCCAGGATTTTTAAATCATATGGTTACAAAGAAAAGCGAGATAGTTAGAATTTATCTTCCTATTGATGCAAATACTTTAATTTCTACAGTGGACCACTGTCTAAATACAGAAAATTATATAAATGTAGTAGTGGCCTCAAAACACCCATCATTTCAATGGCTTTCTATGAAAGAGGCAATTAATCATTGTACAAAAGGTATTGATACATTTAAATGGTGTTCAAATGATGATGGAAATCCTGATGTTATTTTGGCTTCGTGTGGAGATACACCAAATATCGAAGTTATTGCTGCCTCTACCATACTTCAAGAAAAACTTCCTAAACTTAAGGTCAGAGTAGTAAACGTTATTGATTTAATGCGACTAGTATCAAATGATAAACATCCTCACGGTCTTACAAATAGTGAATATAATAGACTATTTACTAAAGATAAACCAATTATATTTGCATTTCACGGTTATCCAAATCTTATTCACGAACTTACTTATAATAGAGATAACCAAAATATGCATGTATTTGGTTATATGGAAGAGGGTACTATTACAACCCCATTTGATATGAGAGTTCAAAATAAGATTGATAGATTTAACCTTGTTATAAGTACTTTAAAATATGTTAAAATTAAAGGTAAGGATGATGTAATAAAATACTGTGAAGATATGCTTAAAAAACATAGTACATATATAAAAAAATATGGTATTGATTTAAAAGAAGTTAGAGATTGGTCTTTTGAAAAAGTAAAATAAATGTATACTTATGACAAAATTTATTTACAATAAGTATGGAAAGAAGTATTATTAAAGAGTAAGGAAAATAGAAAGGAAAGAAAATTTATGGAAAAAACAAAACAAACAAAATTAATTGCTTTATTTGCAACAGTATTTTTACTATTAATCGTGATTGGAGCATCATTTGCCTATTTTGGTTCATTTACAGTAAATCTTAATAACAATGTGGCGGTAAATATTAATGCTGCTTCACCAGGAACATCAACCTTTGTATCTACTTCAGCAACACTTAATTTACAAGTCCCTGCATCTAATATGAGTCAAACTGTAGTTGAAGGACAATCTTCTCCCGTCTTAGCAGCAAGTAGTACAGCAAATATGAATATTAGTTTAACAAGTGGTTCTACTGGTGTATCAATAACATGTAATTATAATGTATATTATGAATATACTGGTACTAATGTTTATGGTGCTACTGCAACTCCAAAAACTACTGGTGCAACAAAAGAAATTACTATGCAAGTAGCAGCCTCTGTAGGAGGAACAAATAATTATTCTACGGAAACAAACTTTGATACAGGCAATGGTAAAACATGGTCAAACAAGAAAGCTACATTAATTACTGGTGCAACAATTACTAACGCATCAACTACTGCTACAACACAAACATTATCATTTACAATGAGATTCTATAATTTCAATGCAAATCAAAATGCTTTAGCAGGTAAACCATTTACTGGTAAAATTTATGCTGAAAAAACAAATTGTACTTCAACAGCAAAATAATAATTGAGTGATATAAAATTCACTCTTTTTTTGTATAAAATTAAAAATAAAAAAAGTTAATTAAAAGCCTCACAAATCAAGTGTTTATAAGGGATTGCCTTTCATAAAGTATAAACATTTAGGAAAATCTATCCTAGTATTTATGCTATTTCTATCCTAATTCTAACATTTTTTTAAGTGGATTTCTAGCCCTTTTCCCATAAAATTGATATGCAATTTTCCTAAATGTTTATAATCTAGGAAAATGAACTCCAGTATTTAAGCGGAATTGGAGTAGGTTATGAAAAATAAAAAGGTAGTTATATTTTTATCATCAATAGTAGTTTTAATCGGAGGTATATTTTCAGTAAATCAAATATATAATAAATCTAAAAATAAAAACATACCGAAGAAAAATAATTTAGCAATAATGGTAAAAGGTGAATCTGGAGAATATATAAGTTCAGATGCCATCCCTAAAGGTAACTATGTTTTAAATGAAGAAAAAACAATATGTGAAAATAATGGTAAAATTTTAAATTATGATAATACTTTAGGTAAAGTAAGTTTCTCTTTTATAGGTTCAGATAGATGCTCGCTATATTTTGATAAAATAATAGATACAGAAAAACCAGTTATGTCTAATTTAACAGTGAATGATACAATAGTAACAGCAACATTAACTGACAATATAGAACTATCTGGCTATGGAATAAGTACAAGTAACAGCACTGAACCTACAAGTTGGACCTCAATAAGTGGAACATCCTATAACTTAAGTACAACAATAACAACTCAAGGAACATATTATTTATGGGTAAAAGATAGTAGTGATAATAAAACTTCAAAAGAATTTACAATATCACTAGGCACACCAATAACAACATTAATATCTACATCAACTGTAGATGTATTTGATGAAAATGGGCTTCGATATGAAGGAGCAAATCCAAATAATTATATTTGCTTAGATAATCAAAAAAGTGGAAGTTGTAGTGATAGTTCATTATTATTTAGAATAATAGGATTATTTGATGAAGATACCTCAACTGATGGAACATCTAGCAATGGTTCTAAAAAACTTTTAAAGATAATAGATACAAATAATTATGGCGGAACAAGTGGAAAAAAATGGAACTCAGTTTGTAATAATAATTGGAGTAGTGCATCTCTTAAAACAGAATTAAATGGAACATATTTAACGACTTTAACAAGTACATCTAATGTAAATAGTAAACTATCTAGTGCTATAGTAAATGCAAGATGGCATTTAGGGGGAGCAAGTTCAACAAATTATAGTACTTTAACTGCTGAAGGTATTTATTTACAAGAGAGAAATACAAGTGCAATATATAGCGGCAATCCATCAAGTATATATGCAAAGGTTGGATTAATGTATCCAAGTGATTATGGGTATGCCACTGTTGGAGGTACATCTACAAATAAATCAAGTTGTAGAACGAAACCAATATATAATTGGGCTTCATCATATAGTGATTGCAAAAATAATGATTGGCTATTTACATCACAAAATAATTTTGTAAATGATGCAGAATGGACAATTACTCCTTACTCGGACACTTCAGCTAATGTTTCATATATAGAGTCTACTGGAAATGTTCGGTTTCAATATAATTATGTTGATGTGTGTAATTTTTATTGGGCTGTTAGGCCTACATTTTACCTCGACTCTATTTTGTTAAAAATAGTTGGGGGCACAGGTACTTCAACAGAACCATATCATATTGGATAAATATTATTTTAAATTAGAGAAAAAACTCTAATTTTTTTAGTATATCAAAAAAGTAATTAAAAACCTCACAAACTCAGTATTTATAAGGGATTGCCTTTCATAAAGTATAAACATTTAGGAAAATCTATCCTAGTATTTATGCTATTTCTATCCTAATTCTAACATTTTTTTAATTAGATTTCTAGCCCTTTTCCCATAAAATCGGTATGCTATTTTCCTAAATGTTTATAATCTAGGAAAATGTACTCCAGTATTTAAGCGGAATTGGAGGGTACTAATAGTTTTGAAAAAATTAATAAATGATTTTAAGGAGTATTATAGTAATAATAAAGAAAGATGTTTAACAATATTAACGATAATTATTTTATCAATATTATCTAGTATAATTTTAATATCATATTCATTTTATCAAAATAAGAGTTCAAGATTAATAATCTCTGGAGTAGCTTTAATAGATTCATCAGATGTATCAATGAAAGTATATAGAGAAAATAAAAATGATGATGGAGTAGGAATAGGTACGTATTCAATTTCTTATTACATTCCTAATGATGATAAATTTGTATATAATTCTAATAAAAATGAGTGTGATATAGGAATAACAATTGAAAAATATGAAAATCAAAAGTTTTATGTAGATGCAACTAAGAAAGGAAAATGTAAAGTATACTTTGATGCAATAGATGGTTATACTGATGACTATGAAGTAAACCTATTTGTACAGCAAGAATTGGGTAATACTGATGATAAAAATTATAATCAAATGGGGCAGTTACCTTTATATGAAATAGGATATTATTATACTATAAATAAAAATAAGACTAGATGTAACTATTTGAATGCAAGTGTAGATATAATTGGAAGAGATGTTTATGTCACTTCAAAAGAAAAGACAACTTGTAATGTTTATGTTGATAAAAATAGTGATAATAGTGTGCCAATTATAAGTGATTTAATTATTAATGACGGTTCAATATCTGCGACTCTAAGTGATAATATTTTTATTGTTGGATATGCTATAACTAATGAAGAAATTATTCCAGAAGATTATGTTGAAATTTCAAATAATTCATATGATTTAAAAGTTGATAATTTATCAAAGGGAATATATTATTTATGGGTTAAAGATAGCGCAAATAACATAGCGTGTTCATCATTTACTATTGAAAATTCTAAAAACGCATATGATATAATAATTACTTCAAATGATGTTATAACAAATGAAACTTCTTTTTATAAAGATAATTTAAATAATAATATTTATGATTATAGATATGAAGGAGAGAAACCTAATAATTATATATGTTTAGATAATAAAAGTGAAGGCACTTGTACAGATAATTCTTTATTATTTAGAATAGTAGGTATGTTTAATGAATCTTATTCTGAAAATGGTAGTAATGCTAATGATAATTTGATAAAAATTATATCTACTGTAAATTATAATGGAACTGCAGGGGTTCAATGGTCAAGTTCTAATACAAATAATTGGTCATCCGCAAGTTTATATTCTACTTTAAATAATACTTTTTATAACTCGTTAACTACCAATAATAGCATAAATAAAAATATTACTTTTGTAAATGTAAAATGGCATTTAGGAGGAGCAAATAGTAATAACTATTATAATGTTACACCAAGTATTATGTTTACATCAGAAAGAGATACTTCATCAAATTCAATTTTATCTGGCAATCCAACATCGGTATATGCAAAAGTAGGTATTATTTATCCGAGTGATTACGCTTATGCAGTATTATCAAAAGATTGTAATAGGACAACAAAACTTTATGTAGGAGGATATGATACGACTAGTAATTGTCATACTTTAAATTGGTTATATAATTCTGCTAGTTTTGTAAATTCATTTGAGTGGCTAATTTCTCCATATGCAAATGATACTAAATATGCTGCTTGTTTGAATTCTACAGGATATATTAATCATTGCACAGGAAGTAACTATGTAAATAAATATTTTGCAGTACGACCAACGTTGTATTTAAAGTCAAATATTAAAATATTGAATAGTTCTAATGGAAGTAAAAGCAATCCATTTAGGATAGAAAGCTAGGTGTTTATGAAAAAAAATATATTTATTATTTCTAATATAATATTAATTTTATTAATTATTTTTTTCTATAATTATAAAATGAGTAAAAGTTATAAGAAAAATAATAATAAAAATTATGCTATTTTTGTAAAAAGTGGTAATAGTGATAATTACGTTAGTCAAATAAATATTCCTATAGGAAACTATATTTTAAATGAAGAAAAATCTATTTGTGATAATAATGGCAAAATATTTAGTTATAATAAAGATGTTGGTACAGTAACTTTTAAATTAAAGGGTAGTGATAGTTGCTCACTATATTTTGATGAAATAGTGGATACTGAGAGCCCAGTTATATCTAATTTAGTAGTTAGTGGAAATACTGTGACGGCTACACTTTCAGATAATGTAGAACTATCTGGATATGGTCTAAGCACAAGTAATACTGTAGAACCATCAAGTTGGACAACAATAAATGGTACAACATTTGATTTAAATATAGAAATAGAAGAAGAGGGAATATATTATTTATGGGTAAAAGATAGCAGTGGCAATAAAATAGTGTCCGAAGTTATAGATTTAGAAAGTAAAGGATATAAAACAATCCTTTTGAACAATGGTGGAGGTGCTACAACATTGGATGATGCAATAAATTATATAAAGGGAAAAGGAACTCCAACATTTACAAGTGTATCAACCACAAATGAGGGAATGTATGCAGCCCAGGATGATTTGGGAACATCATATTACTTTAGAGGTGCAGTAAATAATAACTGGGTAAAATTTGGGAAAGACAGTTCTAATAAAGATATGTATTGGCGAATAATCCGAATAAATGGCGATGGTTCAATAAGAATGATTTATAGTGGGACTACAAAACCAACAAGTAGTACCGCAATAGTTATGGCCGGTACTGGAACACAAATAGGAACAAGTGCTTTTAATAGTAATGATGGTTATTCAATATATGTAGGATATATGTATACAGCAAATGCACAACACGGTAATAGTACATCAAGTACGATAAAGACAACAATAGATAATTGGTATAAATTAACAACATTGGAAACAGATACAACAACAAAAAGTTTAGTTGCAGACCAAATATTTTGCAATGATAGAAGTGTTACAAGCGGTAGTTTTTCAATATCAGATCCATTTTTTTATTCAGCATATACAAGATTAATAACAAATAAAAGTCCAATATTAACTTGCCCAACAGAAAGTGATAAATTTACAGTAAATGCAAGTAATGGAAATAGTAAGTTAACATATCCAGTAGGATTAATAACTGCAGATGAAGTAGCAATGGCAGGCGGAGTATGGGACACAACGAATACATCATATTATTTGTATACAAATCAATATTATTGGTCAGGATCGCCTTTTGATCTCAGTAGAGATCCTGGTGCTCGTGAGTTTGTTATTTTTTCTTCGACTATGACTGTTTATAATTATGTGCCTAATAAATTTGGAACCCGTCCAGTTATATCTTTATCCTCTAAAGCCAAATTATCCGGAGATGGTACATATAATAATATTTACATCGTAAGTTAAAAAAATTGTAAGTCTTGCATTCTTACAATTTTTTTATGTTCTTCCTTCTTTTTTATTTTTTCCTTATTTATTAATATTTATAATTTTCTATATAGACCAATTGCTGTTCCAAGTATTTTACAATCTGGAAGTATAATTGGTGCCATTGTATCATTTTCTGGTTGAAGTCTAATATGACCATTTTCTTTATAAAATCTTTTTAGTGTAACTTCATTTTCTAGAGTCATTGCTACAACAATTTCACCATTATGAGCGCTATTACATCTTTTGATAATAACATAGTCATCATCAAAAATACCTGCATTAATCATACTTTCTCCAGAAACGTGTAGAGTAAATACTTCTTCGTTTTTTGGAACTAGGCTTGATGGTAAATCAAAAAATTCATTAGGTGTTTCAATTGCGGTAATAGGAGAGCCTGCGGTTACTTTTCCAAGGAGCGGTACTTTAACAACGTCCTCATTTTTTTCTTCATACTCATTATCAACAAGTAATGAAATCGTTCTAAATTTATTGTTTGTTGAAGTAATGTATCCTTTTGTTTCAAGATTTTTAATGTGAACAAATACGGTTGCTGGACTTGATAAATGTACTCCTTCACAAATCTCTCTTATAGTGGGACTATACCCGTTTTTTGCCGTATACTTTTTAATAAAATCTAATATTATAATTTGTTTGTTTGTAAGCTTTTCCATATGTTTCCTCCTTCTATAATTTTATTTTACAATATAAAATGTAAAATGTCAAACAAATGTTTAAATTTTATATTGACACAAACAAATATTTGTAATAAACTAATATTGAAACGAGGTAGTGATATGTTAAAAAGGTTAATTGAAAATTATGGAGTACTAATTTTATTTTACTTATTTATTATTTTAAGTGTTATTCTCATTAATAATAGGTTTGCTGGTATGTAATATCTTTTGATTAATTACATATTAATTATTATGAGTAATATTTTTTTATCAGATTTACAAGAAAGAGAAATTATATCAATTGAAACTGGATTAAATTATGGACATATAGTTGATGCCCAAATATCTAGTGATGGAAAAATCATATCTTTTGTAGCGGAAAGTAAAAAAATATTTAGAAAACCTCTTGCTAATAATGAGATATCTTTTACTTATGAAGATATAGTTAAAGTTGGTAAAGATGTAATACTTGTTAAAGTTTAAAAAATTGTTTATAATAATTAGTATGAGAAAGAAAATTTTAATTTTTAGTATTATGTTTTTGTTAATTGATCAGGTTAGTAAAATAGTTCTTGATAATGTTTTAGTACTAGGTAAAAGTATAAGTATATTTGATAAGTTTTTATATATTACAAAAGTATATAATGATGGTATTAGTTTTAGTATGTTAACTGGCAAAAGATGGCTAATAATACTATTTAGTATATTAATTTTAGTATTTTTATATTTTTATATGAAAAAGTTTAAAGAAAATAAAAGAAATATTATAGCTTTTTCTTTGATATTCGGAGGCCTTTTAGGTAATTTAATTGATAGAATAATTCATGGGTATGTAATTGATTTTATAGATTTTTATATTTTTAATTATAATTATCCAATATTTAATTTAGCAGATAGTTTTATATGTATAGGAGTATTAATACTTTTATATAGTATTTATTTAGGGGAAGATAATGAAAATAGTAGTAAATGAAGATAATATAAGAATTGATAAGTATTTAAGTGAAAACACTGAATATTCAAGAAGTTATATTGAAAAATTAATTAATGATAAATGCATCTTAGTAAATAGTAAAGAAGTTAAAGCAAGTTATAAAGTTTGCTTGAATGATGAAATAGAAATTAATGATACTTTAAAAAGAGAAAGTGATATTAAACCTGTTAAAATGAATCTTAATATTGTTTATGAAGATAATGATTTAATGATTATTAATAAACCAAGTGGACTTGTAGTTCATCCAGGAGCGGGTAATTATGATAACACTTTAGTAAATGGCCTTTTAAATTATACAAATAATTTAAGTAGTGTCGATGATGTAAGACCTGGAATTGTTCATAGGCTAGATAAAGATACTTCAGGACTTATGGTAGTGGCTAAAAATAATAAGTGTCATGAACTTTTATCAGAAATGTTTAAAAATCATGAAGTAAAAAGAACATATTATGCACTTGTTTGTGGAGTTGTTCCCTACAATAAAGGAACTGTGGATGTTCCCCTTAAAAAAGATGAAACAAAGTTTGATAGAGTATGTGCAAGCGAAGATGGTAAAAAAGCAATAACTCATTTTACAGTGTTAAAAAGATATAATGATTATACATTACTTTCATTAAATTTAGAAACAGGAAGAACTCATCAAATCAGAGTACATATGGCATATATGGGTTACCCAGTTTATAATGATCCGGTGTATAATAACAGGAAGACAACTGAATTTGGACAATTTTTACATTCTAAAGAAATAGACTTTGTTCATCCAATAAGTGGAAAAAGATTACATTTTGAATGTGAACTTCCTAAAGAATTTAAAGATTTTATAGATAATTTAAAGTAAAGGAGTAGTAATGGAAAAAGTAAATGTTAGAAAACAAGACGAAATACTTATGAGTTTAGTACATTATTTTGTTACTAAAGAAGGTTATGCACCAATATATGTTCAAGGCGTAAAAGACGAAATTTGGCTTGAAAATATTGATGGACCTTATAGAATAATAAGAATTAATAGTAACTATATTCATAACGAAGAACAATATAAATATGATGAATTTAAAATTAAAAATATAATGAGACAAATTAAAAAGAAAACTTTATCATTTAAAGTAAATACTCTAAATATTAATTTAAATGTTGCTGATAGAGTTAAGGTTGAAAGTGAAAAAAATATTGATAATGTTTTTGTAAAAGATATTGACGAAATAAAGAAGAATAAAGAAATAAATGAAATATTTCCAAATATGAAAAATGATTTATATCAAAGCAAAAATAGTTTAGATTTATTGTTAAATGTTACAAATGATATTAATAAAAAAACGGAAACAGATAATAAAAAATATGAAAAAATATTTTCTCGTAAAAAGATATTAATAACTTATATTATAATAGCTATATGTATATTAATGTATATTGTTACTGTTTTAATGGGCTTAAATAATATGAATCTTTTAATACTTGGAGCAAATAATATTGAACTACTTAAACATGGTCAGGTTTATAGATTAATAACTTATGGATTTTTACATGGAAGTATAATTCATTTAATATCAAATATGTACTGTTTATATGTTATAGGTAGTCAAGTAGAAAATAATTTAGATAAGAAAAGATTTTTAACTATTTATTTTATAAGTATGATTACCGGAGGACTTTTAAGTGCTTTATTTAATGATGGTATAAGTATAGGTGCAAGTGGAGCAATTTTTGGACTTCTTGGAGCACTTTTATATTTTGGATTTCATTTTAGATTATATTTGTCTGAGGCTTTAAAAACAAGAATAATTCCAGTTATTATACTTAACCTTATTATTGGTTTTGCTGTTCCAGGTATTGATGTAGCATGCCATATAGGAGGTCTTATCGGAGGATTTTTAAGTGCGATGATGGTAGGCATTCCTGATATTAATAATAAAAAAGATAAAGTTAATGGTACTATTTTACTTTTAATATTTATTGGATTTATGGCATATTTAATTTTTAGATAAAATTTCACTAATCATTTAGTGATTTTTTTGTGTAAAGTTAGTGTCTAAAAACTACCCAATAATAGAAAAATAATTTATAATAATTAATGGAGGTAATACGTGTGATTTTAGATGGAAAAAAAGTTAGAAATGAATTACTTGATTATTATGAAAATAAAATTAAGGAGGAAAATATAAAAATAACTCTTGCTATTATTTATGTAGGGAGTGATGAACCTAGTAAAATTTATATTAACAATAAAATTAAATATTGTGAAAAAGTAGGTATTAAAACTTTACTTTATGAAATGGATGAAAAGACTAAAGAAAAAGAAGTTATTGATTTAATTGAAAAATTAAATGATGCACCCGACATAACTGGAATAATTTTACAAAGTCCAGTACCTAAACAGATTGATTTTGCAAAAGTAAGTGGAATGATTAATCCTTTAAAGGATATTGATGGTTTTACAAAGGATAATTTATATAAACTTATGCATAATGAAGATGGACTTTTTCCTTGCACTTCAAAAGGGATAATTAAACTACTTAAATATTATAATATTAAAATTGCCTCAAAAGATGTATGCGTAATAGGTCGTGGTGATATAGTGGGAAAACCTTTAATATTTGAACTGCTTAATAATAATGCTACAGTAAGCATCTGTCATTCACAAACTAAGAATTTAAAAAAATATACAAAAAATGCAGATATTATAATTAGTGCAGTAGGGCATCCTAAATTAATTACAAGTGATATGATAAAAGATGATGCTATTTTAATAGATGTTGGAATAAGCGTTATTGATGGTAAAATTGTTGGCGATATAGACTTTGAAAGTGTTAAAGATAAATGTTTATATATAACTCCAAATCCTGGAGGAGTAGGACCAATGACAATTGCAATGATAATTGAAAATTTAGTAAAAGCTTATGAATTGCAAAAATAAAAAGAAAGGATGATTTAATGTATAAAATAATTATTGATGCTTTAGCAAAAGAAAGAGAAAGACAAGAAAGATGTTTAGAACTAATTGCCTCAGAAAACTATGTTTCAAATGATATTTTAAAATTACAAGGAAGTATTTTAACTAATAAATATGCTGAAGGATACCCTGGTAAAAGATATTATGGTGGTTGTGAATATATAGATATTATAGAAAGTAAAGCAATAGAGTATGCTTGCAAATTATTTAACTGTAAGTATGCTAATGTTCAACCACATTCTGGATCAAGTGCAAATATGGCAGTACTTCGAAGTTTACTTTCATATGGTGATAAAATACTTTCTATGGATTTAAATAATGGAGGTCATTTATCTCACGGATTTAAAACATCTTTTTCTGGTATGGATTATAATGCAGTATTTTATTATTTAGATGAAAAAACAGAAATGCTTAATTATGAAGAAATTGAAAAAATTGCTTTAGAAGAAAAACCAAAACTTATTATTGCAGGTGCTTCTGCATATTCTAGAATAATTGATTTTAAACGATTTAGAGAAATTGCTGATAAAGTTGGAGCATATCTTATGGTTGATATGGCACATATTGCTGGACTTGTTGCTGCAGGCGTTCATCCATCACCATTTCCTTATGCAGATGTTGTTACATCGACTACTCATAAAACTTTAAGAGGACCAAGAGGAGGAATAATTCTTACTAACGATGAAGAAATAATTAAAAAAGTAAATAAAACTATTTTCCCTGGTATTCAAGGAGGTCCATTGGAACATGTAATTGCTGCAAAATGTGAGTGTTTTTATGAAGCAATGAGTGATGAATTTAAAAGTTATGCAAAAAATGTTATAAATAATGCCAAGGTATTAAGTGATACTTTAAAAGAGGAAGGCTTTAAAATAGTATCTGGTGGCACTGATAATCATATGTTTCTTTTAAATGTTAAAAGTATTGGTGTGACTGGTAAAATGGCTGAGGATATTTTAGAAAAAATAAATATAACAGTAAATAAAAATATGGTTCCTGGTGATACTGAAAAAGCGGGTATAACAAGTGGAATAAGACTTGGAAGTGCCGCCCTTACAACAAGAGGCTTAAATACTGATGATTTTAAAGAAATTGGTTTAATAATATCAAAAGCTTTAAAAAATTATAATGATGAAAATATTTTAAATGAACTAAAATTAAGAGTTAAAAAAATAACAGATAAATATCCATTATGGTATTAAGGAGGTAATATGTCTAATTGGGATAAAGAATATTTAAAATTATGTAAAACTATTTTAGAGGAAGGTAAAGAAGTAATTAATAGAACTGGTATTAATACAATTAAAATACCTAATTATAATTTTTCTTTTGATTTAGAAAAAGAGTTTCCATTTTTAACCACTAAAAAACTATATTATAAAGCTGCAATAAAGGAACTTTTATGGATATATAAAGGTATTAATGATGTAAGATGGCTTCAAGATAGAGGTGTTCATATTTGGGATGAATGGGAAATTGATGAAGATGGTATTTATAGAATATATTATCCAAATGGTAAAGAACCTGAAAATGCTCCAGTAAGTTTACCAGTCTATTTTAATACGGGAAAAATAGGAAGTGATGGTAAAGATATATTAGAAAAAATGTATTATGATGAAGAAGGCATTTATAAAGAAAGTGAAAAAAAGGTAAACTCAAAACCTATGATGGCCTCCCCAACAAAAAAAGCAACAGAAGAGGGAAGAGTACTTCGCTTTGCTAGATATTTTGGTAAAGAATATGCTCATACAATAGGCCATGCTTATGGCTATACAGTAAATAAAAATGATTATTTAAATAAAACTATTTCTTTAATAAATGCAAGTAAGGTGGATCCATCAATATCAGACTCTCGAAGAATACTAATTAATTTATGGCAAGAGGAAGATATAAAAGATGCTGTTTTAAAACCTTGTGTATTTATGTCAATGTGGGATGTAACTGATGGTTATTTAAATGGTACAGTTGTTCAAAGAAGTTGTGATGTACCACTTGGACTACCTTTTAATGTAACACAATATTCAACACTTGCTTATTTACTTGCACATATTACAGGTTTAAAACCAGGAGTTCTTAATTATACTATTAAAGATGCCCATATTTATGTAAATCAAATAGATGGTATAAAAGAGCAAATTCAAAGAGGCGAAGAAATTAAACAAGGTCTTAGAGAAGAATATCCAGCTCCAATATTAGAAATTGATAAAAATATTAATTCTTTTGAAGATATTGATGATAAAAATTTAACTAATATTAGAGTAAGAAATTATAAACATCATGGGGAAATAACTTTCCCTTTGGCACAGTAGGTGACTTATGATATCATTAATTGCGGCAGTCGGTAAAAATAATGAATTAGGGCTTGATAATCATTTAATATTCAATATTCCTGGAGATTTGAAATTTTTTAGAAATACTACGCTAGGCAAAACAGTAGTTATGGGAAGAAAAACTTATGAATCAATTGGTAAACCTCTTCCTAAAAGAATAAATATCGTTGTATCTAACTCTTTAAAAGAAACTGATGGAATAACTATTATAAATTCCTTTGAGGAAGTATTAGAAAAATATTTAAATAGTGAGGAAGAAGTTTTTATAATAGGTGGTGAAAGTCTTTATAATTATTTTATTAATTATGCACAAAATATTTATTTAACAAAAGTTTATGCAAATGCAGTTGCAGATAAATATTTTCCTTCGTTTGATGAAAGTAATTATGATCAAACTTTACTTGGAAAAAATAAAGAAAATAATTTAGAATATAAACACATTTTATATAGGAGGAAAAATGAAAGGTAAATTAATTGTTATCGAAGGAACTGATTGCTCTGGAAAAGAAACTCAAACAAAACTACTTGTAAAGTATTTAAAAGAAAATAATACAAAGGTATTTACTATGTCTTTTCCAAATTATGATAGTCCTACAGGTAAAATTGTTGGAGGTCCATTTTTAGGTAAAAGTTATATTTCTGCTGGCTATTTCCCCGAGGGTGCACCAAATGTAGATCCAAAGGTGTCCTCACTTTATTATGCTGCAGACAGACTTTATAATCTTCCTATTATTCAAAAAAAATTAAATGAAGGCTATACAGTAATACTAGATAGATATGTATATTCAAATATGGCTCATCAAGCTGGTAAAGAGGATGATGAAGAAAAAAGACTTGCTCTTTATAATTTTAATGCAACTTTGGAGTTTGACCTTTTAGGTCTTCCTCGAGCAGACAAAGTAATATTTTTATATATGCCAGTAGAGGGTGCAAGAGCACTTAGAGCAAATAGACCTGAGGCCCTTGACCAAAATGAAATAGATGAAGAATATTTAAAGAAAAGTCAAAGAGCGTACCTTGAACTTGCAAAATTATTTAATTATATTCAAATCGATTGCTTTGAAAATGGTAAAGTTCGCTCTATCGAAGATATTTCTAGAGATGTCATAAGGGCTTATAAGAAGAAATAACTTTACACTAATTTGACACTTTTATAAAAATATGCTATAATTATAGCACTTAGGAGGGAAATAAGATGAAAAAAGAAGAAAAATTAAAAATTACTAAATATTTAGTATCCGCAGCATTAGCAGGTGTGACAACTGGTTATGCAATAGTTGGAGGGGTTGCATTACATTCAAAACATTCAAATACTAATCATTTAACTACAGAATGTCCTTTTGCGTTTATTTATGGTGATAAAGTAATTGAACATAGCATTAATGAGGTACAAAAACATAAAGAAACTGTAATGGTTAAGACTGCACCAGTTGGTTATACACTTGATCCTAAAACTGGAATGTGCGTAAAAGAAACAATGAATAATGTTCAATCTACAATTGATTCAGAAACAGGAAAACAAGCACAAATTATTACAAACAATGATGAACATGTAATGCCAACGGTAACTTTTTATGACACATATTATAATATACCATCAGAATGTTATGGAATAGATAATAGTTTTACAAGCAATTCTGTTAATGACCAAATTGAAGAACAAGTTAAAAGTTTGTACAGATAAAAGTGATTTAATTCACTTTTTTTGAATATTAAAGGAGTAAAATGAAAGATATAATTGAAATTGAGGGTAAAAAATATTTTTTACTTTTTACCTATGTTGATGATGATTACAAGTATATTTTTTATACAGATAATACTTATAATGAGTATAAAATGTTAAATGTTATATTTGGAACTTATGAAGTAATAAATGATAATTATATTGTTAAAGAAATAACCGAAGAACTTAGAAAGAAAAAGGCCGTAGCAATATTTCAAGAAGTTATGAAAGGTCTAAAAAAGTAAGTTTTAGTATTTAAAAAAAACAAACAATATGGTAAGATATAATTGCATTTAAGAAAATGTTTAGAAAATGTTAACCGCTTTTGGATGGTGCGGGATATAAATTATTCCATTCGCGAAATGTTAACCGCTCTCGGATGGTGCGGGATATAAATTATTTAGGGTTGTAAATGAATGGAAACCTTTTTAACATTGGGTTTCTTTTTTATAGGCTAAAAAACTAATGCATTTTTCCTAAGTTACATAATTTATGTATGAAGGGAGAAAAGAAATGTTATTTGATAGTGATAGCTATTTTAATGGCTATAATGATATGCTTTATAATTTTCCTGGTTTAGATTTTAGTAAAAAGTATGAAGAAAAAGATGAAGGCTTCTTAAAGGGAAACATGTTTCCAAAAGAATATAAACCTTATAAAAACTATACTTATTTAATACCAAAACTTAAAACAGAAAAAGATAAAGATTTATTTAAAGTAATGGAGGCATCTTTTGCGATAAATGATTATGTTTTAGCACTTGATTTAAATCCAAATGATGAAAATTTATTTGCAAAATATAAAATGTGGTGTGAAAAACTTGAAAAATACTCTAAAGAATATGAAACAAAATATGGACCACTTTGTTATACCAAAGGAAATAATTATAATTCATTTAAATGGGTAAATGGCTCATGGCCTTGGGAAAGTGAGGATGGAAAATATGTTTAAATATGATAAAAAACTTGCTTATCCAATAAATATTACTAAAAAAGATTTAAAAATGGCAAAATATTTAATTACTCAATTTGGAGGTCCTAATGGTGAACTTAGTGCTGCAATGAGATATTTTTCACAAAAGTTTACAATGCCTGATGATAAGGGAAGAGCACTTTTAAATGATATTGCCACTGAGGAACTTGGCCACGTTGAAATGATATGTACGATGGTTCACGAGCTTACAAAAAATGCGACAATTGATGAACTTGAAAAAGCAGGTCTTGGAAGCTATTATACAGAACATGGAGTAGGTATATTCCCAGTTGATGCTACAGGAAATCCATTTACATGTGCATACTTTGCAGTAACTGGTGATATTCTTGCCAATATATCTGAGGATATGGCGGCAGAGGAAAAAGCTAGAGCAACTTATGAAGGATTAATAAATCAAACAAATGATGAAGATATTGTTGGACCACTACTTTTTTTAAGACAAAGAGAGGTAGTTCACTTTAATAGATTCAAAGAGTTATACGATTATTATAAAAATAAAGGATATTAAATAAAAAAAGATCAAATTTCACGCATTTGATCTTTTCCTTTGAATGGATCTTTTTTATCAATTTTATCTACGAATAGAATACCATTTAAATGGTCTATTTCATGTTGAAAGGCAACAGCAATATCTTCGCGAACTCTGATAGTTTGTTTATTACCTTTTATATCTTGATATTCAACATTTACTCTTGCATGTCTTGGAACAATTCCTGTTGTAGGTCTATTTATAGATAAACAACCTTCACCCTCACCAACATATACAAGTTCTTCGGAAGCAGATTTAATAACTGGATTAATTACAATATGTTCTTCGAAAGTATCGTCTTCATTTTTATTAGCAATAACAAATATTCTTTTTGGAACTCCAAGCTGGACAAAAGCAAGTCCCATGCCCGCTCTTAAATCGTATTTTTCTGCAATATCATCATCTTGAGATAATTCTAAATATTTAATTGCATCAAATATTAATTTTTCATCTTCGCTTGAAAGAGGGAAGACTACCTCTTTAGAAATTGTTCTTAAAATTTTATTTTTTTCATCTAAAATATTTAAATTAGGTATTTTCATGTTAGCATCCCCTTTGCAATGTATATTTTACCAAAAAAAAGGTAATAAGGCAAATAAAAAAGAAAGGTTTCCCTTTCCCTTAATTATTTGGGCCTTGATTACCAAATCCCCATGCTCCAATGATTATTACAAGTAGTATAAAAAGTACTATCCAAATAGCGGCACCCATTCCATAACCAGTTGTATATCCACCATATGTGCCACCACAGCAAGGAGTTTGAGTTTGACCATAAGCAGGGTAATAGCCATTATTTCCGTAGTAATACATTTTAATAACCTCCTTTATGTATCTATTATAAAATATACATAATTTTTTTTTTTGTGATTAAATATTAAAAATTTTTATAATTTACTTATTAGAAAAAAAATGATATCATAATATTATGAAAGATGATTTAAGAAAAATAGATAAATTACTTTTGTTTTTAGTTACACTTATGTGTATTTTTGGTCTTGTAATGATTTATTCTGCTTCGAGTGCTTCGACTATACTTAGATATTATGTTGCACCAAATCATTTTTTTGTAAGGCAACTTATTGTTTTAGTGGTAGGTTTTGTCTTTGGTTTTTTTGTAACACTTTTTCCAACAAATAGATATAAGTTTTTAGCATATTTATATTCTCTTGGTGTGCTTATTTTACTTATGTATGTTCTTGTTAAAGGTAAAATTGCTGGTAATGCTCAAAGCTGGATAGCAATAGGACCTTTTAATCTGCAACCAAGTGAATTTGCAAAATCTGCTTTAATACTATTTATGGCAGTATTTTATAATAATTTATCAAAGAAAAATACTAAAAATTTGTCGTTATATTTTATTCCCTTACTACTTGCCGGAATTTATATGCTTCTTACACTTTTGCAACCAGACTGGGGAAGTGCTGCAATTATTGGAGCAATTGCAATTTTAACCTTTTTATCTGTACCAATGATCAAGAAAAACATTTTAAAAATTATGAAAATTTTTGTAATTGGAATTGTTATTTTAGCATTAGCACTTTTATATAAAGGTGGTAATATTTTATCTAGTAATAAACTTTCAAGGCTTAATTTTAAAGCACCTTGTACACGTTATCAAGAGGAAAGTGGTTATCAAGTTTGTAATGCATTAATTGCTATATCAAATGGTGGCCTTTTTGGAGTAGGTCTTGGCCAAAGTTCTCAAAAATATTTATACTTACCAGAAAGTCATACTGATATGATATTTCCAATTATTTGTGAGGAATTAGGTTCAATTGTTGGAGCACTAACAATATTACTTTATGGAGTTATTTTGTATAAAATATTCAAGATTGCTAAAAGAAGTGATAATTTAAGAACAAGTATTTTAGCATATGGTACATTTTGGTATTTTACATTACATATATTTATAAATTTATTTGGCCTTCTTGCAATGATACCACTTACTGGTGTACCACTTCCATTTTTATCTTATGGAGGAAGTTATACATTAAATGCAATATTTTTAATATTTGTAACTGAAAGAGTTTCAATTGAAAATAAAAAAAATAAACTTAAAAGAGAAATTATGGCTATCTAATTGACAACAAAATAAATATCGTGATAAAATACTATCTTATCCAAAAAATGGAGTGATGTATTATGGATAAAAATATTTATTATTTAGTTGTCGAGGCAAGGCCAAAAGAATTCATGCCAATTGATATAAATATATTACTTAAAAGTAATATGAACTTTTCAAGCATTGAATTAATTGATTCATTTACTAAAGAATATACGTATGAAGAGCTTATGAATATGATTATTCAAAATAATTTATTACCAGATAGCTTCTTAAATGGAAAATTATACGTAATTAATGATAAAAGGTTTAGATTTAAAGTTTTAACTAAGGATGACAATTTACTGTTGGATGATTTTTTCATTAATAATATTGAAGATAGACTAATGATGAATAAGTTTTATAATATATTTCTAAAGTATGTAAAAGATGAAGAACTTATAAATATGATGAAAAGTGCAATGTCCTTAAAAGATATACAAAAAATATTAGATGTACTTTGCAAATTAAACTATTTAGATCTTCGTATGATTTATGTTTATATTGAAAAAATCGTAAGAGAAAAAGAGGAAAAAAGAGTATTGAAAAATGATAACTAAGGATAAAGTCTTTAGTTATTTTATTTTAAATGAAAAATAGTTTGCTGTAATA
Organism: uncultured Bacilli bacterium; assembly: GCA_934086485.1. GTDB lineage: Bacteria > Bacillota_I > Bacilli_A > RF39 > UBA660 > UBA6448. Next base: position 11,653 of record CAKOIF010000014.1, on the reverse strand, counting down.
TTGAATAAAAATAGTAAAATATATATAATATTATTAGGAAGAGGTATTTATGTTTAGAAGAAATAATAATAAAGAAATTGATACAGATGGATTAAATGAAATAATTTTTTTATCTAAAAAAATGCTTAGAGTATTTTATGTTTGCTTAATAGTGGCAGTTGTTCTAGGCATTTTAATTGCAATAAGAGAACTAAAACTTTTTAACCTTGTAAGTGGAGTAGTTAAGGTTATTTCACCACTTTTTATAGGTTTTATTTTAACATGGCTTTTTTATCCACTTCAGAAAAAATTAGTAGATAAAGGAATGAATAAGGCATTAAGTGCTATTTTAATATTTATTTTAGTCGCAGGATTTATAATTTTATTCATTTATATTTTTGTACCAGTACTTTATAAACAAATAAATGATTTAATTAATATGCTTCCATCAGTTTTTTCAAACTTTACAAATTTGATATCAAAAAGTTTAGATAAAGTAGATATAAGTGGACTTGATATTGGAGCTTTAAAGAAAAGTATTATTGAATCTGGTCAAAATATGATTGTTTCAATTACAACAAAACTTCCTAATAGTTTGATAAACGTTGTTAAGTCACTTATTTCTGCGGTTGGTATTATTGCTCTTTCACTAGTTATAATGATTTATATGCTTATGGATTTTGATAATATTACTTTTTCATTTGAAAAGTTCTTAAAGAAAAAAGGTGCTGATGATTATGTTAAACTTTTAAATAATATTGGTTATAATGCAAGAAAAGTTGTTAATGGAACTTTACTTGTTGCCTTTATGGTATTTGTTTGTGATACTATTGGCTTTGCAATTGTAGGATTAAATGCTGCCGTACTTTTTGGACTTTTCTGTGGTATTACGGATTTAATTCCTTATATTGGACCATATATTGGTGGTGCTGCCGCAGTTATCGTTGGATTTACTCAAAGTCCAATTATAGGTTTTGCTACTTTAGTAGTGGCAATAATTGTTCAATTAGTGGAAAGTTATGTACTTCAGCCAGTTGTTATGAGTAAAGCAATGCAGCTTTCGCCAATTACAATTATTGTTGGTTTACTTTTATTTGGATATTTCTTTGGAATAGTAGGTATGATTATTGCAACTCCTTGTATGTCCATAATTAAAGAAATTATTATATTTATTTCTCGAAAAAGAAAAAATACTGCATACTAGGTGCTTGAAACTGTTAAAATAGTATGCTATAATACTTCTAGCCCAAAAGGTATGTAATCCGCTTAAAAAATATTATTTAATGATTACAGGTAATAAAAATATATAGAAAGGAAGGAATTAAAATGGCTAATTTAGTAGACAAAATTAATGAAAAACATATTCGTAAAGACATTCCAGAATTCCGTGTTGGAGATACTGTTAGAGTTGATGTTTGGGTAAAAGAAGGAAAAAAAGAAAGAATCCAAGCTTTCGAAGGACTAGTTGTTGCTAAAAAAGGTGGAAGTGTTTCAGAAACTTTCTCTGTTAGAAAAAAAAGTGGTACAGTTGCTGTAACAAGAATTTTCCCTGTTAATGCACCAACAATTGATAAAATAACAGTTATTAGAAAAGGTAAAGTTAGAAGAGCAAAACTTAACTTTATTAAAAATATGTCTAAAGAATACAAAGTTAAGGAAAGAAATTAATACTTTCCTTAATTTTATTTTTAAGAAAGGAATAAAATGTTTAAAATAATTAAAGAAATACTTAGTTATGTAATTATAATAGTGGTAGTAATCCTTATAAGAACTTTTATAGGTACACCGGTAAGAGTCAATGGTACAAGTATGGTTCCAACTTTAAAAGAGGGAGAAGTACTTTACTTAAATAAACTTGATAAATCTTTTGACCAAGAAGATATAGTGGTTATTGATAAAAAGGTTGAAGGATCAGCAATTATAAAAAGAATTATAGGTGAGCCTGGTGATAAAATTAAATGCATCAATGGGGTAATTTTTATAAACGATGAAAAATATAAAGATAACTTTGGAAGTGGTGAAACTTCAGATTTTGATGAAATTACTTTAGGGGATGATGAGTATTTTGTTCTTGGAGATAATCGTATTGTTTCAAAAGATTCAAGAGTATTAGGACCTATAAATGAAAAATATATTGAGGGAACAACTAAAATAGTTTTATATCCTTTTTCAAAAATAGGAAAGGTTAAATAGCATTTTTATGCTATTTTTTGTAACTTATGAATAGATGCAAATGGTGTAATTTAAAAAATCAAAAGTATGTTGATTATCACGATAATGTATGGGGTAAATTAAATAATAGTGATGAATATTTATATAAAATGCTTATTTTAGAAAGTTTTCAAGCAGGACTAACTTGGGAATGTATTTTAAATAAAATAGACAATTTTGAAGTAGCCTTTGATAATTTTGATATTGATAAAATAATTAATTATGATGAAAATAAAATTAATAATCTTTTATTAGATAAAGGGATTATTCGTAATAAAAATAAGATACTTGCTAGTATAAATAATAGTAAGATTTTTAAAAGTATAGTAAATGAATATGGTTCATTTTATAAGTATTTATGCACTTTTACTAAAGATAAAATATATTATGAAAATAATTTAGTAACTTCACCACTTTCAGATGCGATAAGTAATGATTTACAAAAAAGAGGAATGAAGTTTGTAGGAAGCGTTATTATATATTCTTTTTTACAAGCAGTGGGTATTATTTATTCTCATGAAAAAGAGTGCTTTTTATATAAATCTAATGTATAATTAAATTATGGAGGAAATAAAATGAACAGCAAAGATTATAATGTATACATTGATGAAGCAGGAGATGAGGGTTTAAATAAAGGTTCAAAATACTTTATTTTAACAGCGATAATAGTTCCAAAAAATAAAGATTTAGAAATCTCAAAAGAAGTAGATTGTATTAAGAACAATTTAGAAATTGATGTAAAAAAACAATTACATTGGAATTCTATAAAAGGTTTTCCCAATAAACTTATGATTATGGAAAAAATTGGAAATTTAGATATCAAAATTGTTAATGTAATAATAGATACAAAAAGTATTAAATTAATTCCTTCAAATAACATTTATTTATTTTTTAGTGGATATTTATTTGAGAGAATTACTTGGATTATGAAAGAAAACAATGGTAAGGCTAACATACTTATAAGTAGTCGAGGTAATTTATCTAAAAATAATTTAATTAATTATATAAATCATCATAATCATAGTAAGTTTGAAATTGATAGTTCTTTAATCAAAGATATTAAAATAATTCCAAATGAAAGAAAAAAACTTTTACAACTTGCTGATTGTTGTTGCAGTTCTTTATTTCAATCATTAAAATACAATAATAATACACATTTTGAATATATAAATAAAATTAAAAATAATATATATTATAAAAATCATAATTATGTAAGTTATGGTCTTAAAATAGTGCCAAGTGATGCAAAAGCATTTGAATTATATAACTTAATTGATTATTTAACAAATAAAAAAAAGTGAGCTTTCCCCTGACTGAAGGATCCCACAAGGCAAGCTTGCTGGTACAAATAATGCACCCTTCAGTTACTCAGCGAACTACTAACTCACTGACATTATATTAACATAATAAAATAAATAATGTCAATTATATGATATGAAAAACTAGCAAATATATACTAAAAAATGTATAATTAAATTATGGAGGAAATAAAATGGCTAAAAATAAAAAATTATATAAAGTTAATGAAGGTAAAATGATTGATGGAGTATGCGCAGGTATTGCAGAGTATTTTGATGCAGATCCTACAGTTATAAGACTTTTATGGATATTATTTTGTGCAATGGGTGGAAGTGGAATTCTTGCCTATATTATTTGTATGATTGTATTTCCAAGAGAGGATGTAGAGTACATTAAGAAAAGATGAAAATGATTGAAACAAATGAAAAATATGATTTAAAATCTTTTAAAGATTTATTGAATGATTATTTAATAAAAGGATTAGAACCAGAAATATGTTTTACTTTATATGACAAAGATTATATGATAATTCCGTTAAAAGAAAAAGTATCTTTTCAAGAAGTAGGCAATAAAGAAATATTTTTTGATAGTGTTGATGCTCTTTTTAATGAAAAACTATTTAATGGAAAATCTTTAGAGGATGAATTTGAAAATATTGAAAAGATAGGGTGGATTTAATGAATGAAATATACAATATAAATTTATGGCAAACAGTACTCGAAGGTCAAAATAAATTACTTCCCGAAGATACTGTATATCAAATGATAATTGGACATAGCATTAAAGAGGATATATGTGAAATAACCATGTTTATATCTAAAATTAATTATGAAAATCTTTTAAATGGAGTTTATCATATGAGAGTTTATCCTTATGCTGCAGAAAAGGTTTTATTATTTGATGAAAAAAATAATTTAATTTCTTTAGTAAATGGTTTTGAAATAAATTTTGATAATTTAAATTTTTATCAAATAAATGATATTACTAAGGAAAGAAAAAGATGAAAATAATATTTTTAGATATTGATGGTGTTTTAAATGATTTGGATTATATTCATAAGTCTTATCCTGAAAAATGTGCATTTTCCCAAAGAAACAATATTAATAAATGTATAAATTATAAAATGTATTTAGAATATGTAAAGTTTAATTTTAATCCAGAAAATTTAAAAGTTTTAAAAAAATTGTGTGATATGACAGAATGTAAAATTGTCTTAACAAGTAGTTTTCGGTGTAAAGAAGTAATTGATGCATTAACTGATTTAGGCTTTCCTGTTATTGGTATGACTAATTATATTAATCAAAATAGATATTTAGAAATAATGGATTATTTAGAAAATAATGATGTAGAAAATTTTGTTATATTTGATGATGAAAGTGAGTATTTAAAAGATACTCCTTTAGAAAGTAATTTAGTACAAACATCACTTTATGATGGTGGATTAAAAGATTTTCATATTGAAAAGGCCATAAGTATTTTAAATCAAAGGAGTCGCTAATGAAAAAGTATGATTTACCTTATCCAAAATGGGCTAATGATAGATTAACATATTTTACTACCACTAGAGATTATGATGATGAAGAATATTTAATTAAAAATAATAGTATAATTAATGCGTTAGATGAAGTTATAAATTATTCGATGTTTTTTACTTTTAATATTAGATATGGTCAAAGACATGCTCATTATTTTGAGGATGTTGTGAGAAACCTATATTTATATCCAAATACTTTTCATTTAACTGAAGAGGATAAAAGTTGTTATAGCAAACAAGAAATTGAATATCTAATGTTTGTCCAAAGGTTTTTATTATTTGTAAAAAGAAAAGATACTGATAGAATTACTGAGAGTATTTGTGACAATGATAAAGCGGCATTTTTTAAGGAAACACGCAAGATTTATTTTGATAATTATCGCTGCACTCAATTAATTAATGGCAAAACATTAAAAATAAATCTTTTTGCTAATGAAGATAATTTTGAATGTTTACTTATTAATGGCGATGGTGAGGTACTTGGATTAATGAATGCAACTTTAGTAATTAATAAAAATAAAAAAGAAGTTACCGAGGATGATATTGATTTTGCCTTTTTAGGCTATAAAACTTTTGAATTTTTTAAACAAGAATTGTTTAAAAGTAGTGCTGATGATTATGTTAGTATTTATAAACTTTCACTGAAGAAAAAATATTAAAAAAACTGTAGATTTTTGTTTCTACAGTTTTTATATATGTCTTGAATATGTTCCAGTTAAGTCAATTTCATTTTCAAGGGCATTTACATAATACTCTAAAAATAAATAAGATAATGATAATTTTAATGTGCATCTTAATGCTTTATCTCTTTTGCTAGAATAAGATGATGAATTTATATATTCTTTATTATTAATTATTATTGTTTCTTTACCATTTGGGAAGTGTTTAATTTTACTTTTATCAAAACCCGAAATATTTGCAACTCTATTATTTGTTCTATTTGAACCTAAAAAGGCAAATACATTATTTTCAGGATCTAAAGTAAATTGATTACCTGTATAACCTCCCATTGCAAAAGATGTTCCACTTAGAGGATGATATACTTCAGTCGCTTTTGGATTAGGATTTTTAGAGTAACAAAGCTGACCAAAAAATTGTTTATAAGAATTTAACTCTTCAATAAATCTTCCTGTGGCATTTTTACTCATTGATTTTAAATATCTTTCACTTAAAATGTCATATTTCATTAAACTAATTGCAAATTTTGCCATATTTTCACTTGTGGAAAATAGTCCAGCGTGTCCTGCAAAATCATTTGCTTTTTGTCCAAGTATTTGCGCTTTTTCATCATTGACTGTTCCCAAAGGAATATTTCTAAAATTAAATTTTCCATTTTTATACACGATTGTATTATCTGTGGGTGCTAAGTAAGATAAATCTTGTGGGTTTACAAAAATACTTGTTTTTTGCATATTTGCTTTATCAATTATATTTTCCTTTACAAAAGCATAAAAATTTTGATTAGTTACTTTTGAAACTACCTCTTTTAAAACCATTGCTCCTAAATCGGTATAAGGATTTGCAGTAGATAAAAACTTTTCATTTACCATTATATTATAAAGTCTATTTTTACTTTCTTCATAAGAAATGCCTTTTTCATCAATTCTACCATTTGTTATAAGCGGTGTATTAAAGGTTAATAAAGAAAGTAGGGTAACACCTTTTAAATTTTGAAATCTTTCATCATAATATGTTACATCTTTACTTAAATCAATTATATTTTCACTAGCAAGTTTTAAAATACTTATAGATGTAAATAGTTTAGAAATACTTGCTAAATCATAAATACTATTTTCACTTGTATTAATTTGATTTACTTTTCCAGCATTAATAACTTCTTGATAATTTTTAGTTCCATAAGAAATTGATAGAGAAGGTGCCATTTCCATTTCATAAATAAGATGATTGATAGCCTCATTTATGCCGGAAGTGTCATACATTTTTTTCCTAATTGATTCAATATCATCATCAGGATTATTTTTAATAACTTCATAAGCACTTTGTAAAAGATTTTCATAATCTTCATAAGAATATAAATTTTTTTGAATATTTTCTACACCTTTATTTTGATTAATTAAAAGGCTTGAAATAAATTCATTTTTAATGTTTTCTAATGCAGTCATTATTACCTCCATTTAAAGTATATCAAAAAAATAATAAAAAATGAATAGTTAAAAATACGAAAAAGTGTTTGACTTTTATTTTTTTTAATGATATACTTATTTTGATGCTCGAAGGGAGGAATATTGATGGAGTATTTATTTGATGATTTAAAGGGTTTACTTATTGGTGCAAAGAAAGAATGTAATAAAAGACTTAAATCTTTGGATGATATGGTAAATAATATTATTTCTTGGGATTATATGGAAACTAGTACAATAGAAAAAATATTTGATGAACTTTTAGAAATAGGTATGCTTTGTGATGTTAAAGAAACTTATGAAAAACTATTAAACTATTTTAAAAATATTGATTATGAAGGCTATGAATTTTATAAAAATGAGTATATTAGTCAATATGAAAGTGATTTAGAAGAAAGTTATTCATTATAAGAAGGGGAATTAATATGATAAAAACAAATAATAAAGGACTTTTAATAGTGGTATCTGGACCAAGTGGTGCGGGAAAAGATACTATATGTCAAAAACTTATAAAAGATGATTCTAATATTTGGATGTCTGTTTCAATGACTACGAGAAAACCAAGACCACTTGAAAAAGATGGCGTTGATTATTTCTTTGTTAGTAAGGAAGACTTTTTAAATAAAATTAATAATAATACTTTTTTAGAATATGCCTCTTATAACGATAATTATTATGGGACTCCCAAAGATAAAGTAGAGGAAAAATTAAATGAAGGTAAAGATGTAATATTAGTTATTGATATTAATGGAGCGGTAAATATAAAGAAAATTATTCCATCAGCTCTTTTTATTTTTATTATGCCTCCGGATATGGAAACTTTAAAAAATAGACTTATTGGCAGAAAAACTGAAAGCAAAGATAAAGTTGTTCAAAGATTTATTACTGCTTATAATGAAGTAAATAATTATAAAAAATATAATTATGTTGTTGTAAATGATAAAGTAGAGGATGCAGTTAATAAAGTTAAATCAATAATTCAAAGTGAGAAGTGTCGTGTTGATCGTATTGAGGATATTTATTTAGGAAATAAAGAAGAATTAATACATGAAATATTAATTGATAAAAATTTCGAAAATAACTATTGACAGTTGAATAACCATTCATATATAATTAAATAGTTGAATAGATATTCAACTAAAGGAGATATTTAATGAAAGATAGTATGTGTGATTGTAATGTTATTCATAAAGATATAGTTGAAAAGGCTTTAAAAAATAGACCTGATGAAGTAACTCTTTTAAAACTATCTAAGATTTTTAAAATAATAGGAGATCTTACTAGAATTAAAATTTTATGGTGTTTAGATAATAATGAAATGTGTGTTTGTGATATAGCAAATGTTCTTAATATGAGTAAGTCTTTAGTATCTCATCAACTTGCAGTTCTTCGAAAAAGTGAAATAGTAAAATCAAGAAGGTCTGGCAAAGAAGTATATTATACTTTAGATGATGAACATATAAAGACATTATATGAAATAGGTATTAAACACATTAATCATAAAATCGGAGGTAGTGATGAATAAATATAGATATAAAATTAATAATTTGGATTGTGCAAATTGTGCAAGAGAAATTGAAGATAGTCTTAACAAAAATAAAGATTTTAAAAATGTTAAAGTTAATTTTAACACAATGATGATTTCTTATGAAACAGAAAAAAAAATAAGTATAAATGATGTTAATAAGCTTATTAAAAAAATTGAACCGGAGGCTTATATTAGTGAAAATGAAGAAAATGTAAAAAAAGAATATCATTTAAGCATACTTATTATTGCGGTAATTATTGGTTTATTAGGATGTTATTTAAATGTTGTAAAACCTTTTAAATTAATATTATTAGTGATATCTTACATCTTACTTTTATATAAAGTTTTTATTAATGCTTTCAAAATGATAAAAAATGGTGGAGGGATTAATGAAAATGCTTTAATATTAATATCTTGTGTTGGTGCCTTTATTTTAGGTGAGGCTATGGAAGGTATGATGGTTATTGTTTTATATACAATAGGTAAGATTTTAGAGGAAAAAGCCTTAAATAATTCAAGAAAATCTATTAAAGATTTAATGGACATAAAAAGTATATATGCTAATAAACAAGATGGAGCTAAAGTAAAAACTATTAATGTTGAAGATGTAAAAGTAAGTGATATTTTAGTTATTAGAAAAGGAGAAAAAATTCCAGTTGATGGAACTATTATAAACGGAAAAACTTATTTAGATACTTCCTCACTTACTGGAGAAAGTGAAAATGTTTTAGTTAAAACCGGTGATAAAGTACTTTCTGGTTCTATTAATAATGGTGATATTGTTACTATTAAAGCAACATCTACCTTTGAAAATTCAACTGTTTCTAAAATACTCGAATTACTAGATACTGCCACAGATAAAAAGGCTAAAACTGAAACAACAATTTCTAAAATAAGTAAAGTTTATACACCCATAATTTTAATACTTGCATTCATAGTTGCTATATTTTTACCACTTATAAGTAGTGTTACCTATACGCAAAGTATTTATAGAGCATTAACTTTCCTAGTAATATCTTGTCCTTGTGCTATAGCAATATCTGTACCACTTTCTTATTTTACTGGTATTGGTGCAGCCTCAAAAAATGGAATTTTAATAAAAGGTAGTAATTTTCTTGATAATTTAGAAAATACCACTGGAATTATATTTGATAAAACTGGTACTTTAACAAGTGGAACATTTAATGTTACTGATATAATAATTAATGATAAAGATTATAGTAAAAAGGATGTTATTAATTATCTTGTTATGGGAGAAACATTTTCAAATCATCCAATTGCTAAATCAATATTAAAATTAACAAATAAAAAAATCGATACATCAAAAGTTAAAAATTTTAAGGAAACTACTGGAAAAGGAATATCTTATGATATTGATGATAAAAAAATTGTTATTGGTAGTAAAAAAGTATGTAAATGTGATTGGGATGGAACATTACATTTAAATGTTGATGGTAAACATATTGCTACTATAGAAATTAGTGATGGTATTAAAAGTGAAACAAAAGATTCTTTACAAAAATTAAAAGAACTAAATATAAAAACATATATGTTTACTGGTGATAAAAAAGAACCTGCATTAAAAATAGGTGATAAACTTGGTATTGATGAGATATATTATGAAATGCTTCCACAGGAAAAGTTTACAAAATATGAAGAAGTAAAAAATAATGAAAATACCCTAGTGTTTGTGGGTGATGGCGTTAATGATGCTCCAACATTAAAACGAGCTGACATTGGTATTTCAATGGGTGGAGTAGGAACTGATAGTGCAATCGAGGCTAGCGATGTTGTTCTTATGAGTGATGATTTAATGAAAATACCCCTTGCAATAAATATATCAAAATATACAAAATATATTATTAAAGAAAATTTAATATTTGCAATGGGTATTAAAATATTAATATTATTATTAAGCATATTTGGATATGCTAATATGTGGTTTGCTGTTTTTGCTGATACTGGTGTAACACTTCTTACAATATTAAATACACTTAGAATACTAAGAAAATATAGAAAGTAAACTAATAAAAATTTAATTTTTCTTTTTTTATAGCTAGAAAGGAATTATATGATATTAAATGTAAGTGGAAGAACAGATGTTGTTGCATTTTATTCAGATTGGTTTTTTAATAGATTAAAAGCTGGCTTTGTTGATGTGGGGAATCCTTTTAATCCGAAAATGGTCAGTAGAATTAAATTTGAAAATGTTGATGCAATACTATTTTGTACAAAAAATCCTTTGCCAATCATTCCTAGAATTAAAGGAATAAATAAACCAATGATATTTCATATAACAATTACACCCTATAAAAATGATATTGAACCAAATGTTCCAGATAAAAAATTAATAATTGATGGAGTTAAGAAAATATCAGAAATTATTGGCAAAGAAAATGTAGTAGTAAGATATGATCCAATTTTTATAAGTGATAAATATAATTTAGAATATCATATAAAAGCTTTTGATAAGTTGTGTGATTTGCTTTTAGGGTATGTTGATAAAATTATAGTTTCTTTTATTGATAATTATAAAAATGTTATAAAAAATGAAAAGTATCTTGGCTATAGAGAATTTACGGAAAATGATTATGAAGCTATAGGCAAAAATTTTAGTAAAAGTACGCATAGAAATAATTTAATAGTTCATACTTGTTTTGAGGAAAGAAATCTAACAGAGTATGGTTTTAATAAGGGGGAGTGTATGTCTAAATCACTTGCTTATAAATTAACGGGAAAAGTGTTTAATCAAAAATGGATATTATAAAACTATTTTATTTAGTATCTTTAGTATGCTGTTTAATAACTCTTATTTATATATTAGTTCATTAAAAATCAGATTTTAAAAATAACTTTACAATGATTTGCCATTACACTTAAAATATGATAGTATATACGGCGGGTGGTTTTATGAAAAATAGTAATAGTTTTGAATTATTAATTGCACATGATAAAAAGATT
>CAKOIF010000013.1 GCA_934086485.1 uncultured Bacilli bacterium | reverse complement strand
GTATATTTCTCAAGAAAAAAACAAAAATAGTTCCTAGTGAACTTTTTTTTTATGCCACAAAAAAACTAGTTTTTACACTAGTTTATATTGTATGGATTTTGAATATATTCTCTGCTTCCATCTGCTTTTAAATAATATTCAGCGATTAGATTTTCAGCAGTACTCTTATCAATACTTAAGTTAGCCTCTGAGGCATATAGTTTAACATAAACAGCATAACCTACAAGTCCTTTGTTTTCTTTGTTTAATACTGCTTTAAAGTCTTGATAAATATATGTATGAGCTCCATTTGGATATTTAGTTTCATATATTTTATTAAAATCAGTTTTTAATTTTTCTAAATCTCTTTTATATAATTCAACAACAGGTTTTTGAACATCATCATTATCCCATAAATCACGATTAAGTGCACAATTATTTTGTTCATCACCTACAATAACAGCAATCGGATGAGTATAAATTTTTTCATCATAACTTAAATCACCATATTTACATTCTACTGTTGGATCTGGGTTTGGATTAGGTTCTGGTGTATTACCACTTGCATCAGTTAGTTTTAAATTAACACTTTTTGGTTCAGTAACATTACCATTTTCATCCTTAGCAATAATTTTAATTAAGTAGTTTCCAACTTCAGTATATTTTGAATAATCAATTGCATTACCATCTTGGTCTTTTGAATCAGAATAATATTCAATTGTACAAGCTTCCCCAGAATTATCTGAACAACTTTCTACAAAGTCCTCAACATAATATCTTTTACCAGCCTCTATTTCAAAGTCTTTAACCTCAAGTTCTGGTGCTTTATCATCATATACATTAACTTTTGTTGTATATTCTTTTCCCTCAATTGTAATTTTGACTTCATACGTTCCAACAACTTTTGTACTAAAATCATCGGGATATGTTACTTTTACTTTATTTACATCATAATTATCAAATGCTGAGAAGAAATCCATTGTTTCTGGTTTTTCACTATTAATTTCTACATCTAAATTATTATATAGTTTTAAATTCGCTCGCTGTGGATTTTTCTGATTATTAAGTGCAATAAGTATTACTATAATAAGTATGGCACACACCGCTACAATTGCTATTTTAATCATTGTTGATTTCGAAGTTTTTACATTTCCATTAAAAAATTTTCCCATAATCATCTACCTTCTATTATATGATACCATAAAATGCAAATTATACCAATAATTTTTTTATTATTTTTTTATAAAAGTGTCAATATATTTTTATTTAATGCAGTTATTTTTAATTTTGGAGTAAAAGTAAACCTTTTTTGTGGAAAAAGTGACACATTTTGCTTGTAAAACTGTGGATTATATGGTATTATCATTGGTAGCAATTGATTTATTGCTTAAGTGGAGGGGAAAGCGGATGCCCATACCACTTACTCGAATAATATTTATAGGAGGTGTTTTTCGTGGCAAAAGAAGTCGTAAAGAAAATTAAATTACAACTTGAAGCAGGAAAAGCTACACCAGCTCCACCAGTTGGAACTGTTTTAGGACCTGCAGGAGTTAATTTACAAGATTTTTGTTCAAAGTTTAATGAAGCAACTCGTGATAAAATGGGCGATGTAGTTCCTTGTGAAATATCAATTTATGATGATCGTTCATTTACATTCGTTCTTAAAACTCCACCTGCTGCATTCTTATTAAAGAAGGCTGCTAAATTACAAAAAGCTAGTAGTAAGGGAGCTAATGAAATAGTTGCTACTATTAGTAAGGAAGATTTAAGAAAAATAGCTGAAACAAAACTTCCAGATTTAAATGCATACGATATTGAAAGTGCAATGAAAATTATTGAAGGTACAGCTAGAAACATGGGTATTGCAGTTAAAGGTGTAAATGATGCTGAACTTGCTGAACAAGCTGCAGAAGCAAAAGCTGAAGAAGCTGAAAGAGCAAAACGTGATGAAATGCTTGCAGAAATGGAAGCTGAAGCACAAAATGAACATGATGCATCAAATGTTGAAGTTATTAACGAAAAAAATAACGAAGAAGAAAATAATCAAGAATAATTTTATATTATTTAATAATCCGCTAATAAACCACAGTTAGGAGGAAAAAAATGAGAAAGTTTGGAAAAAAATATGTGGAAGCATCAAAAAAAGTTGAAAAGAATACTCTTTACAGCGCTACAGATGCAGTTAAACTTGTAAAAGAAACTAATGTTACTAAGTTTGATAGTACTATTGATGTTGCTATTAAACTTAATGTAGATCCTAAAAAAGCAGATCAAATGCTTCGTGGATCACTTGTATTACCAAACGGAAGTGGAAAATCTAAAAAGATTTTAGTACTTGCTAAAGGTGAACAAGCTAAAGTAGCAAAAGAGTTAGGTGCTGACTATGTTGGTGACAAAGATTTAATTGACAAAATTAAAACTGAAAATTGGTTTGATTTTGATATTATCGTTGCTACACCAGAAATGATGCCTGAAGTTGGAAAAATTGGTAACATTTTAGGACCAAGAGGTTTAATGCCAAATCCTAAAACTGGTACAGTTACTCCAAAAGTTGATACAGTAATAAATGATATCAAAAAAGGTATGGTTGAATATAGAACTGATAGTTATGGTAATATTCATACTATTATTGGTAAAGCATCATTTACTGAAACAGCATTACTTGAAAATTTAAAATATGTTGTATCCACTATATCTAAAAGTAAACCTACTTCAGTAAAAGGAACTTTTGTACAAGGAATTAGTATTTCATCTACAATGGGTCCTGGAATTAAAGTAGATAAAAATTCTTTTGACTTTTAGTTAAAAGTGTATTATAATAGCAATTAGAAAAAACGAGAGCCAAAGACAGTAGGCGCCCAAAAGGCTTAATTTCCTACCGAGGGGAAAGTTATCTTTTAAAGCTTCCCCATGGGAAGTTTTTTCTAAAAATAAATAAGGAGGAAAAATGGCAAGCGAAAAAATTCTAAATGAAAAAAAGCAAATTGTAAGCGAAATCGTTGATAAGATTAAAAATAGTGAATCAGTAATTATTTTTGCATATCAAGGACTTACTGTAAGCGAACTTACTGAACTTCGTAATCAATTAAAAGAAGTTAATAGTGAAGTTAGAGTATATAAAAATACTATGTTAAAACTTGCTTGTGATAGTCTTGATATTAATATCGATGAATTCCTTGAAGGACCTAATGCTATTTTATTTGGTACTGATTTATTAGAACCAATTAAGATTATTTCTAAATATGCAAAAGATCATAATAAACTAGACATTCGTGTTGGTGTTATAAGTGGTAAAGTTGCAGATAAGAATGTAATTAAAGAATATGCATCAATTCCATCAAGAGAAGGACTATTAACAATGCTTGCAAGTGGAATGATTGCTTATGTAAAAGATTTAAGTATTGCACTTAATCTTTATGCCGAAAAAATGGAAGGAGAGGAAAATTAATGGCAAAATTAACAAGAGATGAATTTATTAGTTCATTAAAAGAAATGACTATTCTTGAAGTTAAAGAATTAGTTGATGCAATGAAAGAAGAATTTGGTGTTGACCCTTCTGCTGTAGCTGTTGCTGCTGCACCTGTTGAAGCAAAAGAAGAAGGACCAAGTACTAAAACAGTTGTACTTAAAAATGCTGGTGGAAACAAAATTGCAGTTATTAAGATCATTAAAGAACTTACTGGTTTAGGATTAGTTGAAGCAAAAGGTTTAGCTGATAAAGGTGGAAATATTAAAGAAAATATTCCTGCTGCTGATGCTGAAGCAATTAAAGCTCAATTAACTGAAGCTGGCGCTGAAGTAGAACTAGCGTAATTTAAAAAGCCTTATGGCTTTTTTTATTATATTGAAAAAATTCTTAAAATATCATATACTTAATATGGTGGTTGATAGTTATGGAATATGATAGCAATGAAAAAGTAGTAAAGAAAGTAAAATTAATAAAGAAAATATTATTAATAGTAATGATTGTTTTTATATGTTTGTTTTCTTTTACAATATATGAATATTATCGTGTTAAAACTGATAAAACGCCATTAGTATGTTTAAATAGTAAAAATATTAGTGAAAATGATAAAGAAGATGCTAAAGTATGTTATGGCTTATTTTATAAATATAAAGAATATTATTTAAAAAATACAAAAATTGTTGATGCAAGAGAGTTTACTATGTTTTTTACATCTTTTGATAGAGATTTAGAAAGGAACAAATGAAATTAAATAATAAAGGATGGGGTTTAAATACTATGCTTATAATAAGTGCATGTTTGTTAATTTTTTTACTTATAGCGGCTTATTATATATATGTATTATATAATTCTATAGGATAATATGTAAAAAATGTCACTTTTTTATTGACAAATCACATATTTTTTTGATATATTAATTATGCATTTTTGTTGGGTTCTATTTAAGTAGAACCTAATTTAATAGGTAATTTGATACACCAGGGTGTGTGTTAATGGAAGGAGGAAAAATTAAATGCCAACAATTAATCAACTTGTTAAGAAAAATCGTGGTAAAAAAACTAGAAAAAGTAAAAGTCCAGTTCTAAACGTAGGATTTAATACTATTGAAAGAAAACAAACTAACGATATGAGTCCACAAAAAAGAGGAGTTTGTACAAGAGTAGGTACTAAAACACCTAAAAAACCAAACTCAGCTTTAAGAAAATATGCTCGTGTTAGATTATCTAACGGTAAAGAAATCGATGCATATATTCCAGGTGAAGGACATAACTTACAAGAACACAGCGTAGTACTAGTTCGTGGTGGTCGTGTTAAAGACCTAATCGGTGTTAGATATCACATTGTTCGTGGTACACTAGATACTCGTGGAGTTGAAGACCGTAAACAAGGTAGAAGTAAATACGGTACAAAGAAAAAATAATAAATAGAAAGAAGGAGAAAAAAGTATGCGTAAAAGAAGAGCAGTAAAAAGAGATGTTCTTCCAGATTCTGTTTATAATTCAAAAGTAGTAACAAGACTTGTTAATACTATTATGAAAGACGGAAAAAAAGGAACAGCTCAAACTATTGTATATGATGCATTTGATATAATTAAGAAAACTACTAAAGAAGAACCAATTGAAGTATATAACAAAGCATTAGAAAATATTAGACCAGCTCTTGAAGTTAAATCAAGAAGAGTTGGTGGAAGTAATTACCAAGTTCCAATCGAAATTTCTGACGATAGAAGTCAAGCGTTAGCACTTCGTTGGCTTGTTAATTATGCAAAACTTAGAAACGGAAAGGGCATGGCTGTAAATTTAGCTAATGAAATCATGGACGCTGCAAAAGGTGTTGGTGGAGCCGTTAAAAAAAGAGAAGATACTCATAAGATGGCAGAGGCTAATAAAGCATTTGCTCACTATAGATGGTAGGCATTTATGGCAAGAGACGTTTCATTAGATAAAACTAGAAATATTGGTATAATGGCTCACATAGATGCTGGTAAAACAACATTTACAGAAAGAGTTTTATATCATACTGGTAAAATTCATAAAATTGGTGAAACTCACGATGGTGAGAGCCAAATGGACTGGATGGATCAAGAAAAAGAAAGAGGTATAACAATTACTTCCGCTGCAACAACAGCACATTGGAAAGGTTATAGACTTAATATTATTGATACTCCAGGTCACGTAGACTTCACAATTGAAGTTGAAAGAAGTTTAAGAGTACTTGATGGTGCAGTTACTGTACTTGATGCTCAAAATGGTGTAGAACCTCAAACTGAAACAGTTTGGAGACAAGCTACTGAATTTAATGTACCTCGTCTTGTTTTTGCTAACAAGATGGATAAATTAGGTGCTGATTATGAATATAGTCTTGAAACAATTAAGAAAAGACTTGGTGTTAATGCAAAACCTATTGCATGGCCAATTGGAGCAGAATCTAATTTTAAAGGTATTATTGATATTTTAAATCGTAAGGCATTAATGTATGATGGTTCAGCAGATGAAAAATATACAGAAACAGATGTTCCTGAAGATATGAAAGATTTCATCGAAGAAAAAAGAACTGACCTTATTGAAGCAGTTGCTGAATTTGATGATGAACTAATGGAAAAATACCTAGAGGGTGAAGAAGTTTCTGTTGATCTTGTAAAAAGAGCAATAAGAAAAGGAACTTTAGCAGTTAAATTCTTCCCAGTTACTGTAGGTAGTGCAAAAGCTAATATGGGTATTAAATTTGCTCTTGATGCTGTTATTGATTATTTACCAAGCCCACTTGATATTGGTGCTGCTGAATGTGTAGATAAAAATGGTAATGATGTATTAAGAAAAGCAGATGATAATGAACCATTTACTGCTTTAGCATTTAAAGTTATGACAGATCCATTTGTTGGAACACTAACTTTCTTTAGAGTTTATTCTGGTAAACTTTCAAGTGGTAGTTATGTACTAAATTCAACAAAAGGTGAAAAAGAAAGAGTTGGTCGTATTTTACAAATGCATGCAAATACAAGAAAAGAAATTGATTGTGTTTATGCAGGTGAAATTGCCGCTGCTGTAGGTTTAAAAGATACTACTACTGCAGATACTCTATGCGATGAAAAAAATCCAGTTATTTTAAAAGGTATGGAAATTCCAGAACCAGTTATTGACCTTGCTATTGAACCTAAGAGTAAAGCAGATCAAGATAAGATGGCAACTGCGTTATCTAAACTTGCTGGTGAAGATCCATCATTTAAATATCATACTGATCATGAAACTGGTCAAACAGTTATTTCAGGAATGGGTGAACTTCACTTAGACGTTCTTGTTGAAAGAATGAGAAGAGAATTTAACGTTGATTGTAATGTTGGTAAACCACAAGTTGCTTACCGTGAAACACTTACTCAAATGGGTGAATGTGAAGGTAAATACATTAAACAATCAGGTGGACGTGGACAATATGGACATGTTTGGGTTAGATTTGAACCAAATCCTGGTAAAGGTTATGAATTTGTTGATGCTATCGTTGGTGGAGTAGTTCCAAGAGAATATATTCCAGTTACAGATAAAGGATTACAAGAGGCTATGGCTGGTGGTATCCTTGCTGGTTATCCAATGGTAGATGTTAAGGCAACATTATTTGATGGTTCATACCATGATGTAGACTCATCAGAAATGGCTTTCAAAGTTGCTGCATCACTAGCTTTAAAAGAAGCAAAAAATAAATGTAAACCTGTACTTCTTGAACCTATAATGAAGGTTGAAGTAGTAGTTCCTGAAGAATATTTAGGAAATGTTATGGGTGACTTAACTTCAAGAAGAGGTAAACCAATGGGTAATGAATCAAGAGGAAATGCGCTTTCAATAGTTGCAATGGTTCCACTTGCTGAAATGTTTGGTTATGCAACTTCTTTAAGAAGTAATACTCAAGGTAGAGGAACATTTACAATGTTTATGGACCACTATGAAGAGGTTCCAAAATCAATCGCTGAAGATATTATTAAGAAAAACAGCGTTAATTAAGAATAATACTTGAAATTTTTTCAAGCATTAGATAAAATATAATAGTAGAAAAGGAGGAAAATATTATATGGCAAGAGAAAAATTTGATCGTTCAAAAGAACACGTTAATATTGGTACTATTGGACACGTAGACCATGGTAAAACTACATTAACTGCTGCGATCACTAAATACTTTGGAAAATTTGTTGATTATGCAGATATCGATAAAGCTCCAGAAGAAAGAGAAAGAGGTATTACTATTAATACTGCACACGTTGAGTATGAGACTGCAAAACGTCACTATGCTCACGTTGACTGTCCAGGACATGCTGACTACGTAAAAAACATGATTACTGGTGCAGCTCAAATGGATGGTGCTATTCTAGTAGTATCAGCTGCAGATGGTCCTATGCCTCAAACAAGAGAGCATATCTTACTTGCTAGACAAGTTGGAGTACCTAAAATTGTTGTTTTCATGAACAAATGTGATCAAGTTGATGATCCAGAATTACTTGATTTAGTAGAAATGGAAATCAGAGAATTATTAGGAGAATATGATTACGACACTGAATGTCCTATCATAAGAGGTTCAGCTCTTAAAGCTCTTGAAGGAGACCCTGAAGCTGAAAAGAGTATCCGTGACCTTATGGCTGCTGTTGATGAATATATTCCATCACCAGTAAGAGATACTGAAAAACCATTCTTAATGAGTATTGAAGACGTATTTACTATTTCAGGACGTGGTACAGTTGTTACTGGTCGTGTTGAAAGAGGTATTCTTAAACTTAATGACGAAGTTGAAATCGTTGGTTTAAGACCTACTCAAAAATCAGTTGTAACTGGTATTGAAATGTTTAGAAAAACATTAGACTTTGCTGAAGCTGGAGATAATGCTGGAGTTTTACTTCGTGGTATTTCTAGAGATGATGTTGAACGTGGACAAGTTTTAGCTAAACCAGGAAGCGTTACACCTCATACAAAATTCACTGCAAGTGTTTATGTTCTATCTAAAGAAGAAGGCGGAAGACATACTCCATTCTTCTCAAATTATAGACCACAATTCTATTTCAGAACTACTGACGTAACAGGTGTTATTGAATTACCTGCTGGTGTTGAAATGGTTATGCCTGGCGATAAAGTTGACATGACTGTTGAACTAATTGCTCCAGTAGCTCTTGAAAAAGGTACTAAATTCTCTATCCGTGAAGGTGGAAGAACTGTTGGTGCCGGTGTTGTTTCTGAAATTTTAAAATAAGGAATAACTAAAAATCACGATTAATTTCGTGGTTTTTTTATTTGCAACTTTAATTATATTATGTTAAAATTATCTAGGGTAGAGTAGTATATGACAAACACAATGGACAAATTTAATAATTATTTATTAGAGTATTATAAAGAGATTTTATCTGAATTAAATTTTTTAGGTATATTAAAAAATTTTACTTCTTCGATGGATATAAAAAAATTATATCCTCTTTTAGACTATCCTGAAAATAATAAATACTTTAAAAGTGATTTTAGAAATTTAATTATAGAGGGTAAAAATTTAACAGAAAAAGATTATTATGAATTTTCACTATATGATTCTATTATATCAACGATATTAAATAGTTCTATTTTTGAAAATGTTGATAAAAGATATTATGAACTATCTGATCTAAAAGAGGATTTTGATAATGGATCACTTGATTATTCATTTATAACTAAATTTATGATGAAACATAAATTTTCTATTAGTGAAATAAATATAGTTTTATCTAATTATAAACCTAATAAAAGAAAACCTGTTGAGAATAATTTTGATGCATCTCTTTCTAAAGTTGAGCTTCCAAAAAGAGATAATAAAGTAAAAGATAATATTCTTCATAATGAAAAATATATTTCTATAATAGCATTTATTAAAAGTAATGAATTATTATATAAAGATTATTTAAATAATGAAGCAGTAGTAAGTATATTATCACTTGCAAAACCATATTTAGATTTTGATAATGCTATGTACCCTGAAGTTAATTTTATTACTTTATTAACTGTTTTACAAACACTTGAAAGAAAGTTAGATATAATGATTAACTCTAATATATCCTCGGATGAAGATATAACTAAATTACTTGATAGTATGTATGATATTTATGAAGAATGTAAAAAAATTATTCCTAAAGAAAACGTTTTTGAGATGCCTAATGAAGTTATTAACTTAACAGATATAAATATACCAATAGAACTATTAAATAAACTCCAGATGGGTAATTTAGACTATAAAAAAGGTATTGAACCAGTAAAGGTTAATATAGATAGTAATTATATAATAAGAGTTAATACTTTGGGTGAGCAAGCACTAACATTTATTGAACATAATAATAATATATATATATTAGCCTTTGGTAATAAAAATAATATAATTGATTTAACTTTTAATTTTATAAATAAAAATAAAAAATTAATAAATGAAGTAATTTATGGAGAAACTAATGAAAGAAAAAAATGATTTTATAACTAATATATCTAATAGATGTTTAAAACTAATTGCTAGTAATAAAATAAATATGGTAGATATTGCATATAAAATGGGAATTAGAACTATAGATTTATATAATATTTTATTAAATAATAATGAAGATATTTCTATATATTTAAAACTTTATTTATTATTACAAAAATAAGTATCTGTTATTTTAGATACTTATTTTTTTGAAATTCTTTTTCTACTAAATTCTTTTTATTTAAGAAATAATAATTTATTTTATTTAATATTAAATCAAATTCTCCAATATATTCATATATATCAGGTTTAAATCCCATTTTAAAATTATCAAGACCATAATATTTACTATCTTTTGAAAAGTTACCAGAGATACCCCCTAAAGAGGCAAACTTATAATTATTTTTATAGTTCATTAATATTTTATAAAATAAGAAATAATTTGGTGAAAATGATTGATATTTTTTATCATAACCACTTACTAAAATAGATATTTTATCTTTACATTTTATAACAAGAGCTCCTGCTATATAATTATCTTCATTATTAGCAAGATATTTATTTGAAAGAAGAATATCCTCTTTTAAACAAAGAAGTGCTTTATCAGAATTCATCTTTTTATTAATATTTCTTTCACTTGGTACTTTAAGAAGTTTTTTACTTAAAAGTTCATTTTTTTCTTTTTCTTCTTCATAAGCTTTTTGACTATTTATTGCTAAACTTTCATTATCTATTTTAACTAAAAAGTAATCAATAGCATTTTCTTTATTAAAAATATTATAATAATCACTATAATGAAACATATCTTTATGTATTTTATTTTTAATAAATTCATATAATTTATCCATACTTAGTGCATCAGATTTTTCTATAATTAAACCTTTTCTTTCACATTTTCTAATTTTATTTCTAACATTTTTATTTAAATTATTTATATTAAAATTATCTAAATTTACAATTGCTTCATAAGTAGGTAATATTGAAGTAAATACTTTAGAGGTATCTATTTTTATATAACCACATCTATTTAATATTTCTATTATACGATAGTTATCATTATATATAGGATTTTTTGTTTTATTATCTATTTTAGAAATAGGTATTGTAGGATTTATTCTTATAAAAGCAATACCCTCTTTTTTATAGAAGTTTATTAAATCTTTAGTAAAATTATTAAGTAAATTTTCATTTTTATAATCAATTAAAAAGCCTTCGGGGACATACGCATATAGATAACTATTAATCATTTGAACAAGTACAAGAGCACTAGCAACTATTGAATCACCATCAAAATAGCCAATCATTTCATATTCATAGCCCTCTTCACTTTTTAAAAGAGCATAACTAATACTTTGATGAAAATTTTGATGTTCCCAGTTTTCAGAAAAATCTTGAAATTCTTTTAAAGTAATTGTTCTTATTTGCATATTTATCCTCCTTTTTTAAAGAGATTATTATATCATTAAAAATAAATAATTGCAATTAGTAAAAAAAATTATTATAATATATATGTTAGGATGTGAAAAAAATATGGGAAGAATAGTTAGAGAGACAATAAGTGATAGATTTAATAAATTTATTATGATGTCTATAGTAACTTCAATTGTTATTGCTTTAATTGGAGCAGTACTTATATTTATGCCAGAAATGTCTAATAAGTTAATTGGTGTTATAACTGGCGCTTTATTTGCACTTTCAGGTATTAATACAATTTATAAGTTTATAACAAGAAATGGTGCAAAACTTTATTCACTTAATTTACTTTTTGGAATAATACTTGTTTTAATCGGAGCAATTATTATATTAGTTCCATTTTCAGTTACATCATTTTTAACAATTTGTTTAGGATTATATTTAATTGTATTCGGAGCAAATAAAGTAACTTATGGTGTATGGTTTAAAATAGGTGATGATTCATCTTGGTTAATTACTTTTGTAATTGGAGTAATGCTTATGGTATTTGGAATATTAGTATTATCAAATCCATTTTCCGCACTTACAGTTACTCAAGTAATTGGAACATTTTTAGTGCTTTCAAGTATTCTTGATATAACAGATTTAGTACTTCTTAAGAAAAGAGCAAATGAGATAACAAAGATATTTTGGTAGGTAATTATGAAAATAAAAGAAATAAAAGCAAGAGAAATTCTTGATAGTAGATCAAATCCCACTTTAGAGGTAACAATGGTCCTAGAAAATGGAGTAGAAAGTACATCTTCAGTTCCCTCTGGAGCCTCAACAGGAAGTAAGGAAGCGTTAGAACTTCGTGATAATGATGAAAGATATCATGGTAAAGGTGTTTTAAAGGCTGTAAGAAATGTTAATGAAATAATATTCCCAGCACTTTATAATATGGATTTAAATATTAAAAATGTTGATAAAAAGATGCTTGAACTTGATGGAACTGAAAATAAATCTAAACTTGGAGCTAATGCTATTTTAGGGGTATCACTATGTGCTTTAAAATGTTTAGCAAAACTCGAAGGTAAAGAATTATTTGAGTTTGTTAGTACTGGTAAATTTAATATGCCTGTACCAATGATTAATGTTATTAACGGTGGAAAACACGCTGATAATAATTTAGATATTCAAGAGTTTATGCTTGTTCCTGTTCAAAAAGAGGAAAAAGAAAGAATTAGATGTGCAAGTGAAATATTTAATACTTTAAAATCTATTTTAAAGGGTTATCATTTATCAACAGGTGTTGGTGATGAAGGTGGATTTGCACCAGATTTAAAAAATAATGAAGAAGCATTAATGATTTTAGTAAAGGCTATTACGGAAAGTGGTTATACTCCAGGAACTGATGTATTTTTTGCACTTGATGTTGCAGCATCAGAACTATATGATGGAAATAGCTATTTAGTCGATGGTAAAAAGTTGTCAAAGGATGAATTATTTGATTATTATGTAGATTTAATAAAAAAATATCCAATTATAAGTATTGAAGATCCTTTCGAAGAAAATGATTATGAAAGTTTTAGTAAATTAACTAAATATTTTAATGGTAAAATAATGATTGTTGGTGATGATTTATTTGTATCTCAAAAAAAATATTTAGAAAAAGGTATAGAACTTGGCGCTGGAAATGCAATACTTCTTAAAGCTAATCAAGTTGGTAGTGTAACTGAATTTTTAGATACTATTTATACCGCAAAGAAAAATGGGTATAAAACAATTATTTCTCATCGAAGTGGTGAAACAATGGATACCTTTATTGCGGACTTAGGTGTAGGACTAAATCTTGATTTTATCAAAACAGGTTCTGTTTCAAGAGGCGAAAGAATTTGTAAATATAATCGTCTTATGGAAATCGAAGATAAATTAAACTAGTAAATGCTAGTTTTTTTTTAATTGACATACTTGAAAATATATCAAAATAATGATTAAATTATTATAGATAAAATAAAGGAGAGATTTTGTATGGAAAAAAATATTAATGTAAAAATAATGGGAGTATTTGCAAGTATTCTTTTATTATTTATTGTAATAACAGCATCATTTGCCTATTTTGGTTCATTTGATGTAAATTTAAATAATAATGTAGCAGTAAATATTAATGCAGTTTCTCCTGGAGATGCAACATTTATTTCAAGTGCAACACAACTTAATTTACAAGTCCCTGCGGCAAATATGAGTCAAACAGCAGCAGACAATGAAACTCCAGCAGCAACAAATACAGCAACACTAACAGTAAATTTAACTGGTGCAGCAAACCTTCTTACAACATGTACATATGACATAGTTTATGAATATGATGCAGGAAGTAATGTGTATGGTAAAAGTCCAACTACAAAAAATGGTGATAAAGAAATCACATTACAAGTAAGTGGAGTAACTGGAACAAATAACTTTGCAAGTGAAAAGAACTTTGATTATGATTCAAATTGGAGTGGAGTAAAAAGAACTCTAGTAAGTGGAGCAACAATATCAAGTAATGGTTCTCTTACTACTCAAAATATATCAATAACAGGAAAATATTATAACTTAACTATTCCTCAGACATCAATCGAGGGAAAAGCTTTTACAGGTAAAATTTATGTAACAAATCATAGTTGTAGTACAAGTGAACCAGCATATATAACATTATTAAAAGATTATGGTGGAAAGGATAATATTACAGAACTTCCTGATAGTACTTTTGCAAATGCATCAACCACAAGTGATAAAGGTATGTATGCAAAAGAAGATGATTATACTGCAACAACTGGTATGAAATCTTATTATTATAGAGGAGCCGTAGATAATAACTGGGTAAAATTTGGCAAAGAAGGAGATAAAGATATATACTGGAGAATAATCAGAATAAACGGAGATGGTTCAATAAGGATGATATATTCAGGAACAACCGCTCCAACTGAAAGTACTAAAGTAGTAATGACCGGAACAGGAACACGAATCACAGTAGACAATACAAATACTTTTAAGTTTAATAGTAGTTATAAAAATCCATCATATGTAGGATATATGTTTACAGAAGGTCAGCAACATGGCAATAGCACCTCAAGTACAATAAAAACAGCAATAGATAATTGGTATAAAACAACAACATTAGAAACAGATGCGACAACAAAAGAACTAGTATCACAAGACCAAATATTCTGCAATGATAGGAGTGCCACAACAAGTAGTAGCGGAACACCAGGAGAAATAAGTGGAAGTATGAGTACAACATATTACTATGGAGCATATGTAAGATTAGTAACAAATAAAAGTCCACAATTAAAATGTCCAACAGCAAGTGATAAATTCACTTCAAGGAAAAGTAGTATAGGAAATAAAGCATTAACTTACCCAGTAGGCTTAATAACAGCAGATGAAGTAGCAATGGCAGGAGGAGTATATGGTTCTAGCAATACAAATAGTTCTTATTACTTGTATACAAACCAATATTATTGGTCCGGTTCGCCTGATTCTTTCTATAGTGATTTTTCTCTTGCTCGTGGGTTTAGTGTCTATTCTTCAGGCGGTATTGGCAGTAGTAATGCGGATGATAATGGTGGTGCCCGTCCCGTCGTTTCTCTATCCTCTAAAGCCAAGTTATCAGGCAATGGAACATATTCAAAGCCATACACAGTAAGTTAAGCTATAGAGAAATACCGAAAAATCTAAATAATCGAGGCTCGACTCTTCGAGCCTCGGCGAACAAAATTTGATGTGATTGAGATACTTTATACGAAGGTTAAAAATAAATAAACAGTTACACCCCTTTATGGGGTGTATATTATGACTTAAAAGTCATATAGAAAGGTAAAATGAATACTAATTTTGTTGTAATAAATAAGGCTAATGAACTTTATGATTATTCTTTTAGATATGTATTAAATTCTTTAAAGGGAAAAGGTAATACATTTAGAAATAGTTTAGAAAATGAACTATATGAACTTATTCATAACATATATCGTGCAAATATAAATTATGATAATGATAGAATAAGAAAAAAATATCAAAAAGAGTGTTTAGTTAATATTAGTACTTTAGACTTAATAATTGGCTTAATTGGTAAGCGAAGATATGTAAGAATAAAAAGAGTTCACGCTTTTCTAAATATAATAAATGATGAAAAGAAACTATTAATGGGATGGATTAAAGAAAAGTGAAATATTATTTAGAAAAATGTTATGAAGATTTATTTAAAGTAATATCTAATATACCTAAAGATAAATCTATGTTATTTAAAAGATTAATAGTTGAGCAAAATAAAATTAGTAATATTTGCTTTAGTTCTGATAAAGATTTAATAGAACTAAAAGTAAGTGTTAAATATATTTTATTTATATTAAATTTCTTATTAAGTTATAATATTGTTAGTAATGATGATTTAGAATTAATGAGAAATGATTATAATAAATTATATTTAAATTTAAATAAATTAGTTATAGGGAAAAGCTGCCTTGGTCCGGTTCGCCTAATAATTTCAATAGTGATAATTCTAATGCTAATGAGTTTAATGTAAATTCTTCAGGCAATATTGACAATAATAATGTGAATAATAATAATGGTGCCCGTCCCGTATTTTCCTAACATAAGATGCAATTTTACACAAAGGATACTTTATGAATGTATATGCATTTTGCAAATTAGAGATAGGAAACAAGCTTTTTCCTTGGGATTATTCCCTAAAAATGGGTGTGATGAAAAATCTGTACTTAGTAGTGAAAACGAAACTTTACTTTTTAGTAGTCCCCCTTAAAGGAGAAATAAATGAAAAGAAAAAATTTTGATTTAAATGAAATATTTACATATAATAATTTATATGAATCATATAAAAGTGTATGTAAAAGTTGTCGTTCTAAATTTAAAAAAGCTAACTTTTCATTTTTTTTATATTCAAATATAACTGATATTTTAAATGATTTAAAAAATAATACTTATAGATTTTCTAAATATAATATCTTTATAATAAAAGATCCAAAATTTAGAATTATAATGAGTGATCAAATGAATGATAAAATAGTAAATCATTTAATTGCATATAAGATATTAATACCTGCTTTATCACCATATTTAATAGAGCAAAATGTTGCAACAAGAAAGGGTTATGGTGCTAAAAAAGCATATTATTATTTTGAAAAATATGCTAATACTTTGAAAGTTAATGGTAATGTTTATGTTTTAAAAATAGATATAAAAAAATACTTTTATAATATAGACCATAATATTTTATTAAATATGCTTAAAAAGAAAATTAAAAATAAGGATGTAATTAATTTATTAACTAGAATAATTAATCAAACAAATGGAGAATACATAAATAAAGATATTTTAAGATTAAAGAAAATTGAAATAAAAAATATTAAATCAAAAAATATTTCTGATAAAGAAAAAGCATATTTAATAAAAAGTATTGAGGAACTTCCATATTATAAAAATGGTAAAGGTTTATCAATTGGAAATGTATGTTCTCAAATAATGGCTGTCTTTTATTTATCAGAAATAGATAATTTTATAAAAAGAGAATTAGGTTGTAAATGCTTTTTACATTATATGGATGATTATTTGATATTATCAAATGATAAAATATTTCTTAAGAAAATATATATTTTATTAGAAGATAAATTTAATGAATATAAACTAACTATTAATCATAAAAGTAATATTTATAAGTTAAATAATTCTTTTACATTTTTAGGAAGAACATATTATTTAAAAAATAATAAGTTAATATATAGACCTCGTAGTAAGACATATAAATCTATTAATAAGAAATTAAATTATTTAATTAATAATGATTTTAAAAGATATTATTTAAGCAAAATTAGTTATCGTGGTTATTTAGAAAAGGAATACTCTAATATAGTTAACGATTATAAATTTTTATGTAAAAAATATAAAAATGTAATTTTAAAATATTATGATAATATTAAAAAAGAAGTAATAATTAAAAGTAATATTAATATTGATTTAATTAATAATATTTTTGGTAAATTAATTGATATATTTAATTATAAGAGTATTATTAAATACTTTGATAGTAATAATATACCTTATATATATTTAGGAAAAAATAAAGTTGTAGTACATAATTAATTTTTAAAAATTGACTAGCAAAAGTCTTAAAAAATGACTAGCAAAAGTCTTAAAAATTGACTAGTAATAATAATATATTTAGAAAAAAATAAAGTTGTAATACATAATTGATTTTTAAAATTTACTAGTAAAATGCTAGTTTTTTTTATATAATTAAAGTGGTGATAGAAAAATGAAAATAGTTGATGGAAATAAAGCATGTAGTAGTGTAGCATATTTGTTTAGTGAGATATGTTCAATATATCCAATTACACCATCCTCACCGATGGCTGAAAATATTGATTACTTAACTCATACTGATAAAAAAAATATATTTAATGATAAACCTACTGTGGTAGAAATGGAATCAGAACTTGGAGCAGCTGGTGCACTTCATGGAGCATTATTATCTGGAAGTTTAGCATCTACTTATACAGCAAGTCAAGGATTACTATTAATGATTCCGAATCTATATAAAATAGCAGGAGAATGTCTTCCTGGAGTAATTCATGTTGCTGCAAGAAGTATTGCAACACATGCTCTTTCAATATTTGGTGATCATAGTGATATATATTCTGCGAGAATGACAGGATGCTGCATGCTTGCAAGTAGTAATGTTTATGATGCTCAAAACCTTGCGGCAGTAGCACATTTATCTGCGATAAAGGGAAGTCTTCCTTTTATACACTTTTTTGATGGTTTTAGAACAAGTCATGAACTTAATACAATAAAAGAATTACCCGAAGAAAAACTACTTCCTTTGGTAGATAAAAATGCTTTAGAAAGTTTTAAGAAAAGAGCATTACTTTCAGATTTAAATTATGGAACAAGTCAAACTGAGGATGTATATTTTCAAATAACTGAATGTAGAAATGAATTATATGATAAAATGCCAGATATTGTTAATGAATATATGACTAACATTAATGAAATAATGGGAACTAGTTATAAACCATTTAATTACTATGGAAGGGAAAATGCTAAATATATAATTATTGCAATGGGTAGTGTAAATGACACTATTAAACTTGTAATTGATAATGAAATAAAAAATGGTAATAATGATTATGGCTTAATTGAGGTTCATTTATATAGACCATTTAGTAAAAAATATTTAGAGCAAGTACTTCCTAAAAGCGTTCAAAAAATTGCTGTATTGGATAGGACTAAAGAATCTGGAAGTATTGGTGAACCACTTTATTTAGATGTATTATCTTCGTTAAAAGATAAAAATATTGAGATTGTCGGGGGAAGATATGGACTATCTAGTAAAAATACTAGTCCTAGTGATATAAAAAGTGTTTATGATAGTTTAGAAAGTAAACCTCAAAATAGTTTTACAATTGGTATAAATGATGATTTAACTCATTTAAGTTTACCAAAAACTAATTATAAATTATCTAATAATTATGAAGAATTTAAAATATATGGTTTTGGTTCAGATGGAATGGTAAGTGCCTCAAAAAATATGCTTACATTATTACATGAAAGTTTAGGAAAATATGTCGAAGGTTATTTTGAATATGATTCTAAAAAAAGTGGTGGAGTAACTATATCTCATTTAAGAATGTCAGATAATAGTATTAATGCACCTTTTTATGTAACTAGCCCTACTTTAGTAGTCGTAACAAAAGATGTTTATTTTGAAAGATATGATATGCTTTCTGGTATAAAAGATAATGGAATTCTTTTAATAAATACTATTAAAAATGAAAAAGAATTAAATGATTATTTAAGTAGTTCTATAAAAAAAGAAATTATATCTAAAAATATAAATGTAAAAATAATTAATGCACAAAGGATTGCTTATGAAAATCATTTAAATGGCAAAATAAGCAAGATTATGGAAGTAAATATACTTAATCTATTAAATGTACCAAATGCTAAAGAAATGGTTGTTAATTCTGTTAAAAAAGCCTTTATGACTAAAGGTGAGGATGTTGTTAATAATAATATTAATGCTATAAATGCATCATTAAATGAAATAAAAGATGTAAAAATAATAGATAGTTTTGCAAAAGAGGAAAATGAAGAAAAAGATATTTATACTTTAATAAATAATCGAAAAGGAGAAAACCTTTCTACTAGTGAAGTTAAAATGTTTAGTAATGGTGGAATTAAATGTGGACTATCTAAATATGAAAAAAGAGATGTTTCTATGCTTACTCCAAAATGGAATATAGAAAAATGTATTGAATGTGGAGCATGTAATATAGTTTGTCCTCATAGTGTAATAAGACCATTTATTACTAAAGATAAATCAGTTGGTAAACCTCTTTTAGGAAATGATGAATATAATTATTTTGTAGGTATTAGTAATAAAGATTGTACTGGGTGTGGTTTATGCGTAGGAGTTTGTCCTACTAAAGCTCTTACTTTAGAAACAAATGTTACTCCAACTGATGAATTATTTAATACTTATGAAAATCCTGTATTATATCCAAAAAACACTATAAAAGGAGTATCTTTAACAAAACCATTATTTGAATTTTCTGGTGCTTGTGCTGGTTGTGGTGAAACTCCATATATTAAATTATTAACTCAAATTGTTGGAGAAAAATTAGTTATTGCTAATGCTACAGGATGTTCAAGTATTTACGGAGGTAGTTTTCCATCAACACCATATTTAGTTCCTTGGGCAAATTCACTTTTCGAAGATAATGCAGAATTTGCTTATGGTATTTATACATCATATAAACAAAAAAGAAATAGAATAAAAAATATTATTTCTAATTCTATTAATTCTTATTCTGAAAAAGAAAAAGATGCTTGTTTAAATCTACTTTTAAATTTTGATAATTATGAAATTACAAATAATTTTGTAAAAAATATGGATGATTTAACTTTACCAAAAGAATTATATGATTTAAAAGAATATATACCTAAAAAAAGTGTTTGGGCTATTGGTGGTGATGGTTGGGCTTATGATATAGGATATAATGGAATAGATCATATTCTTCATTCAAATGAAAATATTAATATTTTAGTTCTTGATACAGAAGTTTATTCAAATACTGGAGGACAAGCAAGTAAATCAACAAAAGTTGGTGCTGTTGCTGAATTTGCAGATTTTGGTAAGAAAACTAGTAAAAAAGATTTATTCAAAATTGCTATGTGCGCCCCTAATGTATATGTTGGATCAATTTGTTTGGGAGCAAATAATGTTCAAGCAATTAAAACTTTAACTGAAGCAGAAAATCATAATGGTCCCTCAATTGTAATATGTTATTGTCCTTGTATAGAACATGGTATCAAGGGTGGAATGTGTAACTCTATTAATGAAGAAAAACTTGCAGTAGAGTGTGGTTATACCCTTTTAATGAGATACAAAGATAATAAACTATATCTAGATTCAAAAGAACCAAACTTTGATAAGTATGAAGACTTTTTAAATAATGAAGTAAGATATAATGCTTTAAAAATAAAAGATAATTCTTTAGCAAATAAACTTCTTAATATACAAATTAATAATGCTAAAGAAAGATATAATTATTATAATAAAATTAAGAGTACTGATTAGTATTCTTTTTTTCATAAAAAAACGAGGCCTTTAGGGCCTCAAAGAATAAAAAGGGGTTGACTAGTGTGATACTAGCACCAAATCGCCTTCTTAAGTGATTTGGTAATTAATATACTAAAGCATATATGATAAAAAGTCAATTAACTTTACACTCATTTTACATATTTTTTTAAAAAAATTTATATTTGCTTTTTTTATAAAGTTTGATACAATTAGGTTGGAGGTAAAATGGACATAAAAAATTTACACCAGGTGGGTGAAAAAACTTCAAAA
The DNA here is from genome assembly GCA_934086485.1 of uncultured Bacilli bacterium. Lineage (GTDB taxonomy): Bacteria > Bacillota_I > Bacilli_A > RF39 > UBA660 > UBA6448. The sequence goes on along the minus strand of CAKOIF010000013.1, from coordinate 18,055 downwards.
ATATTAAATAAACTAGGAATATTTACAGATGATGATTTAATAAATTATTATCCATATAGATATAATGTTTATAATTTTTCAAATGAATTAATAGATAATTCTACATTAATAATAAATGTAATTATTGAATCTAATCCAATTGTTTCATATATTAAAAAAAATTTTAATAGATTATCATTTAGAGCAAGGTATAATGAAAGAATTTTTAATGTAGTAATATTTAATAGAGCTTATTTAAAAACAAATTTAACTATTGGAAAAAATATAACTATTATTGGTAAATATGATTTTAAGAAAAATATATTTACATCTTCGGATATAAAATTTAATGTAACTAATGGTCAAATAGAACCAGTATATCATTTAACAAAAGGAATAACTAATAATACAGTTTCTAAATTAATAAAAGATAATTTTAATAATATATATATTAAAGATTCTTTACCAAGTAATATTATTTCAAAATATAATTTATTATCTAAAAAAGATGCATTATATAATATTCATTTTGCAAATGATTTAAAAATGGTTCATTATGCTAAAAATAGATTAATTTATGAAGAATTATTTGATTTTTCATTTAAAATGAATTATTTTAAAAATCAAAATATTAGAAAAGATAAAGAACCTAAAAATATTGATATAAACAAAATTAATGAATTTAAAAAATTATTACCATTTTCTTTAACTACTGATCAAGATAATGCTTATAATGAAATTGTTCAAGATATGAGTTCAAATAAAAAAATGAATAGACTCCTTTTAGGAGATGTTGGAAGTGGTAAAACTGTTGTAGCCGTGGGAGCAATTTATGCTAATTATATTGCTGGATTTGAATCTACTTTAATGGCTCCAACTGAAGTACTTGCTACTCAACACTATTTTAGTATTAAAAAAATACTTGATAAATTTAATGTAGCTGTTGAGTTAATAACTGGTTCAATGTCTAAAAAAGAAAAAGAAGCAATTTATAAAAGAGTTCAAAATAAAGAAATAGATTTATTAATTGGAACACATTCATTATTAAATGAAAATATTATATTTAATAATTTAGGGCTTGTTATAACAGATGAACAACACCGTTTTGGAGTACATCAAAGATTTACTTTGGAAGATAAATCAAAATGCCCTGATATTTTATATTTATCAGCAACACCTATTCCTAGAACTTATGCAATGACTATTTATGGTGATTTAGATATTTCATATATTAAAACTAAACCAACTGGTAGAAAAGATATTATTACAAAGGTTAAGAAAAATAGTGATATTAAAGAGGTACTTGGACTTATGCTTGAACAAATAAAATTAGGCCATCAAATATATGTAGTGTCTCCTTTAGTCGAAGAGGATGAATCATTAAATTTAACAAGTATAAATTTGTTAAAGGAAAAACTATCACTTGCATTTAAAAATTTATTTAGAATTGAAATAATTCATGGTAAAATGAAAACTAGTGAAAAAGAAAGTATCATGAATGATTTTAAAAATAATCAGATTAAAATATTAATAGCAACCACCGTTATTGAAGTAGGTATAGATGTTTCTAATGCTACCATGATGGTAATATTTAATGCTGAAAGATTTGGACTTGCAACACTTCATCAGTTAAGAGGAAGAGTTGGAAGAAGTGATTTACAAAGTTATTGTTATTTAATTAGTGATAGTGATAATGAACGTCTTAAAGTAATGGAGGAAAGTAATGATGGTTTCTATATATCTCAAAAAGACTTTGAAATGCGTGGCCATGGAGATTTATTTGGTGTTAAACAACATGGAGATATGTCATTTAAACTTGCTAATTTAAAAAATGATTATAATATTTTACTATTTGCTAATGAAGATGCAAAACAATTTATTGATAGTAAAGAATATTTAAATAATGAATATTATAAAGACTTAGCTCAAAATTTAAACATCACAGATTAAAAAGTGTAAAGCATTAGTAAAGTGTAAAAAAAATAATTGACTTTTTTAAAAATTCATATTATCATTTAATTAGCATAGGACAAATAAAAACCTATGCCTGACTAAAACCTTACGAATTATAATGTGAGGAATAGTCAAACCAAAACCCCCTGAGCGGCCTTTTTACAGGCCGCGTTTTTTTATATTAAAATAAAATTATCATTAATATCAGTTTACCAAAAGTGTGTAAATACACAAAAATAGTAAACGGGAACATAATGATTAATTTATATAATTATTAACAATGATATTAATTCATATAGCAAACAATTGAATTAATATAATCCAAAAATAAGCTTATTTTAGAAAAATATGGAAGAATAAACTTAAGAATTTGTGATGTTTCAAGCAGATAACATTAAATAGCTTGATATTAGATTAGTTACATTCGTTTACCAAAAGTGTGTAAATACACAAAAAAAGTAAACGAAATATTGATATATTAATTGTAAAGGTATATAATATTATTAGAGGAGAATATTTATGGAAATAAAAAGAGCAGATTATCTTAAAAGATTGATTGATAAACAAGATAATAAAATGATTAAAGTAATAACAGGTTTAAGAAGATCAGGAAAATCTTATTTGTTATATAATCTTTTTAGAAAATATTTATTGGAAAATGTAACTGATGATAAACACATTATATATCTTGCCTTAGATGCAGAAGAAAATAAAAAATATTGGGATTCATCTCAACTTAATGAATACCTACTGGACAGGATAGAAAGTGATAGTGAAAAATATTATATTCTTTTGGATGAAATACAAAAAGTTGATGATTTTGTTCCTGTATTAAATGGTTTTTTGTATAAGGAAAATGTAGATGTATATGTTACTGGTAGTAATTCTAAAATGCTATCAAGTGATATAATTACAGAATTTAGAGGAAGAGGAGATGTAATTCATTTGTATCCCTTAACTTTTAAAGAGTATTTTGAGGCATATGATGGAGATAAAGACGATGCTTGGAATGATTATGTATTATATGGAGGATTACCTTATACATTATTTTGTAAGACTGAGGAAGATAAAGCTGAATATTTAAAAAATCTTTATAAAGAAACTTATTTAGCAGATATAAAAGAAAGAAAAAATATTAAAAATGAACAATTACTTAATGACATATTAGATGTATTGTCTTCACAAATTGGTTCTTTAACAAATCCTACTAGATTAACAAATATAATAAATAATAGATATCAAAATGAAACAAAAAATAAAAGTGAAGATTTAGTTAACAAAAATACTATTGATAGTTATATTGAATGTATTGAGAACGCCTTTTTAATAAATAAAGCACAAAGATATGATATCAAAGGAAATCACTATATAAATTCTCCATATAAATACTACTATGAAGATATTGGACTTAGAAATGCTAGACTAAACTTTAGACAAATTGATGATGGACATATTATGGAAAATATAATATATAATGAGTTGTTGGCAAGAAGATATAATGTTGATGTTGGAATTGTTGAAAGTTTTGACAAAGGTGATGAAGAAAAAACTATAAGAACAAATTACGAAGTAGATTTTATAGTTAATAAAGGCGCGAAAAAATACTATATTCAATCTGCATATAGATTAACTGATGACAATAAAACTAATCAAGAAAAGCAATCATTAACACATATAGGCGATTCATTTAAAAAAATAATAATAGTGAAAGATAATATTAAAACAAGAATTGATAATGATGGCATTATAACTATGGGATTATATCACTTCTTGTTAAATAAAGATAGTTTGGATGAATAAAATTTATGTAGCAAAATTTAAAATTTGTATATAAACAAGGTAAATATGAATAATGATATGGAAATAATAAATAAATTTTTAACAAGTAAAAATGAAAATTTAGAAAGAATAAAAAAGTTAAGTGGTGAATTAATAATCGAATATATTCAGTAAATGATAAATATTTTGTTAAGTTTAAAGATTACTTATTTATTGTGGATGAAAATATTCATTTTAGTAAATCTCGGTAAATCGTTGTCATTTGCCGAGATTTACTTTAAAATTATATTAGGTGATGAAAAATTATTTATGGCTATGAAAAAATAAAAACAATGTTTTATTTATTAGGACGCAAAGAGCATTAAAATACTCAAAAAATAATTTTTCATATTATTATAAAAAATATTAAAAGTTTTATCTCAATTTCTATACTTATATTACCACAAAATTGGCTTTTTTTCAAGTCTAGTAAAGTTTTGGAAAAGATGGTATTAAGTATAAGAGGTGAAAAAAATATGGAAAATTTAACTGCAAAAATGTGCTTATTTGTAAAAGCATATCATAGTGAAAATAGTAATATTAAAATCTATTTTGAAAAAAATGCAAAAACAGTATTAGACAAGGATTATGACACTATCTTTAATAATTTAAAAATGGGTATTAATTTCTTTGATAACAAGTATCAAGGTAATGAGCCGGTTAAGCATATTGTTAATAGGTACCTTGCTCCAACAATTCTTGCAAGAAGTGCATTAAATGAAAGATGCTTAAATAGTGAAATTAGATTAGGACTTAAACAGTATGTTCTACTTGCAAGCGGTTATGATTTATCTTCTTTAAAATACAATAATATGTTAAAAATATTTGAACTTGATAAAGAAAGCGTTTTAGTAGATAAAGAAAATTTACTTAAGAAAAATAATATTGATATAAAAAATATTAATTATGTTAAAAGTGATTTAAGAAAAGATTTTGAGAATGATTTATTAAGTAGTGGATTTAATCCAAAATTAAAAAGTCATATAACACTTTTAGGAATTAGCTATTATTTAAGCAAAAAAGAATTTGCTAGTGTTATAAATAAAATATCAAACATTATGTGTAGTGGAAGTAGCCTAGTAATAGATTATCCAAATGAAAGGTATAAAAGCAAAAATAAAATATTGGCATTAGGTGCAGGCGAAGAAATGCAAAGTAAATATTCTTATAAAGATATTCAAAAAATTGCTTCGAAAAATGGCTTATTAATTTATGAACATCTAACATATACTGATATAAATAAAGATTTTTTTTATGATTATAATACATTAAATCCAAACTGTAAAATAGTTGCAAGTGATGATACACAGTATGTACTTTTAATAAAAAAGTAGATATAATTATTTTGAAAAGGAGAATACATGAAAACACTTTTAGTTTTAGAGGGTGGTGCTTTTAGGGGGACATATACTGCCGCAATAATAGATAAATTTATCGAAGATAATATTAATATAGATGCAATAATTGGTGTTTCTGCAGGTGCTTTAATAGCTCCGAATTATTATTCTAGGCAAATAGGAAGATGTTTAAATATTAATAAAAAATATTGTAAAGACTCAAGATATATGGGTAAAAAATCATTAATTGAAACTGGTAATTTTGTTAATAAAGATTTTGCTTATTATAATGTTACTAAAAATATAGAAGTATTTGATGAAAAAGAATATGAAAAAAATTATAAACTTTTTTTAGCGACAGTATCAAATGTTGAAACCGGTCTTCCTGAATATATTGAAGTAAATAATGTTTATAATCAGATTGAAGTATTAAGAGCAAGTAGTGCAATGCCATTTTTAACAAATATTGTAGAAATTAATAATAATTTTTATTTAGATGGAGCAATATGTGATAGCATCCCAATTAAAAAAGCTTTATCTTTAGAATATGATAGAATTATTGTTGTTTTAACAAGAGAAAAAGGCTTTATTAAAAAACCATTTAATAAAGGTGAAATTATAGGGATAAAAACTAAGTATAAAAAATATCCTAAATTTATTAAAGCAATGCTTAATAGATATAAACAGTATAACGAATCATTAGAAATAATTGATAAATTAAGTAGTGAAAATAAAATATTTGCTATATATCCTTCAGAAAATATTGATATAAGTCTTAATAAAGTAAATAAAAAAGAAATAGATAGAATATATAGTATTGGAATAAAAGATTATAATAATTTAAAAGATAAATTAAATGAATATTTAAACTCAAAATAATTGAAATTAATTAATTTAAATGGTATTATTTTATAGGGTAGTTATGAAGAAAAAGAAGTTAAAATTGAAAACCAAATATAAATTTATATTTATAATTATAGCTATATTTTTAGTTACTTTTTTTAGTATAAATTTTCTTTTTAATATTATTTTAATCGGAGATAAAGACATTTATTTAAATGTAAATAGTTCTTATTTTGAAAATGGTTATAAAGCAACATTTTTTGGTAAAAAGTTAAAAGTTGATGTAAAAAATAATATTGATAATACCTCTTTAGGAGATTATAAAGTTACATATACAGCAAACTTATTAAATTTTAAAAAAAGTGTTATTAGAAATATTCATGTAGTTGATAATGAAAAACCTGTAATAACATTAAATGGTGATAATATAATATATCTTAATAAAGATAGTAAATATGAAGAACCTGGTTATGAAATAACTGATAACTATGATAAAGATATTAATAGTAAAATTAAAGTAACAAATAATATTGATGAAACCAAAGCAGGCAAGTATGAAGTTGTGTATGAGGCCATAGATAGTTCTAAAAATAAAGCAAAAGTTGTAAGAACTGTTGAAGTTCTTGATGATAGTGCATTAACAAGTTCGATAAAAGATTTTACTTTAAAAGGACTATTTACTAAAACGACTTTAACTTATGAAGAAAATGAATATAATTATTTTAATGATACTATCTTTTTAGGAGACTCCAATACATCATTTTTGTATCTAAAAGGAAAGCATATTTCAGCTTATCAAACTTGGGCAAGAAATAATTTAAACATTGCTCAAATGAATTCTTCGACTTTTGAAACTTATGAAAATAGACAAAATACAGTTTTAAATGATGCTCTTACAAAATATAAACCAAAATATTTAATTGTATGTCCTGGAATTAATGCTGGACTTTATATGCAAAAAGATGTATTTGTAAGAGAACTTCAAAAATTTTATGATAATATTAAGTTAAATTATAAAGATACAAAAATTATATTTTCAGCAATATTTCCAATAAATGATGGTACACTAAATAAAGCAAATCAAAAAAATATTAATATTTTAAATTATTATTTAGCAAGATTTTGTTATGAAAATAATATAAATTTTATTGATTTTACAAATGAAATAAAGGATAATGAAGGATATGCTGATGTAAGTTTATTTGAATGTACTGATGAACTTAATTGCAATTTTCATTTAAATGAAGAAGGAAGAAATAAATATATAGACTACATAAAACATTTAGATTTAGGAAAGGTGGTAAATTAATATGAAATTAAAAAAAATTATAATGGTTATAGGGCTTGCAATTATTTTAGCTGGCTGTAACAAAAGTGCATCAATACTTGATATGAAAGGAGCATCAACCTCCCTTGATGAAAAATATCAAAATATGGCTCTTATGAGTGATAAAGAACTTGAGGGTATTTATAATCAAGATATAACTTTAATGGAAGAATATATTATTAAGGCAAGTGAAAATCAAAATGGTAATTTTTATGCTTTAATTAAAGTAAAATCTGAAAATAAAGAAAAAGTTAAAAATAATATGGATGAAATGTTTTCTATATTAGAAAATCAAAGTAGTTTATATTCGCCAGAGGCTGTTAATTTAATTAAAAATAAACTTGCAACATCAGTTGGTGATTATTTAATATATATAGTATCTGAAAATAATCAAGAAATGTATAATGTAGTAAAGGAATATATAAATTAATGAATTTTAGTAGTTTATTATTTATTTTCTTTTTTTTACCAATTTTTTATCTGTTATTTATTTTGTTTCCAAAGTCAAAAAGATATATTATTATTATAATATTTAATTTAATATTTTATCTTTACAGTGGAATATTTAATTTTTGTTTATTAATTTTTACCATTTTATTTAATTATTTTTATATTAAGTTGTTAGGAAAAAAATATCAAAAATCATATAATGTTTTGGTAATAATAAATATATTATTTTTAAGTTTTTTTAAATATACAAACTATTTTATATTTCCTTTAGGGATAAGCTTTTATACTTTTAATAATATAAGTTACATACTTGATAGAAAACATAATAAAATTACAAATGGAAGTTTTTTAGATTATTTATGTTATATTACATTATTTTGTAATGTTTTAATGGGCCCAATTACAAGGTTTAATGAAGTAACAAAAAATTTAAGAGATTTAGATATTTCTTTTGAAAAAATATCAAAAGGTTTTTATATATTTTTAACAGGTTTATTTCAAAAAGTATTACTTGCAAATAATTTAAGTATTTTATATAACACTTTAAACAGTATAACTAATAAAACATTTTTATCGTGTTTGTTTGTTTTAATTATTTATGCTTTATATTTATATTTTGATTTTTTAGGTTATACAAATATGGCACTAGGACTTGGTAAAATGTGTGGTATTTCTTTAGAGGAAAATTTTGATAATCCATATTTAGCAAATAGTATATCTTCCTTTTGGCGTAAATGGCATATATCACTTTCAAACTTTTTTAAAGAGTATGTTTATTTCCCTTTAGGAGGAAGTAAGAAAAATAAACTCATAACAATAAGAAATCTTATGATAGTATGGCTTTTAACTGGTATATGGCACGGAAATACAATTAATTTTTTATTATGGGGATTATATTATGGAATAATAATAGTTTTAGAAAAGTTTGTTTTAAATAATTTTTTAGAAAAGTTTCCTAAAATATTTAAGCATTTGTATGTAATAATTATTGTATTATTTGGTTATATATTATTTACTCAAAATAGTTTAAATGATATAAGTTTATTTATATTAAATATGTTTAAGGGTAAACTTTATAATAATGAAGTAATCTTTTATTTAAGGGATAATTTATTTTTAATCATATTAAGTTTACTAATGATTTTAAAACTTCCAGAAAGTATAAAAAATAAAATTTCTAATAACAAATTTATAAATATAGTAATAATAATTATTTATGTTTGTTTATTTATAATTACAGTTTCATTTATTTTATCTGGTTCATTTAAACCATTTTTATATAATAGTTTTTAAGGGGTAGTTTATGAAAAAAAGAAATAAAATTATATTTTTAATAATAAGTATTATGATTTTTACTTATTCAGTTATGTTTATATTTAAAAAAAAGGAAAACTATTCAGAATTTGAAAATAGATATTTAACAAAATTTAGTTTAAACAATGTAGAAAGTTATTTACTTGATATTGCACCATTTAGAAATGAACTTTTAAAACTAAAAAATAAAATTGAATTATTATGTGGTAAAACCCTTGTAAATGGAGTTTATGTAGCAAATGATGATTATTTATTGCCAGAAAAAGTTGAAATCAAAAAAAGTAGTTTAATAATAGAAACAATAAATGATTTTGCTAAAAATATTCAAACAGATGTTATGATAGTTCCTGATTCTATTTATATTAATAGTGATAAACTAAAAAGAAGTATTAACACAAATGAAGAAAATGATATAAATTATTTATATAGTAGTTTAAAATATTCAAATAATATAAATGTAATAGATACTTTAAAAAATCATAATAAAAAAACAAATATGTATTATAAAACTGATCATCACTGGACTAGTTTCGGTGCATATTATGCATATAAAAAATATATGGAAAGTAAAAACATTATTCCAAATGATGAAAGCTATTATAATATTGTTAAAGTAAGTAACTCTTTTAAAGGAACAAGTCAAACAAAAGTGCTTAGTTATGATAAAAGTGATGATATATATTTATTTTTAAAAAATGAAAATTTAACTATAAATTATGTTAATGAAAATAAAGTAACTAATAGTTTATATAATTATGATTATTTAGATAAAAAAGATAAGTATTCAATATTTTTAGATAATAATCATGCTTTAATAGAAATTGAAAATTTTGAAAATGAAAACTCAATTCTTGTTATAAAAAATAGTTATGCAAATTCATTTATTCCTTTTTTAACATCACATTATAAAAATATTTATGTAATTGATTTAAGGTATTATAATAAAAGTGTAAGTGATTTTGTAAAGAGTAAAAATATTGATAATGTATTAATATTATATAATTTAAACAATTTATATGATGATATGTCAATATTAAAGTTAAGGTAGGTAATTTATGAAAAAATTTATTTTAATAATGTTATGTGTAGTTGTATGTGGTTGTAATAATGTAAAAGAAAAAGAAACTTTTATAAATGTTAAATCTAAAGAAGTACATATTTTAGAAAATGAAAATTATAATTATTTAGATAACATTGTATCTTCGAATAATGAAAAAGTCGTTTGTCAAAAAAATAATGATACTATAAATTGTAAACTCGATAATAAAGAAGTTTCTTATAAAATTATTTATACTTCGGTTACTAAGAATAAAAATATTATATTTTTCGGTGATTCTATAACTTATGGTTTTCTAACTAAAGGTTATTCTTGGGCAGAATTTATAAAGGATAATTATGATTTTAACACCGTTACAAATGCTGGAATAAGTGATTATAGAGTATCAACCTATGATGATAAAAATAAGTGGCTTACAGATACAATTATTTCTCATGCAAATGAAAAATATGATTATGTAATTATGCAAGGTGGTATTAATGATGTTTTATATAACACACCTTTAGGAGAAATATCAAATAGTAAGAGTGAAGATGATTTTGATGTAAATACTTTTGCCGGAGGATTTGAATCATATATATATAATGCTAAAAAATATTTTAAAGATGCAAAAATTGGATATATTATAACTTATTATACTCCAAATTATACAGAAAGAGGCTTAAAATGGAGTTATGATGATTATAATAAATATATTATGATGACAAAGAAAATTCTTGATAAATGGAATATAAAATATTTAGATTTATTTAATGAAGAATATTCAAATATCTTAAAAGTTAATACAAAAATATATTTGCCAGATAATCTTCATTTGAATTATGAAGGATATAAAATTATATACCCATATATCTATGATTTTATAAAGAGTCTTTAAAATGTAGATGGAAAATAATGTTGAAAACTTAAATACAATTAGACATTATTATTTAAAATAGTTTTACATAGACTTTATTAAGTGTTATAATTTTTATAGAAAGTAGGTTAGATATGAAAGATTATACAAAATATATTATTGGATTTTTATTAATTTTTATTGGTTTAATACTTGGCTTAAATGCTTTTGGAATTACTAATATTAATTTATTTTTCTCTGGTTGGTGGACTTTATTTATAATAATTCCTTCTTTAGTAGGACTTATAAATGATAAAGAAAAAACCTCAAGTTTAATATTTTTAATTATTGGTGTATGGCTTTTTTTAGCGGAAAGAGATTTAATTGAATATGAGCTTTTAATTAAATTATTATTACCAGTTATATTAATATCAATTGGACTTTTATTAGTATTTAAGGATGTATTAAGTATTAATGGAAAAGAAATTAAAAAGATAAATGCAAATAATAAAGAAAGCAATAATTATATTGCAGTATTTGGTTCTCAAGATTTAAAATTCGAGGATGAAAAAGTAGAGAATTTAGATTTAAAATCACTTTTCGGAGGAATAAAACTTGATTTAAGAGATGCCAAAATTGAAAAAGATATTGTTATAAATACTTTATCAGTTTTTGGAGGAATAGATATATATGTTCCTGATGATGTAAAAGTTAAAGTATCTTCAACTCCATTTTTCGGAGGTGTTGAAGTAAAAAGAAAAAAACAATCTAGTAACAAAGAAATTACTATATATTTAAATTCTGTATGCATCTTTGGTGGAGTAGATGTTAAATGATAAAAAGATTATTTAGATTAATTATTCTTGCATTAATAATTTTTGTTATATATGGACTTTATACGGGTAAATATAATGTATTTAAAAAGTTTTTTAGTACTGGTGCTCTTTTAAAGGAAAATAAGGTTATTTATGATGGAAATGATAATATTTCTAAGTTAAGTGTAACTTTATCTTATACAAATTTAATTATTAAAGATGATGAAAACTTTAAAATAGAAACAAATAATAAAAATGTAAAATTAGAAAATAAAAATGGTGTAATTAAAATTAAAGAAGAAAAAATTAATGTTTCTTTTGAAACAAAAGATAGTAATTTAATTATTTATCTTCCTAGCAATAAAGAATTTAGTGAAATAGAATTTACTACAGGAGCAGGTAAAATTGAAGCTGAAAATCTTGTAACTAAAAAACTTAATTTAAAACAAGGAGCTGGTAAAATTGATTTTAAAAGACTTACTGTTTTAGATGAAACTAAAGTTTTAGGTGGAGCAGGTAGTCTTGATATTGAATATGGAAATATCTATAATTTAAATTTAACTATGGGCGCTGGTAAAACAAATATTTCTGCTTTATTCAAAGGTAGTAATAAAATTACTACTGGTGTAGGAGAATTTAATATTAACTTATTTAATAGTTTAAATGATTATAAAGTTAAGATTAATAAAGGATTAGGTAATATTAAAGTTAATGGTGAAGAAATAAATTCAAATTATGAAAATGGTAAAGGACTTGTTAGTTTAACTATTGAAGGTGGAGTTGGAAATATTAATTTAACATCAAATGAAAACAATGCTTAAGTGGCATTGTTTTTTATCTTTTTAAACTGTTGTCATCATTATCTAATGACTCGTCATCATCAAAAAGTTCATTAGCAATTTCTGAAAGTTTTTCATTATCCATTTCATCAAGTTGCCCTGTTACAAATAAATATTCTATATATTTCATAAAATTATCTTGCATACTGTTTCTCCTTTATGAAGACTATTATAACACATATTTTAAAATATGTGCTCTTTAAATATTGTTGTGTTTATGATATGATTTATATATGAAATTAAAAGATAAGATTGAAATACCAAAATATAATTTATGTGAGGAACTATTATCTGCGATAAGTCATGGTGTTGGAGGTCTTCTTTCAATTGCTGCTCTTGTTTTATGTACAGTTTTTAGTGCAATTCACCATAATGTTTATGCAGTAGTAAGTTCTGTTATTTATGGAAGTTGCTCTATCATTTTATATACAATGTCTACATTATATCATTCTTTTAAACCTAATAATGCAAAAAGAGTTTTTAGAATATTAGATCATGATTCAATTTTTTTACTTATAGCGGGAACTTATACACCATATGCATTAGTATCACTTCCCAAGGCTTTAGGATGGACAGTTTTTGGAGTTATATGGGGATGTGCAATGGTTGGTATAACTTTAAATTCAATTAATTTAAATAAGTATAAGAAGTTTTCAATGTTTCTTTATTTAGTAATGGGTTGGATGATTATATTTACTTTTAAAACACTAGTACAAAGCATTGATATAGCGGGTATTTATTTAATGATTAGTGCAGGAATTATTTATACTATTGGTGCGATATTTTATGGGATAGGTAAAAAGAAAAAATATATGCATTCAATATTTCATTTCTTTGTTTTAGCCGCGAGTATATTATTCTTTTTCTCGATATTTTTATATGTAATATAGGTAATTTTGTAAACCTATATTATTTTTCTATTGATTAAGTTTGAAAAAAAATATATAATTAAATTGTAGGAATTAAAAAAATTCTATATAAAAGGAAAGTGAGGATTAAAATGGAATTAACTACAACTTCCATTTTAACTCTAGTTATTGGATTAATAATTGGTGGTGCAATAGTATTTGTAATTAATTATATTATAAATAAGAAACGCACTAATAAAGCTATTAAACTAATTGATGAAGCTAAAAAAGAAGCAGACAAACAAAAAAGAGATGCTCTTTTGGAACTTAAAGAAGAAAGTTTTAAATTAAAACAACAAACGGATGCTGAAATAAAAGAAAAAAAAGCAGAACTTAAAGAAACTGAAAATCGTTTAATTAGTAGAGAAAATAATCTTGATAAGAGAGAAGAAATGCTTCAGAAAAGAGATTCGTCTTTAGATGCAAAAGAAAACTCTCTAAATTTAAGAAATCAAACTATCCAAGAAAAAGAGGATAAAATGGATACTCTTTTAAAAGAGGAAATTGAAAAATTAGAAAAAATATCTGGCTTAAGTAAAGATAACGCTAGAAAACAAATTATGTCTAGAGTTGAGGCTGATATGAGTAAGGAAATAGCTGAGTATATTTCCGAAGAAACTGCAAAAGCAAAACTTGAGGCAAATGAAAAAGCAAAACAATTAATTGTTGGTTCAATGGAAAGATATGCTGATGATGTTGTAGGTCTTCAGACAGTTAGTACAATTGAACTTCCTAATGATGAAATGAAAGGTCGTTTAATTGGCCGTGAAGGAAGAAATATTCGTACAATTGAATCAATTACTGGAGTTGATTTAATAATTGATGATACTCCGGAGGCAATTGTTATATCATCATTTGATCCACTTCGTAGAGAGATTGCTAAAATTACTATTGAAACTCTTATTAAAGATGGTCGTATACATCCTGCAAGAATCGAGGAAGTATATGATAAAACTGTAAGAGATATTGATAGTAAAATTACTGAACTTGGTAATAAGACAATGAATGAACTTGGTCTTACTAAGATGGATCCAGAACTTTTACATTTAATTGGTAAACTAAATTATCGTACAAGTTATGGACAAAATGCTTTAAAGCATTCAATTGAGGTTGCAAATTTATGTGGCCTTATGGCATCAGAACTTGGTGAAAATATTTCACTTGCAAAAAGAGCCGGACTTTTACACGATATTGGCAAAGCAATAGATTTCGAAGTTGAGGGTTCTCATGTTGATATTGGATATGATATTGCTAAAAAATATCATGAAAATGAAACTGTACTTGATGCAATAATTTCACATCACGGTGCTAAAGAAGCAAAAACAGTAATTGCAAATCTTGTCGCTGTAGCGGACACTTTAAGTGCTGCAAGACCTGGTGCAAGAAATGATTCAGTTGAAAATTATATTAAAAGACTTGAACAATTAGAAAGTATTGGAAACTCTTTCGAAGGAGTTGAAAAAACTTATGCAATGCAAGCCGGAAGAGAAGTTAGAGTTATGGTTAAACCTAACGAAGTTGATGATTTAACAAGTTTCAAAATTGCTAGAGATATGAAAGATAAAATTGAAAAAGAAATGCAATATCCTGGTACAATTAAAATTACTGTTATTAGAGAAACAAGAGCGCAAGAAGAAGCAAAATAATGACTTCTTCTTTTTGAAAGGAATTTATGGGAACACAAAAATCAATTGTTATTATGAATTTAAATGTATCTGATGCTATTATAAATCACGCATTTATGGATGAATTTCACGAATGTGGTGGTTATCTTTTAGGTAGTATGATAGAAAAGGATGGGCTTAAATATTTTTATGTTACACAAATGTATTATGAAAAAGATTTAGTTGGTTCAGAAAATGAGTTTATGTTTCCACTTTTTTATGAGTCAAGAGCATTAAATTTTGCTAAATCTAAAAACCTCGAAGTTATTGGCTGTTATCATTCACATGGACAATATACTAGTGCATTTTCTGAAACTGATAGAAATGTATTAGAAAAACATTGGGCAAGTAATAAAATTTGTATGATATTTAGTCCAAAGTATTTTACTTTAAACTGTGAAACGGTTTTTAAGGATTATCAAACTCAAAAACCACAGGTATTAATAAAAGATGGAGCAAAGTATTTAACTTTTGATAGATTCTATAGTCAAAATGAACAATTAGAAAAATACCTATAAAAAAATTGCAATATTATTATTGCAGTTTTTTTAATATATGGATTGATTAACTTCCATAATTACAGGTAATATAATTGGCCTTCTTCCTGTAAGTTCATTAATGTATGGAAGAACCTCTAAAATAATTTGATTTTTTAAATCAGTATAACTATAAATTGATTTTGCTAAATAGTTATTTGTAATATCAGAAATTTTATTTTCAATTTTATTAATTAGTTCGATGTTTTCATTTATTGTAACAAATCCTCGTGCAGTAACATTTGGTTTAATTAATAATTTTCTTGTTAAAGTATTAATATTTAAAATAGTAATTAAAATACCATCATGACTCATAAGTTTTCTATCTTTTATAACAACAGAACCTACATCACCAACTCTTGATCCATCAACATAAACATCACCAGATATAACATTACCATCTTTATAAACTTTACCATTAAGCATTTTTACAACATTACCATTTTCACAAATTATAGAATTTTCAACATCACACATTTTAGCAATTTCAGCATGTTTTTTAAGCATTCTATATTCACCATGCATTGGCATAAAATATGCTGGTTTAATAATTCTAAGCATCCATTTAAGTTCCTCTTCTTTAGCATGACCAGATGTATGAATATCACTAAATTCAGTATTAGTAAATACTCTTACACCTTTTAAATAAAGTTTATTAATAATTTTATTTATACTATTTGCATTACCAGGTATAGCACTTGATGAAAATATTACTAAATCATCATTTAATAATGATATTTGTTTATGAACACCATTGGCAATTCTTGATAAAGCTGCAAGGGGTTCTCCTTGAGTACCAGTACATAATATACATACTTCATTTCTTTTTAAACTTTTTGCTTGATATGCATCTATAAATATACTTTTATCTTCGATAAGGCCATTATTACTAGCAAGTTCAATTGCATTTTCCATACTTCTTCCAAAGACAATTATTTTTCTTCCGTATTGCTTACAAGTTTCAACTATATGTTTAATTCTAAATATATTTGAGGCAAATGTTGCAATTATAACTCTTCCGTGATGTCTTGATATAATATCATTTAATGTTCCATCAACTGATGATTCACTTTTTGAATACCCTTCGGATAGGGCATTAGTTGAATCACTTAAAAGAAGTGTTACACCTTCAGCACCAATTTTAGCCATTTTATGAATATCTACCATTGGTCCAATTGGGGTTAAATCAAATTTAAAATCTCCAGTTTCAAAAATTGTTCCATTTGGTGTATGTATACATATTGCAAAACTATCTGGTATTGAGTGAGTAGTATTAACAAATTCAATTTTAAAATATTTATACTCTAAAACTAAATCTTTATTTATTAGTTCAATATTCTTATAATTAATATTTCTTTCCTCAAGTTTTTTATTAATTAAATCTGTTGCGATTTTTGGAGCATAAATAACTGGAATATTTACACTTTGAAGTAAAAATGGAATTCCTCCAATATGATCTTCATGACCATGTGTTATTATTAATGCTTTAATTTTGCTTTCATTTTGTTTAAGATATGTATAATCTTGTATAACATAATCTATTCCAAGTAAGTCATCCTCAGGGAAAAGAACTCCACAATCTATTATAATTATTTCATCTTTATGAGTAATAACATACATGTTTTTTCCAACTTCTCCAAGGCCACCTAAAGCAACTATAGATGTTTCCTCTATTTCATTTTTCATATAAAATCCTTCTTTCTTATTTTTAAAAGTTTTTCAAAAACAAATAGATTATATCATATATTTTTGGTTTTGTCTACAAATGAAAAAAAGTTATTTATCATCATCAATTGGTATAAATAACTCTCGTATATCAATATCTAAAACTTGGGCAAACTTCCAAAGTGTTCCTAAACTAAATGTTTGTAAATATTTATTACTTTCAATATTCATTATAAATCCTTCACTATAATTACAAAGTTCTGCAAATTTAGCTTGAGTAAGTCCTTTTTTCTTTCTAATAGCTTTTAGGTTGTGAGCAACTAAATAATAAATATAATTTTCATCATTTTTATTATGCAATATGCTCACCAGTCTTTCTAATATTATTTTCTCATTAATTAAGTAAAATTATACTCACTTGTTCGTTGAGGTTTATAGAAAAACGTGCTAAAATTATATTGGATTATTTATTATAAATAATCACCTCTAAAAAAGTGTTCTTGACTGAACACTTTATTTTGATTAAAAAAAATAGATATTTCTATCTATTAATATTTATGGTAGAAGTAAAACAATTTTTAGAATAAAATAATTGATTAATAATAGTATTTATATTATAAATTTAAAACCAATCCTAATTTAAAATGAACCCTTTGTCAAGGACTAAATAAAAAAAGTCTAATTAAGTAATGGATTCTAAAAGATGATTTCTGTA
>CAKOIF010000012.1 GCA_934086485.1 uncultured Bacilli bacterium | reverse complement strand
ACAAGAAGTACTACTACAGTACAAATAATTTTAACTGGTTTACTAACTTTAGGTAAGCCATTTTTGTCTGTTTCTTCTTTTTTCTCACCCTCAACAACTGGTGCTGATTCCATAATTGGTGCAGTTTGTGTTATTGTTGGTGTTACAGTTTCTTGAACTGGTTCAGCCGGTGTTTCCATTACTGGAGTTTGTACTGGTTCAGCAGGAGTTTCTGCTGCTGGAGCAACTGGTTCAACTGGAGTTTCTACTACTGGAGCTACTGGTTCAACCGGAGTTTCTGCTACTGGAGCAACTGGTTCAGCTGGAGTCTCTGCTACTGGAGCAACTGGTTCAGCTGGAGTCTCTGCTACTGGAGCAACTGGTTCAGCTGGAGTCTCTGCTACTGGAGCAACTGGTTCAACAGGAGTTTCCATTACTGGAGCAACTGGTTCAACCGGAGTTTCTACTACTGGAGCTACTGGTTCAGCTGGAGTTTCCATTGCTGGAGCTACTGGTTCAGCAGGAGTTTCCATTACTGGAGCTACTGGTTCAACAGGAGTTTCCATTACTGGAGCAACTGGTTCAACTGGAGTCTCAACTACTGGGGCTACTGGTTCAGTTGGAGTTTCTACTACTGGAGCTTGTACTGGTTCAGCTGGAGTCTCAACTACTGGAGCCTGTACTGGTTCAGCAGGTGTCTCAACTACTGGAGCCTCAACTACAGGAGATTCCACAACTGGTTCTGCTACCTCCTCATTAATTTTTGGTAATTCAATTTTAAAATCGTTATTTTCTTCCATATCTATCATACCTCTATTATAATTATTACATAAAAAAGAAAATATTCCTAGTATAAATTGAATATTTTTTTATTTTTTAGTTATTTTTTTGCCTTAAAGATAATAGAAATGATAAAAGCAAAGATAATTGCACCTACTATTGCAAGACTACTTTTATCTAAAAGTTCAGAAAAAATTCCTAAAATACCAGCATTTTCATAACCATTTATTCCAGATTGATATAACATATTACCAAAATTCATAATAAGGGATGTTGCACCTACTCCACATTTTTGAATTAATGTAGGATAAATTCCACAAAAGGAAAGAAGTGCTCCAACTACGGTAAAAAGTGAAGTAATATGTCCTGGCGTAAGTTTTGTATTATCTAAAATTATTTGCCCAAGCATGCATACAAAGCCTGCGAATAAAAAAGCATTTAAATATATCATGATAACACCTCGATTTTAACTAAATGACTTATCGCTGGAATCTCTTTACCTTGATTTACTAAAGTAGGATTATGAAGAGAACCTGAGCCCACAATTAAAATTTTTTTATATTTTTTATTTTTTAGTATTTTTGTCAAAAACACCAAAGGAAGACATACTGGTCCACTTCCACCACTATATTGGGAAGTTTCTAAAAATATTTCATCACCAGCATCCATTATTTTATTAAGTCTTTCATTATAAACTTTTTCATAATATTCTTTTAAAATGTTTAGACCAACTTTTCCTAAATCACCAGTTAAAATTAAATCATAGTCTTTAACTGTTTCATGAGCATTTTGTAAATATGTATAAATTGTATCTGCACAAGCCGGAGCCATAACTGCACCCATATTATTAACATCATTTATTCCTAAATTTATAACTTTGCCAATTAGTCCTCCACTTACTTTAATATTAGTTTTTTCATTTGATAAAAGCATACTTACACAAGCAGTAAGTGTACAAGTTGCTGTCCCTTTTTTAGGACAACCATACTCAGTAGGATATCTAAACTGTCTTTCAGCAGTCAAATTATGTGACGATGCAAGAGTAATAATATTCTTTGCATTTTTACTCTCAATTAAGTTTGAACCCAAAATCATTTGCAAAGGAAAGCCAGCACACGCTGCATATACTCCAACAAAAGGTATGTTAAAATTACTCATAGTTTGGCTTGAAATTCCTAATTGATTTATTAAATCCGTAGCAAAAACATAATCAATTTTATTTTCAGAAAGTCCTTCATTATTAAGTAAATTTTGAATAGATATCTCTTGCATTTTAATTTCAGCATCCTCAAAAGTTTGTTTACCAAAATATAAATCATCAAATTTTAAATTAACATTAGATATTTTACTATCTTTTTCTTTAGGACCCGCTATTGTATAAAAATTTTTAATATAAACATTATTAAATTTTAAATTACCCATAAAAAACCACCTTAATTAGACATAAGAAAAATGATGATATAATTCCATATAAAAGTACAGAACCAGCAAGTTTAAAAAAATTTGCTCCAACACCTGTAATAAGACCATCCTTTTTATATTCAAGTGCACATGATGTCATACTATGAGCAAATCCTGTTGTAGGAATAATTAACCCACATTTAACTTTACAAACCCAATCATCAAAAAAACCAAGTCCAGTAAAAAGTGATGCAAAAAATATTAACAAAAGACATACAATACTATAACTAATAACCTGTGAAATACCAAAACATATCATTAAAAGTTTTGATACTACTTGTCCTAATATACCTATACCTCCACCCACTAAAAAGGATGTAACAGCATTTTTCAATTTAGGCTCTTTAGTTTGCCAAGATTTAACTAACTTTTTATATTCTTCTTTATTCAAAATAAAATCACCACTATTATTATTTAATAAATGGTGATATTTATACTATAAACTCAAATAATTACGCATTTTTTCAATACCTTTTTTCTCATATCTTGAAACCATTACTTGTGACATTGAAAGTTTTCTAGCAACTTCACACTGAGTTAAATCTTCATAATATCTTGACATAATAATATTTTTTTCATCCTCAGTTAAAGTACACATACTATTTTCAAGTTCAATTCTTTCATCAAGAGAAACATCATCCTTATTTGAAATAGTTTCATATAATGGTCTATTTTCATCATTATCAAGACTCATTATACTTTGCCCTGCATAAACATATTCATATATTTTATTAGGATCAATTTCTAAAAAGTTTGCTACAGTTTCATAACTAGGAACAACTCCATTTTTTAAAGCCAAATTATTTTTAGTTTCTTCGATTAATTTATATACTTTTAAAATATCTTTATTTATTTTTATTTGTCTATTATTTGCTAGTGTATACATTTCTCCATAAATATATGTATAAGCAAAAGATGTAAATTTAGCACCATAACTTTCATCATAATTTTGATATGCTTTTAAAAGTCCTAAAACACCTGCTTGGAAAAGATCCTCTTTTGAAACATTATAAAACTTTTTAGCTATCATATAAATTAAACCAACATTCTCATTAATAATTTGTTCTTTGTTCATATTAGACCTCGATTAATTTCATACAAGTAAGTTCATTATCGAATTTTCTTGCACGAAAATGTTTTAATTTTCTTTCTAATCTTTTATTAACTTCACAAATATACATAACACCTTTATTAGTTTTAATTGCTTCTTCACTGTTTAATAGTGCGTCAATCCCATCTTCATCAATATCCTCAAGGTTATAAAAATTATAAACTAAATATTTTATTTTATGTTTTAATATTACAGGTACTAAATAATTATTTATTTTATAAGTAGACCCTCGATGAAGCATTCCATCAAGTCTTACAAAAAGTATTCCTTTATTATATTCTAAATTCATTTTAAGCATAATTCCCTCTTTTCTATATAATAATAAAGCACACTTTTAAAACTTTTTAAACAACTTCGACAAAACATGTCAAAACATTTTTTTATATAACATCTTATTCTACTTTTTTCGACATTTTTCGTAAAAAAAAAGAAAAGCATTTTATTTACTTTTCCAAAATTATTTAATAGTTTTTACAAAACATTTCATCATATTCATAGTCTTTACTTACTATATAATATTCATTGATATTTGTGCAATTTATTACATCAAAATATTTGCCTGAATAAGCAGTCATAATTTTATCATTTGAAAAATAACTTACCCTTGCTAAAGAAAAAATATAGTCATTAACATTTTCTGTATTTATTAAATCATATATACTTTCATTTTTTTCATCAAAGTGATAAATCATATCTTTAATATTAACTAAATAATAAGTATAATTTGAATTACTAATTTTATTTATTTTATTATCTTCGATTATTTTTACATTTGTAATAAATTCTTTCTTAATAATGTTTAATTTTTTTAAATCAGATTCCTTTAAAAAATTATTTTCTAAAGCCTCTTTTATAGAATATTTAATGTTACCCTTTTTAATAAAACCTTCATATTTACAAAGAGAATAATAGTTATCATTATTTATTTTAACTATAAATTCTTTGTTATTTTGTATACATTTTAAATTTTGATAATCAATTTTATTTTCATATATATTAGTAAATATTAAAAATATATAATAAATAATTACAATTATTGAAAATATCATAGATAAATAATATAAATATTTAAAAACTTTTTTATCACTTTTATAAGTTAAAAATATCTTATTAATAATACTTTTTAATTTAGATTTATAAATTATTATGTAAAATAAAACTGTTCCACCGACATTTAATATAATATCATCAATATCAAATGAACCTAATTTAAATATGTATTGAGCACTTTCAATAGTTATAGTTAAAATTAAAACACATAAAAAATAGTTTTTTACCCTTTTAAATTTATCACTTAATAAAGGTAGTAATACCGCAAGTGGAGTTAACATTAAAAGATTTCCAAGAGCATTATATAAAAATGTCCTTTTTGAGTATTTAAATAAATTTATCATAGAAACAAAAGGTATTAAATTATTTTCTCTTTTTAAAATATTATTTATTGTAAGATAATTTACCCTATTATTTGAAAATGTAAAGCCAATTAACATGGTAATGTAAAGCATTAAATAATACCAAATAATATTTTTATCTTTTTCATAGTATAATAAATAAAATAAAAACATTAAACAAGGAAATATTATTATTAAAATATTTTCAAGTTCTTTTTTACCAGTTCCTAAATTTATATCAAATATAAACATTACTAAAACATATATTAAGCAAGATAAAATAGTTATAAATAAATTAACTTTCTTTTTCATAAATCCTCCATTAAACGAGAAAAAGGCCGATTAAATCAGCCAAATTCTATTTACAAATTAAAGGTTCACTATATGAATATTCATTTTTTATATAATTTTTACTTTTACTTTGTAGATCTTTAACACTTATTCCATAAAATCCATCTAAATCATCACTATTCATATTATTTAAATCAAATATATATTGAACTCTAAAACGTGAACCATCTAATTCAGATAAAGTTGCATATACACCTTTAAACTTTTTAGGATTTTTTTCAACTTCTTCAGTATACATTTTATAAAAATTATGAGTTTCAGTATTGTCTATAACGAGTCTTTTTTCAATTAAATAGTCTAATTTGCCTTCATCATTATAAACATATATATATTTTAATACTTCTTCTCCATTTTCATAATATGAACACACAATATCTTTTGAAAGTAAATACTTTCTATAACCATTATAAATGAAGAAACCCATTATTAATATGATTACACCAAATATTGTACTTATTAATACTAAATTATTTTTACTTTTCTTTTTATTTGTTTTTGTCATTTTTTACTCCTTCTTCACTTTATAAAGAATTAAATATAAATATTTAAAGTGATAAAAACCATTTATATTTTATTATTATTTATTGCATTTTCCTTTCTATTTTTCTTAACTTAATCATACTAAAATATATATTAAGTAAGATAAAATAGTTATAATTAAATTAATTTTCTTTTTCATAAAATTTCCAACTAACGAGAAAAAGACCGATTAAATCAGCCATATTCTATTTACAAATAATTGGTGAACCATAAGAAACATATAATTCATTTTTTATAAAGTTTTTACTTTTACTTTGAAGTTCTTTAACACTTATTCCATAAAATTCTTTTAAATCATCACTATTCATATTATTAAGGTCAAATATATATTGAACTTTGTAACGTGAATTGTCTAAGTCAGATAAAGTTGCATATACACCCTTAAACTTTTTAGGATTTCTTTCAACTTCTTCAGTATACATTTCATAAAAATTATGCATTTCAGGGCTATCTATGTTGAGTCTTTTTTCAATTAAATAGTCTAAATTACCTTCATCATTATAAACATATATATATTTTAAACCTTCTTCTCCATTTTCATTATATGAAGTACACACAATATCTTTTGAAAGTAAATACTTTCTATAACCATTGTAAATAAAGAAACCCATTATTAATATGATTACGCCAAATATTGTACTTATTAATACTAAATTATTTTTACTTTTCTTTTTATTTGTTTTTGTCATTTTTTACTCCTTCTTCACTTTATAAAGAATTAAATATAAATATTTAAAGTGATAAAAAATATTTATATTTTACTATTATTTATTGCATTCTCCTTTCTATTTTTCTTAACTTAATCATACTAAAACAATACAAAATAATATATTTACCTTTCTTCGTAGGAGTTTTAAAATCTAAATATTCAGATAATTTATTTAAATCATCTTTATGAATATTATAGCCATCTTTTTCCCAATTACTAACAGTTTGTCTAGTAACATTCATTTTATTTGCAACATCGTCTTGAGCTAGTCCTTTTTCTATTCTTTTATCTCTAACTAACTTATTATAATTTACTTTTCATACAGCCCACATAACATTATGTATAATAATTTAACTTTAAAAAAGCAAACTATGTTTTTTACTTTTCACAATAATAAAAATTTATTTTTCTATCACTAAATCTTGAAATAGTTCTTGATTCATTGTTACAATCAATATATGTTTTTGTTAATAAACCATAATCCACTTTATAATTTTCATAAGTTTTTCTTACCCTAATTAAAGGACTTTTATCTCTACAAAAAGAAATAAATGCATCATAAACTAAAATATGTAAAACTATTATCACTATTAATAAAACATTTTTTAAAATTTTTTTATTTTTCATTTGGTACCTCATCACAAGAAACTTCATATAGTATAGTCTCAAAATTGGTAATTGTTATTTTTTTATTATTACACTTACTTTCATAAGTTCTAACAAGTATTCCCCTATATAAAGTATAAAGTTTTTGTTCATCCTTTTTACTTAAAATTGGCTTGTTAGAAAATAATAATGCTTGCATAGAATCAAGTACTATTATATCTATCACCACTATTAAAACAATTAGTATATATTTAATAACTTTTCTAAATTTTTTCATTAATTTCTCCTTCATCACTTTACGAAAAATTAAATATAAATATTTAAAGTGATAAAAACTATTTATATTTTATTATAATTTATTACATTCTCCTTTCTATCTTTTCTTAACTTAATCATATCAAAATTTATAACTTTGTAAAGTTAACTTTTAATTATCTTTACAGAAGTTTACATCATAATTGTAGTTTTTATAACAATTTATTACAGATATTAAGAAAATATGTAAAGTCGAGATACTTTAAATGTAAATTATTACACATAATATACGACCTTACATATTTATTTAATTAATATCTACCTGTTTGAAATGCACTTGGCATAACATCAATACTTGTGAAATACATTGATTGTCCTATTCCTAATATTTCGCCAGGATAACCACCTGAAACTATTCCAATAGGAATAGAACCACCAGTTGAATCTGCATGAGGAATAAAAACAACTCCACCACTATCACCATCATCTGCTTTTGTGTTTGTTTTCACTAAACCATATACTTTTCCTATTACATTTTCATAATCATCGGTTGCATTAATACTTTGATTTAAACCTTTTACTTTTCCTGTCGTATATTTAGTATTATTTCCAACTTTTCCAATAGCCATATTAACTGTAATAGCCGGACAATAATTAGCAACCGCTAATTTTGTATAATTATTACTAGTATATGCTAAATTATTAGTAGGAGTATATGAAGAATTTGTTGCAACAAAAGCATAATCGTATTTTCCATCTACATCATATTTTACATATTCAACACTTCCAACTGATATAGAAGGTGCAACATAACCTGTTTTACCTGATTTAACACAATGACCTGCCGTTACAAAACCATCTTTTCCATTATATCTTGTTCTAAAACCTGTTGAACATTCACCTGCTCTTCCAATATATTTTGCACCAGCATTTAAATTTGAATAATATTTCATATTTTTTGAAGATGTTACTGAAATAGCGGAATTTAAAACTTCGCTATCAATATTAAATGCTTTATTATCAAATAATTTAATTATATTTTCTCTTTTGTCAGTTTCAATTTGTACTACATTATTTAAAACATCAATATAACTTCCACTTATATTTTCAAATTCATCCATTGTAAAACCATTACTTATCTCATTGTTAATTTTATTTAATGTATTAAATGAATTCTGAACATATTCTATTTTAATTTTATTAGACAATGCCTTGATTTTTTCTAAACACTTTTTATCTTTTAATGTTAATTTGATATTTTTAACAATTTGCACTACTAAATAATTTGAATCATCACTTATGTAAACACCACCATAAAATTCAGGATAATCGCTACTATATATGTCTTTTATTTTATATTCTTCTTTCAAAATATTTTGAAGTTCTGTTGATAATTGAACTTTTTCCCAATTCTTATTTAAATACTCCTCATAACTCGAACTATTTTCAATAGCATTAACATTATTTAATGATATACAAATCATCATAATGCCTAATATTAATTTTAATAATTTTTTCATTTTACCACCTTTCTTTATATTATTAAAATTTATTTAAATCTTATATTTTATATCATACCTCCTTATCATAATTTTCTATACCCGGATTATAGAAAGACAAATTATACATCAATCCACACAGGATTAATTTTATCGTAATAACTATCAATAGTGGAATTGTAAAAATTAATATTACCATTACTTAAATAATAATTTAATGAATTTGTTAAACTAATATTATTTCTAACGTGTCGATAATTACCATATATTCTTCCTGTTCCAGAATTGGAACTTATATTTGCTTGTAGAATTAAAGTATGTTCTGTTGCATTATCAACTAAATTCATAGATATTCCAAAACCATTCGCAAAAATTCTTGTATTTTGCAAATTGGTACTATAATTTATTGTATTGATATTGTTTTTCTGACTACCAAAAACAGTATTATTATTAAAAATAATATTATCACTCATAATTGCAATAACATCATATGAAAGATAATTTGGAGTTTTTTTCCAGCTAACCTCTAGTCTAACATAACTACCACTTCTAATAAGTGTCATTTTTTTATATTCAGTGTTAACCTCGTTATTCATTAATTCAAATTTTGGAACATTTACATAATCATAAGCAGATATTTCTTGAGTTAAATATTTATCATTATTCATTGTTGTTTTATAATATTTTGTCATTGAACTAGTTGATGCATTTACATCAATATAAAATAAAATACTTAAAATAATTATAATTTTTTTCATAATACTTCTCTCCTCAATCTAATCATACTAAAATAGCAAAAAAAAAGTAAAGCAAAATCGACTTTGCATTCGCAAAATCAATTTTGCATCACTTTTGCGTAAATTTTTTTACTGAATTTTCCATAAATTCTATATAATTTTTATATTTATCACAGTCGCCTTTTAAGCAATCCATTTTTTTATTATCAATATTATAAATATATTGTACATCATATATTTCATTCTCATCAAAAGAAATATATAGATATATAGAATTAACATACAAATCATAAATTATTATTGTTGTTTTATTTTCATACACGCAAGTATTTGATTGAACATTGTAATAAAATGTCCCTTCTTTTGTTTTCTTTTCAAATCCATCTTTTGTTTGAATAAAACCATTGTCAAGTAGTTTTTGAGTTATTTCTTCTTCATTAATAGTTTCTTCTTTAAAATTATTTTTATCATCAGAAATTCTTTTAGTTTTAAAAATATGAAATTGATTATTTTCTTTTATAAAATTAAATTTGTATGTCTTTGTAATATCTTTATCAGTAATATCAATATATAAATTATTTATATCAAAGTTTTTATCAAAATATTCTTCATAACCTTTTTCTTCGGTAAATGACAAATTTTCTGAATAATTTCCCTCGTATAAAATTTTATTTTTATTTTTAGACTTATAATATAACTTAATATTTATATCATAATCTTCATTAAATAATGAACCTAAATATAAAAAATAATTACTATTTGTTTCTATAAAAATTGTATTAGTCATTTGATAATTAATATTACCTTTATAAATTGCGATTTTATTTTTCTTTATATTTAAAATTAACAAAATAAATAACATTACAAAAAATAAAGTAATAAAACTTAAAATAATATATTTACCTTTTTTCGTAGGAATTTTAAAATCTAAATATTCAGATAATTTAACTAAATCATCTTTATGAATATTATAACCATCTTTTTCCCAATTACTAACAGTTTGTCTCGAAACAATCATTTTATTTGCAACATCATCTTGAGTTAATCCTTTTTCTATTCTTTTATCTCTAACTAACTTATTATAATTTATTTTCTTTTTCATACAATCCCCATAACATTAGTATAATAATTTAACTTTAAAAAAGCAAATAGTAAATGTAAAATTTATAAAAAAAACCTCAATCTATATTTGCATATAGACTGAAGCGTTAAACCATTTATTGGCAGCGCTCGCAAAGAGTTTACGAGTAGCTTCCTTTTTATTATATGTAAGTTTTTTTATTACATACTTAATATAGCATTTTTTTACTAGTTATCTTTTTTAAACAAATTTTTAATCTTTGTCCATAAAGATGTTTTAGTTTCTTTAGTAGTGTTTTCTTTAACAGTATCTTTTGATTTTTCACCATCGACTACCATAATAAACTTAGTTTCATCATTATTACTTAAATGTTTATCTTCAATAGTTTTATATTCTTTAGCAAGTTTATTAAGTTCATTTAATCTTATTTCATACTCTTTAACATTATCATTAACAAGACTAGTTATAGCACTAATACCTTCATTATTATATTTAGTAATACCATTATTTAATAATGATGCACCGTTATCAAGTTTTGTAATAGCATTTAAAAGGTCAGTTAATGAATTTTTTGTACTTTCTAATGCTGCAGTTTTAACTTTGTTTGCCACAGTAGTTGCTACATTTTCAGAAACACTTCCAGCAACAGATTTAGCAACATAAGTAGAAATATTTGTACTTACATCTTTTGCAGATACCTGGCTTGCATTAACCACTATACCAAGTATAGTTAAAGTATCTTTATGTGAATAAGCAAAAACTTTTTCTTCATCAGTAAGTTCTATATTATTTTGCATTTTAGTCATTATAGTTAAATAAGTATTTGAATTACCTTCTTCATTAATTGAGGCTAAATAATTTAAAATAGCCTTTTTAACAGAGTTTGTAACAATAGTATTTACATTTTCATCCTTCGAACCTATTACATTACCATTTTCATCAGTAATAATATTTTCTTTCATTTGATTTAATGTACTATTTATGGCAGTTTCTTTAATATAGGAAACTTCACTACTTGTAAGTGCCTGTGAAGAGCTATCTAAAGCCGAAAGTGAAGTATTTAAAGTATTTTTTAATAATGTTAAACCATCACAAAGTTCTTTTGAGCCAGCGTTTATTTTATCGATTCCCTCTTGAAGATCACCTACTTTATCATAGATAGTACTTATTTTAGAAAGATTAAAGTTTCCATCACTTATAAGTTTATTTGAAACTATGTTATACATTGTTGGAACTTCAAATTTAGTGGTATCATAAGTAATAACTAAACTATCTAAATTAATTTCATTTATATTAAGGCTTTCTCTAAGTCCTGGAATTGAAAGACCAACAATTACATCTTTATTACCATTTGAAACAACTTTTCCATTATTTATTGTTACATTTTTGTTATAAGTACTATCAAGCATAGCACCATACATAATCATAAATGGTGTATAAATATTTGCACTTTTTCCATTAACATTAATAGCTTTTTTTGAACTATTTTTATAATTAATAGTAATTTCTACTTTACCACTTTGACCTAAAATATCTTTAGCATTAACCTTTTTACCATTTAATTTATAAGTTATGTTCATGGAAATTGGTAAGTTTTTTTGATATTTACCTTCATAATAAATATCATTTCCATTACTCATCCAAGTTAAATTATTTTTATCAAGTGTATAAGTTTCATTACCATTTTTATTTATAATATTTTCTAAGCTAGAATAATCTATAATTTCATTTTTACCTTCATTATTTTTAAGTATTTCTGAAACTATGATATTTTTAGTTTCACCATTATTATTTAAATGAGCATAAACTGTTTCATCTTTAGTAAGAGCATTCGCATTTAAAGGTAAACTAACAAGTAAACTTAAAAGTGCCGCACTTACTATTTTTTTATTTTTAATATTTTTCATATTATCATTTCCTTTCTTTCTAAATATTAATTTATCAAATGTAAGAAGTACTGTTGGAAGTGCTAAAATTACAACAGCCATACTTATAAGAGCTCCCCTTGAAATTAATGTACAAAGTGATGAAATCATTTCAAGTTTAGAGTAAATGCCAACGCCAAATGTTGCCGCAAAGAAGCATAAACCACTTATAAGAATTGAGGCACCACAATAGTTAAGTGATTCTTCCATAGCCTTTTTCTTATCCATATTTTTTCTTTTTTCTCTATAAGTTGTAGTTAAAAGTATAGCATAATCAATTGTTGCACCAAGCTGAATAGTACCAAGTACAATCGGAGCAACAAATGGAAGTGTAACACCACCAAAGTATGCAATACTCATATTTATAAATATAGCAGCTTCAATTGTAATAATTAGTAAAAGTGGAAGAGCAAATGCTTTTAAACAAATAACTAATATTATAAATACACATACTATACTTGAATAATTTACATTATTAAAATCAGTATCACTTATTTTTATTAAATCCTTCATAAGTGGACCTTCACCGGCAACTATAGCAGTTTTATCATATTTTTTAACAATATCATTTACTAATGTAATTTGATTATTTATTTCATCGCTTGCAACTTCGTAGATGCTGTTTACAAGTACCATTTGGTATTTACCACTTTTAAATATTTTAAGAAGTTCATCTGGAATAACATTTTCAGATAACCCTAACTTTTCAAGTTCAGAAAGTGATAAAGCAAAATCGATACCATCAACATTCTTTATTTCTTCGATCATATTTGTAACATCACTTGATTTAACATTGCTATCTAATATAATCATTTCTGGACTTACAATATTAAATTTATCTTTTAACACTTTATTTGCGCTAATACTTTCAAGAGTTTCTGGAAGAGTTTTGTCCATTTTATAATAAACATCTATTTTAGAATATGCAAGATAAGCTGGAATAATTAAAAGTACAAATATAATAAATATTACTTTATAACTTTTAACTATAAAATGATTTAATTTATCAAATACTAAATTTATTTTTTTATGTTTAGTTTTTTCTATATATTTATCAAATGTAAGAATGAGTGCTGGAAATAAAAGTAGTGTTGATATAAGACCAATTAATACGCCTTTTGCCATTACAATACCTAGGTCTTTTCCAAGTGTTAAACTCATAGTGCATAGTACTAAGAATCCTGCAATTGTTGTTAAACTACTACCAATGACTGAGGTAAATGTTTCTTCAATAGCACTAGCCATTGCTTCTTCTTTAGATTTATATAATGCTTTTTTCTTTTCAAAACAGTTATACAAAAATATTGAAAAGTCCGTTGTTACACCAAGTTGAAGGACTGCCACTAAAGCTTTTGTAATATAGGAAATTTCTCCGAAAAAGATATTAGTTCCCATATTTATTAAAATTGCTATTCCAATATTTGCAAGAAGTAAAACTGGAACTAAATATGAATCAAGTGATAACTCAAGTACTAAAGCACATAATATTACAGCAATAATAATATAAATAACTATTTCTTCATTAGATAAATTCATTGTATCAAGTACCATTGAACTCATTCCACCAAGTTTTATTTTATTACTAGTAAGGTTTCTTATTTCCTTAACTGCATTTATGGTTTCTTCGGAGGAAGTACCACCAGCAAAAGTAATTAAGAAAATATCTTCATCATCACTATGTAAATATTTTGTAACACTTTCAGGAAGCATATCAATGGGAATTACACCTACTGCATCATAAAGAGATACAACCTTATTAACTCCTTTCACATTTTTAATTTTATCCTCAATATTCATTATTTCTTTTGAGGACATATTTTTTGCTACCGCAATAGAATATGAACCCATTTCAAAATCATCAGTTAATATATTTTGACCTTTAATAGTTTCAATATCTTCGGGTAAATAAACTAAAATATCATAATTTACTTTAGTTAGGTTCATACCTATAAATGATAAAACCATTAAAATGCCCGTTATTATTAAAATTAGATTTTTATGTTCACATATTTTGTTTGCAAATTTTTTCATACATCATCTTTCCTTTCACACAAAGTATTTTATTACAATGGTTAAAAAAATAACACATACATATACTTAAGATTGTATGTTAAGCAACATTTTGATATATTATGTATATTTTTAACCAACATTTTGTTATTTATCTTTTATTTTGATTAATAAAGTGATATACTTTAAGCGGTGAAAGAAATGGAAAAGAAAAAAGATTTAAGAGTTATTAAAACTAAAAAAATGATATATACCGCTTTAGTGCAGCTTATGAAAGAAAAAACATTCGAAGAAATTAAAGTATCTGATATATGTGAAAAAGCTTTAATTAATAGATCTACATTTTATGCTCATTATGAAGATAAATATGAACTTTTAGTCGATTTTATTAAAGATTTAAAAGATGAATTTTCTCAAAAACTAGAAAATAATAAAGCTCTAAATATAAAAGAATATTACCTTGAACTTATTAAAATATTTTTAAATCATGTTGAGGATAAAAAAGATATATACTCCTCGATTATGATTCATAATAGAAATAGTATTATGATGGATATTTTACTAAGCGCAATTAATGATGATATTTTAAAAAGAATTAGTAAAGAAAATTTTACTGATGGAATTCCCGCAGAAATTATTGCAAAATTTTATGTAGGTGGAGTTCTAAATCTAGGATTTGAATATTTAAACTCTAATGGTAAATATTCTAAAGAAGATATTATCTCATATATTGATAAACTTATTAAAGAAGAAAAATAAAAATGCTACCTAAAGTAACATTTTTTTATTCTTCATATTCTTTTACACGAGTGTTAACGCCATTTATAACTTTATATTCCCTATGAACATTTTTATTTATTTTATGAAGTATTTCTTTTTCTAAATCAATACCTAGTATCTCACTTATTCCTAAAAGATAAATTGCAACATCTGCAAGTTCTTCGCCTAAATCATTCTTTTTTTTACGATATGCTTCGTAAGCCTCTGCCATTTCTCCATACGCTAAACAAAATTCTTTAGAAATATCAGTTACATTAAATCCCTTATTAACTTTATTTTCATAAACCTTCTTTTGAAGTTCTTTTAAATCTACCATTTTTTACCTCCGTATAAACAATTATAACACGATTTACATATTTTTCTATAAATTTGTAGCATATTTTGTCTTGTTTTGTCGAAGTCCTTGCAATAGTAATTTTTATAAGTATAATACTTACTTGAACGTGCAGGAATGGCGTTACTTTCTTAATTTTTTCGGGGTTTTGGGCAACCAAGATTTTACTGGAGAAAGGAGGAACGGTAAATGAGCAAAAAGAAACTCATTAGAGTACTATTTTTGATTGTACTTTTACAGTTTGGGGTGTACTATCCTGAATTTATAAAAGGCGCCATCCGTATTATAGTGGAATGTGCATTGCTTGTAAAAAAGTTAATGTACATAATACTATTTGGATAAGCGCCAACTATGAACAATAGGTAACGTGATATCTTGCACGTTCCTTAATATTAATATAACATTTATTTATATATTTATGCAAGATGTTTATCTTGTATTTTTTTAACCAATATGATATGGATCTGTTGAGGTACCTGTTCCTCCCACTATTTTTATTGCCTCTGCATCTAAATAGAAGGTTGGGTAAGCATAGTATGATTCAGCAACATTATTACTATAAAGTCCTGAACTTTCTAAATATAATGAACTAAATCCGTCGGTTAGTGGGGTAATTAGCCATCTTGGTACATTAGAAAACAACCAATTATTGTCTGTACAATCTTTATGTTTTATTAAAGTATAATTCAAGTCGTGTAATGGTATACTTTCGCAAGCACTTTTATCAGTAGTTGTTCCTCCTGTAGTTGCGTAGCCATAATCACTAGCATATATTAAACCTACTTGTGCATATATACTTGAAGGGTTTTGAATATGAGTAGCACCAGAAATTCGTTCTATATCATATATATCATTTACTGTCATTGTTTTATAATTATCAGTTGCTGGTCCATATAAATGCCACTTTGCATTTAATATTATACTTGATAATTTACTATTTACTGTTGATAAATTTAATATATTAGTTAAATAAGTACTATTAAGTTCTACTTTCAATGATGCATTATTCCAATTTGATTTTGACTTTGCTATAGGATCAATATTTGCTAGGGAAATAATATCATACCTTATTTTGCTATTTAAAGTATTTAAATTTATTGAATTTGAATTATTACTTGTACTTTGTGTTGAACTCGCATTCCAAGCAATAGTACCCCCACCATAATAGTTTGTATCAATTACTTTTAATAATTTTTTAGTACCTGCACTATTAGTTCCATCTTCAGAATATTCTACATCAAATAAACCTATTATTCTAAATTGTAATGAACTATCTGAACAAGCACCATTTGTTTTATTATCTAAACATACATAATTATTTGGATTTGCTCCCTCATATCTCATTCCATTTTCATCGTACACACTCGCAGTTGATGTAGACATTAATGTAGTAACAGATATTGAGGTACTTTTTTCTACTTTACAACTATTATTTGTTACATATATTTTTCCTGTAAAGGATTTTCCCTCTAAAGAAGATTGAGAAATATTTAAATTGTAATATTTTGCAGTAATATTTATATTTTGAGTTGTAAGTGATCCCAAACTTTCTATTGTTGCTCCTTTTACTAAAGTATAATAATTACCAGTTTTATAACTTGCAATTGTTGTACTATCAAAGTTTTTTTCTGTATTAAAATTATTTGTACCTGATGAACTACTTACTTGTATAGTAATTTCCTTATCACCATTTTGGGTTGCAGGACTTGTTCCATAAATACTTGAACTACTATCATATTCATAAACAACATCATATGTACAAGTTGTTAAAAGGTCTTTTGCTCCAGTTAAATTTACTGTTAGTGTTGCTGCATTTGAGGCTGCTGCAGTTGAATTGTCTGCTACTGTTTGACTCATATTTGCTGCTGGTACTTGTAAATTTAATTGTGTTGCATTCGAAGTAAATGTTGCATCTCCTGGTGAAACTGAATTTATATTTACTGCTACATTATTATTTAAATTTAAATTAAATGAACCAAAATATGCAAAGGATGCTGTTATTACTATAACTAGTAATAACACAGTAGCAAATATACCCATTAATTTTATATTATTATTTTTTTCCATAATTCTCCTCAATCCCTTATAAATACTATGGCCTATTTTCGCAAATCATATACTTTTAGGAAAATAAAGGTCCCAATTTTCGTTAAAAGGGCTTGAAAATCACTCAAAAAAATGGTTAAATTATAGTGATGATAGCATAAACACTGGGGTTAGTTTTCTCAAAAGTATATGATATAGGAAAAATGATGCAAGGTAAACACTGGGTTTGTGAGACTTTATATAAATTGTTAAATTATTAAAAAAATAGACTAACTACTAGCCTATTTTAAAAGTTTAACAATTTCGTTAACATTCTTTTTAAAGATAATTGTATCAATAATATTACTTATTGCATAAACCATAATTACAATACCAACATAAGTTGTAATTACTTCACTACCAACGCCTGGATTTACAATAATATAAACACCACATATAATTCCAAGAAGTGAGCAAATAAATAATATTAACCAATTTTTGTAATTAACACTACTTAAATTAATTGAAATTCTTAAATCTAAAGCGGATTTAATTACCATAGAAATTCCTACGACAATTGGAAATAATGTTTTAACAATATCAGGATTTATTAGCATTATGATACCCATTAAAAGTTCTAAAACTCCAAGAGTTAGGAATCCTGAGAAAAATAAACTATTATCTTTTTCAATTATGAAATATAATCCATTAAGTATTAAGAAAATTGCGATTATATATGTAACTACTGAAAAAGATACTGAGGGGTAAATCATAAAAATAAGTCCTAAAATAAACATTAATACTGAAAGTACAATCGAAGAGTTTAAGAATTTATTAAATTTCTCTAACATATTACTCCTTTCTACTATTTAAATTATACAAATTTTTTATAAATATGTAAATAAACAAAAAGCATAAATTTGTTGTTTTTAACTTACGCTTTTTAAATAACTTGCCATATGTTTTCCCCAACTTTGGAAAAAAGGTACTTTAGGATGCACTCCATCAGCAGAAAATGAATTTACTCTATCCGCTAAATAAACACCATTTTCTAAAAATTGAATACCCAACTCTTTTGCTAGATTTTTTAAAGCATCATTATACATAGGTTGATATGTAAATGAAGGATCATTTGCAGTAGCATAATCACTAACAGGTAGTACAGAATTTACAATTATTTTTGTATTTGGTAGTTCACTTTGTATTTTCATTATTGCTTCACGATATTTTGCAATCCAACCATCAACATTACTTGTCCAACTTTTTATATCATTTGCTCCATAGGCTAAAAATAGAAAACTAGGGTTATACGCTTTTACTTTTTCTAAATCAGCACTCATAGTATCTATTCTTCTTCCCCTGTGCCAAACAACATTTTCTTTATTTAATACACCATAACAATCAAGTCCCTCAGCCATTGAATCACCTACTGCCATTGCATGTTTCTCATTAAATATTATTTTTGTTTCCTCAAGGGTAATATCCTCAATTGAAAATTCATCTTGAACATAAGAAGTATTAATTGTAACTTTAGGTTCATCATTTGGTTTTTCTACGGGAGTTGTATTATTTTGCACTGGTTTATCTTCAGTAGTATTATTTTCAGTAACTTTATTATCCACTATATTATTTTCTACTATATTTGTTCCATTATTACTAATAATAGAGTTTACATTAGTATTATTAGTCCCTTTAAAAGCAAAACTTTTAAAAATAATATAGGAAAGCAAAATAATAGTTACTAAAATTATCAAAGTATACATAATAACATATTTTTGTTTTAACTTTATCTTCTTATTCATCATTTCATCCTTACATATTAAGTTTAATCTAAATAAAGAAAAAAAGCAATAACTTTGCCTTTTCTTTACATTATTTTACTTACTTAAATTTAGAAAACTATCTTTTAATTTTTCTCCATTTTGATTGTCCATTGCAAGTATAACTAAATCGCCAACACTTTCAACATAAACATTTTCTTCATCAACGGAAACACATACCCATTTATTAGGATCAACTTTTTCTTTGATTTCTTTTTTGGCTTTTTCAGCATCAGATGCACTATTAAGTCTAATTAGTACTACTGAATGAGCTACCGAAGACATTATTGGTTCACTTGCAAGGGCCTCTTTGAAAGAAAATGATACATCTCCTAAATAAAATGAAGTATTTTCACTATTTAATTCTACAGTTTCCATATCCTCATGAGAAACTCCAGCTCCATCATAAACTTTTGCCATTAAATCAGAAAGTGATCCCTCAACATTTTTTTCATTTTTACCACAACCTGCTAAAAATAAAATTCCAATAAAAACTAATAATAAACTTAAAACTTTTTTCATAAACTACCTTCCTTTCTCTACTTTAAAGTAAAACTATTATTAATTATAACATTACTATAAATAAACAAAACATCTTCATTTCCAGATAAATTTAATACACTTTCTAAATACTTACTACCAATATATCTTAAATCAATCATTGTAATTTTAGAATATTTTTCAATTAAAAGTGGTGCTAAACTACTTCCAAAAGAATCTCTAAACATAATAAGCTCTTTTCCTGAGGTATTTGAACTATTTTCAAGTGTTAATAAAGCAGTTGCTCCAGATAAGAAAATATCATAACTATCAATGTTATTTAAATTGCTTTCTTTATAAACTTTTTCATAACCTTTTTTTTCATAATTATACACTTTAGTATTTCTAATTATATCACTATCTAAATAGGTTATTTTATCTGGTTTTATGTTAGTAACTGTTTTACTATATAGTGCCCCATAAAATGGATAATATTCTTTTGAGGTATAATATGACTCTAATTTAGAAAGTCCCATATTCTCACAAATATTATTTGCTACACCAATTATTTTATCTTGTGACCAATGAATATCAGTTCTATAATATGATGATAAATCTAAATTATTTTTTATATCAATCCATTTATAATTACTAGGTAATCCATTTTTTAAATTACCCTCAATAGTATTATACTCTATTTTAGGAATTTTTTCATCATTTAAATAATAATTTTTATCGGGTATGTAAACAAAATATTTATTTTGACTAGTTAAATAAGTTTTATCAATATAATTTATTTTGTCAAGTAAATGTCTAATACTTTTAACATTTACCTTTGTATCTATTTGATATAATATATTATCTTTTTCATAAATACCATTATTTTCTTTCATAAACATTGCTTTTTTTAAAGTATTTCCCTTAATTGTTTTAAATTCATCTCTAAAAGGAATTTGATCAGTTACATAAGTATCAAGCTTATTAAAATAATTTCCATTTAGTAATGAAGTAATAGAAATTTTAGGTTTACTTGCAAGGCGTCTTCTTTCTTTTTCTGATATAAGATCATCTTTTTTTATTTGACATAGTAAAAATGATGTTAACAAGAAAAATATAAATGTTAATGTTATTATTCTATTTTTCATAAAAGTCCTTTCTAAAATCTAAAGTATAAAAATGAGTTTGAGGATGCATCTACAATAAAGGCTGTACTAAGTACTAATAGTCCTATTAAAACTATAGGTTCAACAATACTTATAACTATATTTAGATTTTTATTTTTTTTACATTTATTAATTATATTTTTTAAAAGTGGTGTGCAAGCTATAAATGATATTATCAAAAGCACCAAGTAATTTAATAAGTAATAATTAGTGCTTACATTCGTAAATGATATTCCCTTACCAGTAAACATTTTTATAAATATATCTAAAATATTTTTTTCATTATAGAAAAATACAAAGCCAATTACCACCAAAATATTAGTAACCATGTTACCTATTATTTTATGTTTTTCAAAAAACTTCAAGAAAAATCTTTTTTCTATTACTAAAATTGTGCCAAAGTATAATCCCCATAAAATAAAGTTCCAACTTGCTCCATGCCATAGTCCTGTTAAAAACCAAACTACAAAAATATTAAAATATTTTCTAAATTTACCTTTTCTATTTCCTCCTAAAGGGATATAAATATAATCTTTAAACCAAGATGATAAACTTATATGCCATTTACGCCAAAAGGATGTTATGCTATATGTTGAAAGTGGATAATCAAAGTTTTCCATTATTTTAATACCAATCATTAATCCAAGACCTATTGCCATATCTGTATAACCTGAAAAATCTAAATATAATTTAACAATATCCGAAGTAGCTTTTACCCATAATGATACTACAGTTTGAACTTCCATATTAGTAAGGGATGTTACAAGTTTTGCTAAAGTATCCGCTAAAATAACCTTTTTAGAAAGACCAATTATAAATCTTTCTACTCCCATAGCAAAATTATCAAAACTTATTTTTTTATCTTTTAAATCTATATCTTTATATCTAACAATAGGTCCTTGTATTAAACTAGGAAACATTGCAATATAAGTAAAATAATTTATAAAGTTTTTTTCAGGATTTACCCTGTTTTTATAAACATCAATTAAATAACTTGCATTTTTAAATGTATAAAAACTTATTCCAAGAGGAAGCACTATACTAAATAAATTAATATTTGTTTTAAATAAACTATTTATATTACTTAAAAAGAAATTAAAATATTTAAAATAAAATAGTAAACCAAAGTTAAATATTAAACCAATTATTAAAAATACCTTTTTATTTTTTTTAGAAATAAGTCTTCCTAAAATATAATTTACTAAAGAACTTATTAATAATAAAACTATATATTTTGAATCTCCATAAAAGTAAAAAAATAAACTTCCAAGTAAAAGTATATAATTTTTAAACTTTTTCGGAGTAATAAAATATAAAATCAAAAAAATAATTAAAAAATAATATATAAAATATATGCTTGAAAATATCATTATTACCATCCTATCAAGTTAATTATATAAAAATTACACAAATTTGTCTATGAATTAAGGATTACATTTATTATAAAATTATCTTAAAGTGCAAATTTTGCACTTTAAATTTACACTATCAATACAAAAATTATATAATCTATTTCTATAAAACATAAAAATAGGACTCTACCTTTACATAGTGTCCTTACAAATTATATTTTAT
The DNA here is from genome assembly GCA_934086485.1 of uncultured Bacilli bacterium. Lineage (GTDB taxonomy): Bacteria > Bacillota_I > Bacilli_A > RF39 > UBA660 > UBA6448. The sequence continues at coordinate 17,460 of CAKOIF010000012.1, read as the reverse complement.
TCAATTTTAGTATCAATATCATTTTCTCTTGCTTGCTTTAATTTGCTAACATACTCAATTCTTGATTTAATTTGCTTTATAATTTTTTCTATTCTTTCATTAGATAGTAACTTATTACTTGAAAGTGTTTCTTTTGCCTCTTCTTCAAATCCATCTAATTTACTAATATCTAACCAACAACTAAAAAATCATTAAATTCTTTTTCATCCATATTTTTAATCTTATTAATTAATTTATCTACTTTACTAATATAATCTAGTTTAGATATAGCAATATCTCTATATTTAGTATAATTATTTAACTTCTTAAAATCTTTCTTTTCTGAGTCTCTATCAACATATATAATCATATATGATATCTTTTTATCAAACAGAGTATTAATAACTTTATTTAGTACACTTTCTGGAAAACCAACTTTTCCACCATCTAGTTTTTATAACCAAAAAACATTGATATAATAATTGCATCATCACCATAAACTGTACAAAATTTACCTTTATTTTTCTAATTACCAAATACTTTTTTTCTTCATCCATTTAAACTTCATTCATTTCAAAAATTTTGTTAAATTCTCAAAATCGGCAGTGCGGGGCGGATACTGCCGCCACGCACATTACATAGTCCTTACCTTACCCAATCCTATATGGATTAGATGATGAACCGTCTCCTGTACCTACAATTTTTAGGATACTAGAATCTAGATAAAATGTTGGGCGCACCGCAAACGGGGTACCTTGTAAGCCAGTATAAGAGTCAACATAACCATCCGAACTCAAAAAATAAACAACAGCCGAATCCGAGGCATACGGGGAAATAAACCATTCACCGTCACCAATAAATGTTGATGATTTAAATACCCAATCATTATTTTTACAATCACTGGAACTATCCAAATTAAATAATTCTTTTGCTCTACAACTTGCCTTACTAGTTGTACTACCGCCAACTGTTGCATATCCATAATCACTTGGATACATTAGTCCTACTTTAGCAAATACATATTCCGGATTACCACTATATAAATTTTGAAGTGTCCCACTTGTAGCATACGGACTTCTTTCTGCTTTATACCAATTTTCCGTTGTTATTGTGTCATTATAATAATTACTTGATGAAGTATTATTTGCCCCTCCTAAATGCCATTTTGCATTTACTATTGCACTAGATAGTTTACTATTTACTCCACTTGTGGCAAGAAGAGTACTTAAGTAAGTTTCATTAAGTTCTGTATTCAGTGTTGATTTACTCCAATTATTAGAGTCATTTCTACTCCAAGATTTGCCACTTGTTCCACCAAAGTTATTTGTATCAAGTATTTTTAATATTTTTGTTGTACCTGCACTAGTTGTTCCATCTGAGGAATATTCTTCATCAAATAAACCTATTATTCTAAATAATAGAGAATTACTTGAACAAGTACCACTCGTTTTATTATCTAAGCATATATAATTATTTGGATCTGCTCCCTCATATCTGTAACCATTTTCATTTGAAACAATATATTTTGTACTAGATGTTCCTGAAGAATCTAATTCAGTATCAAGTGGAATTTTAACTCCTAATATATTCACCGAAGGCACTTCATAATCAAAATATAAAAAGCAACTATCTGTTCCTATAAATGAAAAACTAACCTTACCTAAAACACTATCATAATCACCAATTGCGCCATTATTTTTACAATAACTTTTATCTCTATTTAATACATAATTTCCTTTAGGTATATCTTTTGAATTTGATTTTGTATAATCAGTTGTTCCATCTTCTTTAATCATTATTGCTAAATTATTTTGCCTTTTTCGATTGGTTTTAGTTACATCATTTTTATTTTTATAGGTAATATTTAATACGATTACACCTATAACAATAAATACGAACAATGTAGTTTTTATTTTTTTATTCATATTATCTCCATTCCTACATAAATAGGCACTCATATTTTCTCAAATGTTATACATTTAGGAAAAAGCAACCTCGAATTTGCGAAAAATGGTTATTGAAAACTCTAAAAAAATATGCTAATATTTAGGTATAAGATACGTAAAATGAGCAACAAATTTTCCTAAATGTATAACATTTGCGAAAAAGCGAACTAGGTAAACACTGGGATTGTGAGGTTTTTAAATAATTTTTTTTATTAAAAATTTTTTTTAAAAAATTGTAATAAAAAAAACTTACGAAATTTTTTTATTTTGTTAAAATATTTATATAGGGAGGCACTAAATGTATAAGATAAATGACTATGTAATATATAGGCATAATGTATGTAAAATTAAAAGTCTTAAAGATAATAAATTTTATATAATGACTCCAATAGATGATGAATCATTAATAATTAATATTCCAGTAAATAGTAATCTTTTAAGAAAGATAATTTCTAGTGAAAAAGCAAAAATTCTAATAGAAAAAATACCAAATATATCACCTATAACAGATATTAATGAAAAGAATGTAGAAACTCAATATAAAGAATTGTTAAATACTGATAATCACGAAAATCTTGTTAAAATTATTAAAACAACTTATTTAAGAAATGAAAATAGAATTAATAATAAAAAGAAAATAAGTGATAAGGATGATAAATACTTTAATCTTGCAGAAAAATATCTATATAATGAATTATCGATATCATTAAATGAAACTATAGAAAACATAAAGGAATATATCTTTAAAATAGTAAATAAGTAAACCAACCTATTTTTTGGTTGGTCTTTTTTTTACATTTATTTAAAACGTATAATATTCTTTTTAAATTATAATTTAACTAACTCTATAATGACCCACTATATCATTATGATACTCTAATATATCTTCTTCATAATACTTTTGATATGGATTTGCATGATGAATAACAAAACTAATTCCTTTATGATTTCTATTATCTGACACAATACTAATATGATTTTTAAAAACTACTATGTCTCCTTCTAAATTAATTGAATTATTCAAATTGAGTGTGCTTTGAACAAATAAAACAAAATATGAATTATGATAAACTTTAAATAATGTTTCATTCATAATAATATTAATATGCTAAAATTATTTTTAAAGGATATTATAATTCATTAAATAAAAAAAAATAAATTTTTAAAAAATTGTTAGAATACGTCAAGTACCTTACTAATAGAACCCTTTTCAAGTGTAAAACAAAAGAAAAGAGACTGAAGAAAAATTAATATTTTAATTTTTCAACAGCTCTAAAATTATAAAAATATAGCCATATATAATGGTAAATAAACAATATCGCCTTCAACTTTTAAATCTTTTGTATGAAGAACATATCTAGTTCCAACACTTTTTTTAAATTTATCTTTAAATCTATCAATTGAAGTATGCTTGTTGTAATTTCCAGATTTTACTTCAATTGGATTTAATTTTTTATCTTGAACTATAATAAAATCAACTTCCATATTGTTTTCTATAACATCATTATCATTTTTAGAATAATAAAACAATTCATAACCTTTTGACTTAAGTGTTTGTGCAACATAATTTTCCATTATCATTCCCTCATTAACATTTAATTTATCAAAAAGTATAGCCTTATATATTTCGTTATCTACAAAAGGTTTATTAATAAATGCTTGTGTAACCAAAAGTCCAACATCAGATTGGTAGCATTTATAATGATTATCGTCTTTAGTAAGAGCAAGCCCAACACTTGGATCAGTAACATTATTACATAGGTTAATAATTTTTGCTTCACCCAACCAAGTCAATTCTTCTTCATAATTTTGATTTCTTGCTAGTTTATCAATTGCCGTAATTTTATATTTTTTACTTCCGTTTGATAGTTGCCCAGGAATATTTTGATACATACTTAATATTTTCTTACTATTATCACCATATTTATTAATATCTTCTTGATATAAAGATAATATGTCTCTTTTTTTATCATCAACCTTATCAAAACTTTTTGTTTTTATATATTCAACAATCGCCTGGGGCATACCGCCAACTAAAATATAAGTTCTAAATTTTTTCATTATAGGATTATGTGCAATATCAACTTTACTTTTAGTATCAAAACATTGTTTTAAAAAAGGTATAGTATTTACATCACCAAGTGCCCATAAAAACTCCTCAAAATCTAAAGGATACATATTAATTTTCTTTTCTTCTGAAGGAATAATTATATTTTGAACATTCTTTTTAATTGAAATTAATGAACCAGTTTCCAAATAATCATATCTTCCATCAGCAACCAAATATTTAATAAGAGATCTTGCTTCAGGACAAAATTGAACCTCATCAAAAATAATCACTGATTTTCTTACGGGTAATACTTTTCCATAAAATAATTGTAATTTTTGTAAAATAAGATCAATGTCATTTCTTTCATAAATAAATAAATTTTTTATTTCAATTGGCGCAATATTAAAATCAATAAGTATGTATTCTTCATACTCATTTTTAGCAAACTGTTCAGCAATTGTACTTTTGCCTATACGCCTTGCTCCCTCAATCAAAAGTGCAGTTGTTCCATTACTAGTTTCTTTCCATTCTACTAATTTGTTATAAATCTTCCTTTTGAAATATATTTCTTCATTCATATTATCATCCCTTTCTATATATATATTTTATACTTTTTTTAACGTTTTGACAAGTTATTTTGTTCTAAATTTAACGTTTTGACGACATAAAAGTATACATTTTTTAACGTTTTGACAAGATAATTATAAAGTTATATAAAATAAGTTTTCTTCATTATTAAGTTTTTCTAAAAAAATATCTACTATGGATATAAATTTAAATATTCTTTTTAAATTATAATTTAACTAATTCTATAATGACCCACTATATCATTATGATACTCTAATATATCTTCTTCATAATATTTTTGATATGGATTTGCATGATGAATAACAAAACTAATTCCTTTACGATTTCTATTATCAGACACAATACCAATATGATTTTTAAAAACTACTATATCTCCACCTTGCCACTTTTTTATATCATTAATATCTGTGGTTAAACTTTGTGCATTGTAATCTAAATAAATCTTTAAATTTTTTACTCTTCGAAAATCTATATTTTTATCTACTACCTCTATATCATATAAGTCTTTATTTGCTAATATATGTTCATTAACAAGACTTTGTAAATCATAACCAGCATCTTTAAGAGCAAAAGCAACTACATCACTACATACTCCATAACCATCATTTGGATAACCTGTATTATAATATTTACTTTTATACTTTGGCTTCGTGGATATATATTTTCTTGCACCATCTAATATATCAGTTTGATCATCAATACCATCATTATCTTTATCTATATTACTAATATAAGTCTTAATATTAAAATAGTTATTAGTATACTTTTTATGTGGTATATAGTTAAAATAATAAAGCAAATATAAAATAATAAATAAACATATAAAAATGATAATAATTAATAATTTCTTTTTCATAAATTAATTATAACAAAAAAATACCTAAAAAGGTATTATTCTTCGTATCTAACTTCACTTTCATAATTAAATCCACTTAAGAAATAGTCATATGAATAATCTCTTACTCTATTTTCCATAACATCATTTATAGGTATAATAGTTAAATCCTTTAAAATGACATATTTATAAGTAAATGTTAATACTTCATCATAATATTTAGTTAACATATTAATTTTTACTGTAGTGGTAACTGTTTTATTTTCTTTAGTATCAAAATAACTCATTATTTCATAAAACCCTTTATCAGTTTTAAGTATTCTTTCATTATAAATTCTAATTACTTTTTCTCCTTCATAATTACCACTTACTTTCTCAATATTTGGATATTTTTCATTTCCATAGTTTTTACTATATAAAACATTATCTTTTACATAAACATAATTTGACATAAAATCATAATCGATTTTCTTTCCAAGAAACTGCGTAGAATATTCCCATTTTAGATAATCACTTAAACTATAGTTAGCATTTAAATATATATCATAACTATCTCTAACCTTATTATCAGTATTATTATCATGTAATGTATATAATGTATCATTATAGTCATAAAATAGAATATCACTTCCAGAGTTTGGAGCAATATTCATAACTTTAATATTTTTATCAACATCATACACTTTTTTATACACAAACTCTCCTTCATCAAGTTTATTAGGATTAAAAATATAAATAGAATTATCATTTATAAATGAATATTTACTAAAGGATGTATCCTCATTTAAAAACTTACCATCATTTAATTTAAAATAATTTTTATTAGAATCTTTTTGTTTTAAGTTTTCCACTAAAGTTTTTGCAACTGTGGTATTATTTACTACTACATTATTAATTGGCATTGGTTTATTACTTTTAATAGCAACAATAATTATAATAATAGTCAAAATAATAACTACTATACCAGCATATATTAATACTTTTTTATTTTTCATCTAAAACCTACTTTTCTATATATCCACTCGTCTTTTTTGAGTACATATCATCCGTAATACTTTTATATCTTTCTCCATCATAATCATCAGTAAATCCATTATATGCTTTGTATATTTCATTAGTTTCTGTATCATATACTCTTTCATAACCAAGTGTTGCATCACTTTGTTTTTGACTCATTATATCAAAGGATGTATTTCTTTTATTCCAAGAATCCATTATTCCATCACTTATTTCATTTCCTATGGCTCTAATTTGCTGAAAATTTTTCATAACAGCGTCTTGCTCTTTATTAAATCCATTTATAAATGTATCAGTAAAGTTTAAAGAAGAACAAATAGTATTTAGAATATCTTCCCAATCAATAAATTCATCTTTTGGTGTTGTAATAAAAATTGCATCATACACATTTAAATATTGAATATCAATTTGTTTACCAGATATAATATTTTCATTAACATAATATGGTCCCGGATCATATACATAAGCCGTAAATATTCCTTCTCCATCTTTGCCATTTGAATCTTTAAATGTGGCTCTTAACATATCTCCACCTAAAGTACCTTTACCTAAATTTTCACTTACAGTAAAGTCAGTTAAAACAGGAAAAGTAAATGATGCCGTATTATTTAATGGCCCCATATCATTAAATATTTTATAAAAACCTTCAGTATCTTTTGTAGCAATTACACTAGTTTTAGCAAATGGGTTATTTGGATAATATTTTTGTTGCCACCTTTTAGCATCCTCAGATTTATTATATCCTTCGGTTTTCATATTAAAGAAAAATTGATATGTAGGATTATTTGGATCATATACTTTAATTGTGTAATGAATATAATCTCCAAGAGTATCGACTTTCCAACCTTTAGGTTTTTTAATAGAAAATTCATTAGTTTTATAATCTTCGAATTCAATTTGACTAGCCTCAGATTTAACTATCTTTATATTTGCATCAGGATTATAAAATATTTTTCCATCTTTTTTAGTTAATAAAATAATTCCTATAACAAGTACAAGAATAGCACCACCAATTATCATCACATTTTTTTTAGAAATATCATATTTTCCAATTTTCATAAAATCTCACGTTTCCTTTCTTTATAATATCTATTTTTCTATATATCCACTTGTCTTTTTTGAGTACATATCATCAGTTATAGATTTATATCTTTCACCATCATAATCATCAGTAAATCCATTATATGCTTTGTATATTTCATTAGTTTCTGTATCATAAACTCTTTCATACCCAAGTATTGCATCGCTTTGTTTTTGACTCATTATATCAAAGGATGCGTTTCTCTTATTCCAAGAATCCATTATTCCATCACTTATCTCGTTACCGATTTCTCTAATTTTATTAAAGTTTTTCATTCCTTCAGTTTGTACTTTATTAAATTCATTAATAAAAGAATCTGTAAATGTAAGTGAGCTAAAAATAGTAGTTAATGTTTCTTCCCAATCAATAAACTTATCTTTGGGGGTTGTAATCATAATTGTATCATATACATTTAAATAATACATATCTATTTGTTTACCATAATAAACATGTTCATAAATATAATAAGGTCCTGGATCAAATACATAAGCCGTAAATATTCCTTCCCCTTCTTTACCATTTACATCTTTAAATGTTGCTCTTAGTATGTCTCCACCAAAAACACTTTTTCCTAAATTTTCACTTATTTGAAAATTCTTTATCATTGGTAAAACGACTACATCTGTAGTTTCAGGTTCACACATTTCGGTATACATTTTGAAAAATCCTTCAGTTGTTTTTTCTTCTATATAAGGTAGTTGAGCCATAGGACTGCTTGGCATAGTATCTTGCCAATATTTCTTACTATCTGCAGATTTTGTATATCCTGAAGTCTTTAAATTCAAAAATACTTGATACATAGAATTATTAGGATCATATACTCTAATTGAATATTGATCTTTAGTTCCTGCTGTAATGACTTTCCATCCCTTTGGCTTTTTAAGAGTAATATCACCATTACTAAAATCTTCAAATTCTATTTGGCTTGCCTCTGATTTAACTATTTTAATATTTTTATCTGGATTATAAAATACTCCTTTTCCTTTACTACCACCCTTAGTAAGTAAAATAGTTCCTCCAATAATAATAAGAAAAACGACACCAATTATAACAAGATTTTTTTTAGATATATCATATTTTCCAATTTTCATAAAGCACCTACCTATAATATATATTATAATTATAAAAGTCTAAGTAAGCAACAAACTTTCCATATAAAACAATGTTTTATATGGAAATATATTTTTATTAAAAAAAATATAGTATAATATTTTTAGAAAGTGGTGAAATTATGAAATTTAATGATGTCTTAAATATGTATTTAGAAACTCTTAATTGTTCTTCGAAAAAAATTTCAAAAGAGTCTGGATTATCAGAACCTGTTATATCAAGATATCGAAGTGGTGAAAGAACTCCTGCAAAGGATAGTAAACAATTTAAAAAACTTATTAATGCCCTATTTAATATTGCTAAAGAAAGTGGTAAAAATAACTATTCACTTAATAAAATAACAAGTGATTTTGAGGTTGCTTTTGAAAATGATAGTTTTGACTATGAAACATTTAGTAATAATTTAAATACGTTAATAACATCTCTAAAAATAAATATAAATGAAATGGCAAAATTCATTGTATTTGATCCATCTCACATATCAAGAATTAGATATGGAAAATCTAAACCCTCAAATCCAATAGAGTTTACAAATAAAATATGTTCATATATCTTATTTAAATATAAAAGCCCTGATGATTTAAATAACCTAATTGAGATAATTGGATGTGATAAAGACATAGCAAATGAAAAAATATATGATGTTTTATTTACATTTCTAACAAGTGAAAAAAAGATACTTAAAAATCAAATATCAGATTTTCTTCATAATCTTGATACATTTAATTTAGATGATTATATAAAAGTAATAAAATTTGATAAATTAAAAGTTCCAAATATACCTTTTTATAAAGGTAAAACAAAGCATTATTATGGTATCGAAGCAATGAAGGAAGGAGAATTAAACTTTTTCAAATCCACTGTACTATCAAAATCTAAAGAAGATATTTTTATGTGTAGTGATATGCCAATGGAAGATATGGCAAAAGATACTGATTTTGGTAAGAAATGGATGTTTGCTATAGCGATGTGTTTAAAAAAAGGTCATCATTTAAACATTATTCATAACTTAGATAGACCATTTAATGAAATGATGCTTGGACTTGAAAGTTGGATACCAATTTATATGACTGGTCAAATATCCCCTTACTATTTAAATAGTGTAAAAAATAATGTTTATAATCATTTAAATTATGTATCCGGAGTAACTGCCTTAACTGGAGAATGTATAAAAGGTTATCATAACAAAGGAATGTACTATTTGTCTACAAACAAAAATGAAGTTAAATATTATAAAGAAAAATGTGATTTACTATTAAAAAAAGCAAAACCACTTATGGAAATATATAGAGAAAATAATCAAAATGAATATGGGCTTTTCTTAAAAAATGATAAAAATGTAAATGGGAGTAGAAAAAGATTTTTATCTTCCCTACCTATATTTACAATTACTGATGAACTATTAAAAAAGATTTTAAAAAGAAATAAAGTTAGTAAATTAGATATAGAAAAAATAATTAAATATAAAAATAGTGAATTAAAATATATGAATAATATATTAAAAAATAATAGTGTTAATGATTATATTTATATTACAAAAGAAAATGAAAATATAACGTTATCTTTAGAAAATATGTTTTATAATAAAAAGATTAATTATACTTATGATGAATATTTAGAGCATTTAAAACTTACTAAAAAATTTGAAAAAAAAAATATTAATTATCATCTTAATTATGAAAAGGAGCAAACATTTAAAAATATTACTACTACAATTATAGATAATAAATACGTCATTATATCTAAAATTGCTAATCCAGCTATTCACTTTGTAATAAAACATCCAAAATTAGTCGAAGCAATTGATAATTTTAATCCTCTTGTTAAAGAATAAAAAAAATAAAGCTAGAGTCCTAGTTTTATTTTTAGTTTAAAAATTAATTATTATATTTTGACTGTGCACACTGTTTTAAATTAATGTTAAGTGACTTTAAAAAATCTTTTAAATATTTATTATCATCATCTGTTGTAAACGTATAACCTTTTCCCGAAGAAATAGTATAATTTGAAAAATCTCCCGTAATATATGAATGTAAATTTGCATCTGAACTATGTCTAATAATTTCAATTAAATCAAAATCATATTTACCTTCGATTGGATCCGCATACTCAAGTATATAAAGACAAGTTTCTCCTTTTTTACAAGCCTTATATTTAGTATATAAAACATACTTATTATTTTTGTATACATTTAAAAGTAAAGGAATACATGAAGTAGTTTTAGATTCAACAGAAAATAGTAAATCACCATATGCTAAATCATCAAGAGTTATTTTATTTACATCTACATTTAGATAGTTATAATAGATATTTTTTTTATTTTCTACTTCATTATATAATTTATTGATATTTTTATATTTATCAAAATTTAAAACTTGATGAGCAATTATTTTAGGAAACATTTTTCTTATTGAAAAGGTATATACATTACCTTGTTTTGGGTAAATAATTTCCTGTAAAATATTATTTTTAAATATCGCTTTTATTGGCATTGAACTACTCGATGAAGATGCTAAAGCACCACCATATTCTTCATTTTCAATATAATAACTTCCATCATAAATCCACATATATACATACTTATAATTACCAGATTTTTCAATACCAAAACCATAGTAACTATAAAAAACATTAAAGTCTTTATATTTTACATCAGGATTTTCCTTAAATTCTTTTGTCCTTAAAAAGTCAATTACTTCGTCATATAAATAATTTGAATCATTAACTAAATTAACTTTCATTTTTAAATTATAAATTATTAAAAAGTTTATAACTATTAAAAATAATATTGAACTTATAATAAATATCTTTTTATTCTTTTTCTTAATTTTTTCTTTATCTTTTATTGAAGTAATAATTGCTTTTTCTTTAGCTTCATCACTATTATCTTTTTCTCCATTAATTAACTCTTCAATACTTATATTAAGTTCATTACATATTTTTTTAAATAGTGAAACATCAGGAAAACTTATTCCCCTTTCCCATTTACTTACAGCATTTATACTTACACCCATTTTTTGTGCAAACTGCTCTTGAGTCATATTCTTTTCTTTTCTCAAACTTGCAATAAATTTGCCAATTTTAACTTGATCCATATTCTCACTTCCTATAAAAATATTATCATTCAAATAACTATTTTTACACACACTATTGGTTTAATTTCATTATTTTATTTAATAAAATCATTATTTCAACAACTGTTTTTTTCAACTCATTATCTTCTGGAAATCTTGGTAGTAATCTTAAATTTGCTTCTAAATTATAAATTTCATGTCTAATCCCAAAGTTATTTACATCATATATTTCAGGATAAAATTCTTTAAAGTATTTTTCTATATTTTGATAATCTTCATTTTTGACAAAACATTCTGTTTCAATGCTAGCATACTTTAAAGGACTATTGCACATTCTTAAAAAGATATCTAATTCATAATCAATTGGAGCATATAATGACCTTTCAAAATCAATTATTTTCATTTTACCATCATTGCAATAAATAATATTATCAAAATGAATATCAGCATGAACTAATCTAAAATCACTACTCTTCAAATAATCACCTATATTTTTTAATATTAGTTCAGCCATATCTTTTTCATTTTCTGAAAATAATTTAAGATGATAACATTTATTAAAATTTTGTTCTAATTTTTGTTTTATATAATGTGACCAATCATAAGATTCGCCCTTTATAGAATGAAATGATTTCATAATATTTACTATTTCTTTTATAACTTTTTTTCTTTTGTTTTCATCAAATTTATGCCATACAAAATATAATGATTTACCATCAATTTTTTGTAATATTTCATAAGAAAAATCATCATTAGAAGTCGATATATAAAATGAATACATTTTTGGAATATATTTATTACCAGCATTACTTTTATAAAACTCAATTTCGTTTTCGAAATTTGCTTCATTTTCTTTATTGTTACAAATCTTAATAATATATTTATCATCAGCAGAATATATAGAGTTTGTAAATCCAACATTTATTTTAGATATATTTTTAATATCCTTGAAAATTTTATCATTATCATCTACTATTTTTTTTAAATTCGTGTCCATAAGTGTACCTATCTTTCTATTAAATTATAGCATATTTTTCTCATTATTTCCCACTAAATTCAAATATTCCCACAAATAATGGAAAAATTAATTGAAAAGGTGGTAACATGAAATTCGAAAAGATGAAAGAAATAAGGAAAAATAAAGAATAAAAACAATGGCAAATTGCAAATGAATTGAAAGTTGATAGAAGCACATATGCTGGATGGGAAACAGAGAAAAATACTATTACTTTAAGAAAACTTTATGAATTGAAAAATTACTATAAAATAAGTATTGATTATATAACTGATTTATCTAAAAAAAATAATTATATTTACTCTGGTGACTCAATTGATTTGAATAGAGTTTCAAAAAATTTACCAATTTTAACTTGATCCATATTCTCACTTCCTATAAAAATATTATCATTCAAATAATTATTTTTACACACACCATTGGTTTAATTTCATTATTTACCTATTATTTTGCCGGTTATTTTTAATAGTAAAATAATACCTGTACAGATAATATTTTTAGTTTCCTTTTTTAGTTCCCTATTGTGGTCAAGATCACCGCTTTTTTTATTACACTTTTTTTAAATGCAATACCAATATAATATAATTTTTTTTAAGTCAATTATTATATTGCTTAAAAGTTATATTATACATTTATACACAAAAAAATACCTATAAAGGTATTAATTCAGGTTGTATTATAAATAGCGTTGGTAAAAAAAATAGCACTATTTTTTATATAAACAAAAAGACATAAATTTACTTTTAGAACATTTTCATTTACTAAATTTATTATCTTTTAATAATTCGTTTAATATAATTTCTGCTTTTTTTACAAAAAAGTTTGTTTTATCTATTGAAAGATCATATTTACATAATTCTTTTTTCAATTCATCAGAATTTTTATATTCTTTCGTAATATACTCACCCTTTGATTCCATTTCTATAAAAATATATTTGTTATTAACTAGTTGAACAACTATTTCCGTCGTATCATTTGCAAATACTATGCAAGTATCGAAAATATGTAATAATTCTTTATATTTAATCATTTTCATAAAATGAATAGCAGCATCCGTATCAGTAATTGGGCATTTAACTTTTCCCTGTTCAATTATATCACCATTTTTAGCAAACTTCTTATATTTATATAAGAGTTCTTTTTCAATACCTACAACATCTCTAACTAAAACACAATTTTTTAATATATCTAGGTTATTCATATTTAATATATCAATTGTGCTATCTACTAAATATGTATCATTTATTATATATTGTTCTTTTTCTTGAAATCCATTTTTTATAAGTTCTTTTTTCAATATTTCATAGTCAGTTTTGACTAACACTGTTATTTCAGTTTCCATCTGCATAAAACAATCTCCTTTAAATAAAAACGTAATTATTTTATAACAATTTTTTTAAATTGTTTCTTTCCCTTTTGTATTACTAATTCATTATTATTAAATTTTTCAATTGTAATAATAAAATTAACATCATTCTCTTTTTCACCATTTATACTAATTCCATTCTGTTGAATCATTCTTCTTCCTTCGGATTTAGATGGTACCATACCTGACATCAATAATAAATCTATTAAAAGAATTCCTTCATTTACTACAGTATGTTCAATTTCAAATATTTCTATATCATCTGGAATACCACCTTTTGCAACCGTATTGTATCTTTCTTCTGCCTCTTGAATATATTCCTCGCCGTGATACATTTTTATGATTTCTTCAGCATATTTTTTATGAGCTAAAATTATATCTTCATCCATTAGCTTTTTAACGCTTTCTAAATTAACATCTGTAGTCAATTTAAAATAATCAAACAATATATTATCAGGTATTTTCATTGCTTTTTCATACATTATGTTAGCTGGTTCATCAATTCCAATATAATTATCTAAAGACTTAGACATTTTTTCTTTTCCATCTAATCCAACAAGTAGTGGTAAAACTATTACATCCTGTGATTCTTGTCCATAATCCTTTTGAAGTTCACGACCAACTAATAAATTAAATGTTTGATCGGTTCCCCCTATTTCAAGATCAGCGTTCAAGGCCACCGAATCATATCCTTGCATTAATGGATACAAAAATTCGTGAATACCTATTGGTATATTATTTTTGAATCTATTAGCAAAATCGTCTCTTTCCAAAATTCTTGCTACGGTATATTTTCCGGTTAATTCTAATATATCATTAAAATTCATTTTAGAAAGCCATTCACTATTGTAAACGATTTTTGTTTTTGATGGATCCAAAATTTTAGTAACTTGTTTAAAGTATGTTTCACCACTTTTTCTTGTTTCTTCAAATGTAAGTGCAGGTCTTGTTTTGCTTCTTCCAGACGGATCACCAATCATTGCAGTAAAATCGCCTATTACAAAAACTATTTCGTGACCTAAATCTTGTAAATCTTTTAATAATCGTAGTGAAACAGTGTGTCCCAAATGTAAATCTGGTCTTGATGGATCCGCCCCAAATTTCACCACTAATTTTTTGTTCCCATTTAATTTTTCTCTTAAAGAATCCTCGTTAAAAATTTGAACTCCCCTTCTTATTATTAATTCAATTTTTTCTTCTTTTGTCATATTTATTTCCTCTCTTTCATAAAAAACACGGACTAATATTTTCTAAAAGGACGAAAACATTATCCGTGGTACCACCTTATTTCTTGTTAACACAAGCACTTATTCTTTTAACGGAGTTACCCGATTAAGTTCATAACATTGTAATTCATTTATACACTTTTGTTTATTTTCACCACATATAAACTCTCTATTTAAAATGTGTACAAACTACTAATTGCTAATCACCACTTAATAACATAGATATTATATCATTTTTTTTTTAATATTGCATACCCTTTATTAGACTTATTTTAAATTATTTACATATAGAGACATTTTTATTATTATTCACAGCCTTTCATCAAAAAAAGTTTTACATAAAAAAGGCTTTATATCTTATATTGTAAAAGTAAGTGACATTTTATTTAAAATATAAATAAACTGTATTAAAATTTTTCAATCAAAAAAAATACCTATAAAGGTATTAGGTATTAATTCCAAACTAAATTATATTTTAAATTTCTTTTAAATAAATCCCATAAATTTGCTTTTAAAACATTTTCATTTACTGTTATATCAACTTGTGATATTAAAACGCCATTATCATTAAGTACTTTAACTTTACCTATTACATCGCCCTTTTTAACTGGGGCAGTTATTTTATCTACCAATATTTTAAATTTATAATTACTTGGTTTATCACTTGCATTTAAAAGTTCTATCAAATCATTTACAAGTACTACATCAACATTTTCTTTTTTACCTTTTTGAACATTTACCTTACCAAGTATTTCACTTTTATTTTTAATTAAGTTAACTTTAAATGTATTAAAACCGTAATTTAATAATTTTACTGTATCACTACTTCTTTTTTCAATTGATTCTTCACCCATAACTACACTTATTAATCTTAAATTATTTTTCTTTCCAGTAGCGGTTAAACAATAACCCGCATTTTGAGTAAACCCTGTTTTAAGTCCATCAACACCATCATAGAATCTAACAAGTTTAATTGTATTTAAGTTTTACAATAAAAATATACCAAATATCAACTACTTATTGATATTATTATAACATTTTTATAAATTTTATTAAATACAATTCTATATAGTTTTAAAACTTTTGATTGTTAATACAATTCTTAATTCGTTTTAACAATCTAATTTTGATTCTTGATACTTTATATTGAGGAATATTCAATATTTCTGATATTTCATTTTGCTTATATACTTTACTATCTATTCCATATAACATCTTTATTATTTTTCTTTCATTTTCATTAAGGTAGTTATCTAGAATATAATGTAATTCTTGATTATTTTCATTAAATATAATTTCTTCTTCTATGTTAACATTTTCATCTCTAATAGTATCTTCCAATACTACATCATCACAAATTTCGACTTGTAATGAGTCATTGTAACTACCTTTATAAATAAATTTTAAAATTTCATTCTTTATACAAACAAAAGAAAATGTAGAAAATGTTATGTGTTTATTTTCATCATAATTCTTTGAGGCATATATTAAACCTATTACTCCAACTTGATATAAATCATCATAATCAAAATCATTTCCAATTTTGATATTCATTTTCTTTATTACAAAATGTACTAAATTCAAATTATTTAAAATCAATTCATTCATATTCTACACCACCTTTCAAACAAAAAAAAGAATGGATTTCTCCATTCAGTTTGCTTATATGCTATTTACTATATTTTTAATTTTTGAATTATTCTTGCCCATTCAAAACCATCTACATCTTCTTTAAACGGAATATGTATTTCATGATTTTTAAACATAGAATTATTGTTATATCTAATAACAAGTTCGCTAATTACATCCAATTTCTCATTGTAACTTAATTTTTCAAATTGAGATAATATGATTTTGTCTTTTTCATTATAATCTAAACCAATAAAATGATTATCTGCATATTGTACATTTTCTTTGTATAGTTCTCTAAAGACCATTGCAAGAAACTGTAATAATATATCACATGTATTATGAGTTAATCCAATTCTTTCAAAGGTAAATATTTCAATATCTTCGTTATCTCCAATATTGGGATTAGCAATATTTTTATTATTGATTTGACCATTATCTACTTTTTCAAAAATATACATCATAACTTTCATTTTTTCATAATCATTTTTAATATCAAATGATTCAATAATATCTCTTACATTATTTGTAGTATCAGTTATAT
>CAKOIF010000011.1 GCA_934086485.1 uncultured Bacilli bacterium | reverse complement strand
CACAAGTTGTTAAGCAAACTAAACAAGTATTAGAAAGTGATACTTTAACTGTTGAAAAAGGTAAAATCAATGTAACTGATAAATATGTTGGTTATAGCTTTGTTAAAACTGAGCCGTCAACTATACCAAATTCTATTAATGATAAAGGAATAATTAAAGTATATTATGAAAGAAATTCATATGATTATGAAGTACATTATTTCTTTAATGGTAATGAAGATGAATCATTAATTGAAACAAAATCAGCTAAATATAATGATGTAATTAATACTTATACTGATAAAGTAAAAACTGGTTATAAATTACAAAAGGTAGAAAATTTACCACTTACAATAGGTGTAGAAAATAATATAATTAATGTATATTATGTAACAGATAATACTCAAACAAAAGAGCTATCTTATACAGTAGAGTACTATAAAGATGGTAAAAAAGTAGAAAATGATACACAAAAAGTTACTGAAACAAAACAAGTATTAGAAAGTGATACTTTAACTGTTAAAAAAGGTGAAATCAATGTAACTAATAAATATGTTGGTTATAAATTAGAAAAAACAAATCCAGAAACTATACCAAATTCTATTAATGATAAAGGTGTAATTAAGGTTTATTATGTATTTGATGAAAGTCAAACAAAAGAGTTATCTTATACTGTTGAATACTATAAAAATGGTAAAAAAGTAGAAAATGATACTCAAGTTGAAACAGTAACTGTTCATGTACTTGAACCAAATACTTTACAAGTAAATCAAGATAAAATTAATACAGAGAATAAATATGTTGGTTATAAATTAGAAAAAACTAATCCAGAAACTATACCAAGTGAAATTAATAATGGTGGTATAATTAAAGTATATTATATACTTGATGATGGTCAAACAAAGACACTTACTTATACTGTAAATTATTATAAAGATGGTAATTTAGTAAAAGAGGATACTGAAACTATTTATGAAACTAAACAAGTTTTAGAGTCTGATACTTTAACAGTAAAATCTGAGGAAATTAATATAAAGGATAAATATGTTGGATATAAATTTGTTAAAACAAATCCTGAATTAATACCTGAGGTTATTGAAAATAAAGGTGTTATTGATGTATATTATGAAAAAGATACATTTACTTATGAAGTAAGATATTATTTCAATAGAGAATTAGATGAATCTTTAACTGAAAAAAGTGTTGCACTATATGGTGATAAAATAACTTCTTATACTGATAAAGTAAAAGAGGATTACACTCTAGAAACTGTTGAAAATCTACCACTTGTAATAAGTGAAGATGAAAGTAAAAATATTATTAATGTATATTACAAAATTGATGGACAAGGTGTTATTGAACCAATTGAACCACCTCATACATCAGCAAATAATAGTATTTATGCACTTATATTATTAGTTAATGCTTTAGGTGCAAGTGTACTTCTTAAAAAAAGAGAAAACTAATTAAATAAAAATGTCATAGAAATATGGCATTTTATTTTGAATAAATAAATAAAATGGTGTTTTTTTGCTAATTATTTGGTAAAATATAAGTATAGTTAAAAAGGAATGATTGAGTATGGCGTATATTGAATTTAAAAAAGTTAATAAAGTATATAAAATGGGCGAAGTTGAAATTAAAGCTCTTAACAATACTTCTTTTGAAATTGAAAAAGGACAGCTTATTTGTATATTAGGTCCATCAGGTGCTGGTAAAACTACTTGTTTAAATATTTTAGGTGGAATGGATAGACTAACAAGTGGTAATGTTATCGTGGATGGTAAAATAATCAATGATTTAAACGAAAAACAATTAATAAAATATCGAAGAAATGATATTGGTTTTGTATTTCAATTTTATAATTTAATTCAAAACATGACTGTAATTGAAAATGTTGAACTAGCAACTCAATTATGTAAAAATTCTTTAGATCCTAGTGATATTTTAGATAAAGTAGGTTTAAAAAATAGAAAAAATAATTTCCCTGCTCAACTTTCTGGTGGAGAACAACAAAGAGTAGCTATAGCAAGGGCAATATGTAAAAATCCAAAATTACTTCTTTGTGATGAACCAACTGGAGCACTTGATTATAAAACTGGTAAACAAATTTTAAAACTTTTACAAGATACATGTCGAAATGAACAAATGACAGTTATTATTATTACTCATAATAGTGCAATTAGTCCTATGGCAGATAAAGTTATCAAATTTAAAAATGGAACAGTAAGTGATGTAATTATAAATGATAAACCTAAGAATATCGAGGATATTGAGTGGTAATATGAAAACTAAATTACTTAAACACATTTTTATGAAAATTAAAGATAATTATAAAAGATTTTTATCATTAATTTGTATGGCTTTTTTAGGCGTAGGCTTTTATGCAGGAATACAATCTTCAAGTCCTGATATGTTAAAAACACTTGATAATTTTTATGATGAAAATAATGTTTATGATATAAGTGTTATTTCAAATGTAGGACTTACTGAAGATGATTTATTAAAACTTTCAAAAATTAAAAATGTTGAATTGGCTATTAATATTCAAGAAAAAGATACTTACTTAGAAATTGAGGAAAATAATTATGTTGTTAAATTAATTGAGTATAATAGACAAATGAATAATGTTTATATAAAAGAGGGTAGATTACCTAAAAATAATAACGAAGTTTCAGTTGATAATTCTTTACTTGAAAATAATAATTTAAAACTTGGAGATTATATTACTATTGATGGTAAAAAATATTCTATTGTGGGAAATGTAATAAGTCCTTTATATTTTTCTGCAGAAAGACCAAATTCTAATTTAGGTAGTGGTAAAGTTGATTACTATATTTATGTTTATAATGGTTCTCTTGATTTAGAGGCTTATTCAAATATTTATATAACAGTTAAGGGAGCAAAAAAATATTTAACTAATAGTGATTCATATAAAAAACTTATTAATAATGTAATAAATGATATTGATTTAATTAAAGATAAACAGCAAGATATTCGATATGATGAGTTATATTCTGATATTATTGAAACAAGTGAAATTTATGGTATAAGTATTGATGAATCTAAGTTTATTAAACCAAAATGGTATATTTATGATAGACTTGATAATACTTCATATAAAGAACTTATTAATGCAAGTGATAATCTTAAAAAAATTGGTAATATATTCCCAATAATATTTTTTGCTATATCAGTACTTGTAAGTCTTATTTCAATGATGAGAATGATCGAAGAGGATAGAGTTGAAAATGGTACTTTAAAATCTCTTGGATATAATAGTTTTCATATAACATTAAAATATGTAATTTATTCTCTTTTGGCCACTACAATAGGAAGTAGTGTTGGTGCTATTTTTGGTTCATATATGATTCCTAGTGTTATTTGGAATATTTATAAAAAAATATTTTTTATTCCTAAATTTATTTATTTATTAAAAAGTGATTATAATGCCTTAGGACTTTGGATATGTATTTTATGTATATGTGGTACTTCAATAATTGTTTGTATTAAAAATCTAAGAGAAGTACCCGCTAATCTAATGAGACCAAAAGCTCCAAAAAGTGGTAAAAAAATCTTATTAGAGCGTATTAACTTTATTTGGAAAAAACTAAAATTTTCTGATAAAATAACTATTAGAAATATATTTAGATATAAATCAAGAGTTATTACTACTATTTTAGGAATTGCTGGATGTACTGCCCTCATTTTAGCGGGATTTGGTTTAAAAGATTCAATTAAGGATGTAACAGATTTTCAATTTAATAACATTATAAAATATGATAAATTACTTATGACAAATGAAAGTATTAATCAAGTAGATATTGAAAAAGAATTACTAAATGATGACAAAGTAGAAAATTTTACTAATGTTAATACTCAAAGTATTAAAGTTTTATTTAATGAACAGCAGCAAGAGGTAACTATGATAACACCAAATGATTTTAATAATATTTCTAATTCTATATCATTAATTGATTTAAAAACAAATAATATAATAGATAATATTAGTGATAATAGTTGTATAATTAGTGAGAAAACAGCTAAACTATTAGATATTGATGTTGGAGATAAAATAAGTCTTTTAGATAATGATAATAATAAATATGATATTAAGGTTTCTTATATTATAAAAAATTATATAAATCAATATTTATATATAAATAAAAATACTTATAATAATTTATTTAATAATTATAAAATTAATTCCGTTTTAATTAGTTTAAAGGACGAAGATAAAAATTCTAAAGAATTTGATAAAAAGTATATAAGCAATGGTTATGCATTAACAATTGTAGATAATGACGATATAAAAAGTTCTATGAATGATATGCTTGGATCAATTGATTCTATTGTTGCTATATTAATTATAGCGGCAGCATCTTTAGCTTTTGTAGTGCTTTATAATTTATCAAATATTAATATAAGTGAAAGAAAAAGAGAAATAGCTACTTTAAAAGTATTAGGTTTTTATCCAAGTGAAGTAGATAAATATATTAATAGAGAAACAGTTTTATTAACTATTTTAGGTATTGGTATAGGCTTATTATTTGGTTCTTATTTAAGTCATTTTATTATTTCTACATGTGAGCCTGATTATATAATGTTTGATAGACATGTATATACATTAAGTTATTTTTATTCATTATTTATAACAGTTATTTTTACAATTATTGTAACTATTGTAACCCATTTTAATTTAAAAAAGATTAATATGGTTACATCATTAAAAAATGTTGAATAGTAAACAAATGTCATAGAAATATGGCATTTTTATTGTATTAAAATTTAAAAATAATCCATAATAATATTGGTGATAGAATGGAATATAAAAACGTACCTAATATGTTAAGTACAAAAGATGTAATGTATCTGGAAGATATGTTTAAATGGAATTATGGAGCATTTAAAAGTGCTTCGAATATAACTACTAAAGATGCAAATATTAAAAAAATACTAAATAAATGCACTAAAATATGTAAACAAAATATGGAAGGTATTTTAACGATTTTAAAGGATGGTAAGGCAAATGAATAATACTATTAAAAATAAAATGGTAACTGTTCCAAAAGGAATTAAATTAAATGATGAAGATTATTTAAATAGTGTATTATCTTCGTTTAAAGAAATGTCTAAAAATTATAGTATTGTTTTAACTGAGGCTAGTAATGAGGCACTATATAAAACTTTAAAGAAACAATATGATGCAATAACAAATATGCAAAGAAGTTTATTTGAGCTTATGTTTGAATATGGTTGGTATTCTTTAGAAAAAGTTCCAAAAACTAATTTAGATAGTAAATATAGTACCTTAAATACTCAGTTAAAAGATTTAGAAAATTAAAAAAGGCTATATTGTTAATAGTCTTTTTGTATGGTAAAATTTATCTATAGGAGGAACTATGGGATTATTTGGTCCAAGTAAGAAAGATAAAAAAATTTATAAGTTAGAAAAAGAAAATAAAAGACTAAAGAAGTTATGTGCAGAAAAAGATTCTTTTTTTAAAGAAATGATATCAGATGGTTTAAGACATAAAAGTAAACTTGCTGGAAAACATATGAGAGATTTAAAAGACTATAAAAATGGTAAATATTAATTATCATTTTTTATTTTTGAACATATTTAATTAGTTTTGCATGAACAACCATTTTATCATTATCATTATAACAAGTTGATAGAGTAAGCACTTTATCTTCATTTGTAACATTAGTTTCAAAATTATAACTAGATCTACCTTTAATTAAATTTATAAAACTTTCAAATTCATTATCACTAAAGGTAGTTTGTAAATAATCACTAGTTGTAGCAATTTTATATACACTAAATATTTGCCATATTGAGTTTTCCTTTTCAGTGGATATTTTTATTATATAGTTATCTTTATTATTTTGCCAAGATGATTTTAAAGTATCTTTTAAAGAACCAAACATAGTTCCATTAATTCTTCCGTGGCCATAAATGATAGTGTTTTTATCATTAAATTCATTGTTACGATAATCTAAAAATATCCAACCAGCATTATTATATGTTTTATCATATGATCTATTTAAATAATAATCATTATCAGTACTTTGTACAAAAGGATAGTTAATATTTGTTCCCATAACTTTAATAAATCCAATAGTATCTGGATTAAATGTCTTAAGTTTATTAATATCAACATCTATAAATTTTAACTTCATATAATCAAAATATATATCTTTTTCATTTTCATTTATTATGACTTCGTTATCATAACTTTTTTCATTTATTTCATAAGTATTTGCTACTTTTTTTATAATATCATTTGTATTATTATTATCTATAATCCACATAATTACCTTTATTAAAGAAAATAAAAAAACTATTAACATTACTAGAAAAAATATTAATAAGCACAAATTTTTTACATTTAGTTTTTTTCTTTTTTTAATAACCACATTTTCCATATGATTTAAGTATAACACAAATTGTACCTTTTTAAAAATAATTAATTGATTAAAAGTATAGTTTTTGTTATACTTGTTTTAAGGTGATTATGTTGAAAAAAGTTATGATAATGTTATTAATGATAAGTTCCTTATTCTTATTTGGTTGCGGTAAGAATGAAAATAATAACAGTAATAAAAATAATATTACTTACACAAATAAGTTTGAATGTATTAGAGAAGATACTTTAACTAAAGATCAAGTTTTTTATGCTACCAAAGAGGAACCAGTTAATGGTGAAAAAGGGGATGCTGTTAATGTAACATATTCTAGAACTTATGATTTTGATGAAAAAGGTGATAAACTTCTTAAATATTATGATATAACAACATATGATTATATTTTAGATTATGATATGGATAAACAAAAAGCATATTATGAAAATAATTGTAAAGAAATAGATCAAAAAACATATAAATCTTGTAAAGTAATTTTAGATAATAAAAAGATAGTTATAACCTCAGAAATTGATTTAAACTCTGAGGTTGCTAAAGAGTATCTTGCCACTGTATCACTTAATGATGTTAAAGAAAATTATGCTGATACTCCATATACTTGTAAGTAGGTGTTTAACATGAAATATGGAATATATAGTTATGAAGAAAGACTTAAAAATCCTAATTTACCATTAATAGATTTTGAGTATTTAATTAATCATCCAGAATTTATTAATTATGTATGGGAAAAGTATTTAATGGATATTAATTTTCAAAATAAAGTAAATGAAAAACTTTTATATGATGAAAATTTTAAAAATAGGTTTAATAGTTTATTTAGTAGTTACTTAAATAAAGAAAAGAGTAGATAGTATGTATAAATATTTATTTGATATAAATTATAATAATAAAGTTTTTTCTATCTTTTTAGGAGAAAATAATCATAAAGCATTTTTAGAAAGTAAGAATGGTAAATATTATTATCCTTTATATGATGATTTTTTGTATTTAAATAATAAATTCAATATAGAAAATTTTGTTAGTTTTAAAATAGAAAAATTTAATTTAAAAGAAAAAGTAATGATTAAATCAACTGCTGTAGCTCTTGCACTTATTACTGTTACTACAGCCTCGATGGTAAAAAGTAAACCTAAGTATAATACAAAAGATATTGATGAAAGTAAGAGTATGATCGAAGACCTTCTTGCAAATCAACCTCAGATTTATGTTTCAGAAAACAAGATAAATTCTAAAAGCGATTTAGATAAATTTTTAGGTTATGAACATATTTCAGATGAAGAAATTTATAATGCTATTGATAATAATAATCAAATTTCTAAAGAAAATAAAGAAAAAATTTATACTGTTATAAATAAAATAAAAGAAAAGTCACCTGATTTTGATTTTAGAATTTTTTACGAAAATATTAAATCATTAAATATAACATTAATGGATAAAAATGATATTGCAAAAGAATATGGTTTAGGTGTAGCAGGTTGTTATGATACTAAAAATAATACTATTTATTATTCTGATGGTTATGATGATATGAATCTATATCATGAAATATGTCATGTATTATTTGATTATTATCGTAATGATAATGGTAAAGTTGTTTATAAATTTAATATTGAAAGTAAATCTTTAGGAGAGGCAATGAACTCTAAAATAACAAATTATATAACACATGATAATTCATATTCATATCAGCGAAGTATACTAGATTTTTTATTAGTAAATTGTCCATATTCACTTACAGAATATAACTATAATGGTATTGGAGGTTATAAGATTAAACTTCAAGAGGAATATCCTAGTATTGATTTTGATTTTATATTCAACTTACTTGATTCAATTACTATAGTTCAAAATGATTTTAACATGACACTTAATTTAGATAAAGCCCCAGCATTTATCGAAGAATTATTTAACCTTGTTAAAATAAATCCAGATACATATCCATATTTTAAAGTAATATGCGAATATGTAAATGACGATGTAAAAGAAATGTATGAACAAAAATATAATAATTTAATGGAGAAACAAAGATGAAAAAATATAATGTATTTAGTGAAGTTAAAATAAGTAATATAATTTTAATAATATTAGGAATAGGATTATGTATAATGTCCCTTGTTATTGATGAAAAGTTTCATTTTACTTATTTAATATTAACACTTTTATTAATATCAATTTTTATTAGAGATATAAGAAAATATTTTAATTTAAAAAATAATGGTAAACTTATTAAAAATGCAAATTATAAAATAATTTATCAAAATGGTAAAAACTATTTAAAAGTGTTTTATAAAGATAATAATTTAGATTATGAAATAACTGGAAAACTTACATTTAAAAGTAAGGAAAAATCTGGTAAAACAGATATATTAGTAAATAAAAAAGACCCAAATGAATTTTATGCATTTGGACCTTTAAAATAACTTTTACCTTTCTTTTGTAAAGATACTTATAATGATGGTAAAAGTACTTAGTTAGAAACATTTTTTTCTAACTATTTTTATTATGGCTACTTTTTATAAATATATACATATAATTGCCTTTTTTTATGATTTATTTTATAATTTAATTGGTGATGAAAAATGCTTATATCAAATTGGCAAGATTATAAAATAATTAAGGCTAGTAATGGTCAAAAGTTAGAAAAATGGAATAATATAAAGTTATTAAGACCAGATCCTATTGTAATGTGGAATATAGGTGATATTTTAGAAAATGAATGCGATGCTGTTTATTATAGGTCTAATACTGGTGGAGGATATTGGAAAAATATCAAAAATATTCCTGCATATTGGCAAATTAAATATAATGATTTAGTTTTTAATATTAAACAAATGGGTTTTAAACATACAGGACTTTTTCCAGAGCAAGCAGTAAACTGGGAGAGAATGATAAAAAAAATTAAGGAAAGTGGTAGAAAAGATGTTAAAGTATTAAATCTTTTTGCATATACTGGTGGAGCTACAGTTGCTTGTCTTTCTGCGGGAGCTAGTGTAGTTCATGTTGATTCTTCGAAAGGAATTAATGATTGGGCAAAAGAGAATGTTAAATCATCAGGTTTTGAAAATAGACCAGTACGATTTTTAGTGGATGATGTTAAAAAATTTGTTCAAAGAGAAATTCGAAGAGGTAATAAATATGATGCAATCATTATGGACCCTCCGAGTTATGGAAGGGGAAGTAACAATGAAGTATGGTCTATTGAAAAAGATTTAGATGGACTTCTTCAAAGTTGTAAAGAAATACTTAACGATAATTTCTTATTTGTTTGTGTTAATACTTATACAGCAAATTTATCATTACTAACTTTAGAAAATATATTGAAAGTTCATTTTAATAACAATATTAAAGTTGATGAAATAGCACTTCCTATTGAAAACTCTAATTTATATTTACCTTGTGGTATAACTGGTTGGATAACAAATGACTAAGTTAGATGTTTTATATGAAGATAATCATATTATAGTGGTTTTTAAACCAGATGGAATTTTATCACAAGCAGATAAATCTGGTGATGTTGATATGCTTACTATTATAAAATCATATTTAAAGGAAAAATATAATAAACCGGGAAATGTTTACTTAGGTCTTGTTCATAGACTTGATAGACCTGTAAGTGGAGTAATGGTATTTGCTAAAACCTCAAAGGCTGCCTCTAGGCTTTCCGAAGAAATTAGAAATAATAAAATGCATAAAAAGTATTTAGCAATTGTTCATGGTTATTTAGATAATAAAGAAGAAACTTTAGTAAATAGAATAGAAAAACTAGATAATAAGAAAGTTTTAATTGATACTCCTAAAGGTAAAGAGGCAATTCTAAATTATAAAGTTATTAAGCAAAAAAATAATCTTTCTTTGGTAGATATTAATTTAGTTACGGGTAGATATCATCAAATTAGATTACAATTTGCAAGTATTAATCATCCTTTATATGGCGATTATTTATATAATAAGAAGGACACTAATAAACTTGCTTTAGTTTGTTATAGTTTATCATTTGTACATCCTACGACTAAAGAAAATATGAATTTTGAGTTAAATCCCATAGAAAATTACATAAAATTGTAATTTTTTTTGTAGACTTATGGTTTCTTTTGCGCAAAGTACTTATTTTTGCGGTATAATAAGATTTGTTATGAAAGAAATTGATAATGAAAAAGTTGGCAAATTTATTGAGAACTTGAGGAAAGAAAAGGGATTGACTCAGCAAGATCTAGCCGAAAAACTATCAGTTACTAATCAGGCAGTATCTAAGTGGGAGAGTGGAAAGAATTTACCAGATATTGCTATACAAAGACGAATATGCGATGCTTGTAATATCACAATGGAAGAACTTCACGCTGGTGGAAGAGATGTTGATAAAAGAGAAAAGACTAAGCAACTGAAGAAAGAAAATAAAGTATTCTTGATAATTATTTTATTCTTAATTCCAATAATGACATTCTTTATTGTCTATTTTGCATTGAATTTTAGAGCACTTAAAATTTATTATTCAAATAGTAATATTACTAATGAAGATAATTCTATAAGAGCAAATCTTTTGATTTTTAAACTTCCTAGAAAATTAATTATTTTCATTAATAATATTTATCCGTGTAATTATGAAGTTAAAGATTCAGATTTAGTTAGTTTAAAACTTTATTCTGGTGATAAAAAACTATTAAGTTCAAGTATGATTAAAAATGATATCTTTGAGGTTGATAATTATGGAGCATTTGATTATAAAAACTTTAAAATAGTATTAAAAGTGAATACCGTAGATAATGAAACTAAAACTTTTGAAAGTAAATTTAGATTGGTTAAATACACTAAAAAAGAAAATAATGAAGATAAATATGAAAGTAATTCATTAAATTATCTTTCAAGTAGTGAGATTGGTAAAAAGTTAATAAATGATGGTTATACTCTTAAAGATAAGAATATTTATGAAAAAGAAGAAAATGATAATAGTAAACAATTAAGAATAAAATATGATTTAGATCACGAGAAAATTGATATTTTGTACATTCATAATGATTACACTGAAAAAATTTCTGTTGATTATCAATTAAATATATTTCAAACAGTCGTATTTAATAATAATGACATTGATAATATTTCTGAAAAATATATTTTTGATTTAAAAAAATCAAAAAATAATTGTGAAATTGGTGAGTGCACAACACTTAAAAATACCCGTAAACTCGTAGAAAAATACTTATCCCAACTTCAGGTTGAATAAGGTTCAACTTACATTACCTTGCAATTTTCGACACTTTGGGGTTATGATAATCTCGAAAGGAGGTACAAGTTGAAGATAAGATTTGTAATTGCTGCATTTCTTGTAATCTTATTTGTTCCATTTGGATTTGTTAAAGCACAAAATATTTCCGAAGACATTAGTAATGATTATCTTATTAATCAAAATGGCGTAAGAATTAATATTACTGATTATAATGTTCTTTCTGAAATATATAGTGATGCTTATATTCAAACTATGACAAATGAAGATTACACTAAGTTTAAGGCAAGAAATATTAATGTTAACAACTTAGTAAAATCTGAAAAGTATTACAAAACAACCATTAATAATTTAACAAATGAAATTACAAATACTGAAGTATCAGAAAATGAATTTAATAATTATAATCCTGGTGTTGAAACTCAAGGTAGTGTTAGTCATTACGTTGAAACTCAGTATAAAAAATTATCTATAACATTATCCGATAATAATAATGGTTATGGTGATATATTTGTTGGATTATTATGGAAAATGATTCCAAGTACAAGATCATTTGATGTAATTGCTGTAAGATATGTTGGAATGAGTGATGTTGATGGCACACAGTATGGAAGACAAATCTGGGGAACTAATGGAAACTATACATATGTACAATATGGATGGAATGGAACTAATATTAATAGACAAGATAATGGCTTTGGAATATCTATGAATATAACTAATGATAGTACAATTAATTATCTTGAAAATTATATTGATTCATCTGTTAAATTCTCTGGAACATTCCAATGGGCTGGTGCAAGTTATCAACACGCTACAAAAACGACAACACTTGCTCAATCAAAGAGTTATACTCTTGATTCAGGCGGCAAAAATGGTGTAATACTATTTACTGGAAATATCGGTGAAAAATATGATAATATGCCAGGCGTTTATGCAGAATTGTAACATCTAGTGGCTTCAACAAGAAGTGTCATTATGAAGTTAAACTTATGTTTGATGAATTAATTGGATGCTTGCTTAAAGTTATTTGATTAATTGTTATTAATATGTATATAAATGAACAAACCCATAAATATTTATTATTTAAATTCTTAGTTATAAAAAAATATTTTAAATAAATCGCGCTCACAATAACTATTTATTAAAAATAAGAATATAAAATTAAAATTAAATTAATAATGATTATTAAAATATAAAGCTAATTATTTGTTTTTATATCGAAAGGGAAATTATTGTTAATAAAAAGAGGAAATAAAGTTAAAATTTAACCCAATAGAAGTTGTCATATAAATAATTAGAATCCGGTTTATATTGCAAATAACATTTAAAGATTTTATGAAAGTAAAATATAAAATTTTACTAACATAATTTTTTCAATATACTACTTAACATAAAAAATTAATATTAATAAAAAGAAAAAAATATAATAATAAATTGCTCTACACAACTTTATAATTAGTATTAATTTTTATTCTCAGCACTTTATCGTGTTGAGTTTTTTTATGTTTTTGCTTTAATTAGGAAAGTTTTTTATCATTTTCAATAAAAAAGTGTTAAAAATTAATTGACATATCATAAAATATTTACTATAATTAAAAATGTATTGAGAAGCCCAATTAGCTCAGTCGGTAGAGCGCATGGCTGTTAACCATTAGGTCGTAGGTTCGAGTCCTACATTGGGCGCCATTTAAAAAATTAAGTCGCTAATTGTGGCTTTTTTTTATGTCTAAATAATGATATAATTTTTAATGAAGGGTGATAAACTATGAATGAAAAAATTAGTATGATTGAACGTTATGGTGAAAACCTAACAGCAAAAACATATATAACAGATCCTGCGATTGCAAGAGAAAATGAAATAAAAGAATGTATGCTTATTCTTATGACACCAGAAAAGAGTGCTCTTTTAGTGGGTAAAGCTGGTATAGGTAAAACTGCTATTGTCGAAGGTATTGCTTATAGAATCCAAAAAGGTATGGTACCAAATGCTTTATTGGGTTGGACAATTATTAAAATAAATATTACAAGTTTAATTGGTGAAACTCAAAGTGAAGGCCAAACAGAAAATAGAATTGATTTACTTGTTCAAGAACTTGCAAGAAGTCCTAAAACAATTCTTTTTATTGATGAAACTCACTTACTTGTAAATAGACAAGGAGGATTAGACTTTGCAAATATGCTTAAATCAGGTCTTGATAGAGGAACAATTAAAATGATTGGTGCCACCACAACTGAAGAATATGAAACATACATTTTAAGAGATAGAGCGTTTTTAAGAAGATTCCAAAAAGTTGATGTTCTTGAGGCATCACAAGATGATTGTGTTAAGATATTGATGGGAACATATCCTAAACTTGAGAAACAAATAGGTGTAAAATTAGCTTATACTCCATTTATAATTGAAAAAATAATGCGTTTTATTGTAGAAATGACTGATGAATATAAAAGAATTTATGAAATAAGTAATAGATATCCTGATATTTGTTTAACAATAATTGCTAATGCCTTTACTTATGCTCTTTTTGATAACAGTCCAGTCGTAACTATTAAACATTTTTATAAAGCAATATGTAATGCAAAAAGTATTTATCCTGATGCACTTGCAAAAGAAAAACAAAGATTTATTACAGTTTTTGCTGATATGATTAGAAATGAAAATGTTGATATAAACGATACAAAGTAGGTGCTTATGAATATAGTTGTTAATAATTTTAATATAATAGAAATACTTTTAGTAACATATTTAATAAGTTTTGCACTTGTATTTTTAACAAAGAAAATTGCAGTTCATGTTGGTGCTCTTGATATGCCAAATGAAAGGAAAGTTCATAAAAAACCAATGCCAAGACTTGGTGGGCTTGCTATTTATGCATCTTTTCTATTTGGTTATATGGTTTATGGTACAGTAACTACTCAAATGTTATCAATTCTTATTGGTTCATTTGTACTTGTAATGCTTGGAGTATTTGATGATATAAAACCAATTAGAGCAAAAGTAAAACTACTTGTGCAAATAATTGTTGCTAGTATTGTCGTATTTTATGGTGGACTATATTTTAGAGAAATATCATTTTTAGGCTTAAAACTTATATTTCCAACTTGGCTTAATGAATTTATTGCAATATTTTTTATAGTCGGAGCAATTAACGCTATTAATCTTATTGATGGGTTAGATGGCCTATGTGCAGGAATTAGTTCAATATATTTTGTTACTATTTCTGTAATAGCCTTAATTTTAAACAAAATGGGTGGCCTTGATATAATACTATGCATTATTATGCTTGGAGCAACACTAGGATTCTTAACTCATAATTTTCCTCCAGCAAAAACTTTTATGGGGGACTGTGGCTCAACATTTTTAGGTTATATGATTGCAGTTATTTCTCTTTTAGGTTTTAAAGGAGCAACATTTACATCTCTTGTTATACCTGTTGTTATTTTAGCAGTTCCAATATTTGATACGTTATTTGCAATACTTCGAAGAGTTCTTCATCATAAAAGTATTGATGAACCAGATATGAATCATTTACATCATCAACTTTTAAAAATGAAGTTTTCTCCAAAGGTTACAATTTTAATTATTTATGGAATTGATATATTATTTTCAGCAGTATCAGTTTTCTATGTTTTAGGAGATAACCAAGTATCAATGATTGTTTACTTAATTATGATGACATTACTTTTATATATTGTTGTTAACACAGATATTTTATATGATAAGAAAGATAAGACTAAGAAATTAAAAAAATAATTCTTAGTTTTTTTAGAACTTTTGTAACATTCCTTTGAAAAAACGCAGTGTAATAAAATTTCTAGATTTTTTTTAGTATTTTTGATACCATATATTTGAAAGAAGGTTATTATGATTACATATATTTTCAGTGCATTTGATAAAGATATTCGTTTTAATGCAGTAGCAAATTATTTTAAAAATGATATGGGTGGCTATAAAAATATAGTATTTGTACTCGCTAATTTTGAAAACATGGAAAAAGTTAATGACTATGCAAATATTGATGTAACTTGGTTCAAAGAAATTGGGATTAATTTAACTGGAATAACTGTTTTAAATGAAAAAATGCCCAAAGAGAAAATGATTAATAGTATAAAAAATGCTGATATAATTTTTTTGATGGGTGGAGATACTTTAAAGCAGAATAAATTTTTAATGAAAAATGATTTAAAGCCTATTATTAAAAAGTTTAAAAAAGTTGTTATAGGAATAAGTGCTGGAGCAATTAATTTATCAAATATTTCATTATGTTCTAAAGATGAAGAAGAGGGAGTTGAAAAGACAATTACTTATGAAGGCATAGGTAGAATAAATTATACTATAGAACCATAATAAAATTCTTTTACAAAATGAACTCTATCCTTTATCAAAAGATATTACTATATATGGTCTTCCTAATAATACTGGTGTTAGAATAATTGATAGTAATTTTGAAATACTATATGGTGATTTTTATACTATTTATAAAAAGAGTATTAAAAATATAATTTAATAAAACGATAAATATATAGACAAAAGCTAATTTTCTTACTACAATCCATATGTAATGTGATTCCAATATATTTGATATATTGGAGGGAATGAAGAACTTTGGCTCCTTTTTTCGTGAAAAAAATTTTTTTTGAAATATAAATAAAAATTAATGAGTCAAAAAATACTATAATTTTTAAGTACACTTAATTTCTATATAACAAGTATAAAATTAAATTGGTTAAGAAGGATACCTTTAATGAAAAATATATTTTTAATAGTAAATTATAATGATTTTGATAATACATATAAATTATATAAAAATATTGAAAAGTATGAATGTTTAGATGAAATTATTATTATTGATAATGCCTCAAAAAAGTAATGCCAAAACAAAAAACTAACTATTTTTTTCTCTGAAAAGAATAATGGTTATGGAAGTGCAATAAATATTGGTTGTAAATATATTAAAAATAAGTATAAAGATGCAAATGTTATTATTTCTAATTTAGATATTATAATTAACAAAGAGGCAGATATTATAAAACTAATTAAAGATATAAATAATACTGAAAATGCTTGCTCTATTGCACCATTAGTAAAACAAAATAATGAAATTGTCTGTGGATGGCGTTTTCCTAGCATAAAAGATGCTCTTATATTAAATATACCTAAAATAAATAGAAAGTATGAAAAAAATAAGTTAAATTATAATTATGAGAATTTAAAAAAAGGACTTAATGAAGTTTAGGTTATATCCGGTTGCTTTTTTATAATTAAACTTTCAGCATTAGAGAAAATTAATTATTTTGATGAGAATTTATTCTTATATTATGAAGAAAATACAATATTTTATAGATTAAAGAAATTTGATTATAAAGTTTATGTAGATAGAGATGTAACTATTATACATAATCACTCAATTACTATAAACAAAAATATTAATTATAAAGATAAGCTAAAAATATTAAAGAAAAGTCAGGAATATTATTATTCTAATGTTCTTAAAACTAATAAATTTATGTTATTTTTACTTAAATTATCAAATAAAATAGTATTAGCATTAAAATAAGTCGGCAAAGTATTTGACAAATGCCGACTTTTAATATATAATTATATTCAGGTGATGAAAATTGATATTAAATCACAAAGAGTTATTAGAAAAATATAAATCTGATGTAGTAATTAAAAAATTAATTATTGAAGAAAAACTATTTAAAATTGACAAAAGTTTATATTCTACAGAAAAAGATTATTCAAATTTAGAATTTATTTTAAAAAAGTATAATAATTTTATATTTACTATGGAAACAGCTTTATACTTGTATGGCTTTAAAGAAATTAAATTAAATAATTATTCGATTGCTACGAAACGAAAGGCAAAAGTAATAAAAAATGAATTAATTAAACAGTATTTTATACCAGATGATCTATATGAAATCGGGTTAACACGCATTAACTATAATGGCTATGAAGTAAAACTTTATGATAAAGAGAGATTATTATTAGAAATAATAAAAAATAAAGAAAAAATAGATAATGATTTATATGAAAATATTATGAGAGAATATCGAAATAATATAACAAATATTTCTATCTCGAAGATATATGATTATATAAAATATTATAAAAAAAGTAATACTATCTTATGTGAATTTGAAAAAGAATTTATTAGAGATAATAAATATAAGGAGGTTAAAATGAAAGGAATAGTATTAGCTGGAGGAAGTGGAACAAGACTTTATCCAATTACAGAGGGAGTTAGTAAACAATTATTACCGATATATGATAAACCAATGATTTTTTATCCAATATCAGTACTTATGCTTGCAGGTATTAAAGATATTTTAATAATCACTACAGAGCAAGATCAACCTGCATTTAAAAATTTATTAAAAGATGGTTCTCAATTTGGCGTAAATTTTGAATATATTATTCAACCATCACCAGATGGACTTGCCCAAGCATTTATTTTAGGAGAAAAATTTGTTGGCGATAATCCAAGTGCTCTTATTTTAGGAGATAATTTGTTCTATGGTAATGGATTTGTTAAAATGCTTGAAAATGCAGTTAAAAATGCTGATTTAGGATATGCCACAAACTTTGGTATAGAGGTACCAGATCCTGAAAGATTTGGAATTATGGAAATAGAAAACAAAGATGGCGAAGTTTATATTAAAAGTGTTGAGGAAAAACCTGAACATCCAAAATCAAATTATGCTATAACTGGTTTATATTTCTATCCAAAAGGAGTTTGCGAAAAAGCAAAAAATGTTAAACCATCAAAAAGAGGAGAATTTGAAATTACATCAATTAATGATATGTATTTACAAGAGGGTAAGTTAAAAGGAGAACTATTAGGTGGCGGATTTAACTGGTTTGATACTGGTACATTTGATAGTTTATATGATGCTATATCTGCAATTAAAGCTTCAGAACAAAATCGTGGTAAAATAATAGCTTGCCTAGAACAAATTGCATATAATAATGGTTGGATTACTTTAGAGCAGTTAAGCGAAAGAGCTAATCTTTTAAGAAAAAATTCATATGGAAAATTTTTAGGAAACCTTGTTAAAACTGAAGAAATGAAAAGAGTGTTAAAAAAATAATGAAAAAAATAGAAACGAATTTAAAAGACTGTTATATTTTAGAACCTGATAAATTTGGCGATGATAGGGGTTATTATTCACCATTCTTTGCGGAAAAAGATTATCAGGAAAATGGACTTCATTCCGTAAAAGGAATTGTTCAAGGAGCAAGAAGCAAAAGTGGAAAGGGAATTGTAAGGGGACTTCATTTTCAAAAAGATCCATATTGCCAATCTAAAATTGTTGAGTGTTTAACTGGTGCTGTACTTGATGTTGTTGTAGATCTTCGTAAAGATTCGCCTACTTATATGAAATGGACTAGTGTTGAACTTACTCCAGAAAATGGTAGACAACTTTTAATACCAAGAGGATTTGCTCACGGATTTGTAAGTTTAAAAGATAACTCATTATTTCAATATTTAGTAGATAATGATTACAAACCCAGTCACGAAGATGGTGTACTTTGGTGTGATCCTAAAATAAATGTTGATTGGAATTTA
The DNA here is from genome assembly GCA_934086485.1 of uncultured Bacilli bacterium. Taxonomy (GTDB): domain Bacteria; phylum Bacillota_I; class Bacilli_A; order RF39; family UBA660; genus UBA6448. The sequence goes on along the minus strand of CAKOIF010000011.1, from coordinate 21,451 downwards.
GAAAAATATGGAATTGAAAATCCACTTTTATCTGAAAAAGATAAAAATAGATTACCACTTTCTGATAATACACCTGATTTTTATACAAAAAAAAGATATTTAGTAACAGGTGCATCTGGTCAACTAGGATTTGATGTTATAAAAGAATTAAATAAAAGGGGTATTTATGATATTCTTGCATTATCAAGTAGTGATTTAGATATAACAGATCGAAGACTTACAAAGAAAATCATTGAAGAGTATGCACCAGAGGTAATATTTCATTGTGCTGCATATACAAATGTTGATAAAGCTGAAGATGATAAAGAAATGGCTATGAAAGTCAATGCTGAGGGAACTAAAAATATCACTGATGCAGCAAGACTAGTTAATGCAAAACTTATATATGTATCAACTGATTATGTATTTGATGGTAAAAAAGATGGTGTATATGAAGTAAATGATAAAGTCAATCCACAAAATGTTTATGGACTTTCAAAAGCTTTAGGAGAAAAAATAGTAAGTTCATATGAAAAAAGCTTTATAGTAAGAACTTCTTGGGTATTTGGTATAAATGGCAAAAACTTTGTGAAAACTATGTTAAAACTTGCGGAAAATCATAGCCAGTTAAATGTTGTTTCAGATCAAATAGGAAGTCCAACATATACTGTTGATTTAGCAAAACTTTTAGTTGATATGTCACAAACTGATAAATATGGAATATATCATGCAAATAATGAGGGATTTACTTCATGGGCAGATTTTGCAGAATATATATTTAAATCAAATAATTTAGATGTTAAAGTAAATCATGTAACAACTAAAGAATATGGTCAGAGTAAAGCACAAAGACCAGAAAATTCAAGATTAAGTAAGAAGTGTTTAATAGAAAATGGATTTAACACATTACCAACATGGCAAGATGCAATAGATAGATATAATAAAGAACTAAATGAATCATTAGAGAAAGGAAAAAATAGGTGATTATATGAAAATTTTAGTAACTGGAGGAGCAGGATTTATAGGAAGTAATTTCTTACATTATGAAACAAGTGCATATCCAAATGATAAATTTGTATGTTTAGATGCATTAACTTATGCAGGAAATTATAATAATATTAAATCTTTAGAGGAAAAAGAAAATTTTGAGTTTGTAAAAGGAGATATTACAGATAGAGAGTTTGTTGATAAACTATTTGAAAAAGAAAATTTTGATTTAGTTATCAATTTTGCTGCAGAAAGTCATGTTGATAATTCAATTAAAAATCCTGGAGTATTTATTCAAACTAATATTGCAGGTACTCAAGTTTTAATGGATGCTGCAAGAAAATATGGAAATATTAGATATCATCAAGTATCTACAGATGAAGTTTATGGCGATTTACCACTTGATAGACCTGATTTAAAATTTACTGAGGAAACACCAATTCATACTTCAAGTCCTTATTCATCAAGTAAAGCAGGAGCAGACCTTTTAGTAATGGCTTATTATAGAACATTTGGGCTTCCTGTAACTATATCAAGATGTTCAAATAACTATGGTCCATATCAATTTCCAGAGAAGCTTATTCCTGTAGTTATTTCTAGAGCATTAAATGATGAAACTATACCTGTTTATGGAAAAGGTGAAAATATAAGAGACTGGATTCATGTTCATGATCATAATGTTGGGGTTGATATGATTGTAAGACATGGTAAAGTTGGTGAAGTTTATAATTTAGGTGGACATTCAGAAAGAACTAATTTAGAACTTGTTAAAATTATTTTAAAACAATTAAATAAACCTGAAGATTTAATTAGATTTGTTACTGACAGACCAGGTCATGATTTAAGATATGCAATTGATTCAAGTAAAGTTGAAAGAGAGCTTGGATGGAATAGAACATATACTTTTGAAGAGGGTATTAAAGAAACTATTGATTGGTATGTTAATAATCAAGATTGGATTAATGATATTAAATCTGGCGAATATAAAGAAAGTTATCAAAGAAGTTTAAAAAAATAGTTAAAAAAGCATATGGAACCATATGCCTTTTTAGTTGTTAATTATAGAAAAATGGGTTATAATGTTAGTATGAGATTAATAAAGGAGATAGAAATTAATGAAATTTTTAAAAAATATTTTTGCAAATATAAAGAAATATAAATTTTTATTATCACAATTAGTAATAAGGGATTTTAAAGTAAAATACAAAAGAAGTGTACTAGGTGTTTTGTGGAGTGTTTTATATCCATTATTAATGATGATGGTAATGGCTATAATTTTTTCAAATGTTTTTAAATTTAATATGGAAGGAGTAAACTATTTAGTATATTTAATGTGTGGATTAGTTGTATTTAATTATTTTAGTGAGGCAACTAATAATGCTATGGGATCAATTTTTGGTAATTCCGCTTTATTAAATAAAGTTTATATTCCGAAATATATTTTTCCAGTTGCAAAATGTTTATTTGTTGGAATTAATTTTCTATTCTCACTTATTCCATTATTGCTAATTATAATTTTCTCTGGAAATCCAGCCGAGGGAACAAAATGTGCATTTAATGTTTATTATTTACTTTTACCATTTATTTATGCTTGTATGTTTATGTTCACTTTAGGTGTAGGCTATATTCTTGCAACTGTGTCAGTGTTTTTAAGAGATATGGTTTATATTTGGGGAATATTATTAACCATATTAAATTACTTTACTCCATTGTTTTATCAATTAAGTATGTTACCACAGGAAATGCAAATGATATTTAAATTAAATCCTTTGTATATTTATATTAATGCTACAAGGGAAATTATTTTATATTCAACAATGCCAACGCCATTATATTTATTTGCGTGTTTTGGCTCTGCTTTTATAATGTTACTTGTAGGTTTATTTGTATTTAAGAAAAATCAAGATAAGTTTGTTTATTATATGTAGGAGGATTTACATGATAGATTTAAAAAATATAGGAATGCGTTTTAACTTAGGTGTTGAAAAAGACAATTCTCTTAAAATGGTATTTATTAGAATGTTTGATAAAAGTAAAAGAATAAAGAAAAGTGATTTTTGGGCATTAAAAGATGTAACATTTCATGTAGAAAAAGGTGATGTCGTAGGACTTATAGGTTCAAACGGAGCTGGAAAATCAACACTTTTAAAAGTTGTAAGTGGTGTTATGAAACCCACTGAAGGAACCGTTACAGTAAATGGTGCAATATCTCCAATGATTGAACTCGGTGCTGGATTTGATGGAGAATTAACGGCAAGAGAGAATATATTTTTAAACGGAGCAATTTTAGGATATAGTAAAGAATTCTTATTAAGTAAATTTGATGAAATCGTTGAGTTTTCTGAATTAAAAGAATTTTTAGATGTTCCTGTTAAAAATTTTTCTTCTGGAATGGTAGCAAAACTTGCATTTTCAATTTCCACTATAGTAGATCCAGAGATATTAATAGTGGATGAAATATTATCTGTTGGCGATATAAAATTCCAAGAAAAAAGTAAAAATAAAATGATGTCCATGATAAATGGCGGAACAACAGTTCTTTATGTATCTCATTCTATGGATTCGATTCGAGATATCTGTAATAAAGTTATTTGGCTTGAACACGGAAAAATAGTAATGATGGGGAAGACCAAAAAAGTTTGCGATGCTTATTTTAAAAAGCAATTAAAAAGTGATAAATAATTATTGGAGGAGGAAAAATATGATTATAACAAGAACACCATTTAGAGTAAGTTTTTGTGGTGGAGGAAGCGACATTAAGTCATTTTATGAAAAACATGGAGGATGTGTTTTAAGTACAACAATTAATAAATACATGTACATTACATCCCATCCGTCATTTGATAAAAAAACAACTGTTTTAAAATATTCAAAGACGGAAACAGTCCATAATATTGATGATATTGAGCACAATATTTTTAGGGAATGTTTAAAAAAAGAAGGTCTTGAGGGATTAGAAATTACCTCAATTGCGGATGTACCACAAGGAACAGGGCTTGGCTCATCTAGTTCATTTACTGTAGGACTTATAGAAAATTTAAAATGCTATAAAAGAGAGTACATTTCAAAGGCAGAAGTTGCAGCAGCAGCGTGTGATATGGAGAATAATATTGTTCATACAACAAATGGAAAACAAGATCAATATGCAGCGGCATTTGGTGGACTAAATTTTTATAAATTTAATAAAGATGGTTCTGTAGATGTTGAACCAGTATTAATGAATCATGAAGCATTTAAACAATTAGAAAAAAATCTAATAATGTTATATGTTGGTGGAGAACATAAGGCTTCTTCAATATTAGAGGAACAATCAAAAAATATTGTTACTGCAAAAGACAAAGAAGAAGGTCAAAAGAAGATAATGGAAATGACTTATGATTTAAAATATGAGTTAGAACATAATAACATTGATGCTGTTGGAAAAATATTAGATGAAAACTGGAAAATAAAAAGAACGCTTGCAAGCGGAATAAGTAATCCACAATTTGATGAATGGTATGAAAGAGCTATCAAAGCTGGAGCCACTGGTGGAAAACTTTTAGGTGCTGGTGGTAGTGGTTTCTTCTTATTCTATGTTCCAGAGGAAAAACAAGAAAAATTTAGAAAGAAAATGTCAGATTTACCTGAAATGGAATTTAAATTTGACCATCAAGGTACAACTGTTATATTTGTAAGTTAGGAGGATTTTTATGAGAATATTAGTAACAGGTGGAGCTGGGTTTATAGGAACTCACTTAGTAAGAAAATTATTAGAAATGGGAAATGAGGTTGTTTGTGTTGATAACTTCACTTTAGGAAAACAAGAAAATGTAGATTGTTTCTTATCTAATTCTAGTTATAAATTTTATAAATTAAATATTGAGGAAACAGAAAATTTCTGTAGTGCTTTAGCTGACGAAAAATTTGATATGGTTTATCATTTAGCCGCTAATTCCGATATTCAAAAAGGTGGAAAAAATCCAAGCGTAGATTATAATGATACTTTTATGACTACATATTCAGTACTTGAATATATGAGAAGAACTGGTATTAAAAAATTATTTTTTGCTTCAACTTCAGCTATTTATGGAGAAAAAACTGAACTTCTTGCAGAGGATGCTGGAGATTTACATCCAATTTCATATTATGGTGGTGCAAAATATGCTAGTGAGGGATTTATTTCATCTTATAGTTATATGAATGATTTTTCAACAGTTATATTTAGATTTCCAAATGTAATTGGACCTAATTTAACACATGGAGTAATATTTGATTTTGTTAAGAAATTACATAATAATCCAAACGAATTAGAAATTTTGGGAGATGGAACTCAAACTAAACCATATTTATATGTACTTGATTTAGTAGATGCAATCGTATCATTTACTCAAGAAAAAGAAATGCAAAAAGGTATTGAAATATATAATGCAGGTGTAGAAAGTGCTACAAGTGTAACAAGAATTGCAGATATTGTTTGCGAAGAATTAGGTTATGAAAATGTAGATTATAAATATACTGGAGGAAATGTTGGCTGGAAAGGTGATGTTCCAAAATTTCAATATGATTTAACAAAGATTCATAATGCTGGTTGGACAGCACATCATACTTCAGATGAATCTGTAAGAGAAACTGCAAAATACATTAAGGAACATTTATAATGAAACCAAGGAACTGTTTATTAGATATTTTTAAACTATTACTTTCCTTTTTTGTTGTTTTCATACATACAGGACTAGTAAGTTATGTTAGTTATGGGATTTTTATAAAGGATATAGTTTTTAGAATAGCTGTTCCTTTTTTCTTTGTGTGTTCAGGTTATTATTTTTCTAAAAATGAAAATAAGTCAAAAAAATATTTTAAGAAGTTAATGGTTCCTTATATTATTTTATCGCCAATATATACATTAATTATTAAATATCTTTTTAATTATAATTTTTCATTTATAAAAAGTGAGTTTATTAGATTTATATTTGGATGTCCACAAAATATTATGTGGTATAGTGGTACTTTATTTTTAGCTTTGGTAATATTAAAAAAAATCAAATCAAAAAAAGTATTAATTTCAAGTATATTAATAAGCCTGATATTATATATTATTGGATTATCATTTACAACATACAATTGGATTTTAATTTTACATTATCCCCAATTAAGTTCACTACTTTCAAAAATATTTATAAGTAATAGAAACATTTTATTTGTAGGATTTTTATTTACATCAATAGGTTATTATATGGGTAAATATTTAAAAAATACTAAAAATACACAAAGGCAAATTGTTGCACTAATTATTTCATTTATTTTTTTAGTATTAGAAGTTTGTATAGTAAAATCACATATAGATTTAGTTATAGAACATGATTTTTATTTTTCTCATATAGTCTTAATACCCACTTTATTTTTAATTATAAATAATATTTCAATTGATTTGAAGTTTGATACTAGAATATTTAGAGATTTATCTACATTTGTTTATTATTTTCATTTTTTAATTATATATTTATTTTTGTATTTAAATGATTATAAAAATATTAAATCAGAGTTTTTTCAAGGTATGCATTATTTAAAATTTAGTTTTGCAGTCTTGTTATTTACTTTAGCAATTGGTATACTATTGTTAGGGGTAAGGAAAAGGAGTTTAAAATGCAAGCAGTAATTCAGGCGGGTGGCAAAGGTACAAGAGTATCTTCCATAACTGGTGATACGATACCAAAACCTATGTTAGAGGTTTCCGGCTATCCTATTTTGTATCATCAAATAATGAATTTGAAAAAATCCAATATAAAAGATATTACAATTATTATTGGTCATCTTGGAGAAGTGATAAAAAATTATTTTAAAGATGGAAAAGAGTTTGGCGTAAATATTACTTATATTGAGGAAAATCCTTTAGTTCCTCTTGGAACTGCTGGTTCATTATATTATTTGAAAGATAAAATTAAAGATGATTTTGTTTTTCTACTATGTGATGTATTTATTGATATTGATTTTCAAAAAATGTTTAATTTTCATAGAGAAAATAATGCTGATGTTACACTTCTTACTCATCCAAATGGACATCCATATGATAGTGATTTAGTTGTTGAAAAAGATAATGTTGTAACTTCATTTGATCATAAAACAAATGATAGAACAAAGTATTATTATAAAAATTTAGTAAATGCTGGTATTATGATTTTTTCACCTAGAGTATTTGATTATATTAAAGAATTAAAAAAATATAGTTATGAAAAAGATATTGTAGATCCTTTGATAAAAGAAGGAAGAGTACTCTCTTATAAATCTAGCGAATATGCAAAAGATATGGGAACTGTAGAAAGATATGCTAAAGTTCAAGAAGATTATAATAATGGAATATGTTCCGAAAAAAATCTTTCAAAAAAACAAAAAGCAATATTTTTAGATAGGGATGGTACAATAAATGAATATGTAGGTTTTCTAAGAGATACCAAAGATTTCAAATTACTTCCTGGAGTTAGCGAAGCAATAAAGAAAATAAATGATTCTGGTTATTTAGCAATTGTTATTACAAATCAACCAGTTGTTGCAAGAGGGGAAGTAAGTGTTGAAAAACTTGATATGATTCATAAAAAAATGGAAACTCTTCTTGGAATGGGTGGTGCATATTTAGATGATATTTATTATTGTCCACATCATCCAGACAAAGGTTTTGAAGGTGAAATACCAGAGTTAAAAATTAAATGTGATTGTAGAAAGCCTAATATTGGTTTAGTAAAAAGAGCAGCATTGGAACATAACATAGATTTAAGTAATTCAATTATGATTGGTGATACAACATTGGATATTAAAATGGCCGAAAATGCTAGTATGGAAAGTATTTTAGTGGAAACTGGCCAGGCAGGTCTTGATGGTAAATATAAAGTTGATCCAACTTATGTTGCTGAAGATTTAATGCAGGCAGTTGATATAATTTTAAAATCAAAGAAAAGAGGTAGATGAAATGGTAGATTTTAAAAAAGCAATTAGTGAATATTATGAAAGGGAAATAAACATTATTAAAAATCTTAATTTAGATGAATTAAATGAATCAATGAATGCGATTCTTGATACATATAATAATGGTGGAACAATTTATGTATGCGGAAATGGTGGAAGTGCATCAACAGCATCACACATGCAAAATGATTTTAATAAAGGTATCAGTGAGTATACTGAAAAAAAATTCAATTTTTATTGTTTAAATGATAATGTATCAACAATGATGGCTGTTGCAAATGATATTGGTTATGAAGAAGTATTTAGATTCCCTTTAAGAGGTAAAATAACATCAAATGATTTATTTGTTGGAATTAGTGGCTCTGGAAATTCAAAAAATGTTGTTAATGCAGCAGAATATGCAAAAGAATGTGGAGCAAAAGTTGTTGGAATTACTGGTTATAAAGGTGGTAAATTAAAAGAACTTGCTGATTATAAAATGCATGTTGATGAATGCGATATGCAAATTGATGAGGATATCCATATGACTTTTGATCATATGATGATGAAGATTTTCTATAATTATTTAACAAAAAATGAAATTACAGGAAATAATATAGCAGATACACATTAAAATATAATAAAAAAGCACATAATAAGCATATAATTAGTGCTTTTTCTTTTTATCTATGATAAAATTAGTGTGTATTTAATTAAAAGTGAGGTTTTATGTGAAAAAAAAGTTAACATTATTATTATTTTTTATTTTGATTTCAACACCCGTTTTTAGTAAAACAATTACTAGAGCAGATGCTGCGTTATATATTGCAGAAAAATTAAATATTAGCCATAATGATAAACCAGAAAGTTTATATGGACTAGCATATGGGATATTTGCTGGAGATTATGATGGTAAGAATGATACTACTAATTATGATAAAGAAATGACATTAGAGGTTGCTATTGTAACTTTGGTTAGATATATGGGGTGGAATACTGTTCAATACGACAAAAATTTAATTGAATATGTAAAACCATATGTTACACAAGAAGGATGTCCAAACTATTTACCTGATCCATCGCCTAGAAACATTCCATATGTTATTACTGCATTAGAATATGGACTATTAAATAAAAGTGAATTAAAGAATCTTTTAAATAAAATAGGATATGAAGAATTAGATGTATATATTTCTAGAATAAGGAATGTAAAAACAAACACAACTATTAGTAAATCAATTATTCAATATAATGGTCCTTCAAACGTGAAAAATAATGTTGGTAAATATCGTGGATATAACGAAGATGAAAGTCTTGCTAATGGTGAAAATACTATAATTATTTTTAACAATTATAAAAAGAAAACAGAAAAAAGATTATTACTTTTAGAGAAAAAAATCAATAGTGGAGGTACAAAAAATGAAAGTAAAAAAATTAATAAAAAATAGTTTTGTGTATAAAAAGATGCCAGAATCATTAAAACAAAAAGTAAAAAATATTTATAAGAAATCATGTGATAATGTAAATATTGATCCAGTTACTGGCTTTGTTGTAGATGATTATTATGTTGATAAAATAATAGAGCCTAGTAAATTAAAAATTAGTTTTGTTATACCACAACCTATAATAGGATCAGGTGGACATAGAAATATTTATAGAATAGTGAGATATTTATCATCAAAAGGTTATGATGTTACTTGTTATGTTGACCCAGAGGGTAATTGGGATAAAAATCATGTAAAAACTGGTAAGGAAGCTCAAGAAAAAATAAAGAACAATTTCTTTGATTTAGGATGTAATATTGTATTTAATGTAAATAATATTCAACCATGTGATGTTTTGTTTGCAACACATTCTGAAAGTGCTTATATTGTTCAAAGATATTTGAGTAATGTTAAATTGGCATGCTATTTTATTCAGGATTATGAATCATATTTTTTTCCTATGGGCGATAACTATTTAAGAACTCATAATACATACAAAATGGGACTTTATCCAATAACCTCTGGACCATGGCCATTAGAAATGCTAAAAAATAATTTTGGAATAAAAGAAGGAAATTATTTTAGATTTCCAGTAAATACGGATGTTTATTATACTAATGAAAAAAATAGAAAAGGAAATCGAATTGTATTTTTTGCAAAACCAAGTATGCCTAGAAGATGTTATAATTTGGGAGTTTCAGCTTTATCAATTGTTAAAAGTAAGTATCCTGAATTGGAAATGGTATTTTATGGTGATAAACCCGATACTTATGTTAATGTGCCTTTTGAATTTACTAATATGGGCTTGCTACCGACAATTGATGACTTAGCAGATTTATATAGAAGTTCAATTATTGGAATTGCTTTTTCAACAACAAATCCATCCTTGGTACCTTATGAAATGATGTCATGTGGATGTGCAGTCGTTGACTTGGATTTTAATAATAGTGTTGTGAGTTATGAAAGTAGAGATAATGTAATGTTAGTTGATACTACTCCAGAAAAAATTGCTGAAGGTATTATGAAATTATATGAAGATAAAAAATATAGAGAAAAGCAAGTAAAAAATAGTTTGAAATTTTGTAAAATTTTTCCAACAGAAGATGAAATGTGCAAATTAATTGAAAAATATATATTAGATGAATATAAGAAACGCGAGAGTAGAAAATGAAAAGATTATGTTTATTTGTAGGTTATGATTGTAAAAATGAAATTGATGATTATGTTATTTATTATGTAAAAAAAATGGCTGAAATAGCTGATGTTTATTATTACGGGGATTTTGAGTGTCAACCAAATGAATTGAAAAAATTATCACCATATTGTAAAAAATATTTTGCAAAAAGACATAGAAAATATGATTTCGGTTCATGGCAAGAATTAATAAAAATTATAGGAAAAGATAAAATAAGGGAATATGATCAATTAATATTGGCGAATGATTCGTGTTATGGACCAATATTTGATTTAAAAAGCGTTTTAAAAAAAATGGAGCAAAGAAATTGTGATTTTTGGGGATTATCTGCCTCAAAATGGTATCATATTCATATTCAAAGTTATTTTGTAGTATTAAATAATAATGTTTTACAAAATGATGCATTATTTAATTTTTTTAGTAAAGTTGAAGCTCAATCTTCTTTAAGTGAAGTTTGCGAAAAGTATGAAGATCAACTTACATATGTTTTAAATAAAGCCGGTTTTTCTTTTGATACATATATACCTTATGGAGATTATGTAAATCAACCTTATTATAATGTAACTAACTCAATAATTAATGCTAAATTTCCTTTACTAAAAGTTAAAACCTTTTATGGTGAAGTTGGTAAGGAACCAATAAAAGATTGGAGGAAATTATTATTACAATATACTGATTATGATGTCAGTTTAATTGAGAAAAATTTAAGAAAAAGAGGACTTACTGAAAAAGATATTCAATATAATTTATACACTAAGAAAAAAACAAAGTTATCTAGAGTATTTATTAGAAAGATTAAAAAACTAATAAAAATTATTTTATATCCATTTTATAAAATATTAAAAAGATTTATTGATAGAAAATTTGAATACTTAGAAAATATATATAATTATAAGTTTAGCATGGTAGAAAAAGAAATATATAATTTAAAATGTAAAATAATTAGTTTGGAAAATGCTAATAATCATAAAGATACAAAAAAAATAGAATTTAAAAACTATTTTGAAGAGAAAGATTCATTTATATTCAATAATATTTCAAAATTATTTAAAGAGTTCAAATTTACTAATCGTGATATATTATTTATAGGGAATACAAATTTAGCAAATAGTTTAGAATTTTCGTATTTAAATAACAATATTTACTTATTAAATGATATAAATGATGTTAGTGTTGAAAATCGCCTAATTAATCAAATTTATACTGAGAATTTAACTAAATTTAAACCTAAAAATATTTATTTTGATTTAATAATAATAAACGCATTTAAATCAGATATATCTTTTGGAGAAATTTCTCAAATTATTAATAATTTGTTTGATTTACTTGTAAAAGAGGGAACATTAGTTATAAATATTCCTAATAATTTATTTGATTCATATATAACTAAATTTCGTAAATGTAATATAGTAATTGATGTTGATGCTTATAGTGAATTTATGGATGTAATTACAAATAATGGTAATTACAAAACAGTATTTTTGAAAAAAAATAACTAGGTAAAAAGGAAATGTTATGAAATTTTCTGTAATAGTGCCCATTTTTAATGTTGAAAAATATTTGGAAAAATGTCTTGATTGTGTTGTTAATCAAACCTATAAAAATTATGAATGTATTTTAGTTGTGGACAAGTCCTCAGATAAAAGTGAAGAAATAGCGAATAAATATGTAAAAAAATATAATTGGCAAAAAGTGTATGAAGAAAATACTGGACTTGCTAAGGCTAGAAATTTAGGAGTAGATAAGTCTAATGGAGATTATATTATATTTCTTGATGGAGACGATTATTTTGAAAAAGATTTATTAGAAAAACTTAATAATCAAATTAAAAACGAAGATTTAATAAGATATCAAGCAAGAGATATAATTAATAACACCTTTGTTGATTATCCTGAAAAAAACTATGACACAATGCCTGGTAATGATGCTTTTGAAAAAATTATTAATTTTCATTATGTTGAAAATGCTTGGCTTTATGCCTATAATTCTAAATTTTATAAAAAAAATCATTTTAAATTTATGGAAAATTGCATAGCCGAAGATTATGGCTTAATACCTTTAATTATTTCTAAAGCAAAATCCATAAAAATAATTTCTTATGTTGGTTATAATTATGTGCAAAGACAAAATAGTTTAATGAATAATAATAATTATTTAAAAAAAATCAAAAAGATGGATGATATGTTAAAACAATATAATTTTGAAATAGAAAATATTAGTAAAGACAGTAATCCATTATTTAAAACCTTTTTAAATAACTCTTTAATTTATTATTCTACAACTTTGAAATATAAAGACTTTAAAAAATATAAAAAGATTCTTAAAGAAAAAGATTGTTTTAGTCATTTAAAAGGAAAGTCATTTAAACATAAAATAAGAAATTTTATTATAAAAAATAATGCATATTTTTATTATAATTATATAATGAGGTTAAGATGAATAAAGTAAGTTTAATAGTTCCAGTATATAATACATCAAAATATTTAGAAAAGTGTATTAATTCTTTAATAAATCAAACTTTAAATGATATTGAAATTATTATTATCAATGATGGTTCTACGGATAATTCAGAAAAAATTATAAAAAAGTTTAACGATAAAAGAATTAAATATATTTCAAAACAAAACGAAGGAATAGGTAAAACAAGAAACCTAGGTATAGAAAAGGCCACTGGAGAGTATTTAGCATTTGTTGATTCTGATGATTATTTATCTACTGATTTTTGTGAAAAAATGTATACAAAAGCTACTTCAGATAATTGTGATATTGTAATTTGTAACTTTTTTGAAGTAAGACATAATTTAATTGGAATTAAGTTTAAAGATTTTAAAGATACAAATTTAAAAAAATATCCTGAATTAATAAATAATATTAATTTAGGTCCTTGTAATAAAATTTATAAAAAGGAATTATTTGAAAATAAAGATAATAGATTTGTTGAAAATTTAAAATATGAAGATGCTCCTTTTGTTGTTAAAATGCTAATTAGTGCAAAAAAAATAGGTAAGATAGAGGATTATTTAACTTATTATGTAATTCATGAAAATAGCGAAACAACAATTAGAGATAAAAGAATATTTGATATACTTCCTATTACTGATATTATTGTTAAAGATTTGCAAAGGATAAATCATCCAAATGATTCTTTGGTAAGTGTTGCAGTTATGATACTTACGGATTATACAATTCAACAAAGATATGTAAAAAATATTAAAGATAGGCATAAATTTATAAATGATGCATTTAATTATTTACATAACCTAGATATTCATTGGAAAAAGTGCTCATATTTAAATAAATTTAGTGGTATAAAAAAAATAATCAAAACAAATAGATTATTAACAATGTTATATTGTGATTTATATTTTTTAATTTTTAAAAAGTAGAATTGTAGTGATTCTATTTTTTTTAATGTTTTTTTTTGGTACAATATATTTAGCAAAGGAATTATGATTATGAATAACAAGAAAAAATTATACTTATTTTTATTAATTTTACCAATAATAGATGTTTTAACATCAATAACTGAAAAATTGAATTTAAATATACCTAGTTTAGGAATAATTGTTAAATCAATTTTTTTAGGAATAATGATTTTATATTTGATTATCTCAAGTACATCAAAATATAAAAAAATGAGTCTTTATTATCTAATGGCAATATTTTTGTATGTAATTTTATTTTTTATAACTAAAATAAATTATTTAAATTTATCCTTATTTGTTATAGAAATTAAATATATGATTAAGATATTATTTTATCCAATAAGTTTAATAACAATGGTTTGTTATTTTGATGATAAGAAATTTTCTAAAGAAGAATTATCTAACGTACTATTAAAAAGTTTTTTAATATATTTATTATTTATTATAATTCCGTTTATAACTAAAACAGGATTTAATTCTTATATGGATGGTTCTTATGGATCAAGTGGTTGGTTTTATGCCGCTAATGAGATGGCTATTATATTAATTGTTTTATTTCCATTTAGTTATATGTTATTAAAAAAGAGTATAATGTTTGTAATTATTCTAATTATTAGCGCACTACTTATTTCAACATTAGGTACAAAGGTGTCGATGATTGGACTTTATATAGTATCTCTTATGATTTTTATTTTTTCATTATTTTATAGAAAAAGTAATAAGATTGATAAGAAATTAATTATATCTTGCTTTTTAATTTTAATTAGTGTTGTTATAGTTTTTAATAACTCTAAAATACTTAAAAATTTAGACAATTCCATAAAAGTACAGGAAAAACAAAATGAGGTTGATAAGGAGTTACTGCAGATTCCTGATGATGACAAAACTAAAGATTCTTTCGTATATATTTTAATGAACAAATATGGTAAAGCAATATTAAGCGATAGGGATATTTATTTTAATTATACTTATAAGATATATAATGATAATTTTGATATTAATACACTTCTTTTTGGTGTAGGATATTCAAATAATAAAAAAATTAATAATATTGCAATTACTAAACTTATTGAAATAGATTTTTTTGATATATTATTTCATTCTGGATTAATTATGAGTTTAATTGTATTTTTGCCATTTTTATATTTTATTGTGAAGTTATTTAAATCTAAAAAATTCAATATTAATATAGTATTTTATACATTAATGATTGCACTAATATTTAGTATATCTTGTTTAAGTGGTCATACTTTTGGCGCTCCAGCAGTATCAATTTATTTATCACTTTATATGATATTTGCCTTTGGAGAAATAGGCTTGATATCACTTAAAAAAACAAAGTTATCTAATAAAGTTACTATTTATGCACTTCATTTGGGTTATGGTGGAGTAGAAAAAAATATATGTGAAAAGGCTAATATATTATCAAATATTTATGATGTAGAAATAATATCTTTATATAAACTTTATGATAAACCAGCATTTGAAATTAATCCAAATGTTAAAATTAAGTATTTAACTAGTGTAAAGCCAAATAGAAACGAATTTAAAAATGCTGTAAAAAGCAAAAATATTAAATCTATCTTAAAAGAGGGATTTTACGCTATTAAAGTATTATATTTAAAAAATAGTTTAATAACTAAATCAATGATAGAGTGTAATAGTAAAATCATTATTTCTACAAGAGCCTATTTTAGTTTAAAATTAATTAAAAATAATGAATATAATAATATTAAAATAGCTGAGGAACATATTTATCATAATAATAACTCAAAATATATAAAAAAACTTGGGTTTATTCTTAAGTATGTAGATTATTTAATGCCAAGTAGTGATTATTTAACTGACTATTATAGTTCTATTTATAGTAAATATGATTATAAAATAAAAACTAATAAAATGCCAATAGAGGGATCAAATAAATTATGTGATTTAAAAAAGAAAAATATTATTTCTGTTGGTAGACTTTCTAAAGAAAAAGGCTTTGCTGATTTAATTGAAATATTTAGTAATATTGAAAGTGAAGATTGGACTCTTACAATAGTCGGTGATGGTGACGAAAAAGAAAATCTTGAGACTTTAATTAAAGATAATGATTTAGAGGGTAAAGTTATTCTTACTGGCTTTTTAAATAAAGAAAAGTTATACAAATTATATGAAAATTCATCTTTATATGTTATGACCTCTTTCGAAGAATCTTTTGGGCTTGTTTTAGTCGAGGCATCATCATTTGGACTTCCTTTGATTGCATTTGATAGTGCTATTGGAGCAAAAGAGATTATAAAAGAAAATGGTATATTAGTTTCAAATAGAGATAAATCTATAATGATTAAAAAAATTAAAAAACTTATGAATGATATAAGTGAAAGAAAATTATATCAAAAAAAATCATTAGAAATTTATAAATCATATGATTATAATACTTTAAAAGAAAATATTATTTCATTTTATCAAGATATAACAAATAATAATATTTATTCAACACTTTATAAAGAAAGTAAAAAATCTTGTTACGAATTAATTGAAAATAATTTAAAAAACTCTAAAAAAACATTTATAGTAACAGCAAATCCAGAAACATATATGTTATCTAAAAAAGATGAAGAAATGAAAAGTATTATTTATAATAAAGAAAATTTAATAGTGCCTGATGGAATAAGTATAGTTAAGACTGCAAGTTATTTTGGTATTGATTTAAAGGAAAGAATTACTGGGGTAGATTTATGTTCTCATTTATTAAAAGTTGCTCACGAAAATAAGTATTCATTATATTTATTTGGAAGTGCGAGTGAGGTAATTGAAAAATTAGTAACCGTTATAAAGAAAAAATATCCAAATATAAATATTTTGGGCTATTCAAATGGATATGAAAAAGATAAAGATGCTGTTATGAAAAAAATAGTTCAATTAAATCCGGATATTTGTTTAGTGGCTTTAGGAATACCTTATCAAGAAAAACTTATTAATAAATATATTAAAACTGCTAAAAAAGGCGTTTATGTTGGAGTGGGTGGATCTTTTGATGTATTAAGTGGGACTAAAAAAAGAGCACCAAAAATATTTATAAGATTAAATCTTGAATGGTTATATAGATTAATATGTGAACCTAAAAGATTAAAAAGATTTATAAATTCTAATGTTAAATTTATTTTTGAAGTTAGGAAGAAATAATTTATGAAACAAATTAAAGTAGTAAGTATATTTGGAACAAGACCTGAGTCTATTAAGATGGCTCCTCTTGTTAAAGAACTTGAAAAAAGAAAAGAAATAGAAAGTATAGTTGTGGTAACTGCGCAACATAGACAAATGCTTGATAGCGTATTAGAAACATTTAATATTAAACCTGATTATGATTTAAATATTATGAAGCAAGGTCAAACTTTAGGAGATATTACAACTAGAGCATTAACAGGTCTAGAGGAGGTTATTAAAAAAGAAAAACCTGATATTGTACTTGTTCATGGTGATACAACAACAACTTTTGCAGGTGCTTTAGCGGCATTTTACAATAGTGTTTCAATAGGACATGTTGAAGCAGGACTTAGAACTTATGATAAATATTCTCCATATCCTGAAGAAATGAATAGACAAATGGTAGACTGTATGACTGATATGTATTTTGCTCCAACTTTAATGAGTAAAGAAAACCTTTTAAAAGAGGGAAAAGATGAAAGTAAAATATATGTTACAGGTAATACTGCTATAGATGCAATGGCTGCAACAGTGGATGAAAATTATACTCATCCTGAACTTGAATGGATTAAACCTAATGAAAAAATTATTCTTCTTACAGCTCATCGTAGAGAAAATTTAGGAAAGCCTATGAGAAATATTTTTAAGGCTGTAAAAAGAATTACTGATGAATTTAATGATGTAAAAGTAATATATCCAATACATTTAAATCCAAAGGTTAGAGAAATAGCAAATGAAATATTTAAAGGTGATGTTAAAGTTCATTTGATTGAACCTCTTGAGGTATTTGATTTTCATAATTTTCAAAATAAAAGTTATATAATTTTAACAGATAGTGGTGGTATTCAAGAAGAGGCTCCATCACTTGGAAAACCAGTTTTAGTTTTAAGAGATACAACAGAAAGACCTGAGGGAATTAAAGCGGGTACTTTAAAACTTGTTGGAACAGATGAAGAAACAATATATAATGAAACTAAAAAATTATTAACTGATAAAAATGAATACAAAAAAATGAGTAAAGCATCTAATCCATATGGAGATGGGCATGCTAGTGAGAAAATAGTTGATGCAATTATTAAAAAGTTTAAATAGTACCAAATTATTGGTGCTTTTTATAATTAAAATATAATTTTGGTAGTAGAAAAAGGACAACAAACTTTATAGTAGTGCAAAATAAAATGTACTTTACAAAAAGAATTCTACCCATTTATTTTTTTATAATAAATTGTTATAATAATAATATATGGAGAATAGATGAAAAATAGAAAAATTGTGATACCACTTTTTGTAGTATTAATTATTTCATTTGTAGCAATGATTTTCTTTTATGTTTATAAAAAACATAATGATAAAGTTAAACTTGAGGAAGAAAAAAGACTAAATGAGAAAATAATTAAAGAAAAAGTTGCATTAATAAATGAAAAATATAGAATATTTGTTGATGGAGAAAAGATTCAAAGTGATGATGAAATAGCAACTTTTTTAAATTCATATTTAGATACACATGAAAAAATAAATAATATAAAAATAACGGATATAACCTTTAATGATATTAATAATCCAGAAAAAGCTCTAAAAAGTTTGAATGATGAAAAAGTAAATATTAATGATATCTCTTATCAAGAATTTAAAAAATTTAATAACCTTACTGAAGAAGAGAATGATGAACTTGAAAAAATATATAAAGATAGTAATATTGAAAATCTAATAAATGAGGATAATCTTTTAAAAGAAACCTTGATTTCTAAAATAGATAAAAATATTGAGTTTATAACTTTTTTAAATAATAACTTAAATAAATATTATGTAAATGGTTTTGATATTGTTTATAAAGATGAAAATTTTGCAAACGAATTTAAAAAATATAGTACAAAGTATAATTTGTTAAACGAAAAACATATTGGGAAAAGAATACCAATACTTATGTATCATGCTGTTGATGAAAAAACTTGGGGTAGTGCTGATTTATTTGTTAAAACATCTGAATTTGAAAAACAAATGAAATATTTAAGTGATAATGGTTATACAACTTTATTTTTAAGTGAAATTGAAACAGCTAAAAATTATGATAAACCAATTATTATTACATTTGATGATGGCTATGATAATGTATATAATAATGCATTTCCAATTATGAAAAAATATAATATAAAAAGTGATTTATATTTAATTACAAGATTTAATCCAAGACCTTTATATGTTGATACAAATATGATAAAAGAAATGGATGCTTCAGGAATTGTAGAAATGGGTTCACATACTTTAGTACATGTCAATCTTGCTCAAAATACATATGAGGTTCAAGAAAATGAACTTAGAGAAAGCCAAAAAGACTTAGAAACATTATTAGAAAAGAAAATTAATACAATTGCATATCCTTACGGCGGTTATAATGCAAATACAATTAAAATAACTAAAGAGTATTATGACTATGCAGTTACTGTGGAAAGTGGTTTTAATTATTCAAATAAATTAGATAGACTAAGACTTAAAAGATTTAAAATACCAAGAGGTATGGATATTAATACTTTTATAAATGTTATCGAGGGAAAATAGGTTATTTGTCAAAAAATGTCGAACGATTTATGTTGTTAAAAAAACAATCATAATGTTACAATTGACTTAAGAGGTGACTAACTATGTTTGAAAAACTTCCAGATAACCTTTATAAGATAATACTTACAGGGGAAAGTCGTACAGTAGAATTTAAGGAGGCAAAAAAGAATTTACCTAATAGTTTGTTTGAAACTATTTGCTCTATGCTAAACAGAAATGGTGGACATATATTTTTAGGTGTCAAAGACAACGGAAACATTATTGGCATAAATAAAGAACAAATTAACTTAATGAAAAAAGAGTTTGCTAATCTTTGCAATAATCCTATGAAATTATTTCCAACTGTTTATCTTGATATAAAAGAATATGTTTATAATGAAAAGCATATTTTGTATATTTATGTCCATGAAAGTTCCGATGTTCATAAAACAGCAAATAAAATTTATGATCGAAACCAGGATGGCGATTTTGATATAACTAAAAATACAACATTAATATCAAATTTATATATTAGAAAAAGAAGCAGTTACATTGAAAATAAAATATATCCATTTGCTACTATAGAGGATTTAAGACAAGATTTAATTGATAAGGTTAGAATAATGGTTTCGAATAGGACCGCTAATCACCCATGGAGTTATATGACAAATGAAGAAATGTTACGAAGTGCTGGGCTATATGAAAGAGATTTAGAAACTGGAAAAGAAGGTTATAATTTAGCTTGTATATTACTTTTGGGAAAAGATGATATTATTTTATCTGCATTATCCTATTATCGCACTGATGCTTTATTAAAAATTAAAGATACTGATAGATATGATGATAGAGATGATATAAGAACAAATCTAATCGAATCATATGAAAGATTAATAAATTTTATAAAGAAACATTTAAATGATAAATTTTATATTGAAGATAATTTGAGAATTAATATTAGAGATGTAATTGCAAGAGAATTATGTGCAAATTTACTTATTCATAGAGAATACTCAAACCCTTATCCGGCAAAACTAATAATTTCTAAAGATAGTATTATTACTGAAAATGCAAATAAGCCAAGAACTATTGGTTATATAGATATAAATAATTATTCACCATATCCTAAAAATCCTAAAATAGCAGCATTTTTCAAGGAAATAGGTTTAGCGGATGAACTTGGTTCTGGTATTAAAAAAATTGTTAAATATGCAAAATTATATAGTAATAATGAACCTATATTTAAAGATGATGAAATATTTATTGCTACAATTTCTTTAAATAAAGGTAAGTTAAAAAAAGTTAGAGTATCAAATGAAAATATAAGAAATATGATTTTGCAATTACTTCAATCGTCGAATAATGGCAAAACTAGAAAAGAATTAAACGAGTATATTTATCCAAAAATAAGTGGTGATTTATCAGAAAAAAGTTCTAAAGTTAAGACTGCTTTAACTTATTTAAGAAGAAAAAATCTTATAAAAAATGTTGGAACAGATGTAAAATCTATTTGGGTTGCTAAATAAAAAAACATTTTACAAATGCATTATCATAAATTAATAGATAAAAATAAATGATAGTTCAGTGCAAAAATGCACTGAAAATATATATATAAAAGTAAAAAGTACAGTGCAAAAGTGCACTGAAAATATATAAATAAATGGAAGTTCAGTGCAAAAGTGCACTGAAAATATATAAATAAATGGAAGTTCAGTGCAAAAGTGCACTGAAAATATATAAAT
>CAKOIF010000010.1 GCA_934086485.1 uncultured Bacilli bacterium | reverse complement strand
AGATTTATTCCTAAAAGTGTACATAAAGTTTTTACCTCTGTAATTGAATAACCTGTTAAATTAGGCATTACAAAGTCTTCTTTATTAGTAAGTAAGAATACTTTATCACCTTTAACAACACTAATATCTTTTAAAGGGTATTGATTTATAATATATTTTCCTGTTCCTAAAGTAATTACATTAACACCTTTATTTGTAAGTTCCTCTTTAACTTGATTAGTTTCTTTTGAAATATAATTTTCTAGTTTTATTATTTTGCCTTCAGATTCATAAGCATTTTGAGTAATATTTGCATAACTTGCTATTTCATCAACGGCTTTAGTAACTGCTCTTGCAAATGTACCTTGAGTTGCTTCGATTTTTTTAACTGCGGCATAAACTATATATTTAGGTTTATCGCTTGGGAAGAAACCGGCAACTGAATAGATTTGATCATATTCACCTTTTAGATAACCCTTTCCATTTGGATCTGGTATTTGGGCTGTACCAGTTTTCATTGACATTGTAACAGTTTTAGGTTGCCATACTTTCATTAGTCCATCATAGTTTGCACTATACATTAAACTTCTTAATTTCTCTGCTGTTTCACTTTTCATTTTTTGACCTAGAGATTCAACTTTACTTTCATATGTAGTATTTCCCTCATAATCAACAATTTTATTTATAACATAAGGTTTAAGCATTACGCCATCATTTGTAAGCATAGTAAGTGCCTGAAGCATTTGAATTGGTGTAATAGTAACTCCACCTTGACCAAACGATGCTGTGGCAACTTCACTTTCGTATTTAAACTTAGTTGTACCAGTAAGTTCACCAGATAAAGTTATACCGGTTTTTTGACCAAAACCAAACTTATTATAATAATTAAGTAATTTTTCTCTACCTAAATTTTTTGCAAGTATTGAGGCCGCAACATTTGATGAATACATAAATCCTGTATCAAAGGTAATTTCACCCCAACCAACTTTATTATAATCAGATATTACAACATCGGCTACCTCAATTGAACCTGATTTATAAGTATCTTGTCCGTTATAAATACCATCTTCCATTGCTGATGCCCAAGAAAATATTTTCATCGTGGAACCAGGTTCATAAGTATATGATACAAGAGGATTTAAATAATTTGTTAGTGTATTTAAATCATTAGGGTTAAATGTAGGATATGTACTTGAAGCCACTATTGCACCAGTATGAGCATCCATTATAGTAAAAATAGCAAATTCAAAATTAGTTTTTTCTTTTAAATCATTGATAGCATTTTCCGTAATAAGTTCAATGTTACTATCAATTGTTAAATAAATATCACTACCAGACTGAGCTTTAGTTTCATAATATGGTTTATTAGGAAGCATATAACCTTTGGCATCTCTTTGATAAGTAATAGAGCCATTTTTACCACTTAATAAGTCATTATAATAACTTTCAATACCAAGTTCGCCTTGTATAGAACCATCATCGTGAGTTTTAGCATAACCTACTAAATAAGAGGCAAAGCTACCCATTTTATAATATCTTTGAGTGCTTTCAATAAAATCTATTCCTGGAAGTTCTAAATCGACTATCTTTTGTTTAACAATTTCTGTTAAATTTCTTCCTTTTTTACCAAATTCAACTTGGTAAGCCTTTTTATTTAAATATTTAAGTATTTCTGCTTCATCCATTTCAAGTATTGGAGCAAGTGATGCAGCAGTACCCTCTTTATCAACTACATGCTGAGGATTATTTTCATCCACTGTCCTTGATGGTTCTAAATAAGCAATTAAAGTATAAGAGTTTACACTTATTGCAAGAGCATCACCTGCAGCATCATAAATTGTGCCTCTTTTGGCATAAAGCGTTTTTGTAACTGTATTTCTAGAGGCCGCAAACTTTTTTAGATTCATACCATCTACATTTCCCGATAAAGATACGTATAAAAGCCTTGCTATTGCAAGGCATAATAAAAGAGAAACTACTGGTAAAATAAATTTATTAGGTTTTACAGTTACTCTTTTTTTCATATTATTTTACTTGAAGTATACTAGAGTTATTATATGAAAGTCCATATTCTTTAGCAACATTAAAAATATTATCAATTGAGGCAAGTTCGTCTATTTGCATAGAAAGACTTTCATTTTCCTCTTCTTGAGAAGAAATCTCTTTTTTAAGTTTTTCTACATCAATATTTGTTTTTGTAACTAAACTAGATGTATAAACATTAAGCATTGGAATAAGACATAATAAAAGAATAATTATGAAATACATAAATTTTTCACCCTTTAAAAGTCTAACTCTTTTTTGATTTTTCTTTCTCATCTTATATCCTTTCTACAATTCTAAGTTTTGCACTATGACTACGAGAATTTTCATTAATCTCCTCATCTGTAGGCAAAATTGGTTTTTTATTAATTATTTTTATTTTAGGTTTATATTCATCAGGTATATCTATCATTCCTTTTAAAATATCATCCACTTCACTATATTTTTTAAATATTTGTTTAACAAGTCTATCTTCCAAAGAATGAAAGGTTATTACACATATTCTTCCACCCTTACTTAGCATATCAATTGCATCTGGTAAAGCCTTTTCAATTACTGAAAGTTCATTATTTACCTCGATTCTAATTGCTTGAAATATTTCTCTTTCTGGATGATTTTGATAAAAATATGAAGCACCAACAGCTTTTTGAATAATGTCTACGAGTTCAAATGTTGTAACAATTTCTTTATTTTTTCTTTCTTTACATATTGCACTAGCAATTACTTTTGAATATTTTTCTTCAGCAAACTTAAAGAAAATATCAGTAAGTTTTTCTAATGAATATGTATTTACAACATCTTTTGCAGTAAGACTATTTTGCGTGTCCATACGCATATCAAGTGGCGCATTTAATTTAAAAGAAAACCCCCTTTTTGCATCATCGATCTGAGGTGAAGAAAAACCTAAGTCAAATAAGAAACCATCCACTTTTAAAATATTTTCTTTTTCTAATGTTTCTTTTAAGTTTGCAAAGTTTTCCTTAAAAATAGTAAAGTTATCACCAATTGATGAAAGTGCTTCTTTAGAATACTTAACAGCATTTTCATCTTCATCGAAGGCAAATAGTTTTCCCTTTTTATTTTTTTCTAAGATAACCTTAGAATGTCCGGCATAGCCAAGTGTACAATCAACATATGTGCCACTATCTTTAATATTTAGTCCATCAATAGACTCCTTTAATAAAACACTATAATGCATCTTTTTCATCAAATAAATTCTCCGCTATATCCGCAAGTGATGAAGCATTGTCATCTAAATATGAATTAAATGCATCTTCGTCCCAAATTTCAAGATGATCGTTTACTCCAATAACTACGCATTTGCCTTTTAAACCAGCATAGTTAATTAAAGGTTCACATATACTTACTCTACCACTCTTGTCTAAACCTATATCAGAGGCTCCTGAAAAGAAAAAGCGTAAATAACCACGAGTATCTTTCTTGTTAAAAGGAAGAGTACTTAGTTTACTAACAAGTTTTTCCCACTCTTTATTTGAGTATACATATAGACATTTTTCAAGTCCTTTAGTAATTATAAAAGACTCTCCAAGTTCTAATCTATACTTAGTAGGAATAACTAAACGGTTTTTTTCATCTAGATTGTGATGAAATTGTCCAATTAGCATTTTTATTCCCCACTTTCTTCCACAGTGTGCCACTGTCTACCATTATAATACTATAAACATAAAAAAAAGTAAATGTTTTCATCTACTTTTTTAATAAACTTAATCAAACTTTACACTTGTTTACAGATTAATTTTCTTCTTTTTCTACATTAAGTACTTCTTTTCCATTATATTTACCACATTTAGTGCATGCTCTATGAGGTCTTAAAGTACTTCCACAACTTGGACATTTAGTTAATGCTCCAACTTCTTTTTTTAAATGAGTTCTTCTCATTCTCTTTTTTGTTTTACTTGTTCTTCTAAAAGGAACTGCCATATTTATTCACCACCTTCATTACTACTTAATACGCACCAATTATCTCCCTTTAATTTTTCAGCATCACACAAGGTATATCTAATTGGGACTTCCAATACAATATTTTGCCACAAAAACTCATTAATATCAAGTGCATTTTGATTTTTTTCTATAAAATCTGTAATTTCATCATTAATATTAATGTCATATGGATAATCTAACTCTTCTAGTGAAACACTATCAAGTAACACCATTGTACCATAAATATGAATATTAATAAAGTATTCATCAATATCATTTCTTGTAATAAAACCAGAATAATTAACATCATCAAGTTTTTTAATTGGACTATTTTCAAGAAACTTTGCATCATATGATACTTTTCCAGAAATATCTATTCTATCTTTATAATTTAATGCACTTAAATCTAATTTCATTTTCATTTCCTTTCTAAAAAATTATATCATAAATCTTCAGATTATGAAACATTATCTTGATTTTTTATTTTTTATTTCATCTTTTAAAGTGTTAATCCATCTTATTAAAGGATCTGCTGTTTTAACATCATCAGGATTAAATATATATTTTGTAGGAAGAGGTTTTGTTTTAACTTCTTTCATAGGATTTCTACCTATTTTTTCCTCAACCATTTTAATTTTTTCATTAACATTATGAAGACTTATCGCGAATCTGTGAATTTCCTCTTTACTCGAAGCATTCGCTAAAGATTTTAATATTAAATATCTAACTCCTATTAACTTATTTTTATATTCTCTTAAATTTTCCATAAACCCTCCGATATATATTATTATTTTTTATCTACTTAATTTTTTGTAAGCAATGTCTAGTATTTTTTCTTTACGAATAGTAACTGACTTTTTTAGAAATTCTTTTCTTTCTAATGATAAATACATAGTATTATCTATAATATCATAAATTCTATTCATATCTATTCTTGGATATATTCTTAATAGAGCATCATTTAAATCAGGAATATCTTTTGCATAAAATTCATTATAAGTAATTTTTTTATTTTCATACGTATATACTGGGTAAATGCTATATGCTACATTTTTAAATTCAGAATCGTTATTTAATAAATAATTTATTTTTTCATCAGTTAAAAGTGGATGCAACGCTGAACCACAATCATATACTGGTGCAAATTTAAGTGTTTCTCCATCATCAATTACACCAAAATTTGATAAATGTCTATCAGTATTTCCTATTAATGTATCTATTACAAACATATTCCAAAAGTTTTCTATCATCAACTTTTTATCAAAATCATAATTTAAATTATTAAATACTTCATATATATCTTCGATTTTAGTAGTAAATTTTTTATCAACGCCAGTTATACTATTT
This sequence comes from uncultured Bacilli bacterium, assembly GCA_934086485.1. GTDB lineage: Bacteria > Bacillota_I > Bacilli_A > RF39 > UBA660 > UBA6448. The sequence continues at coordinate 37,073 of CAKOIF010000010.1, read as the reverse complement.
GCAAGCGATGAAAATTCAATTAATTTTTGTTTTTCATTTGTAAAATCTTTACAAGCAACTACTACTTTTTGTTTAACTTCATTTTCTTGTTTTTCATTGTATATTCCAAGTATAACTTTTTGTACTGGAATATTTACGCTTTCAAATACTTTACAACCAATATATTCTGAAAAAACATTATTAATATATGATAAAGGCATATTTTTTTCTCTTATAGGGTCAGGAAATTTAAGCAAAAAAATATCTCCATTATAAATAATTTTTTTCTTTTTTTCACTGCCACCATACTCACATACTTTTTCTATAGAATCAGTAAAATCTACAGCATTCATATTTACACCTCTCTTCTAACACTTATTATATAATATTTATTAAATTTTATCTACTGTAACTTTCTTCATAATCTTGAACATATTTACCATTATATGAGGAAATTGCTAGCATTTTTAACTGTTCTAAAGGTAAATTTAAGCTACTTGATAAACTATTTAGCTTTTCCAAATAATCAGACTTAAATTTAATACTTGTAAAATCAATTTTTCCATAGCCACATAATTTATCAAATTCATTATTTAAACTAAAACTAACTATTTTACCATTAAAACAGTTAAAGTCTACATCAAAATAATTAAACATACCTAAAACATATAAATTACATAAAAGATATTTGCATCTTTGTCTATCTTCTTTTTTAGAAAAATCTGGATATTCATTGAATACAATATGATATATTTCTACAATACTTTTTTCATATTCTGTTATAGGTAAAACTTTCATATTATTAAGATTATTAATTACATTTGTTTCATCTTTTACTATTTTTAAAGCATTTTCTTTATCATATACTCTAAAGTTATAACCACTATCTTCATTAAAACTTATTTCACTTACTTTTTCATTATTTTTGAGTTTACCACTATAGTAACTTACAAGTTCATTATTTTTTAATGATACTAAATATTCGATATTATCACCATTTATAATTGAAATATTTATTGAACTTTCAGTACTTCCTTTAGTAAATATTTTAGCTATATAAATAAGTTTTTCAATATTATTTGTATAATGATATAAAACATTATCTAAAACTTCACTAGCATTTTCTTTTATAGTATCACTTTCTATACCAATAGATATATATTTATTCCCCTCATATTCATACTTTTTTTCTAATCCCATTTCAATACCTACTCTCTACATATTAATAATATTAAAAAATGTCCAGTACTTCAATAGCACTTGACACAATTTTTACATAATTATATGTGTTTCTATAATAATTAATAAATTATATTGGTTCGGCACACGTATCAAAATAGTATTTTTTCTTATCAATTATGGTATCATTTGATTTTATATCGGAGTTAAAGCAAATAGATCCATCTGTTCCAACGTATTGCACATCATCATTAGAAAGAATAATATTTGAATTGATATCATAATAATCGCTATTAATCCATTCTTCCCAAGTCATTCCCTTCTTTGCATAATAAGTTTTATCATTATTAGTTACTATAGTAAAGAAAATTAATGCTTCCTTACTTGTACATTCTTTTTTGTTTGCATAAATAATACCTGTAAATGATTTATTTGCTAGCTGTTCTTGACTTATATCTAAATTGTAATATTTTCCTGTAAATGTATATTCTTGTGTTGTTGCTGTTGTTCCATAATTTGATATACTTGCATTTCCCACAAGTTTAACTTTCCTTACATTATTTTCTGTTGTCCAACCTGTAGAGGCATTATAATCAAAATTTGTTTCTGTGCTAAAATTACTTGTTCCACTTGGGGCATTTACAGTCATTGTTATTTCTTTATTTGCTCCACTTGTTTTTGTATTAGGACTTACACCATAGAAATTACTTCCTGTATATTCATAATATATATCAAATGTACAAGTTGTTTCTATTTCATCGTTTCCACTTGTAAGTGATACTGAAAGTGTTGCAGTATTTGATGCAGCAGCTACAGTATTATTTGAGGATGTTGAACTCATATTTGCTGCGGGTACTTGTAAGTTTAACTGGGTGGCATTGGATACAAATGTTCCATTACCTACCGGTGTAGAATTAATATTTACTGCTACATTATTATTTAAATTTACATTAAATGAACCAAAGTAGGCAAATGATGCTGTTATTACTATAACTAGTAATAACACAGTTGCAATTATGCCCATTAATTTTACATTATTATTTTTTATCATAATCTTCTCCATCCCTTATAAATACTAGAGTGTCCTTTCACAAATTATATACTTTTTGGAAAACTTAGGTACCAATTTTCGGGAAAAGGGCTTGAAAATCGCTCAAAAAAATGGTTAAATTATAGTAGAAATAAGATAAATACAGGGATGCTTTTTCGCAAATGTATATAATTTATGAAAACTAATGCTAGGTAGTAACTAGGTTTGTGAGATTTTCACAAATTTTTTTTGCTAGTAATTTTTAATAAAAAAAAGTATGTTTTCATACTCTTTAAATATCAAAATCAAGCATATCGTTAACTGCGACTTCATATAAATCTTGCTCATGCTTTATAGTATCAATTAAAAACATTTTATCATTTTCATAATTTTTAAGACCTCTTAAATAAAAAGGCTTATCACTATCTAAAATAATAAATGGCATAATATCATTTTTTAAACATTCCTTAAACATTATCATTCTGCCGACTTTTCCATTGCTATCTAAGTATAATGTATAAAGATAGTTTTTTAATTTTACCTATTTAATGTTAAAATTAGTATCTCCATTTAATTTTTTATATTTTTTGAATTTGTTTCAGAATCATATCTAATAACTATATTTTTTTATAAATTTATTTATTATATCTTAGTAACTCCCCATTTCTTTTTTTATTCCATTCTTAATTTAACCTTTCTTTTATAAGATATCTATTATAGTATTTTCAAAAAAATGACACTTAAAACATTGTTAATAAATTAATCATATTAAATTAAAAAAGTTGTATTAAATTAAGTTTTATGCTAGAATATTAACACATTAAGGAGGGTTTTATAGTATGATAATAGACTTTAATGATTATAGAAATAAAAAAACTGAAAAAATAACTGAGGAAGATATTTTTAATTTAATTTTAATTTTTAAATATGGGGAAATTGATTTTTTTAATATAAATAATATTATGGAATCATTAGGTTGTTATGCTAGAATGGAAAGATTTAAAAATATATATGAAAATTTAAATGTTAAAACAAACCTAAATAATTTTCCTATTATTGATTTAACTGATATTTACAAAAAAATGTTAGAAAAGAGACTAATAATAGAAAATCATGAAAAGGAATTTATAATAATAGCAAGTTTTGATAAAATAAATGAATTAAAAGAAAAATATTGTAAAGTTGTTTTACAAAGTTTTGGAGATTTAATGTTTTTTGTTAATAATGATCTAAAATATGGCATTGGAAATTGGAAATTATTATTTGAGGACGAAGTACTTCAATATCCAAAGTACCCAAGTATAATCACTGGCGAATTTATAGGTAAAGAAAAAGATCCAGAAACAATGCAGATAATAAAAAAAAGATCAATCGAGCAATTAAAAAGCCAATATAGAAATATAAAATAAATATTATAAAGCCAGTTTATAATAATTTTTTTGTGAATTTTAAATTAAAAAAAGTATGTTTTTCATACTCTTTAAATATCAAAATCAAGCATATCGTTAACTGCGACTTCATATAAATCTTGCTCATGCTTTATAGTATCAATTAAAAACATTTTATCATTTTCATAATTCTTAAGGCCTCTTAAATAAAAAGGCTTATCACTATCTAAAATAATAAATGGCATAATATTATTTTTTAAACATTCCTTAAACATTATCATTCTACCAACTCTTCCATTGCCATCTCCAAAAGGATGTATTTTTTCAAATTTATAATGAAATTCAATAATATTTTCAAGGGTAATATTTTTAAGTGAATTATACCAAAAAAGTAAATTATCAATGTCCTTTGGTGTATCTTTTGGCGAAGATGTATCAATTACATTTATTAGTCCTATTTTATTAGGCACTATTTTAAAACCACCAACGTTATATCTAGGATTATCTTCATCAGATGTTCCCCTTTTTAGAATCTTATTCATTTCGATAATAATGTTTTTATCTAACTTTTTTTCATAAATATCTAACATATAATCAAATAATCTAAAATGATTTTTCATTTCTATTAAATCATCCAATTTCACTACATCATCATATTTAGGTATATAAGAGTTTGTTACAAAAATGTCTTCGGTTTCATCTTCACTTAAGTGTGAACCCTCAATCTTATTAGAATTATAAGCAAAATTTACTTGAGAATAATGATATATATTACCTTTAAATTTTGAATTTTTTTGACTAACTAATTCTCTTTTTAATTTTTCTATATTCATAATAACCTTCCTTAAAAAGATAATACCACATTTTTATTAAGATTTAAATGCTATATTTTCTTTTTAAAATTACCATCAATTCCAACGCCCTCATTAGTAATAACAAAGGCACTTTTATCTATTTTATCTAGATCTTTTTCTAAAATTGATAATTCATATTTAGAAAGTGCTACATAAGTAATATAAGTAGTAGAGTTTTCATACCCTCCCTTACCTTTCCAAAATGTTGCATCTCTTTTTAAGTTTCCTTTTATATAACCTATTATTTTATTAGGTTCATCCTTTGTAAATATCATTGCGGTAGTACATATATTTTTCTCGTGATTTTTATCTACTACAAATGATGAAAATAATGAATATATTATTGAATAAATCATTGTATTTATACCAAATAATATTCCACTTATAGAGTAAATAACTAAATTTATAAGAATACCTATTTTACCTACAGACATTTTTTTACTATTAAGTGAGGCTACTACTCCGATAATATCCGTTCCTCCACATGAACCACCAACTGAGAAAAACATTCCTGCTCCAAAACCTACGATTAAACCACCAATTAAAGTACTTGTTATAAGTTCATCTACAATTGGTGTTTTAGGTATTGGTATAAATGAAAGTGCTAAAGTTTGAACAGCAATACACAAAAGTGTACGTCTAAAAAATACATCATTTACTTTTAAATAAGCAAGTATAAAAAGTGGTATATTAAAAAGTAAATTTAAAATACCAGATATATCAAATGTACTTTCTAAAGTAAAAAGTTTAATAAGCATTTGATTAATAAGTTGAGAAAGTCCTAAAACACCACCATTAAAAAGTCCCATTGGTCTTATAAAAAGATTTACTCCAAGAGCATAAATAATTACACCAAATATTGCTTTTAAAAAACTTTTGGTATCCCAATCATACATTGCTTTCACTTTTATCAACCTACCTTAAATTAATTATAATATATTTTAAAAAAATATGAAACTAAAATATTTCATATTTTCATTAAAAAGGCATTTTCATATTTCCATTAGACATACTTTTCATCATTTTTTTCATTTGTTCAAATTGATTAATAAGTCTATTAACATCTTCGACTTTCATGCCACAGCCTTTGGCAATTCTTATCTTTCTTTGAGCCTTTAAAACCTCTGGATGACGTCTTTCATATGGAGTCATTGATAAAATAATTGCTTCAACATGAGCCATTTCTTTAGGATCAATACTTACATTATTAAGTCCCATTTTTCTTGCACCTGGAATAAGTTTAAGAAGATTTTCTAAAGGTCCAAGTTTTTTAATTTGTTTCATTGTATTTAAAAAATCTTCGAAATCATATTTACCCTTAAGCATTTTTTTACTTAAATCTTTAGCTTCATCCTCACTCATTAATCCTTCAGCTTTTTCAGCAATAGACAAAATATCTCCCATATCAAGAATTCTATTTGCCATTCTTTGTGCATCAAATAATGAAAGACCATCCATTTTTTCACTATCACCAATAAATTTAATTGGTACATTAGTTAAGTGTCTTACACAAAGTGCTACTCCACCTTTTGAGGTACTGTCCATTTTAGTTAAAATGCAACCAGTTAAATGTAACGCTTCATTAAAGCCTTTGATTACATTTATAGCATCTTGTCCTATCATTGAATCAATAACAAGTATTTTTTCATCAATTTTAAAATTATCCTCGACGCTTTTAAGTTCATCCATTAATTTTTCATCAAGTTGAAGTCTTCCTGCAGTATCAATGATAATATAATCATTACCGTTTTCTTTAGCATATACTAGTGCATCAGTTATTATTTCATTTACAGTAGCATTATCTTTTGAAAAAACTGGAATATTTAATTCTTTACCAATTTGTTTTAGTTGGGTAATAGCCGCAGGTCTATATATATCACAAGCCACAAGTAAAGGTTTCTTATTATATTTTTTTCTTAAAAATAATGAAAGTTTTCCAGCAGTAGTTGTTTTACCACTTCCCTGAAGGCCCACAAGCATAAGAACTGAAGGATTACCACTTACATATAAATCCTCACTTTCTCCAAGAAGGGAAACTAGTTCATCCTTAATAAGTTTTATAAATACTTCCTCTGGTTTAAGTGATTTAGATACCTCTAAACCTAAAGCCTTTGTTTTAACATTATTAGTAAATTCCTTAACTATTTCATAATTAACATCTGCCTCTAAAAGAGCCATTCTTATTTCTCTTATTGCACCATCAATATTATCTTCAGTAATTTTACCCATACCTTTAATATTTTTAATAGCACTTGATAATCTATCTCCTAAATATTCAAACATTTTAACCTCGTTTCTTAATTATTTTACCATACAAACAAAAAAAATCCTATAAATTATAGAATTTTTTCAAAATATTTGCGGTCCTTCTAACCGCTTGTAATAACATAGTTTCTCACTTTAGCCCAAGCGATATGCGTTATCCTTAGTTCCATCTCCTGTACCTACAATTTTTAGGATACTAGAATCTAGATAAAATGACGGTCGGACCGCAAAAGCGTTAAGGACGTGAATATTAGCATCAACTAAACCAGTCGATCTAAAACCAGACGCATGCTTCACACCCATGGCACCCGAGGAAATAAACCATTCACCGTCACCAAAAAATGTTGCTGATTTAAATACCCAATCATTATTTTTACAATCACTATATGATGAGCTACCCCAATTATATAATGCTTGTGATCTACAATTTGCCTTACTAGTTGTACTACCGCCAACTGTTGCATATCCATAATCACTTGGATACATTAGTCCTACTTTAGCAAATACATATTCTGGATTACCACTATATAAATTTTGAAGTGTTCCACTTGTAGCATACGGACTTCTTTCTGCTTTATAATAGTTTTCCGTTGTTATTTTTCGATAATAATATTTACTTGATGAAGTTGCATTTGCCCCTCCTAAATGCCATTTTGATATTACTATTGCACTCCTTAACTTACTATTTACTCCACTTGTGGCAAGAAGTGTACTTAAGTAAGTTCCATTAAGTACTGTATACGGTACTGATTTAGACCAGTCATTAGCAGGTGGATATTGTGCCATATCCCAAGTCATTCCACCTTGTTCTCCTTCTCCATAGTTATTTGTATCAAGTATTTTTAACAAATTTTTTTTACCTGCACTAGTTGTTCCATCTGAGGAATATTCTTCTTCAAATAATCCTATTATTCTAAATAATAATGAAGATGAAGAACAAGCACCTTCTTTATTACTATCTAAACATATGTAGTTATTTGGATCTGCTCCTTCATACCTTATACCATTCTCATTAAAAATATCTGTATTATTTGCTACCATTAATGTCTCAAATGATGTCCCGAGTGATATTGTAAATTCTTTTGTAGCAATATTTCCTGCACTATCTTTTACCCATAAATAATATGTTCCTTCAGCATTTTGTGTAAAGGAAATTGTTTGACTTGTTCCCGAAAAGCTATTATATTCTTCAGGCTCTATAGCATTACTATCACTTACTCCATAAAATGCAAGCGATATGTTATCTGTAGCGGTAAATGTTACTGTAGTATCACTAATACTTAATGAGGAAATAACAGGTACCTCGATATCACTATTTTTATCAACATAAACATTACATACTGCTTTTTGAGTAGTTAATACTACAATATTTCTTCCCGCAATACTTACTGTTGCTCCATTTGTACAACTTGTTTTACTTTCATTAATAGTGTAATAATAACCTGTTTCATATAAAGGTAATTGGCCCATCTGATTATAATTTTTATCATCAGTATTGCCTATTTCATTTTGAACAAAAAGATTTACTTCATAATCATCAATATATCCATCAATTGCATCAAAATATACTTTACATTTTCCTTTCTTTGTCGCATCTACATAAAACTTTTGATTCTCATACTTTTCTATTGCTATTCCGGTATCACATACTGATTTACTTTCTACATAACTGTATGAGGATGCACTTGGTACATAATAAGATAATGAATAAGTACCTATTCCTACACCATTATCATTTTTGTTTTCTCTATATACTTTTATTGATACATCTGATGAATCTATTAAAGCAAGTCCTGATATAATAAGTTTAGTGCTTTTATTTTGATAAAATGAGTATGCTATTAAAGTAATACTTGAAATAATTGTTAATATTAATACGACTAAAATAGTAATACTTTTTGTTTTATTATCTTTAAAATAATTTTTTATGTTTTTAAATATATTTTTCATATCTAACCTCTTTATTATTTTATACTAAAAATATAATATCATAATTTTTTCTTTTGTACCATAGTTTTTATAAAAAAAAGAGCAAATGCTCTTAATTTAAATACCAAAGTTTTTCACCATCTTTGAAAACTTCATCAATAAAACCACATCCAAGACACTCTTCACCATCATAAAATACACATGCTTGACCTGGTGTTACACTTTTAGCTTTACCTTTATAAATAACTCTTATTTTATTATTTTCAAGATATTCTAACACGCAAGGATGATCTTCTCCCCTATAACGGAATTTACAAGTACAAAATGAAGGCCTTTTACTAGATATAAAGTTTACATTATCTACAGTGCATTCATCAGAATATAAATACTCACTTTCACCAAAGGCAACATATAATATATTTTTCTTTGTATCTTTACCACATACATAATGTCTTTCTTCATCACCAGAAAGTCCAACATTTTTTCTTTGACCTATTGTATAATTCATAAGTCCCAAATGCGATCCTATCTTTTCACCAGTTTCAACATTTATAATATCCCCAGGATTAGGTTTTAAATAGTTTGCCATAAATTTTTGAAAGTTTCTTTCTCCTATAAAGCATATTCCTGTAGAATCTTTTTTATCAAATACTGGAATTCCTACTTCTTTAGCAATTTGTCTTATTTCGGGTTTAGTATAATCTCCAATTGGAAAAAGTACATCTTTAAAATTATTTACATTTACATCGGCTAAAAAATAAGTTTGATCTTTATTTAAATCTTTTGCACGAAGAAGTTTATTACCTTTTATTCTAGCATAATGACCTGTTGCTATATAATCTGCTCCAAGTCTCCTTGCCTCTTTAACAAATAAATCAAATTTAATATATTTATTACAAAGCATATCTGGATTAGGTGTTCTACCTTTTTTTAATTCCTCTAAAAAATAAGTAAATACAAAGTCCCAATACTCTTTAATAAAATCTATTCTATGAAGCTCTATACCTAAAAATTCACATACTTTTTTAGCATCATTATAATCTTTCTCCTGTGGACAAATATCATTTGTATCATTAGGATTTCCTAATATATCATTATTAATATTACTATCCCAGTTACGCATAAAAAGACCTATTACTTCATAGCCTTCCTTTTTAAGTAAATAAGCACCTACTGCACTATCTACTCCTCCACTCATTCCAATAACAACTTTTTTCATAATTCATCACAAACATATAATATCATATTTTATTTTATTTTACTACTTTAATTTAAACTAATTTTATGATATAGTAATTAAGTAATTACCCAGTAGCCAAGCGGTAAGGCATCAGGTTCTGGTCCTGACATTCCATGGGTTCGAATCCTATCTGGGTAACCAAATATATAATAACTTCCCTTATTTTAAGGGAAGTTTTATTTTTTTATAAAAAAAGTGCTAAAGCACTTAAAATCTTGAGGGATTAATAGTAATTTGTACATCAACATCTTTATTTAAAACATATTTTTTATCAATATTTGAAAGAACTTCAAAAAGATTATCTATAGTTTTATATTTAATAATAATTCCAAAATGATATAAATTATTTATTCTAAACATGCCCGCAGGAGTTGGTCCTAAAATAATTTTATTTTTAATTTCTTTGTTTAAATATCCCTTTATTAAATTAGATTCTTTACTAGCAATTTCATAACTTTTACTAATTATCATAATATGAGCAATATAGCAAAATGGTGGATAAAAAAGTTTATGTCGAATATCAAGTTCATATTTAAAGAAGCTTTCATAATCATTATTTTTAACATACTCTAAAACTTTATTATCTGGATTAAATGTTTGAATTAAAACTTCTCCAGGAGCATTTCCTCTTCCTGCTCTTCCGGATGTTTGATATAAAAGAGAAAATGTTTTTTCATTAGCTCTAAAATCTGGTATATTTAAGGACGTATCAGCGTTAATAATTCCTACTAAAGTAACAAGTGAAAAATCAAGACCTTTACTAATCATTTGTGTACCTAAAAGTATATCATATTTATGTGCAGAAAAATCATCAATAATTCTTTGATAACTTCCCTTTTTTGATGTAGTATCTTGATCCATTCTAATAATATTTGCCTCTTTAAAAAGAGTTTTTAGTTCTTCCTCAACTTTTTGAGTACCAAGACCTAAATAATTAAGAGCATCTTCATTACAGTTTGGACACACTTCATCCTTTTTAATACTATATGAACAATAATGACATCTTAAACTATTACTTGTCTTATGATATGTTAAGGTTATATCACAGTTTGGACATTTATATGTATAACCACAATTTGAACAAGTTACAAATGTAGAAAAACCTCGTCTATTTAAAAGAAGTATTACTTGCTCTTTTTTTGCTAACCTATCACTAATTTTAGAGATTAACTCTTTTGATAAAAATTTACCACCTTCATATTTCATATCAATTAAATATGTTTTAGGAAGTGGTGCATTATTTGCTCTTTTATTAATTGTAACAAGATGATATACATCTTTTAAAGTTCTTGCTTTTGATTCAAGACTTGGAGTTGCACTAGCAAGTACTAAAGGTATCCCAAGTTCCTTTGCTCTAAAATTTGCTACATCAATTGCATCATATCGTGGAGAGCTATCTTGTTTATAACTATCTGAATGCTCTTCATCAATAATTATTAAACCCAAATTTTTAATTGGTACAAATATACTACTTCGAGTTCCTACAACTATTTTAACTTCTCCTTTATATATTTTCATATATTCATCATACTTTTCCCCAGTAGAAAGTCCACTATGGAAAATAGCTACAAGTGATCCAAATCTTTTATAAAATCTTTGAACAGTTTGCGTAGTTAAACATATTTCGGGAACAAGTACAATAACAGTTTTACCTATTTTTAATACTTCATCAATGAGAGCCATATAAGTTTCAGTTTTACCGCATCCAGTAACCCCCTGAAGTAAATATACATTATAAGAATTAATTCCTTTATTCATTATTTCAAAAGCTTTAGATTGCTCTTCGTTTAATGTAACAGGTATGCTTTTTTCATCACCAACATTAATACGATATTTTTCTTTTTTAACTTCCTTTACTAAACCTTTTTTAATAAGAGTATTTAAACTACTACCTACTACTTCTTTTTTATTTATAAATTCACTATTTAAAAGTTTATCTAATATAATTACTTGATTTTGATATCTTTCATTTTCTAAAATATATTTATTTATAATATTTTTATCTTTATTTAAAGTAATAAATGTATCATATTTCTTATAATCTTTATTATCACTTTTAATTTTAAGTGAGGGAGGCATCATTACCTCAATTGCACTTATAAGGGGACATAAAGTAGTCTTTTTTAAATAATAAGCCATTTTAAGTTGCTCTTCATTAACAATAAAATTATCATTAATAGCTAAAATCTCTTTCATTTCATAATCACATTTATTAGAGTTTATCCCTATAACTATTCCATTAATAACTCCTTTGTTAAAGGGAACAACTACTTTCATACCAACACATAAAGTATCCTTAAATTTACTAGGAATTATATATGAAAATATTTTATCTAAAGTTTTAACTGGATATTCAATTATTACATCTGCCTTCATTTTTCCTCCATATATGAATTAAAAACACAAGTAAAGAAAGCATTATTATACCTATAAAAATATATAAATAATTATTTAGTAAAAATGCATAAATAACACCAAAATTACTTATAACAAGTACTACTTTGCCAAATACTCTACTTTTATTAATTTCTTCACCATCATTAAATTTATTACTATCACCTTTAGTTTTATAATAACCAGATTTTATAGAAATAACTCTATGAGTATTAACAAAATTTTCATTTGTTTTAAAAGAGATTACATCATTAACTTTATAACTATCCTCTTTTTTAACTATTACTAGATCACCAACATTTATATATGGTAACATACTTGATCCAGTATTTATAAAACTTGTATAGCCAAATACATAAGGAACTTTTTTTAAAACTATTTTTTGATATGCAAAAGAAATTGTGATATATAATAAAAACATCACAATCATAGTAAGTAAAATTAATATTATTTTTCTAAATACTTTCATAAAAAAATTATATCATCATTTTATATTTTATTAAAGAAAAAGAAACTACTTTGATTTAGTTTCTTTTTGAATTTCACTAACTAACTTATTATAATCTTCCTCGTATATGTCTATTGACTTCAAAATAAGTTCTTTAGATGCACCATTTTTAATTAATTCTTTTGCAATAGCAAGATTGTTTTGTTCAATTGCTAACTCTTTCATTTCTGCTTCATGAAACTTTTTAGGGTCATAATAAATTAACTCATCATAATTTTTTTGCATAGTATCTAACTCCTTTACAATTCTTAGCATCATTTTATCTCCAGCAAAATATTCATTATCACTTTTACAATTAGTAAAATCTACTAAATCCATAAAACTCTCTATAAATTAAATTTCTTACATAGATTATTAAAATCATTTTCAGTTATTTGTCCCCATAATTTATCTTGTTTAGCAGTAGATAGTAGTGTATCAGACCAAGCATCATATTCTACATAAGAGCAGTAAATCAATTATATACTTCATATCATAATTAAGATACTTTCTATCTTTCCAATAATCTATTTCTTTCATAATAACCTTTCAAAAAAATTTTGTTGAATTCTCAAAATCGGCAGTGCGGGGCGGATAACTGCCGCCACGCACATTACCTTAGTTCTTACCTTACCCAACGCGATATGCGTTATTCTTTGTTCCATCTCCTGTACCCACAATTTTTAGGACACTAGAATCTAGATAAAATGTCGGTCGGACATCAAACTGGTCACTGCGGATGTCACCAAAAGCACTAACAAAACCAGTCGAATACAAACTAGACGCATTAAACGAATCCGAGACAAGCGGGGAAATTAACCATTCATTTTTGTTTGACCCCCAACTTATTGATTGAGATTTATATACCCAATCATTATTTTTACAATCACTATATGATGAGCTATCCCAATTATATAATTCTTTTGCTCTACAATTTTCCTTACTAGTTGTACTACCTCCAACTGTTGCATATCCATAATCACTTGGATACATTAGTCCTACTTTTGCAAATACATATTCCGGATTACCACTATATAAATTTTGTAGTGTCCCACTTGTAGCATACGGACTTCTTTCTGCTTTATACCAATTTTCCGTTGTTATTTTTTGATTATAATAATTACTTGATGAAGTATTATTTGCTCCCCCTAAATGCCATTTTGCATTTACTATTGCACTAGATAGTTTACTATTTACTCCACTTGTGGCAAGAAGTGTATTTAAGTAAGTTCCATTAAGTTCTGTATTCAGTGTTGATTTACTCCAATTATTAGATTTATTTGAGGATGACCCACTCCAATATTTTCCACTTGTTCCTCCATAGTTATTTGTATCAAGTATTTTTAATAGTTTTTTTGTTCCTGCACTAGTTGTTCCATCACTTGAAGTATCTTCATCAAATAAACCTATTATTCTAAATAATAATGAAGATGAAGAACAAGCACCACTTGTTTTATTATCTAAGCATATATAATTATTTGGATCTGCTCCTTCATACCTTAAACCATTTTCATCAAAAATATCACTATTATTCGGAGTCATTAATGTTTCAAATGATGTTCCACTTGCACTGCTTCCACCATCATTATTTTGATAATCACACTGTATACTATCTTTATCTACATAAAATGAACCTGTAAAAGTTTTACCAGCTAGTTTATTTTGATCAGCATCTAAATTATAAAATGCCATATTAAATTTCCATGTATCTGTGGTACCATTTTTAGTCGCATCAGTAATACTGGCACCTTTTACAATTAATCTTTTATAAGGATTTGTTGTCCAACTTGTATCATAATTAAAATTCTTTTCATCAGCATAATTATTTGTGCCTGTACTTCCTACTGCTTTTAAAGTAAGTTCTTTTAAAGAGGAATCAGTAACAGGTGTAGGACTTACTCCATAAATACTAGAATTTGCATCATATTCATAATATATATCATAAGTACAAGTAACTTTTACATTAGGATTTCCACTTGTTAAAACCACATTTAAATTAGCACTATTTTCTGCAGCTTTAGTACCTGCTCCATAAGCAACCATATCTTTTTTAGATACACTTAAATTAAGATTTGCATCTTTTGTTACAAATGTTGCTTTAGCAAACTCGTCAATAGTAATATTAATTTTATATTTATCAATATTCTCTTTATAAGTACCAAAATAAGCAAATGAAGCACCCACTACAATAATAAGAAGCACTACACTTGCTACAATGGATAATAATTTTATATTAGATTTATTTTTTGCATCCATAAAAAAACCTTCTTTACTCTATAAATAGTATATCAAAATTATAAAGTAAATAAAAGTTTTATTTTAATAATTTAACAATTTTTAGTAAAGTAAAATATTTAAGTAATAAAACTATATAACTATTAATAAGAAAAAATACTGACATAATAATAACTTTTTTAATATATAAATATAAATTATTAATATTTCTTTTATACTTAGAAAATATATTTAAATAAATATGTTTAATTAATTTATAAGAATAATAAGAATTTAAATATAATATAAATATATTTAATAATTTATAAAGCAATATAAATATTAAAATAAATAATAAACCTTTAAAATGAAAATATTTAGTAAAAATAGTAATAATATATCCCATAGATATAAATTCACAAAATAATAAACCTTGGGATAAATTAATACTTAAAAGTGGTAATATAATAAGAAAAATACTAATAATAAATATAAATAAAAAATCTTTAAAAGAAAGTATTTTAGTAAATAAATCAAAATTATTTAAATTAATTGGATATAAAAAAGCTAATATAAAACCTATAAAAAGTGCTATAACTATACTATAATTAATATATTTTTTCATACTTAATTATATAAAAAAGAAGAAGAAATTATTACTTTTTCTTCTTCATATTTCTAATTTTATCTCTGTTTTCTTTAGTATAACCAACTAAAATATTTTCATTTTTATTAGAAATAGTTTCAAATATTTCATTAAAACTTTCTTTTTTAGCTTTAGTATTTAAACTAGTTTGAACTATTGTATGAAGTTTAAACTTTTTATCCATTACAAGTATTGCTGTATATGCTCTAAAACCATTTACTCTTTGAATATGTTCATAAATCCATAAAACATCTTCATATTTAACAGCATAAAAATTATTTATATAACTTACAATATAATTATCAGTTAAAAATAATTTTAAATCTTTATAATTAAATGAATCTTTACTATTTAACTGGCTATTAATCATATTAAGTTCATTTCTTGAAGTATTTTTAAAATATTTTTTATATTTTTTTGCTTTAATAAAATATGCTATTAACATTACCATTCCTGATATAAATGTTATAAAACCAAGCATATCACAAATACCAGTTTCATTTGATAAATTATCTGTCATATTCATATATACTGATCCAAAATAATTTGAAAAATCAGCCACAGTTAAAGCTTCATCACCAGTAAGTTCATACATCTCATTATATGTATCAATAGCAATCTTTTTTACATCTTTAGTAGTCGTATAAGTATAACCATATATTCTAATATTATCTTTTTCATTATTATCAAAATTTTCTTTATATGTTGCTTCATCCATATAAGCAATATACACATAAGTTCCATCAGTTACAAAATAGTAATACTCTTTTTTATCATCGAAACCCGCAAATAATAGAGCTGTATTTTTAACATCTAAATATGTATAAATATTTTCTTTATCTTCCCTTTTACTTTCAATAACATCATTTAAGTTTTGAGCATCTTTTTTAAGCTTTTTATCAAAATATTCTCCGAAAAAGAAAAGCCCTATTCCTAAAATTATCACTAAAAGTGATATCCATATTTTATTATTTGTCTTTTTTATATCGTTATTAATTACTTCATTAGTTATCATTTTTTTACCTCACATTCTCTTAAAAAATAGATATATATTATTTATATCTATTCATTTGAGCCATAACTTGTTTTACTTGTTTTTGACTAGGTTTTCTACCCATTCCACTCATCATAGCTTCAATCATTTTTTCATTTATAGGTGGATTTTTTTCAAGCATTTTCTTTGTTACAAGTCTTGCAATTAAAAATCCTACAATTATACCAATTACTAAACCTATTAAACCCCAAGCAATTTGTGCTCCCATTATTTATCACTCTCCCATAAAAATTATACTAAATTAATGCTTAAAAGTCTACATAGAAAGATTACTTTTTTCATAATAGAATATTTGATGCTTTTACAAACATTTGTTATTGACATAAATTCTAACCAATGGTATGATTATTATAGGAAGTGAAAGTAAAGCGGGCGCTACCACTGAACTAATATTTAATTAGAAAGTGAGGTGGTTATAATGAAAAAAGACACCAAGGAATTTTTCAACTATATAATAATTATTATCATGAGTATTATACTATTACTTAATGCAGCTGCTGTAATGGTACTCATCCTAAAATAAAAAAAGCGCCTTAATCTATATTTGCTTATAGATTAAAGCGTGAAACATTTTATGGTAGCGCTCGCATAGCAATTTACGAGTAGCTTCCTTTTTTTATTATATGCAAGGAGGTTCCTTACATACTTAATATAGCATATTTTTATTATATTTTCAACGGGCTGAATATGTTTTTTTATAAAAAAATAATCATACCATCAGTTACATTTGATAGTATGACTATTTTAGAAAGCTAATGTAAAGCAAGTAATGTCACAATACTATTATTTCATTAGAAAATGAGGCGGTCAATGACATTGAAATTCAAAAATGATATCTTAATAATTATTATCCTCATCTTATAAATTTAAAGGCAGTACTCACAAAAGCTTTCTTTTTTGTAAGGAAGTACCTTATATATTTATATATAGCAAAATTTTTAAGAGTTTTCAACTTTTTTAATTGCCTCTTTTAAAGCAAAAATTGAATTAATAAGTTTTTGAGTTTCATTTCTATCAAGTTCAATATACATTTTTTTACTTGCACCATCTTTATTAACTATTGTTGGTACTCCAAAAAATACATCATTTTCTTTATCATAACTAGATACTGTAATAATTGAGTTTTCATTATTTAAAATTGCATTAGTAATTCTTGTTAAACACATTGCTACCCCATAATAAGTTGCTCCTTTTTTATTTATTATTTCATAAGCAGCATTTTTAACATCATTTTCAATGCTTATCTTTTCTTCTTCGGATAAATATTTATCAATCTTTTCACTACCCACAAGTGCTGAAGACCACAAAGTAAACTCACTATCACCATGTTCTCCGATAACATAAGCATTAATATCTTTAGGATTAACACCAACTTTTTCACTTATTAAAAATCTAAGTCTTGCTGTATCTAAACTTGTACCTGTTCCAATTACTTTATTTGGTGCAAACCCGGAATATTTAAATGTTAAATAAGTCATTATATCAAGTGGATTTGTCGCTATTAAAAAGTAACCATCAAAGCCAAATTTCATAACACTAGCAATTATTTCTTTAAAAATTTTAGCATTTTTATATATTAAATCCATTCTTGTTTCACCAGGATTTTGATTAGCACCGGCCGCAATAACAATTATTTTTGCATCTTTACAATCTTCATAAGAACCTACTTTTATATCAATCTTTGAGGGTGAAAAAGCAAGACAATGATTCAAATCCATAACTTCACCAATTATTTTATCTTGATTTATATCAATTAAAGCAAGTTCATTTACTGGTGTACTTTGATTTAAAAGACTATATGCATAACTCATTCCAACATTTCCACATCCAATTATAACTATTTTATTCATTTTTACCTACCTTATAGATAAAGTATAACATAATTTTATAATATATTAAATTAAAATTTTAACTCTTTTATGCTAAGTACATCAATATTATATATATCATTATAAATTCCTGTAACATCTAAAGAAGTTATATCTTTTTTAGGAAGATTTAATTTATCAATTATATTATAAACATCCTCTTTACTTTTTCCTTCAATTTCTACATAAGTTGGAATCATTGGCCAAGAATCTATATCAATTTCAACGCCATCTAAAGTATAAGTTGTTCTTTTGTTTTCCTGATAATTTCGATATATATAGCCTAACTGATTTAATATTTCATTTGCTTTTTTAAAATCTGATACTTCGATTTCTAGTTCATTTGTTCCATCTATAGCCTTGTTATTAGTTATTTCTTTGATGGTCAAAGTATTAATTTTTCCATTAGTTCGAAGTCTAATCCATTTATTTTCCTTTTTAGGATTAAAATCATAAGTGTACCTTTTTTGATAATAATCGTCTTTTTTAACTGCACCTTTTTCTAAAAGTAATTTTTCAAAATTTTCTTTATTTATCCCAAGTAATCTACATTCATATTCAATATTCATACTTTCTCCTTATTTATGGGTGTAAACTTTTTCACATTTCCATATTTATAAATTTCTTTTGCATTCCTATCATAAATTAAAACACCATCATCAAATATTCCGTAAACATCTTTACCGGTTTCATCACTAACTTTCTGAAGTTTATTCAAATAATTTTTATTATTAATCGAATGAACATCCATATAAAATGGATCATCAATTACTCCGAAGCCATCATAAAAAGCAAAATATTTATAATAATTATTTTTGGCAGTAATAAAATATCTTTTTAACTGAAGTTCTGTTCCAGCACTTTCTCCGATAATAAGTCCTTTATAATATTTTATTTCATATAATATTTCTGTTTTATGTACTACTTTATCAAAAAGCATTTCTGGATTACCTCCGGGAAGAAGTAATACATTACTTTCTTTTAAAGCTTTTTTAATTTTTTCTTTTGAATCACTATAACAATTTAATACTTTAATATTTTCCTCATTAATACCAAGTTTTTTTAATTCATTAACATATTTATTATATCTTCTTTCCCCTTTTTTAAAAAAATCATTATCAAGCAAATTTGCATCTAATTCTGTAGGAAAAGTCCAAGGCAAAATAACAACTTTAGGATTTTTAGGCAAAATACTTTTTATTTTAGTAAATGCTATATCCATTCCTTTTTCTATTCGACTAAAAAATACACTATAATTCATATTAAACTCCTTTTCTTTCATAATAACCATTTTTATATAATGTCTTCATCAAGCTAATGTTTTTTTGCATATTTGATGAAGTATTCAAAGCATTGTCAATATTAGCAAATATATCTTCTATTGAATATGATTTAGATTCGTATAATAATGCTTCATACAAATTTTTAATTTTTGTATCACTTATATTCGCTAAATAATTATAGTTTGAAGTTGACCACTTGCTGTTTTTATTTTTCCATTTCAAATTATATAATAGCAATAACAATTTATATTCCTTCAATTTTCTTGCTTCATATTCTGCTTTTATATCATTTAAATTTCCGTCAATATATGGAGTAGCAATGAAATGAAGATTTTTATCCGAAGAAACTTTAGATAAATAATTTATAAAAAACATATTATAAAGTTGGTGATTACTTGCTATAAAAATCTCATTTTGATAATTTAACAATTTAAAATAATTACTCCATATAAAATCGATATCTATATTAAAACTATTGTTGTCAATTTGTAATTTAAATCCTGTATTTCTTTTCTTTGAGATAAGTACTTTTTTTCCTATAAATTGACTTTCAATATCTTGTATATCTTTTTGCAAAAAAGCTGGAGATATACTTGCTGATTCATGTTCGTTTATTTTTAAAGTAAGAACATCTGCTTCTTGTTCATGGCAAAGATTATTACAACAATTACATATAATTTTCCCATTCTCCATATGATAGAGCTTTCCATTATTATTGGTTGCATCTTTTAACATATCAACTTTTCCGCAGTCGCAGTACACAATATGTTCTTTTTGAACAGAAATAATTCCGCTTTCAATCATTTTTTTTATAATATTCAATAATTGCTGTGTATATTCTTCATCTTTAAAAAGAAAATTATAATTTATTCCTGCATTTTCAATATACATTTTATAATTATTTAATTCCTCATCCTTATTTGCATATGTATGTAATAGATTAACACTCATACATTTATCAATATTAAAAATGTTTCCTATATGTTCCATTATTGTTGGTGCAACCATCATTCCAACATTTGTATTTTTTTGTGGTTTAATTGGTAGTGTTGCTACTAAAAAATCATTATTCATATTCTTCCTCCATTTTTCTTAAACTTATTAATAAATAATCATATAATTTTTGCTTTTTATCATTTAAATCTTTTACAATATTTTCTCTACTAAAAATATTATAATATCTTTCATTCAGTTTTTCTATATTTAATTTTTGCTGTGAATGAGAACTCAAATCAATGTTTTGCTTGTCTAATATTAATTGCAAATTTTGAATTGTCATTAAATATTCATAAAATAATTTATAAAATTTATTGTTTATCATTTTACAATTTTTCTTAAAATTAGAAAGGCTATATTTTGATAAGTTATGATCTAATCTATAAATTATAGCAAGATAACCATAAACATTATTAAGTACTTTTGACTTATAAGCCTTTTTTAAATCACAATTTTTAATATATTTCAACGAATTCAAAAAATACATATTATCATCTAAAATATCATTAATTATTTGTTTTATAAAAAAATTAATATTTTCATCAGTTCTAAATTCTCTACGATTTTTAGAATAATATTCACTTAAATTTCCACTTGTAATTATATTCCAACAATATGCCCATTCATTTAACCTTTTTTTATTATCATTGTCATTTAAATACAATATAACATCGTCTATTTTTCTTGTTGAATTATAAAGTTCATACATTAATTGTTCGGCATTTTCCCTGCAATTATCATATATTATACCATTATTAAAATAAATTGGATATTTATTATTATTAATAAATTCGTGCTCTTCATTATTAATTAAAGGTAAATATACTACCATACTATGAATTTTATCTTTACCTCTAAAATTCAAAATTGTCTTTAGTATGTAATTTATTTTGTCTTCTAGCTCAATCATTTTTTTATGATATGACATATCTTTCACTAAATAATTTATATCAATATCACTATATATTGTATTAGTCTCTCTTGCCAAACTGCCATTCAAAGATATTAAATATTCAAAATTACAATCAGTCATAAACTCTTTAACTAATTCATTAACAATTTTCTTAATATAATAAATATATTTTTGATTAATTCTTCTAAATAATTCAACAGATATTCTTTTGCATTTTTTTTCGTAGTTAATTCTCAACTTTTTTATTTTAGGATTATATTTTTTATAATATGTATTCAAAATATCGCTATAATTTTCTATATTCATTTTCTCACAGCCTTTCATTAAACTCCATTATTTTTCTTCTTGCTAAAGAAGTATGGGCAATATTTAACCAATCCTTTCTTGGCCCAAAGGACATATCATTGGTAACAACTCTTACTCTATCTTTATTCTGAAGTACATAACTTGCTTCTTTATATTCATCATTTATATAAGCACCAACTAAAATATTACCTAAATTACTATCAACTTTATAAACATAATCAATAATCGTAGATCCTTTAGGAAGCTCTATAATGTCTCCCTTTGAGGTATAAACGTATATATTTTGAGAAAATAATTCATTTTTAACATTATTTACAAATTCTTGATTATCAGTAAACATTGAATTAAGCTGTGCAAGTGAAGCAAAAAACTGATATTTACTTTTTAACTGTGTTTGCATTACATCTCTAGCATTTCCTTTTTCGTTTTCCCAATAAGCTGTAAGCCCAAAAGAGGCTACTTTGTCCATTTCAAATGTTCTTACTTGAGTTTGAACTAGTTTTTCATTTGGACCAAAAACAGTTGTATGCAGGCTTTGATACATATTTGTTTTGGGATTAGAAATATAATCTTTAAACTTATCATTTACTGGATGATAAAGTCTATGAATATAACCTAAAGTTTTATAACAATCATCAACCTCTTTAACCATAATCTTAAGTGCTAATAAATCATGAATATCTGAAAGTTTCTGTCCTTCATTTATTCTTTTATAAATTCCATAAATATTTTTAGTTCTTATTTTAATTTCATTTGGAACTTCTTTACTTTTTAAAATCTCTTTTATTTTATAAAGCATTTCATTCAAAACCTCATTATTACTTTCATTTAGCTTACATAACTTTTCATTCAAATTCTTATAAGCATCAGGTTTTAAATACTGCATAGATAAATCTTCGAGTTCACTCTTAATTCGATATGCGCCAATTAAATAAGCAAGTGGGACAAATATTTCCATAGTTTCAAGAGAATTTTCTTTTTGCTTAAATTCTGTTTTAAACTGAAGTGTACGCATATTATGAAGACGATCTGCAAGTTTAATGATTATTATTCTAACATCTTCGGTTATACCTGTTATAATTTTTCTAGTATTTGCATAATTTGCATCTTGCTTCGAAGAGAAATTCATTTTTGCAAGTTTAGTTACACCATCAACAAGCATTGCAATATTTTGATTAAAATCATGAGCAATATCTTCCTTAGTAATGTGGGTATCTTCGATTGTATCGTGTAATAATCCTGCACAAACAGTATCACTATCTGCGTGCATATCCGCTAAAATGTAAGCAACATTAAGTGGATGAATTATATATTCTTCGCCACTTTGTCTAAATTGACCTTGATGAAGCACTCTTGCATATTCATATGCTTTTCTAATCTTTTCTTCCTCACCCGGATTATACTCTGTAATTTTTTTTAGTAAATCCTCCAAAGTAATATTTTTCATAACAACCTCCATTCTACAAAAAAAAGCGACAAGCACGCTCCAAGGTTTAAACCCGCAAGCACGCTTATCGCACTAATTTTGAAAGGCAAGCAAAATCACAGCAATCATTCATATAATTAATAAAAATATTTAGATTTCTATGCATAAATACTTTCATAATAATTTCCCTCTCAAAATAATATT
Organism: uncultured Bacilli bacterium; assembly: GCA_934086485.1. Classification (GTDB taxonomy): domain Bacteria; phylum Bacillota_I; class Bacilli_A; order RF39; family UBA660; genus UBA6448. Next base: position 13,418 of record CAKOIF010000010.1, on the reverse strand, counting down.
AGAATTAATATAACTCTTTTAAAAGGTTATTGTCAACATATTTTACAAAGAAAAAAGAAAAAGTAATAATTTCTTACTACTTTCTCTTATAATAAATTGAGTGGATCGGAAGAATTATCCTTTAAAACAGGTTCTTCAGCTTTCAATTTTGGAAGTTCGATCTCCATAGTATCATCAAAATCTTCTTCTATATTATTTATAACCGGAGTTTCTACCTTTTCTGGAGTGGAAACATTATTACTTGGAACGTATACAGAACTATATACATTCATAACTTTTGGTTTTTCTTCATTAATGACAGGTTTAACTTCATTTATCTGTTCATTTACCAATGGTTTTGCACTAAACGTACTCATTTCTTTATCAAGTGAGGATGAAAGTTCTTTTAATCTATTTACTGTCTCCTCCTCTTTTTTATTAACTCTATAAACATCGTCATCAACTACTGGATTAACAGGTTGAACAGTTGGTTTCACATTTACTGAAGGATTAACAGCAGAAGTTTTTTCTACTATAGCCTGTGTTTCTACAACTTGAATTGGTTCTGGTTTAACTGGAGGTATCGTTGTATTTTGAGGTGCTACAGGTTTTATTGGAGTTTCCACAGTTTGTGATTTAACTTGGCTCGTAAGATTTTCAAATTTTTGTTGTTGAACTTGAACCGGAGTTTCAACTATTGGAGCTTGTATTGCTGGTTCAGTAATATTGTTTTCTATACTTTGATTTACAACTGGTTTTATCAAAGGTTCAGAATTAACGTTATGATTTATCACTGGAGTTGCAACTGTATTAACCTCAGGCTTACTTTGAGAAATTATATTTTCAGCAGGTTGTTTTATTTCATTATTTGTTACAGTAGAATTACCTTGTGCTTCTTTTAACTTTTCTAAATTAAGTTTTTGAGTTTCCTCAATTTTCTTTTGATCTTTCTTTCCTAAGAAAAAAACAACAAAAAAAGCTATTAGTAATACTATTATTACAACGCCCAAATATATTGGAAAATACTTATTTGCATACAAATTTATAATAAAATCTTTCACTGTAAACACCTCTTTATTCTATTTAATTTTACCATTTAAAATTTGAAAATGCAATATTACAATTAATATTTTTAGTTTACAATCATTAATTATTATATTTTTAAGCAAATTGTCTTATCAACAAAATGCTTTAATATCAAATTTTGAATATTTTTGTAACATTTTTTACTTTTTAGTTTTAATTACTAAACTTCCATTTTCTTTCTCTAATTCTTTTAAACTTTTTTCTGGTGTTGGTAAATTTTCAGGCAAAGTTCTACCATTTTTAATAATTGTATCTCTAATGTTCTTCCCTATATTATAATGAATTTCATTGGCAATTGATGCACCTTTAATATTATCTTCTCTTAGTTTTCCATCTGTTTGAGTTATTCTAAATAGATTAGCGGCAAGTTCCTCACTTCCCATATTATCTAAAATATCTTCCCTATAACGAAGTTCTTTTCTTTTAGCAATGTCATCAGCTGTTTCACCATTATATAAGCCTTTATAACCTGCATTATGAAATTTATCAAAGTTCTTTACTCCTGCATTTTTTGCAGCTTGATTTAAAGAATAATTTCCCTTTTTAGTTAAACTTCTTTGATAAAATCTTTTTTCATCCTCAGTTAAATTATTATATTCTTGCTCTAGTAGTTCTTGTTTTCTTGTTTGGATAGCAAAATATGTTTGTGCAAGACCTATAACTTTCTTTCTACTATCTCCATTTTGAGCTATTAGATAGCAAGCATATCTAGATAATTTATAATCATTTAATTTTCTTTGAGTTTTTGAACCTATTGAAACCATTTTGTCGGCGCCGACAAAATGGTCTGACGTATCATAATTACTGGCTTTGCAAGCATTTATTGCTTTATTTATTACTCCTTCAAATTTACGCCATTCAGTATATTCCAATACTTTTTGAATTTCTCTAGCATACCAATATTCATTACCATTCTCATCAATATGTTTGATACTTTCAAATATAGTCTCATTAACATTTTCTAATTCATTCATTTTTTACCTCTCTTTCTATTTTACATTTTTTGAATTTTTAAAATGTATTTTAAATTTTTCCCTTCATATATATTTATTACCGGAAAATTCCTAATTTCCTCCTTTTTTTGTTAAATTTCTTCAAAAAAATTAAAATTTTACATTTTGTTTACATAAATTTATTATTTATCACTAAAACTATTATCATTTTTTCTTTTTTTCTGATTATACTAATAATAGTCGGAGTAAACTGATTTGCAGTCTATTTTCCAAAACTAGTACACTACAAAATCAAGATATCCGATTTGACACATTATAATTTTTATGTTACAATGTAGTCATTAAAGAGGCAAAAGCGTTGACTTCACAACAAGGTTGTCTCTTTTTTATTTTCTTTTATATACTTTTATAAAGTTATTTTTACCCACTAAAATAACACTATTTAGCCACGAATATTTAGGCCTTTTTAAAGCATTTATTATTTGATGAACTGCTTCAATATTTGTTAAGTCGCATTCATCTCTTAACAATGAAATAATTACATTTTTTGTCTGACCTTTTGCCTGGTCAAAAGCACGTGATATTTTATAATTCTTACTTTTAATACTATTACTTTTTTTAGGAGCTTTTATATCATAATATCTTTTGTATGTATGTAATAATTTATTATAGTATTCAGCATCTGGAGTTCTCATACCTTTTTCTTGAACTCTATGTATTAAATTAAATTGTCCACCTATTTTATTTTGAATTTGTTTTAATGTTATTCTTTCAATATCTGCTATATCTTTCATATCAAAAGATGCATTTTTTAAATTATATTTTAAATATCTAGATATTTCAGGTATTGCATTATCATTTGGAGTAGCCATTTTTATTAATTCACTAGTGATATCTTTATATGGAATTTCTTGTTTCAAAATAATCTTTTTCATTAACATTTTCTAATTCGTTCATTTTTTACCTCGCTTTCTAATTTACACTTTTTATATTATTAAAATGTATTTTAAATTTCTCCCTTCATATATATTTATTACCGAAAAATTTTTGATTTCCTCCTTTTTTAATTAAATTTCTTTAAAAAAATTTAAATTTTACACTTTATTTACATATTTTTATTATTTACTTTACATTATTTTACTTATTGAATGGTGTAAAGTAAGGCATTAAAAAAACTGGAATAATTCCAGTTATATAAGCATTATATCACAAGCATAAAAATCTTCTTTTTTCTTATAAATTGCGACCTCTTCATTATTATAATATAATAGCATTTTATCTTCATTACTATCTATTTTTATATGAGAACCATTTTTTACTTTATTATATTCTTCTTCATTTAAATTATATATTTTATAGTCAAATAAATCTTTTACAGATAACGTTTTATAATTACCATTTTCAATATCCTCGACAGTATATGAATCAGAAATATCAAAATTACCTTGTTTAGTTCTTACTAAATCAGACATTGTTCCAATAACATTTAATTTTTCACATATTGTTTGAATTAAACTTCTTATGTAGGTTCCTTTGGAACAATTACATTTAAATACAATTTTATTTTCTTCATAAGATATTAACTCTAAATTATGAATATTTACTTCATTTGTAGGAAGTTTTACTTCTTCACCATTTCTAGCATATTCATATAGCTTTTTACCATTAACTTTTTTTGCACTATAAATTGGTACTACTTGTTCATATTTTCCAATCAATGAAGAAAATACTTTTTCAATATCATCTTTAGAAACATTTACTTCTTTTTGCTCTAAAACTTTACCTGTTATATCAAATGTATCAGTTTTAATTCCTAAAGTAATTGTACCAATATATTCTTTATCTAAACTCATTAAACTATTTACAAGTTTTGTATATTTATTTATACATATAACAAGTACACCTTGAGCTATTGGATCTAAAGTTCCAGTATGACCAATTCTCTTGGTATTAAATACTTTTGTTAAACTATTTACTATATCTCTACTTGTTTTACCTTTATCTTTGTTTACTAAAATTACTGCGTTCATAATCCTCTATATAAATAATACCTTTCTTTCTATTTTCTTTTGGTACATAGATAAACTTTTTTAAGCCTGAAACATCTGAAATATAACCTCTTTTAGATAGAATTTCATTTAATAATTCATCGTTAAAATAAGGATTTATATATACTACGGAAGGATTTACTGATTCAGAATAATTTTCTACTTCACTAATCAAATAATTATAAATACTACTTTTAAATAAATTCATATACTCTAAGTAGTTTGCAATAACGATATTATCAATTACTATTCCACATTCTCTATGGAAAAGTAAATATGCAATTAAATTATAATCATTTGCTATAGAAATTATTTTTTCATTTTCTCTATCAAGATTTTCCTTTACTAGACACGAAAAAAGATAGTTAGGATCATATTTTTGCATTATTAAATTATTCTTATCTAATAAACTTTTTTTACTAATTAATTCTAATCTATTTTTTCCATTAAAACACTTTGCATACTCATAAGCATTATTTAAAAGTACGCTTTTAAAACTTTTATCTATACTACCAACATATAATTTCATACCAAAACCCCATATAACTAATCATTTTGATGTATTTTTTTAATTATATCATCAATTTTATTACCATATTCAATTGACTCATCATAAGTAAATTTTAAAAATGGTATATTTCTTGCGTCAATTAATGAGGCAAGTTTTCCTCTTATAAAAGGACTTGCTTCATTAACTTCTTTTTCTATTTCTTTTTTTGAAAGTGAAGAAAGTGATGTAAAATATACTTTACAATAACTAAAATCTTTTGCAAGTGAGCATCCAGTTATTGTAATACTTTTAAGTAGTTCATCATGACATTCTCTTTGAATAATCATTGGAATATATTTTTCAATATCACTTTCAATTCTTTTTACATTTAAACTAGGCATTTTTTATCTGCTCCATTACATAAACTTCAAAAGTATCTCCCTCTTTGAAGTCATCATATTTTTCTAATGTAATACCACATTCAAAACCTTTTTTAACTTCTTTAGCTTGATCTTTACCTCTTTGAATTGAGGAAATCTTTGTATCAATAAGAATCTTTCCATCACGAATAACTCTTACATTTGCATTATTTTTAACTATTCCATCAGTTACATATACACCTGCAATATTACCAACTTTAGAAAATTTAAATATTTGTCTTACAACGGCACTACCAATTATTTTTTCTTCATATTCTGGATCAAGCATACCATTAAGTGCTGCTTCAACATCCTCGACAAGTTTATAAATAATTGTATAACATCTAATTTCAATACCATATTCTTTAGCCATTGCTTTAGCATCCGAAGAAGATACAACATTAAAGCCTATTACAATTGCTTTTGATGCACTAGCAAGAACTATATCACTTTCAGATATTGGTCCTATACCACTACGAATAACTTTTACTCTTACATCTTTAACTTTAATATTTTCTAAAGCACTCTTAACTGCTTCCTCAGAACCTCTTACATCGGCCTTTAAGACAACAGCAACTTCTTTTTGCCCTGCATTAACACTTTCAAATAATTCATCAAGTGATAAAGTCTTTTTAACATTACTCTTTTCTTTTTCAATATTTTTTCTTTTTTCAGCAACTTCTTTAGCTTCCTCAATTGTTTCAAAAGCCATAAACTTATCACCAGCTTTAGGTGTATCATTAAGTCCGGTTATTTCCACTGGAGTAGATGGGCCTGCTTCAACAATAGACTCGCCTTTATCATTTTTCATTGTACGAACCTTACCATAAGTTGTTCCTACAACTACTGGATCACCAAGTCTAAGAGTTCCATTAAGTATAAGAAATGATGATAGTCCTCCAACATTTTTATCAAGTTTTTCTTCGATAACAGCTCCTAAAGCATATCTATTTGGATTGGCTTTAAGTTCTTTAACTTCGGCAATTGCAAGAATTGTTTCAAGAAGGGTATCAACGCCTTCACCAGTCTTCGCAGAAAGATTAATAAATGGATATTCTCCTCCCCAACTTTCTGGAGTAATACCATTTTCACTCATTTCAGTATAAACTCTTTCAATATTTATATTTGGTTTATCAATTTTATTTACTGCAACAATAATTGGTACACCAGCACTTTTTGCATGATCTATTGCTTCTTTAGTCTGAGGCATAACACCATCATCTGCTGCAACAATAATAACAACGATATCAGTTACACTTGCACCTCTTGCACGCATTTGTGTAAAAGCGGCGTGTCCTGGAGTATCAATAAATGTAATTTTATGACCATCTTTTTCAGTTTGATATGCACCAATTGCTTGTGTAATACCTCCGGCTTCACCTTCGGCTACTCTCGTAGACCTGATATAATCTAAAAGAGTTGTTTTACCATGGTCTACGTGTCCCATTATTGTAACAATTGCTGGTCTTTCTTTTAAATCTTTTTCATCATCAATAACTTCATAATGATCAAAATCAGCAATATCTTGACTTTCTTTTTTCTTTAAAGTTTTATTGTAATCTAAAGCTACGATTTCAGCATTTTCAAAATCAATAACTTCATTCATAGATAGCATTAATCCTAAGCTCATAAGTTTTTTAATAATATCATTTAGAGAAACTCCAAGTGCATCCGCAAAGGCTTTAACACTCATACCTTCCTCATATAAAACAATATTATCCTCTTTTACATTACTCATTAGTTTGCTTTTACTTTTATACATTTGTTTTTTTAAGTTTTTGAAATCAGCATTACTACTATCTTTCTTTTTAAGTTTTTGTTTGCTATTAGCAACCATATCTTTTTTTACAATATTTTCACTTTGTAATACTTTTTCAACTACATCATCAATTTGGTCTTCTTCTTCATAAGTTGTTTCTTTATCAGTACTAATTAAATTAATTGTATTATCAATCATAATAATATCATCATCAGACAATATACTATTACCATCTGCTTTAATTCCAAGTTCACTACATTTTCTTAAAACCTCTGCTACTGATAAATTTACATCTTTTGCATAATCTTTAATATTCATAAAAACCATCCTTTCTTAATTTAATTTTTTATCTACTTTTTCCCTTTTCTATATATCCAAAATCATATAATAGTGTTTCTAAATCTCTACCTTCATATTTAATAATTTCAATATTTGCATTACTTGCAATTGATTTAGAAAGATTTGCATCATATTCACTATTATATACAACCTTGGTTATTCCACTATTAATAATAGAATTCATACAGTCCTTACAAGGAAAAGTATTTACATAAATTGTTGCTCCTACTGTAGATATTCCGTGTCTTGCAGCAAAAGCAATTGCATTTTGTTCAGCGTGAGAAGCAGGACATAGTTCCAAATATTTACCAGATGCATAATCAGCCATTGCTCTTCTTCTACATCCACCTAAATCTTCACAATGTTCTACACCTCTTGCTGGTCCATTAAACCCAAAACTAATTGGATTATCATCTTTAACAATGACTGCTCCAACTTTTCTTGATAAACAAGTACTTCTTAAGGAAGCAAGCTGGGAAATAGCCATATAATATTCTTCTTTAGTTGGTCTCATTAATAATCCTTTCTAAATTATCATATACTTCATCACTAATGCTTACCCCTAAAGCTTTCTCTAATATTTTAGTCTTTTTTGCTTTATTTATTACTTCAATAGATTTTTTTAAGTATGCACCTTTTCCATTAAGTTTACCAGTACTATCATATACCACCTCTCCTAAAGGAGTTCTTACTACTCTTAATAAATCTTTTTTCTCACATTTTTCATGTGATACAACGCAAGTTCTTAAAGGAACTTTTTTCATTATCTATTACCTTCCTCAGTAATTTCTTTCATTGTTTTAATTTCTAAATAGTATTTAGTAAGTCTTGACGCAAGTCTAATATTACTTCCTTTTTTACCAATTGCTTTACTAAATTCATCATCAGGTACCACTACTAAAGCTTTTCTTTCTTTTTCATCTAAAATATTAACAATAGCATCTTTTGCCGGAACAATAGCATTTTTAATAAATACAGCTGGATCTTCATCATATAATACTAAATCTATTTTTTCATTACCAAGTTCTTTTAAAATACCTGCTATTCTACTACCTTTTTCTCCTATACAAGAACCAATTGCATCAACTTTTGGATTATTAGATATAAGAGCAACTTTACATCTTATACCAGGTTCTCTTACTACTTGATATATATCAATTGTTCCATTAATAATCTCTGGAATTTCTTGTTCAAATAATCTTCGAACAAAACCATAATGTTTTCTAGAAAGCATAATAACTGGTCCTTTAGCTCCTAAAGTAACTTTAGTTAAATATACTTTTATATTTGAACCCATAACAATTTTTTCATCAGGTATAATTTCACTTTTAGGAAGCATACCACGAGTTCTACCAAGATCAATATAATAATTTTTTTGGTCTTCCATAGCAACCATACCAATCATTACTTCGCCTTCTTTATCACTAAACTCATTTATTACACTTTCTTTTTCAGCTTCTCTAATTTTTTGTGTTAATACTTGTTTAGCAGTTCCTGCAGCAACTCTTCCAAAATCTTTTGGAGTAACTTCTTTTTCAATAGTATCTCCTACTTTAGCATTAGGATCTATTTTAATTGCATCCTCTAAAAGTATTTGCGCATCAATATTTATCTCCGGTGGTGTTGTTACGATATTACCTTCTTCATCTTCTGTTTCAACTCCATAATCAATTTCTGGTACTACTACTAAATAAGAATATACTTTTATATCGCCACTTTCTCTATCAATTCTTACAATTACATTAGTTTTAGAATTAAAATTCTTTTTATATGCAGTTGTAAGAGCAAGTGTTAATCCCTCAAAAATAACATCCTCACTAATATTTTTTTCTTTTGCCACTAATTTAACAGCTTTAATTAATTCATTTGCATTCATTTTTAATTACCTCTTTCCTTACTAGATATATCTAAAATATAGCTATCATCAATATCACAGTATTTATCCACTATTGGATTAATTATATGAGTAGCAGTAACTATCTCATCAATATCAATTCCTCCAACCTTATCTAGGATAACCTCTAAAAAGGAATATTTTCCTTTCTTTTTATAAGATATACTATCTACAAATATATCCATATCCTTAATTGCAATATTAATTTTTTCAGTTAATTTACTAAAATCCAAATATATCACCCTCTTATTAATAAAAGTGGGATTGCAGGCCCACTTCAAATGTCAAACTTATTTTATCATTATTTATTTGATATGTCTATAAAAAAATAAAAAATTTATAAAAAACTATTTACAAACAAAAAAAATTATAATATAATTTAATAGTTGTCGGAAGACAACAAATCCTCTTTTTGATAAATTAGCGATAATTTGAGAAAAGGCAACAAAATCGTATTGGGTTTACGATTTTTTTAATGCTAATGGCATTAAAAAGAAAAATCGGCTTCACATAGCGAAGCACGATTTTTTTTAATTGCCTAACATTATTTTATATGGATTACCCTCAGAACCATCTCCTGATATAACATATACATTAGATTTAAGATATAAAACAGGTCTAATTGCATAGCCAAAAGAAGTAGCAGTGGAGGTAAGTCCACCAGATAGATTAACACAAATAGGAATTGCAACATTATATGCTGTCATTGTCCATTCATAACCTTTTGTAAATAACCAATTATTTTTATAATCACTAGTACTATTCATTGCATAGCCATAATCACTTGCATACATTAGTCCTATCTTCAAAGTCTCACTTGTTAGACTATTTTTTTCTTTTGCATATTGGGTTGTTCCTGAAGTTAACCTCGAACCAGAAGCACCAACATTCCAGTACACACCATCATATATCATATTGTAATAATCCCCACTTGAGGCTATACCATTTTGCGTATAATCACATTTTGCAACTGGTTTACTTGTACTACTATAATATGAATAACAATACGCTGCACAATTAGTATTATTTCTACTATTAATTTGGCCTAGAAAGCATTCATTTAGATTTTTTTGAATTGTACTGCCAACCCAAGTTGAACTAGATGTTGTATTTGCATTATAAACAAGTCCTCCAATTGAATCATTTCTAATTATTTTAACAAGTCCATTATTATTCCAAGTAGAACAAGTACCATCAGTATTTACTGCTGTACAAACTGGTGTTTTACCAATTATTCTATAAAGCTCTCCATTATACCAAATATAATTATTTGGATTATTACCTTTATATCTAACGCCATTTTCATCAGGTTTATATATAAAACCATTTCCACTTACTTCTCCAGAAGTGCTTGTTGTATTTACTATATTAGAAAGAAGTTTAGGACTACTTGCAAATGATACATTGCAACTTACATTTCCCGTAATATTTTTAATATCTAGCTTCCAGTTATCTACATCCCACACTCCATCAGCATTATCACAGGTTATATCTATTTGATATAATCCTCTACTAGGAAATGTATTGGATACTTTACCATTTACAAGTAATGCAATTGTACTTCCATTATAACCAAATGTCTTCTCAGGCTTATTACTAATTACTAATAAAGTACATATTATTATAACAATTAATGATATACATATAACAATCTTCTTATTATTTTTCATTTAATAACCTCCATTTTCAAAAACAGCTTCACAATGCGAAGCACAATTTATTATGTTACATTCCCAAAGTGTATGGACTAGCCGCTGTTCCATCACCAGAGAGTTTGTTAACATTAGATTGTAGATATAAGACTGGCCTAACTGAATAACCACTAAGAGCATTCTTTGATACAAGTCCACCAACAGAATAGGTATAAATAGGGTATAAAGAATCATAAGCAGTCATTGTCCAATCATAACTTTGTGTAAATAACCAATTGTTAATCATCTTGCTGTTTGCATTTAAAGAATCTAAATTTCCAGTATAGTCACTTATAGCATAACCAAAATCACTTGCATACATTAAACCTATTAAAGTATTTTCTGAAACTTGTTTTTTAACTTCGTTTGCATATACTGTGCTTGATGAACTATAACTACTTAATATTCCAATATTATAATAAACACCTTCTATCATATTACCATAACTATCATTTTCATTAATACCATTTTGTGAATAATTACATACACCCTGAGTAGTTGAATGTGCATAACAGTATTTAGAACAACCATCTTTTTTACCTAAATAACAAGTATTTAAAAGGCCTTGAACTGTACTTCCAATCCATACTATAGGATTTGATGAACTATAAGCTGACTTATTATAAGCAAATGCTCCGATTGGGTCTGCTTTAATAATTTTTACTCTATTTTCCCATTTAGTACACTGAGCTTCACCTTGTTTAAATTCTACGCCATTAATAGTGGTATCTTCTGTTATAGGATTTACCTCTAAACAAACTGGTACATAACCTATTATTCTCCATAACTGATTATTAAAGGATACATAGTTATTTGGATTATTACCTTGATATCTATATTGCTCGGTATTATTATCTGTTACTTTTGTTATTACTCCATCTCCTGAAGTACCTTCACCTGCTGTTATAACACTTGATAAAAGTGTGCCTGTAGTATTTGTAGTTTTAGTAAGAGTTGCACTACCGCCATCATCAACTCCATTTTTAATTGATATCATTCTATTAATATTATTCCATTCTATATTAGAAGAAGAAATACCACTTAAACTTGATAATGAATAACTACTATTAAGATTTTTATATGGAATATCAGTTACATTTATATTAATTTGATTAATTGGTTCTGTTTGATAACAATTAACATTGTCTACTTTAAATGTACCTTTATAAGTTTTATTTATTAAATCAGATTGATCAAATGCTAAATTATAAAATCTTGAATTAATAGTCCAGTTATGTATTGAAGGATTACCTTTTTTAGAATTTGATATTTTTGCATTACTAACTACTGTCATATTTGCAGATGGAAAATCATCCTCACTCATAAATTCATTTTTACCTACTTCAGGTCCCACAACTTGTAATGTAAATTCTTTAAAAGTACCCGCTGTTTTAGTAGTATATTTATCTGAAGATGTATAAGTAAACACAATATCATAAGTACAAGTTATACCTACATCATTACTATTAGCATCAAGTGTTACATTTAATACACCAGTATTGGTAGCAATATATGTTCCTGAATTATCTTCAGTCATATTATAGGGATCCACTGTTAAAGAAAAATCTGTTTTTGTAGTATCTAGTACTGCATTATCTATTTTATTTGCATATATATTTACATTCATTTTATTATTTAAATTTATATCAAATAATCCCAAATATCCAAAAGATATTGCTATAGCTAGTACCAATGTTATTACTATTGAAAATATAATAAGTTTCTTTTTATTATCTATTTTATTCATATCTTAACTTTCCTATCTTTACTAATTTATCATACCATAATAAAACTACTTTTCCAAGTAGTTAATTTATAAAAATTTAAATTTTAATAGTTAAATGAATAAAATAGTTAGATTAAAAATAAAATTTAACTTTAATATACTATTTTAGTTCCTTTAACATTTTTTCTTTTATTTTATCAATATCAGTAAAAAATAAATTAGTTCCTCTTTGCTTTAAACCTATCATATTCTTAAATAAGCTTTTTATTTCATTTTGTAAATCTGTTGGGACATTTAATGGAACACCATTTACAGTATGAACGCGATCTATATACTTTTCTAAAATAGGAAACATATTTTGAAGAAGTATCGCAGAATACTCATCTTTTAAATAATATAAATAACCCGTTTTAATTTTCTTGCGTGTCATCTCTACTCATAAAAGAAAGTAAAAGAAAACCTCATCTTGTGATGAAGTTATCTAATATTTTCAACCAGGATCATTTATTAGTCGCACCACCTGGAAGCGAAAAACATTGTCGCCTGGAATCATTTATTACTCGCACCATCCAGAAGTGAAAAACATTTTCGACCGAGATCATTTATAACTCGCACCACTCGGAAGCGACTAACATTTCGCGATTGGAATCATTTATAAGCCGCACCATCCATAAGCGGCTAAACATCTTTACACTTTTCAGTGCAATTTAAATATACTACATTTGTGTAAAAATATCAACTAATCGAGATTTTATTTTATAGTATATATTATATTATACATATATTGTGAACGCATATGAACTCTTGTGAACAGCTCTGAACTCTTGTGAACAGCTCTGAACTCCTGTGAACAGCTCTGAACTCCTGTGAACAGCTCTGAACTCCTGTGAACAGCTCTGAACTCTTGTGAACAGTTCTGAACTCTTGTGAACAGCTCTGAACAGTTGTGAACGCATATGAACAGTTGTGAACGCATATGAACAGTTGTGAACGCATATGAACAGTTGTGAACGCATATGAACAGTTGTGAACGC
>CAKOIF010000009.1 GCA_934086485.1 uncultured Bacilli bacterium | reverse complement strand
AAAAATGCAATAGTTGATTAACAATAACTACTTTTCTTTTTTATGCTATTATTGTAAAAGACAAATTACAATTTATTAGTGAGATTAGTTTGAAATATAACTAGTCTTTTTATAAAAAAAATTTATTTGGTGTCTAGATTAGAAAATATTTCCTTCTATGGCGCCTAACATTAATTTGAAATAGATTCATAAAAAATCAACATCATACTTTTTTTATAATCCAATAATAACTCTGGCAGTTTTAAATCTTTAATTAATCTTATATATTTATATTTATATTTATAATAGCATTATTTTTTATTAAGTTAAATTTTAAAACTAGTTTAGTTACTAAAATAAATATTAATTTTTAAAAAATAAATATTATTTAGAAAATATATTAGGCTTTGGCAAGGCTAGACTTAGGCTAAGAGGGCAGCTCCATAAAAAAACTTACGATATAATAGATCGTAAGTCATATATAATTGGAGCGATAACAAAGGTTATTCGAAACTCCTAATAGTAAAAGTTGATAAACAGCTAATCACTAAAATAATAATAACATATTTTTCTAAAATATTAAATAGATTTAAAGAATTTTGAGTAAATAAATGGTATAATATATTTAGAAATGCATTCAGGGGATGATAGTATGCTTAAAGAGGTAAAAATTGAATTAACTAATAAATGCTCTAGAAATTGTAAACATTGTTCTAGTAATGCCACTAGTAGTATTGGCAATTTAAAAGTATTGGATTTTGATGATGTATCTAGAATAATTAAAGAAGCAAAGTTAATAGGTGCTGAAACTATAGTTTTTACTGGCGGAGAGCCTTTAATGTATGATAGACTTCCTGAACTAGTAAAATTAACTTCCGGACTAGGAATGAAATCAACTATTTATACATTTGCATATAGAACTGATGAAACATTAGATAAATACAGAGAATTAATTGATTTAGGTTTAAATAAAATAGTTTATTCACTTGCTGATTCACTATCTGATGAAGAAGATGTTTCAATTTACGATAAGGTTGAATTCTTTGATAAAGTATTTGAAAACAATAATGCAAGATTAGGATTTCATTATACAGTTTCAAAAGATTCTTTTGCTAGACTAGAACAAGTAGTAAATGAAACCATTGAAACATTTAAAAGTAGAAGTTTTTTTGATAGAGTTAGTTTATTAAGGTTTGTTCCACATGGTAAAGGAACTATTGATATGGATTTATCAAAGAAAGAATTATTAGCAATTAAAAATCTTTATTTAAACTCAAATGATAAAGATAAAATTAGATTAGGTACTCCTTGGAATATATTAGGTATTGAAAATACGCCATGTATTATAGCTGATGAAATAATGATTATTGGATTTGATGGAATAGCATATCCTTGTGACTCAATTAAATATTTTACTAAACTTGGTATTAGTGGAAATATAAAAGAAAACTCATTAATGGAAATGTATAATTCAGAGTATTTTAGCAATATTAGAAAATTTAATACCGATAATTCTTGTTCTTCTTGTGAACAATACCCTATATGTAAAAGTGGTTGTATAGGCCAAAAGATAATTGCTAATTATACTGAAAGTGAGGATAAAGTATTAACTTTAAAAAGATGTATTAATTCAAGAGATCCAAAGTGTATGAGGTAGATATATGAAGAAAAGACAAGAAGTATATGATTTATATTGGTATTTTGCTTGTGAAAGACAAAATATATTTTGGAAAAAAATAAATGGAGAATCTGCTCCATGGACTGAAGATAAAATATTACAAGAATATAAGTTTTGTAATAGTTATAGAGTTAATGATAGAGTTAGTCAATATTTATTAAAAAATGTTATATATAATGGTAAAAAGTATTCTAATGAAGATATGTTATTTAGAATATTATTATTTAAACTGTTCAACAAAGAATCTACTTGGGAATTATTATTGAATAATTTTGAAGATATTACTTTAAAAGCATTTAATATGAAAGAGTATTCTAGTGTGTTAGAAAATGCTATATCAAATGGTATTAAAATATATAATGATGCTTATATCAGTTGTGCTAATAAAGCATTTGGATATGATAGAAAGCATGATAATCATTTGTCATTACTTAATAAAATGTTTAACGAAGATAAAATACAAGAAAAACTTGTTAAATGTAAGACTATGGAAGAAGCATTTAATATTATTAAAAGTTATCCATTAATAGGAAACTTTATGGCTTATCAATTAGTCACTGACATTAATTACAGTGAAGTGGTAAATTGGAAAGAAGATGAATTTACAGTAGCTGGACCAGGATCACTTCGTGGAATTAAAAAGTGTTTTATTGATAAAGGTAAAATGAGTAATGAAGATATAATCAGATATATGTATGAACATCAAGATGAAGAATTTAAAAGGCTTAATTTAGATTTTAAAAGAATTGGTAATAGACCACTTCAACTTATAGATTGTCAAAATATATTTTGTGAACTTGATAAATATTGTAGAAAAGCGTTGCCAAATTTAAAATCAAATCGAACTAAAATAAAAAAGCATTATGTACCTAAGAAAGAAAAAATAGAATATGTTTATCCTAAAAAATGGAAAATAAGTGAATCAAGATATTAAAATAAATAATATTATGATATAATTGTTTAGAGAGGTGATCATATGAGTTATATTTCAAGAAAAGAACTATATAAAGAACTAGAAAAAATAAGAAAAAGACCATTAATCACATATGTTACTTCAATTAGACCTGGATGTTCGGCTCAAATGGCACAAGATGTATTGCCGTTATTTATAAAACAAATTAATTCAATTGAAAACACTGATGCCATTGATCTATTGATTATTAGCAACGGTGGTGATCCAATCGTTTCATGGAGAATTATTTCATTGTTAAGAGAAAAATTTAAAAAAGTTTCTGTATTAATTCCTTACACTGCATATAGTGCAGCAACATTACTTGCATTAGGTGCAGATGAAATAATTATGCATCCATTTGGAAATTTAGGGCCACTCGATCCACAACTAAGTTTTGCTGATGAAAATGGTAAAGTAAAAACAATAAGCTATGAAGATATAACAAAATATATTGAATTTGTGAAAGATACTGGAATTACTGACCAAGAATTATTACAAAAATCTTTTGAAAAACTAACTTCAGAAATACCACCAACATTGATTGGTTTTGCTAAGAGAAGTTCACAATTAGGTTTGACTATGGGACAAAAGTTACTAGCTACTCATATGAATGATGAAAATAAAACAAAGGTAATATCAGAAACACTTAACACAAAATTTTATCATCATGGTTATCCTTTAGCTAGAAAAGAAGCTAAAGATATTGGATTACCTATAGCTAATAGTAACAAGAAAATTGAAGAATTAATGTGGAAAATATATGAAGATTTTATGGATGAAATGAATTTCAACACGCCATATAATCCTCAGGCAATTATAATGGAAAAAATTTCAAAAAAACCTCAACCACAACCTGCAGCTATTAATGTTGTTAATGAAAAAAATAAGTTAGCTTGTCTAGAAAGTATTAAAATTAATTGTTATATAGAAGAAGAATTAATAGCAACATATGTAATGGCGCCTGATACTTCATTAAATTCAAACATAATGATTAATCAAGGAAATTGGATTATAGAGGAAAGTGAGGAAAAAAATGATTAGTACTACAATGGGTATGCCATATACTCAAATTAATCAATCAGTAAAAATAGAAAGTCGAAAAGAAACTTCTAAGAATACACCTTATTTTTTTACTATTATAAAAGAAAGTCAAAAAATTAAAGATGCTAAACAAGTAAAAAATGAAAAAAAGGAAATAAAAAAATAAACTATTGAGCATATTATTCTATAGGAGGGAAATATGCCTAATAGTTTTTTTACTTCTTGTAATATTAGTAATATTAAATATACAAATGAAAAGTATATAACAGGAAGAATTTATTTTAATAATGATGGTTATCGTTCATAATCATCTTTTTCTTTGCTTAGGTCTAAATCTTCAATGTCCTCATCATCTAAAACATTATCTTCACACATTTCATTAACAACATCAATATATTTATCATCTTTATCATACCAACTATGAAGTTTATCATGTAGAAAAGATATTAGTTTTTCAAATTTATCTTTCCAATATTCAATAGTATTTTTTAAATCTTGCATTTTAGACTTTAAAAACGATATTTCATTATCTTTTTCTTTAATTGTATCATTTAAAGTCTTAACTCTTAAATTAAGTGCTTCATTATTTTCAGTAAGAGTTTTAATCTTATTATTCTTATCTTTTAATTGCTCGTAAGCATTAACTAGTGTATTAGATAGAGTTTGAATTTTATCATATTCTTTACTTGTATTATCTACTTGTTCGATAAAGCTGATAAAAGAGTCCTTATCTTCTTTTGATAAAATATAATTCTCTTTATTTAATCTAGATACTTTTAATTTATCAATTTTATCTTTTATATCTTTAGAATTTTGTTTTAACTCTGAAGATTTTTTATTTGCTTGTTTTAAGTTTTCAGTATTCTTTTCAATTTGCTTTTTCATTTCTATATAGTTATTCATATCAGATACATGAATATCTTTATTTCTACCTTTTTGTTTTTTCTTTAAAGTAGAATCTAAACTATATATTTGGTTAAATTCTTCAATACATAAAGTTCTCATTTTATCTTGTAATCTAATTAATGATTCTTTAGTAAATACATCTGATTTACCAACTTGTTTTTCCATACCATTTTTATTTTTATATTTAATTGGGACACCAACAATATGTAAGTGTGGACTTGTTTCATCATAATGGATTATAGCACTAGCTACTTTAAAATTAGGAACTAATAAATCTAAATCATCAACTTGTTTTTTATAAACTTCTGACATTTTCTTTTTGAAGTTTTCATCTTTAGTATCCCAATATTCTTTATCTCCAAGTTCAAGAATTATTTCAACTGCTAAATCTTTTTTCTCATTATTAGATACATTTTCAAAATAATTATCTATCATTCTACTAGGTCTTGATTGTTTAGAATTGTATTCTAATCTTGCTTCTTCAAATTCACTTAAATATAATTCTTTTACATCATCGAGTGGAGAAGAAGTCCCTCTAACTATTTCTATTAATTCTTGTTCATTATCATATTTTCGATAATTATGTTTATCTACTTTCGATAATTGTCTTACATTTTGAATAGCATTATTTGGTAAAGAAGTTGTTCCACTTAAATTATTTTTACCATTTTGTTTAGATATATTTTTTCTATTTTTATCACTACCTAAATGTAATGAATAAGCAAGTTCTGACATAGTTTTTCTCCTTTCAAGAAGTGACCACTCAAGTGGCCATTTTGGTCATCCAAAATTTCTAACCCCCTAGGAATTTTGTACGCTTGCATACAAAATATCCAGTGGGCTAAGGTTTACCACCTTAGAATCCGTTTACTTTATTCCGTAATAACTAAAACTTCGTAATGGTTAAAACTACATAAAGTATCAATTTTTAAATTGCTATCGCCACTTTCATTTACTTCGTAAACAAAACGTGCCACGCATTTTAAAAATCTTCTTCGGTAACATTATCTGGTATTGTTTCAAATACATCTCTAATGTTTACCTTTATATCATTCGGGTTATTCTTCGTAGCAAGCATTCCCATTGATAACCAGTTATTATCTCCATTATTATCTTTTTGTAATGGGAATACTCTAATAGGAACTTCATTTCTTTGAAGTGGTCCTATATCTAATTTTTCTGTTTCTTTATAATAAGTTCCTTTATATAAATTAACTTCATAATACTCATTTAATCTATATAAGTGTTGCATTACATCTTTGATAGGTAAGTATTCACTATATCTTATATTTGTATCGATACATATACCATTAAAATCGTATGTAAGAGGTCTTTTCTTATCGATATAACCTTCCTTATATAATTCTTCAAAATCGCTATAAAAAGTACTTCTAAAGTTAATTTGCTTAATTTCATATTTATTATTTTTAAGTTCAAGTTCTATATCATCAATATATCTCATAACTATATCAGCTCTAGTATCTCGATCTAGTAAATTCCAATTATCATTAAAAGCATAATAAGATATTGGTAGTTTTATTTTGTTGATAAAGTCCATATCTCTTTTAAGTAGTATATCTTCAGTATTAAAGTTTAATTGTTCGGCTTGTGAGTTTTCTAATAATTTATAATTAATCATTTCAATTTGATTTTTAATTAATTTAGATTCTTCTTTAAATTCTTCTTCAGTAAATAATTCATCAATATATGCTTTTCTAATTCTTTCTTTTTTATTCTTTAAGTTTTTTAATTCTTTTTCTAATTGTTCTTTAGGATTATCTACTTTTGATTTTAAAACTGGTAAAAAGAACTCATTAACAACATTATCGTATTCTAATATATCAGCAAGTAAGTTTTTAATCTTTTCTTCAATCTTATCTTCGTGAATATTATTTTTACAATTTTCACATCTATAATAGAAATACCATTTATCAGATTTAATTTTATGACTAGCACCTCCTGCAAGTATTCTTCCACATTTAGGACATTTTAATTTTTGTAAGAAAATATAAGTTTGAGTTCTCATATAGTTCTTTTGATTTTTCTTTTTTTGAACTTGGCAATTTTCCCACATTTCTTTGCTAATTATTGGCTCAACAACATCTTTATAGTAAGTAGGATGATTTGTTCTTTTACCATGTACATAATCTCCTTTATAGACTTCATTTGAGATTATACGGAGTATTCCTGTATCTTTCCAATTAGTTTTACCTAATACCTGTTCTTCATTAAATATAGTAGCAATATTATAATAAGATTTACCTTCAAAATATAAATCATATATTCTTATTACAATATCTTTTGTAAGTGGATCAGGAACTAATTTTTTATCAATATGTTTATAACCAAGTGGAGCACGTGCAGGAATATGACCTTCTTTAATTGCACCTGCTAAACCAACTTTAGTTCTTTCACTTGTTCGTTCTATTTCTTGTTGACTAACTGAAGTAAGTATTCTTGAAATCATTTTACCATTTGCATTAATAGTATTTATATCATCATTAGCACAATCTAAATAAGCATTGTTTTCTTCTAAAAATTTTAATATATTTTCCCAATCATAAACAGAACGAGTTAATCTATCTAATTTTAAAACAACAATAGTATTACACTTTTTATCTTTTATATCTTGCAATAATTCTTCAAAAGCAGGTCTATAATTGCCAGTTTTAGCGCTTATACCAGAATCTTTATATATTTTATATACTTCATATCCTTTATATTCACACATAGCCCTTAAACGTTTTTCTTGTTCCTTTAAACTGAATCCTTCTCGTGCTTGATCTTCGGTACTAACTCGAATATAAAGACCTGCAATTTTATTTTCTTCATTCATTATTTATCAACTCCTTTTATCAACAAAAAAGGGAGTCAAAAATACTAGTTAAAACTAATACCTTTGACTCCACTTAATTTCATATTATATTTTTTATTAATTATGCACTTGACCATAGATGTACCTCGCTTTCTAATAAAAGACGGATACTGCTTGTCATTTATTGGTTTTATATAATATACTTTTAAATTTGATTTGTCAATCCTATCAATAGGTATTAATTTATTTTATATAGTTTTCTAATTCAGATAATTTAATCTTATTTGATAAATTTTCTATAAATATTTCATTAGAATAGTTAAAAGCAAGAAAAGTAATATCATTAATAATAATTCTATGTGGTTCAATATAAGTTAAATTAGTTTTATCAATTTTTCTGATACTACCATTAATAATAGTTGGTTGTACTTTAGCAAATTCACATATAAATTCAATTTTCTTTTTTAGTGATTCTTCTAATGAAATTTCTTCTTTAATAATATTTACCATAGTTCCATCCTTTCTTTTTAAAGTAGGATAGTTTTCTAAAATACAAAAAAACTAATCCATTTCTAGATTAGTTATTTATCAAAACTCGAAAAGTTCGAGCAGATTTCACTATGGAGCAAGTGAGCAGAATCGAACTGCCGTCTCAGCCTTGGCAAGGCCGCATACTAACCGCTGTACTACACCTGCGTTATATACTTTTTGCGTTTGACGAATTTATTTTACCATAAAATGTATAATAAATGCAAGGGTAATTGTAAAAAAAATAAAATACTGATATAATATATGTTGATAAGAAGGGTTTTATGAAAAAGAAAGTAAGTAATAATATGTATAAAAAAATAAAGAAATCTCTTATTGAATATATAATCTCAAATAGATTATTTTTGTCTTATGTGTTAATTTCTATTATTAGCATGGTTTTAGTAAGAAAAAATACTGTGGGAATTTTTAAAAGCCCATTTCCTTTTTTAACTGATTTGGGTATTATTTTAGTAGTCGGAGCAATTGGTTATTTTATTAAACCACAAAAGCAATATAAATATTTCTTTGTATGGGTGTGTATTTTTGCTCTTATAGGACTAGTTAATTCTATTTATTATGTATTTTATACTTCATTTGCCTCATTTGGTGAACTTGCAACCCTTTCCCAAACAGAGACAGTAACAGGTTCAATATGGGAAAAATTTAGATGGAATTATTTAGTGTTTATATTACTTCCTTTATTATTTCATTTAATTCATAAAAAGTTATCTGATTCTAGTTATTATAATTTTTTAAATTGCGTTGAAAAGGGTAAAAAGATGGCCTTATCAACATTAATCGTTGGAATATTTTGTTTAAGTATTAGTTTTGCTTTTGCAAAGAAAAGTGATTTTTCACGTCTTAATAAACAATGGAATAGACTTTATATAGTTGAAAGATTTGGTGCAATTTTATATCAAGGTAATGATTTACTTCAGACATTAAGACCTAAAATAAGTAGTTTATTTGGTTATGAAGATGCATTAAGAGCATTTAATGAATATTTTGCATCCGAAGAAAATCAAAAATATAAAGAAGATAATAAATATACTGGTATTGCAAATGGTTACAATCTAATTTTTGTTCATATGGAATCTATGGAAGATTTTGCAATGGATTTAACATTTAATGGTAAAGAAGTTACCCCTAACTTAAATAAACTAGCAAAAGAGGGAATGTTTTTTTCTAATTTTTATCCTGAAGTTTCTACGGGTACATCATCAGATACAGAATTTACTCTTTTATCAAGTTTAATGCCTGCAGCATCAGGAACAGTATTTGTAAGTTATTATGATCGAAACTATAATACAATTGCGAAGATACTTTCAAATAATAATTATTATACATTTAGTATGCATGGTAATTTATCATCCATGTGGAATAGAAATAAAGCTCATCCATCACTTGGATATCAAGGTATGTATTTTGAAGAAAGTTTTCAATATACACAAGATGATGTGATTAATTTAGGTATAAATGACAAATTATTCTTTAAAGAGGCAATTCCTATTTTAGAGGGTATTGAAAATGAACATCAAAATTATATGGGTACAATTATAACATTATCAAATCATTCCCCATTTATATTCCAAGATAAATATGGAGAATTTGATTTATCTGATACTTTTGTAAATTCAAATGGCGAAACTGTTACAACAAATTATTTATCTGGCAGTGCTGTAGGAAATTATTTAACATCAGTACATTATGCAGATTCTGCTTTAGGAGATTTCCTAACATACATAAATGAATCTTCAGCATTTGACAATACAATATTTGTATTCTATGGTGATCATGATGCTAAACTTACAAGAAAAGAGCTAAATTATCTTTATAATTATAATAAAGAGGATGGTTCAGTTTATGAAGAAGGAAATGAAAATTATATTCAATATGATTCATTTAAACATGAACTTAATAAAAAAACACCTTTAATAATGTGGACAAAAAATAGTAAATTAAAAAATACCTTAAAAGGAGAAGTTAAATACTATATGGGTATGATCGATGTTGCTCCAACAATATTAAATATGCTAGGTTATAAAAATGAATATGCATTGGGTCATGATATATTTAATATAAAAAATAATAATGTAGTAGCATTTCCTAATGGTAATTTCTTAAGTAGTGTTATGTATTATAATAATTCAACCGGAGAGTATTATGTAATAAATGATAGCACAGTAATTGATGATAATTATGTTGATAAAACTAAAGAAAGTGTTGAAAAGATGCTTGAAGTATCTAATTCAATAATAGTTTATGACTTATTAAATAAAAAGGAGAGTAGTAATGACTAGGAGAAAAAAGCAAATAAAAAAATCGGCATTAATGATAATTATACTTACTATTTTAATTAGTATAGGTCTATATTTTTTACTTTTTTCTAAAAGTACCGGAGGATTACTTGTAAGAAGTAAAGATAAAACTGCTAAATTTGATTATACACTTGATAAAGATAATACAAATTTAATGAAAGAAAATTTTAAAGAGCTTAAGGATATCCTTGCAAATGATAATATTAATTATGAAGATTATGCAAAAACTTTAGCTAAACTATTTATAATTGATTTATATACAATTGATAATAAAAAAAGTATGTATGATGTAGGTAGTCTTGAATATGTTTATGATAAAGAAAATTTTAAAACTAGATGTCAGAATACTTTATATAAAGGATTAAATGATAAAAGTACAAGAAAAAATAATGAATATCCTATTGTAGAAAGTATTAATATTGATAGTTTTGAAAATGGAGAATTTACTTATAATGATAATAAATATGATTCATATGAAATAACTTTATCTTGGGATTATAAAAAAGATTTAGGTTATGATAAAAAGGGAAAAGTAACAATAATTAAAATTGATGATAAACTATATGTTGTTTCCTATGAAGGGGGCGAAAAATGAAACATTTAAAAAGAAAATTCAAAAGAAGTAAGCCCATAGCAAGAATTGTATATTTTTTAATAATCACTATCTATATAATTAGTTATGCCTTCTTTGTAAAAAGCATTGTATCTTTAACGGGTATTGAAACATTATTAAGATATATCCTTCTTATACTTTTTGCCTTATATATAATTATGTATGCATTTATAAATTTCTTTAAATTATGTGTAAGAAAATATAAACATTTTATAATTACTTCGGTAATAAGTGTGATAATAATCATTATATTTATCTTTTCTTCGAGTATAATTGATTTACTACTTGGAAAAATATCTTCATTAACAAATTCAAATGATTCAAAATATACAACATATTTAGTTACTTTATCTAATGAAAAATATGATAAAAATATGGTACTTGGTATGGTAAGTGATGAAGATGATTATGAAGGTAATGTTTTAGCAAAAAAATTAATTAAGAAGGAAAAAATTAAAAATGAAATAAAAGAATATAACTCTGAACTAGATTTACTTTATGCATTATATGATAAAGAAGTTGGAGGAATATTTATAAGTGGTAGTTACATATCAAGATATAGTAATGAAGTTGATTTTACAAATATTGCAACAGATACAAAAAAAGTATTTGAGATAAGTGAAAAAAAGAAAATTAAAAATAATGAAAATTCTTCGAATAAAAGTTTGAATGAACCATTTACTGCTCTTATTTTAGGAGTGGATTCTGAAACGGATGAACTTAATGATGATGCTGCCTTTAATGGGGATACAATTATTTTAGCAACATTTAATCCAAAAACTTTAAGCGCAACGCTATTTTCAATTCCAAGAGACACTTATGTTCCAATTGCTTGTAAAGGAAAAGCATATAATAAGATTAATTCCTCAGCGGCATATGGTACAAAATGTGTAACTGATACTATTGAAAATTTAACTGGTATAAATATTGATTATTATGTGAAAATTAATTTTAAGGGTGTTGTTGATTTAGTCGAAGCTTTAAAGGGAGTTACTGTTGACGTAGAAAAACCTGATTTTAATTTTAATCAAGGTGTTAACTGTAATGGTAAAGTATGTGAACAAAACTCTGATAGATTATGGGGAAGTCACACTGTATACATAGAGCCGGGAGTACAAACTTTAAATGGTGAACAGGCTCTTGCTTATTCAAGATGTCGTCATTTATATGCAATAAGTGATTTAGCAAGAAATAAACATCAACAAGATGTAATAATGGCTATTGCTAAAAAAATGTTAACTATAAGAAGTTATAATCAATTTGAAAAAGTATTAAATGCTGTTAGTAAAAATATATCTACGAATATGAGTAGTGATTCAATATTATCTGCTTATCAAATATTAAAGAAAATGGTTGGTAATATGCTTTCTGATGAAGACTTTATCAATATTCAAAAAACATATCTTGAGGTATATAACTTAAATGTTACATTATCTTCGGGAAGAGTATCAAGTGCTCTTGGTTATTATGAAGATAGCTTAAAAGATATTGTTAAAGCAATGAATATTAATTTAGGTAAAGAAAATAGTGAAGTTATTAAATCATTTAGCTATTCAATTAATGAAACTTATGAACCTTATATTGCTGGGAAAGGCATTACAACTGGTGCAACAAATTCAACTCTTGCTAGTTTCATAGGAAAAACAAGAGATGAAGCTCAAAACTATTGTGATAAAAATGATTTAAATTGCTCATTTTCTTTTGTAGATAGTCAAAGTGATAAGTATAATGCTAGTGTTGACACTGATTTAATTGGCAGTCAAAATCCACCTGCAGGAACACTTTTAAGAGGAGTATCCTCAGTACACTTTTATATTAATGGAGAAGTCTTAAATGATTAGACTTCTTTTTTTTTATATGAAAAAACCACACAATTTGTGTGATTTATAAAGTTAAATTATCAATAACGACCTCAGAGGGAGTATCATTTTGATTTTGAATTTTAATTATACTCATATCCTCAAGGTAACTAAATACATGTTTTAAATAATCATTATCTCCACCAAGGGTTTCAGAAATATGACTAGTAAAATCTTTACCATAATTATTTATTAAATTACATATTGCAGTAATACCCTTATTGTAAGATATCACAGTGGCAATTATAACTTCATCTTTTGTAATAGTTCCATTTAAATAATACTTATTATATAAAGTAGCATATTGATTATTTAGTATCATACATCCAATTTTAATTGCATATTCTGGATTTGCTAAACTAGAACTATCAATTCTTTCTTTATCTACATTACCAGTTTCATAATTATATGCGCTAATATCATAACCATTCCATATTGATTCAATTTGCATAACTCCATTTGCACCAATATTTGAATTATTGATTTCATTATAAGCATTTTCTTGAGTAAGAATAGCCATCACAAGTTTACTATCAAGTCCATATGTTGCTGCATATTTACTTACTAAATCGCCATAATTTTCTCTAGCATAATTACTTTTTTCACTATTTGATCTATCTTCGTAATCAAAACTATAAACAGGCATATCATCATCGTATAAATATTCTTCGTCGATTATTACATTATCAGTGTTTATGGCTGGAGCATCTTGTGTAAGTGATAAATCTACGTTTGCTTCTTCCAAAGTTACAGGAATATCTTCGGTAAGTTCATTACTTTCATAAGTAGCTTCATTTGTGGGAATATCTTGTGCCAATTCAACATTTTTATTTTTTAAATTTGTTAAACTAACATTATTTTTTCCTTCATAATTAACTAAAAAATCAGGTTTGTATTTTTCAGTATCTATTTCAAATGTAATATTATTTGAATCTTCCTTAGTTTTTTCACTAGATACTGCACTAACTTTATTTTTTTTCAAAGCTACACCTGTAAGCATAGAAAGAAGTGAAGCACTTATTATAACTTTTTTTAAACAATTTTGTTTAGATTTATTAAGATTAGGTACTTTACTAATTAAAGTATTAATAACTTTTCTATCTGTTATAGTAAACTCATTAAACCCAGTTTTTTGAAATTTAACATTTTCGAATGAATTTAAAATTCTATTAACTCTTATTAAGTAACCATCAA
Organism: uncultured Bacilli bacterium; assembly: GCA_934086485.1. GTDB lineage: Bacteria > Bacillota_I > Bacilli_A > RF39 > UBA660 > UBA6448. Next base: position 40,232 of record CAKOIF010000009.1, on the reverse strand, counting down.
GTGATATAGACTTATTACCAGTTTCTAAAAAAGCACTATCAAGGTTACCATTATCATCTAAAGTAATTACTATACATCTTGACATAATAAACTCCACACATTATCAACATATTTTCTTTTATCTTCGGGTATATCTAGTAGGGTAATGTTTCCATCATTTATTTCATATTTATTAATTATAACATCTAAATTACCTTGATCTGTTAATGTGTTATCTGTGTATACAATATAATTATCATTATCAATATTAAATGTTTTTAATATTTCATATGTTTCTTTTTCATTTTTTTCATTTATTATTTCAAATTTATTATTCATTTTTATCCCTTATTTCTTTTTATTCTTACCATTTGTTTTTTTCTTTTTCTTTCTTTTAACAGTTTTCTTTTTAGTTGGTCCTTTTCCTTTATAACGATTATTTATATTTGGATTAGTTTTCTTTGGTTTATTTGTTGTATTACTCTTCTTTTTAGGAGTATTTTCTTTTGTTTTAACACTAGTATTGTTTTTATCTTTTTCAACTTTACTATTACTTTTATTCTTAATATCTTTAGTTTTATCTTTAGTTTCTTTACTAATCTTATTTTCTTTTTTAACAGTTTCTTTCTTAACAGAAACTTTTGGAGTTTCCTCTTTTGCCTTAGAAACCTCTTTAGTTTCAACATTTTCTTTAGTAATTTCTTTTTCTTTATCAGTAACCATTTTTTCAAGTTTTAATTTATCTCTTTGTTCTTTTTGATACCACAAAATTAAACCTATTGTTATTAAAACAATAAGATAAAGTGAAATTAAAACAATAAATACAATATCAATTGGATCAAAAACTCTATTCATATCTCATCACTAATTAAATTATATTATATTTTACTGAAAAGATAAAGTTATTTTTGATGACAAAATGTAAAAAATATGCTAAAATATTTAATGTATTTAGGAATTTATATTCGTAAATACATATAAACAGCAATGTTTATTAAAGTTGGAGCACCCGAGCCATAGTGGGAATTAAAAAAGTGACTAGGAAATACCTAGTTTTATTTTGTAAATAAACTTTTATTAGTAGTTTTTTCTTTTAATTATGGCAAAAATGGTATAAAATATGTGTAGGTGAGAAAAGTTATGTTTAAGATAAATAATTTAAATGTTTCAGTTAATGATAAAAATATATTAAATGATTTAAATGTTGAATTACCTGATGGCCAAATTCATGTTATTATGGGTAAAAATGGAATAGGAAAATCCACTTTATGCAAAGTAATAATGAATTATCCTGGTTATACTAAAAAAGGTAATATTGTTTTTAATAATAAAGATTTACTTAAGATGAGTACTTATGAAATTGCTAAAGAAGGGGTAATGCTTATTAGTCAAAACCCTGTGTCAATCGAAGGAGTAAGTAATGCAGAAGCACTTAGAACTGCTTTAAAAGAAAGAAATGAAGGAACTTTAGATATCTTTAAATTTAATAAAGAGATGGAAGAAATTTGTGATAAACTTGCTTTAGATAGAAGTTTTATTCATAAAGATATAAATGTTGGAGCATCAGGTGGAGAAAGAAAAAAAATTGAACTTCTTCATATGGGTATTTTAAAACCTAAATTTATTATTTTAGATGAAATAGATTCAGGGCTTGATGTTGATGCTTTAAAAGTTGTTTCTAATTTTATTAATGAATATTATAAAACATTTAAGCCTACAATATTAATTATTACTCACCATACAAATATTATTAAATATATTAAACCTAACTATGTACATATTTTAGATAATGGAAAAATTGTTAAAACAGGCGATTATCATTTAGCGGAAAATATTGAAAATATCGGTTTTAATGAGGCTTTTACTATAAGTGAAGAAGGAAAAGATGAATAATATATTAATGGATAATGTTATAAACATTGTTAATGAAAGTAAAAGTCTTGATTTAGAAATTGAAAATAATTTAGTAGTTAATATATTTAATGAAAATGATACTAAAATGGATATTAATATTATCCAGCATAATAACTCTATATTAAAAATCAATTATTTAAGTATTAATAAAGAAGATAGTAACATTTCTATAAATGTTTTAATAAAAGGAAATAATAATAAATGTGATATAAATTATCATGTTATATCAGAAAATGGTTATAGTAAGTCAAAAGTATGTGTAAAAGCAAATAAAAATACTTTTGGAAATGTTATAACAGAAAATTTAAAAGGTTTAAAAGAGGGTGGAAATATCTTAATTGAACCAATTCTTGAAATTGATACTAATGAAGTTGAGGCATCACATTTTGTAACTATTGGAACTTATGATGAAGAAAGTTTACTTTATTTAAATTCCCTTGGTATTAAAGAAAATGATGCTAAAAAACTACTAAAAAAGAGTTTTATGTTAAGTATATTTGATGATAATTTTAAAAAGGAGGTTAATTATGAATAGAGATGATTTTCCAATTTTAAAAAATGATATTATATATTTTGATAATGGTGCCACTACCTTAAAACCAAAATGTGTAATTGATAAAATAACGGATTATTATGAAAATTATAGTGCAAATGCCCATAGGGGCGATTATGATATATCATTTAAAGTTGATATGGAATATGAAAAATCTCGTGATTTAGTAAAGAATTTTATAAATGCTAAATATAATGAAGAAATTATTTTTACATCAGGAACAACAGAAAGTTTAAATATGATTGCTTCAGGGTTTTTTGCTCCCTTAATCGAGGAAGGTGATGAAATATTAATTACTACTTCAGAACATGCCTCAAATGTACTACCGTGGTTTAGACTTGAAAATGAAAAGGGTGCAGTAGTAAAATTAATTGATTTAGATGATAGTTTTCATGTTACGTTAGATAATGTAAAAAAAGCTGTTACACCAAGAACTAAGATTATTTCACTTGCAATGGTTACTAATGTAATCGGAGATGTAAGACCGATTAAAGAGATATGTGCCTTTGCTCATGAACTAGGTATTTTCGTTGTGGTTGATGGCGCTCAAAGTGTACCTCACATGAAAATAGATGTTTCCTCTCTTGATTGTGATTTTTTAGCGTTTTCAGCGCATAAAATGTTAGGACCAACTGGAGTAGGTGTTCTTTATGGTAAAAAAGAACTTTTAGAAAATTTAAATCCTATTAATTTAGGTGGTGGTATGAATGAATCATTTGATAATCCAAAAGAAATATATTTAAAAGATTTACCTTATCGTTTAGAGGCTGGAACCCCAAATATTGCTGGAGTAATTGGTTTTGGAGAAGCAATAAATTATTTAAATAATATAGGTATGGATAAAATTCATGAAAGAGAAATGAAATTAAAAGATTATTTAATAGATAAAATGATAAAAATACCTTTTATTGATATTGTTAATGTTGAATGTGATAGTGCGATTATTTCCTTTAATGTTGATGGTATATTTGCACAAGATGTAGCATTTTATTTAAATAAATATAATATATGTGTAAGAGCGGGTAACCACTGTGCTAAAATACTTAAAAATGCAACAAAAGTTAATAACACAATTAGAATTAGCTTATATTTTTATAATACAGAAAAAGAAATTGATGAATTTATTGAACTAATTTCTAACAAAGATAAAATTTTAAAGGAGATGTTTTAATGGATGCAGAACTTAAAAGAGAAATAATTATGGAACATTACCAAAATCCACTTAATAAAGATAAAGTTATTGGTGATGGTTATGAAAAAGTAAATAGTGCTAATCAGTCTTGTATTGATAATATAGATCTATATATTTTAATAAAGGATAATATGATAAAAGATATTTGTTTTACTGGAGAGGCGTGTGCAATAAGCATTTCCTCAACCTCAATAATGATAAAAAATTTAATTGGTAAGACAGTAAATGAAGCAAAAGAATATATTAATAACTTTTTAAATATGGTAAATGAAAAAGAATATAACAAAGATTTATTAAATGAAGGACTAGTTTATGAAGATATTTATAAACAATCCTCAAGAAAAACTTGCGCATCCCTTCCATATCGTGGTATATTAGAAGTACTAGAAAAATATTAAGAATAAAAGGATTGACTATTCTTGTGATAAGATAAGGATAGGGTATGGAAAATAATTTACAAATTGGAGTAATTTTAAAGAAAAGAGAGAATATTTATACTCCAGAAAAAACAATTTATGGTTATTTTAAAGAAGAAGAAAAAAAGTTTGTTGATGAAGAAAACATTGAATATGATATTATTTCTTCGAAAAAAGATAATGCTGTTGCATTTGTTTTTGATGTTGAGGTTTTGTTAAAACTTTATAATACTGATAAAGAAAATTTACCAAGTATATTTTTTAAAGATATAAGTAATTATTTAATCGTAGAAAATGAAGATGATATAAAATACATTTATAAAGGAGAAGCACCAGAAATATTAGAACCTAATGAATTTGCTAATCATTTTGTGTCTTTAGTTAATGGTAAAAATGCTGAATACTTTAATTTAGATACAAGTAAAGAGTTATGTATGGGTTTATATAACAAAGTATTTATGCAACCTGAGGCTATTAAAAAGTTAGTTGTTGGTATATCTACTCATTATTTAGATACCGAGGGTATTAAAAAAAGTAATATTATTATTGATGGCAAAAAAGGTTCAATTCAAAATGATATAGTTTCTGTTTTAAAGGATACTTTACCAGCACAGGTTTATTATGAAGATTTAAGTAATGAAAATTTTTCTTTTGATGCACTATTTATGAGTTTAGCAAATACAGGTAGTGAGTTAAATTCAACATTAATTTTAGATAATGCAGAAAGTTTATTATTTAATCCAAATAGTTATGTTTCCTCCTCAAGTGAAAATACTTTAAGAGATTTAATGATGGGAATTGATTATAAAATAATAACTGAAAATGGAATAATTAATTATCCAACAAAAGATATGCTTATAATTATTATGGGTGACTTTTCAAGAAAACCTAAATGTGGTTATTCATCATATTTCGAAGGAGTTCCTGAAAAACTTTCTAGTTTAACAAACTATAATATTAAATTAAGACCAATGAATAGAGATATGATTTTATTAAGATTATGTCATCCAGAAAATGGATTAATTCCATATTATATTAACTTTTTTGCAGAACATGGTATTAGTCTTGAAGTAAGTAATTCATTTATCGAAGAAATTTGTAAAATTGCTTTAGAAAATGAACATATTAATTTAGATAAACTAGTTTCAACAGTTTTCGAAGAGGCAATATTTGAAATACTTACAAGTGATGAACAATTTACTAATTTATCAGTTAACAAAAGGGTTTTAAAAAATAATAAAAATTATAATTTAAGATAATGTGCTATTATGTACATTATTTTTTTATTTATTGACTAGAAGTAAAAAAAATGCTATATTAAGTATGTAAGGAAACCTCCTTGCATATAATAAAAAAAGGAAGCAATCGTTTTTGTAAGGGCGAGCGCTGCCATAAATGGGTTGCGCTTATGTTACATTACTGTAACATAGGCGCTTTTTTATTTAAGTATGAGAATTAACACTGCAGCACTTAGTACTACAAATGAAATACTCATAAAAAATATTATCATAATTATGAAAAAATCTTTTAAATCTCTTCGCATTATAACCACCTCCTTGTTATTTTTTAACTTGAAAGTGGCAGCGCCCGCCTAACGGTTACTTCCAAATATAATGATAACAAAGAGTTGATATGCTGTCAATTAACTTTACATTAGTTTTACATACACAATCAAAACTTGTTTACACTATTGATGCTAAGTCAATTACATAAAATTTTTGTAAAAATCAATTTTTGAATATACATACACTTTATTACTTGTTGACTTAAAGTAAAATAATTGGTATATTAAATATGTAAGGGAACCTCCTTGCATGCAATAAAAATGGGAAGCTGCTCGTAAATTGCATTGCGACGCTTCCACATAATTGTGTAGACACTTTAATCTGTATACAAATATAGATTGAGGCGCGTTTTTATTTTAATATGGGAACGCTTATGTTACATCACTGTAACATAGGCACTTTTTTATTTAAGTATAATAATTAATGTTATGGCTATTAATTACATAAAATTTTTAGTTGAAATTCATAAAATCAAATGTTATAATAACTTTGTAAAAACGTTATGCAAGAGGAGTAGTTTAATTATTTTATTAGAGAGGAAAAGTAGTATGCTGAAAGCTTTTCTTAAACCCTAATTAAATGAAGTAGCTTGCTAGTTGCTTACCTAAGTAAATAGGGTAGGCTGTGAGTCCGCATTAAGGATAATAAGTTAAATATAAAGGTGGTACCGTGCTATATGCACCCTTTTGGTAACCATCTTTTTTTTGGAGGTAAAAATGGAAACAAAATATGATTTTAATTTAGTTGAGAAAGGAAAGTATGAGTTTTGGCTTAATAACAAAACCTTTTTAGTGGGTAATGACAAAAGTAAAAGACCTTTTGCTATTGTTATTCCTCCACCAAATGTAACCGGTAATTTACATATTGGTCACGCTTGGGATACAACACTTCAAGACATCATAATTAGATACAAAAAACTTTGTGGTTTTGATGCGTTATGGGTTCCTGGTATGGATCATGCTGGTATAGCAACTCAAGCAAAAGTTGATGAAAAATTATCTAAAATGGGAATTAACCCAAGAACTCTTTCAAGAGAGGATTGGTTAAAATACGCTTGGGATTGGAAAGAGGAATATGCAAATAACATTCATAAACAATGGGCTAAACTTGGACTAGCACTTGATTATTCTCGTGAAAGATTTACTTTAGATGAGGGACTTTCAAAAGCAGTAAGAAAAGTTTTTGTTGACCTTTATAACAAAGGATTAATTTATCGTGGTTATCGTATAATTAACTGGGATCCAAAAGCTCAAACAGCACTTTCTAATGAAGAAGTTATATATAAAGATGTAAAAGGATATTTCTATCATTTAAAATATATAATTGAAGGAACAGATAAATATTTAGATGTAGCTACAACAAGACCAGAAACATTATTCGGAGATACTGCTGTTGCGGTTAACCCAAATGATGAAAGATATAAAGATTTAATTGGTAAAAATGTAGTACTACCAATTGTAGGAAGATTAATTCCAATTATTGGTGATGAACATGCAGATCCAGAGTTTGGAACGGGTTGCGTTAAAATAACTCCAGCACACGATCCTAATGACTACGAAGTTGGTAAAAGACATAATCTAAAAGAAATTATTTGTATAAATCCTGATGCTACGATGAATGAAAATGCTGGTATTTATCAAGGACTTTCTAGAGAGGAAACAAGAGAAAAACTTGTTAGTGATTTAGAAAAATCTGGTTTACTTCTTTCTAAAGAGGAAATAACTCATAATGTAGGACATTCAGAAAGAACTGGTGTTATGATTGAACCATATTTATCTTCCCAATGGTTTGTAAAAATGCGTCCTTTGGCAGATAGGGTACTTGAAAATCAAAAAAATAAAGACACAAAAGTAAATTTTGTTCCAAAAAGATATGAAAAAACAATGAATCACTGGATGGAAATAACTTATGATTGGTGTATATCTCGTCAACTTTGGTGGGGACATAGAATTCCTGCTTGGTATAAAGGTGATGAAATATATGTTGGCGAAAATGCTCCGACTGGAGAAGGTTGGGTTCAAGACGAAGATGTACTAGATACATGGTTTTCTTCAGCACTATGGCCTTTTTCAACATTAGGTTGGCCTAATAAAACTGATGATTTAGATAGATATTTTCCAAATGATGTTTTAGTAACAGGTTATGATATTATACCATTTTGGGTTAACAGAATGACTTTCCAATCACTTGAATTTATGAATGAAAGACCATTTAAAGATTGCCTTATTCATGGACTAATTCGTGATAAACAAGGTAGAAAAATGAGTAAGAGTCTTGGTAACGGTGTAAATCCAATCGACGTAATTGATAAATATGGCTGTGATTCATTAAGATTATTCTTAACAACAAATTCAGCTCCCGGAATGGACCTTCGATATGATGAAGAAAAAGTTGCATCCTCTTGGAACTTTATTAATAAACTATGGAATGCCTCAAGGTATGTAATAATGAATACTAGTAATTTAAATGATAATAATTATAAAGAATATAATAATTATGATAAATGGATTTTAACAAAATATAATAATGTTATTAAACAAGTAACAAAATATATGGATAAATATGAATTTCATAATGCATTTAATACTCTTTATTCATTTATTTGGGATGATTATTGTTCATCATATATTGAAATATCTAAAATATATTTAAATGATACTTCAAAAAGTGTACTTCTTAATATATTAACAGGTATAATAAAAATGCTTCATCCATTTATACCTTTTGTTACCGAAGAAATATATCAAAACTTACCATTTAAAGAAAGTAAATCAATAATGGAAAGTAGTTATCCAATATATAATAAAAAAGAAGTTTATGATATTTTAGAAACTACTGAAATATTAAATGATATAACATCTCTTCGTAATTTTAAAGCAGAAAATAATATAATAAATAGTGATGCAGTTAAAATAGAGTATTTATTTGATGAAAAATTATATGATGGTTTAATTAAATTTAAAAATAAAGTAGACAATATTGAGGACTCTATTAAATATGAATCAAAATATGCTATATTATATTTTGAGGTTAAAAATAAGGTTTCCGAGGAAGATATTCAAAAAGAAATCGAAGAATTAGAAAAATCAATTAATAAAAGAAAAAGTCTTCTTTCAAATGAAAACTTTGTAAAAAGAGCTCCAGAAAATATAGTAGCAAATGAAAAACAAAAACTTATCGAGGAAGAAGAAAAACTTTCTAAATTAAAAAACTGATAATTAGTCAGTTTTTTTCATTATATATATTATTCATACAATTTCTTTTATAATTTAAGGATGGATGGATATATAAACTTTGAGTTATACTTGTACTTGAATGACCAAGTATTTCAGATAGTGCTTTAGTACTCATTTGTGCTTCATCCGCTTTTGTTGCAAAAGTGTGTCTTGTAGTGTGAAATTTTTTGTGTTGAATTCCCCAGTAATTTAAAAAACGGTAGTAATGATTTGTAAAACATCTTGGCTCAATGGGCTTTCTTGTACCTGATAAAAAATATTCATATTCTTCCATACTTCTTAAGAAAAAAATAATATGTTTTTTTAAAATATCTGGTATGGGAATAACCCTATATGATTTTTTACTTTTAGGTTTAGAAAGAATAACTTTTGTTTTATAATTTGAAGTTCTGTTGGTATCTTTAACACGTATCATAGTATGATTAACCGTAAAAGTATTATTTCGTAAATCAAAACTTTCCTTTTTTAAAGCACATAATTCGCCAATTCTTATTCCCGTATAAAGACTAAGTAATATTCCAAATATACAACGATCTTCTTTAGTAAGTGCTCTTTTTTCAATGATCTCAATTTCTTTTTTGTTAAATACGATAATGTCTTTTTGAAATTTTGGAGGGACAATAACATCGATTTTCATTTTATGAAATGTAATAATTTGTTTTATAACCATTGCAATATCGTGAATTGAATTATCGGATAATCGTTTTTGATCTTGAAGGGAAGTTATGTAATCATTAATAACATCATCTGTAAGTCTATCTAATCTAATATTGCCTAAATTTGGTCTAATTCTTGCATCAATTACTTGCAAATAAGTTGCATAGGAAGATTCCTTTACTATAACTTTTTTAAATCTAAGCCATTCATCAATTTTACAATTAAATTTTTCATAATAACCTTTACTTTGATTTATCACTTTACCATTATTATCAAAAACGAGTTCACTACTTTGAAGTATTTCCCTTTTGTTTTTAACTTCTTGATAAGAATTTCCATAAAGATAACCATACTTTAGTTTCCCATTATCATCAACATCCTTTACGTAACGTATTTCAAATTTACCATCCCTCCTTTTGTAAATACACTCTTTACTCATAAATAAATCACCTCTATTTTAACTTTAATAGGAAATAGCAAATAAAAAAAGATTTTTTTATAAAAAAAACACAATTTATTGTAAAATTGTGTTAAAATCAATCAAATTTTGCAAAATTGGTACTTCATTAATGATTTTTTTTAGTTCCTCTTTTATATTCATTTTGTCATTATAAGAAAGGTTTTCCTTTATTATATAATTTTTCTTATCAAACATTGTAAAGTTAGAATTTTCTTTAATCTGCAGTTTTCCATTCACTTGATAGTTTTTAGTTTGCATATTATATTCATAAGTATTCTTTTCTATTTTATTAAAATTAAAGGTTATATTTTTATATGTAACTATGATATTTCCATTTTCATTTAAAACTATATTTATTTGCATATCATTTTTAATTAAATCAATATCAATAGTGGAATAATCAAATTTATTAATTTTTATTTCAAATCCCTTAATTTTTAATGTGTTATTTGTATAAGAGGCATTATATTTTTTTTGATTAACTTTTAAATTTAATTCAAACGTGTTGTTTTTATAAGTAAATAGATTATCACCCTCGTGGTATACCTCAATTTCTTTAACATTTTTGCCTAATAAATCAGTATATATATTTATACCAATGTTTCCATCATACTCCTTAATTAAATCCTTTTTTAGTTTATTTAAGTATTCTTTAACATCATCCATATTATAACCATTTGGATAATTATTCTTTTCAAGCATTATTTTAAACAATATATCCATAAATTTTTCATCATTTTGAATGCTATTATTTAAACTAGTAAGGATGTTATCAAAGGTTACATTTTGTAGTAAGAAAGTTATTTTCTTTTTAAATATATATTTGTTATTCTTTTTACTTATATCAAGTACTATATCAAAGTCTTCGGTATTAAAACTATTAAATAAATAATTTTTAAATCCATTTATTAAATAATTGTATTCACTTAAACTTACATAATTTTTATGTTCAAATAGGTTGGTGTTATCTAGTAAAATAGGATTATTTACTGCTTTTTTTAAAAGTAAATAAGAACCTTTATTTTCATAATTATAAATAAGATTATTCACTTCATTATTATTTTTGTAAAATGTTTGAGCATAAGCCATTTTTTCATTTTCATAGTCTAAATCATATTCAAAGTTTAATAAATAATCTGTTTCTTGATGATTTACATTTATATTACCAATGAGACTTATTGGTTTACTAGTGTCAAAATCTAAATATGAGTTTATTTTCTTTTGTGAAATGTCTATATAACTATAACCTTTATTTATAACGGCTTTATAAATTTCTTCACCATTTTTATTAAATACAAATAAATAGTAAAAACAAACTCCTAATACTCCTAGTATTAAAAGTACTCCAAGGACACTAAATATAATAGCAATAACACCTTTTTTCTTTTTTGGTTCTGGTTTATATACTTCAATATTTTGATTAGGAACAAGTGGTGGAGTTATATCTAAACTTTCTACATTATTTTGAGTTTCATTATTCATTTTCAATCCCTTTCTATCATATATATAATACCATAATTTTTGCAAAAAAAAATCAAATTTTTAAAATAAATTTAAAAAAATGATAATTGGGTATTTTCTTCATTTGTAATATTTACTTGTTTTTTATTTTCTAAAGATTTATTAAATTCTCTTTCTAAATGGACTAAATAAATAACAAATTCATATAAATGTCTTTTGTTAATATAAGTTATACCATCCTTATTTTTTAGTGGTTTTACTTTATCAGTATCAAATTTGTCGTATTTAAATGATAGATGTTCAACTAAAAGAGAAACATATTTAAAAAAGTATTTATTATTTACATAGCCATTTTTTATGTCACTAACATAGTTTAATAGACCATAGGCACTTTCACTTACATCATCATATTTATAAAAGTCATTTGTTAAAAGTTCTTTAGAAATCATTTGTAAAATAGATAAGTTAATTTTTTCTTTATCTGATAACTTTTCATAAGATGTGAAAGTCATATTATTAATTTGCATACCAAGTAAATGATTTATTAGTGATGGTGGGTTAAATAAAATTGCTTCATTTTTAAATAAAATATCACTTTGACCTTGCATAGTTTTTCCACATTTATTCCATTTTCCTTCGATTCCATTTCTTTTTGGACTTTTATAACAAATACAAAAGTGTTTTGTGGCATCTTTTGCCTCAACTAGATTAAAGTTTGCAAGATAAGCAAAAAGGCTAGTTTCACTATCAAATCTTCCTGTAAAATTTGTTATACCGTCAATACTATCAAGTTTAAATTTTAATATTTTTTCTAAATCAATAATTTTATATCTATCTGATTTATTTTCATTTTTACTTCTTTTTTGATCTAAAGCTAAATAATATTTCATTTTTATTTCCTTTCTATTCCTTTATATAATTTAAAAATTTCACTATATAATTTATGAGATATTCCATTTATTAAAGTGTTTTTGCTAATAAACTCAAAATCTTTATCATTTAAAATACTGTTTATTTCATTTTCATAAAATATTAAAAAGTTATCAACAAATTTATCAATGATATTAAAAAGTAAAATGCATCCTTTTTCGGTATTTAAATCTATTTTTGATAAATCTAAAAATGAGTAAAAACTTTCTCTAATTAAATTATATAATTTAATAAATTTTTCATTTACAGAATAATTTATTTGTTTTTCTCCATATTCTTTTGTAACTTCGTATTCAATTGAATAACTATCTTTATAATATGCTACATCAATTGGTTTATAAGACTTGATTGCAAAAGGATTAAATAATATTAAACTTGATATGCAGTAGTCTTCATAGCCAATTTCATAAATAATTTTACTATTAATATATAGGCCATCATAGTCTTTTGCAATTTGGGGATAATTAAGTATTTTTCTGTTTTCGTTATCACTAGGGTATTTATTATATGCATTATTAAAGTCCTCAATATTATTAATATATAGAATATTAGCATTATCATTTAAGGTTACAATTGAGGCTTCACCATTAAATTTATAATAAAATATGCTAGGATGTTCTTCGAGAAACATAAGCCATTCATTAGCGTTAATATCTGTATATTTTGTTAGCCAAAGGCCACCATAAGGTTTAGTATTAAAGGGAACAATATCCCTAAAAATTGATGCATTTATGTTTTTGGTACCAAATGTAATAAATTTATCCATATTTCCCCCTTAAATTTAATGTATATACTAGCATATATTAGCCAAAATATCAATAGTATTAAAAATATTTTAATTTTATTAGCACTTTCTATTGACAAGTGCTAAGCATAGTAATATAATGTAAGTATGAAAGGAAGATGATATGGTATGTTACCAAGTAGAATATTTTTAGATGATTTTTTAGATGATTTAACTCCAAGTAAGGAAAACAATAAAATGATATGTGACATTTATGAAGAGGATGGAAAGTATTTCATCGAAGTAGATGTTCCAGGATTCAAGAAAGAGGATATTAAAATTGAATGTGATAAAGGTAACCTTAAAATAGTTGCTGAAAAACATTCAAATAAAGAAGAACATAATAAGAAAAAATATATTCATCGTGAAAGAAAATTCTATGAAAAATGTGAAAGATCATTTTATCTTGGAGATGTTGATGAAAGTAAAATCTCTGCAGAATTTAAAGATGGTACATTAAAAATTGTTGTTCCTAAAGAAGAAAAAGAATCTACTAAAAAACTAATTAATATTGACTAAGGCTAAAAACCTTAGTTTTTTATATTTAAAAATAGTATTTTATATTATATAATTATTGTATGAAAACAGGTAAGAAAAAAGATAGTTCATTTAAATTAATATTTCATTATTTAAAAGAGGATAAAGTAAAAATGATTTTACTTGTTATTTTGATGATATGTAATTACATACCAGATTTATGTTGCCCAATATTTATAGGTAGAGCCTTAGAATTTTTGCTTTTAAAAAAATATGCTTTATTTGTAAAATATTTAGTTTTATATTTTTCTGGATATGTAATAGTTTATGGAGTTCTTTTAATTCCTAGATTGATTTTATATAATAAATTACAAATGAGTTTTATTAATAAAGTTTGTAAAGATATGTATAATAAATATCAAAATTTACCCGCTATAGCATTTGAAAAAGCAGGTGTTGGTGAACTAATAAATAGACTTTCTTCGGATCCAGATAGAGTACTTGATTTACTTAATCAACTAGTAAAAATGATTTTAAAGATAATTATGGCATTAATAATTGTTGTAGTATCATTTAAAATATCTATTTTTATTGGTATTGAAATAACTATTTTTGCAATAATTATGGGTATAATTTCTTCGAAATATTTTCCTGTTATTAAAAGTACTCAAAAAGAAATTAAAAAGGAAAGTGATAAACTTATAAAAAGAGCAACAGAGAATTTAACTGGAATTAGAGAAATTAAAGCATTAGGTATTAAAAATAATATGATTAATTTAATAAATAATGATATTGATAATTATTGTAATAAATCTTTGAAAATAAATAGATATGAATCAGTATATAATGGATTAAATAATATAGTTTATTATGTATTACAATTTATTATTTTATTAACATGTGGATATCTTTTTATAAAAGGTCATATTGTTTATAGTGTACTTATGATGGTTCATACTTATATTTGGCGAATAGATGAAGTTGCGGAAACACTTTCCTCTTTTGGAGTAAATTACAATAAAGTAAAAGTATCATTATCTAGAATTGATGAAGTAGTTAATAATAAAATATTTAAAGATGAAATTTATGGAGATATTAATTTAAATAATCCTAAAGGAAATGTTACTTTTAAAAATGTATCATTTAAATATACTAAAAAAGAAAATTTAACACTTGATAATTTATCATTAAATATTAAAACTAATCAAAAAAACGCTATTGTAGGAAGAAGCGGTAATGGTAAAACAACCATATTTAATTTATTACTTAGATATTTTGATGTAACAAATGGAGAAGTTTTAATTGATGGTGTAGATATTAAAGAACTTACCGAAGAATCCTTAAGAAAAACTATTTCTTGTGTTAGACAAAATCCATTTTTATTTAATATGTCTATCTTTGAAAATTTTAAAATAGTTAAACCAGATATTACTTTAAAAGAGGTAAAAGAAGTATGTAAAAAAGCATATATTGATGAATATATAGAAAGTTTACCTAAAAAATATAATACAATTATTGGTGAGGGAGGAATAAATCTTTCCGGAGGTCAAAAACAAAGACTTGCTATAGCAAGAACACTTTTATTAGATACAAAAATAATATTATTTGATGAAGCAACTTCAGCACTTGATAATGAAAGTCAAAAATATATAAAAATGACAATAGATAATTTAGCAAAAGATCATACTATTATAATAATTGCTCATAGACTATCCACTATAATTGATGCTGATGGAATACTAGTTATTGAAAATGGTAAATTGGAATCAAAAGGTACTCATAAAGAGTTATTAAAAAAATCAAAAGTTTATAAAGGATTATATGAAAATGAAGAAAGAATGTAATAATAAAGAATTTGTATTTGATACAGATGATTTGAAAAAAGAAAGAGAAAATAAAATGTATTTATCTAATAATGAAATAAAAACATTAGAAAAGTACGATGTTGATTATAAGAAGTTCGATAATTTATCTAGTTTAATATTTGAATTAAATGAAATTGAGGGTGATGATGACCTTGAACAGCTTGCTATAGAACTATCAGAATTTAATTACTATAATAATCAAAATAAATAAAAGTCAGTAATGAAGATTTTTATTTATTTTTTGTGATAAATAAACCCATTATTTAACAAAAAAGTTTAGTTTTTATTGAAAATAAAAAAAGAATATGGTACTATTTTAATAGTAGGGATGGTGCTAAGCATTATGAAAGATGTAAAGAAAATTTTTGTTTTACTTGCAGTATTATTAATAACAAAAAATGTTCACGCGGTGTGTGATTATGAGGAGCAAGCTAAACTCAATAGTGAAGCGGCGACAATAAAGGCGATTTATGAAGAACAGACAGGACAGTTTGATTCATCATTTAGTTGTAACGATGGCCAGTCTGAGTGTGAAGGATATAATTATTTTAAAATATCTATACTAAATTTAAGTGAAAACTTTTATGTAACAGTTAAAACTAAAGGTTTTAATAAAACGTTTAATTATTTAGATGTTAAAGATGGAGTTGCAAGTTTTGATTTAGAAGATATTATGGAAACACATACTTTTACGTTTGATGTTTATCCATCTACAAATACAACTTGTCCTAAGAAGAAGGTTAGAACATTTTATTTGACAACTCCAAGATATAATGAATTTTATGATTTCGGTTTTTGCCAAGATAATCCTGAATTTTATTTATGCGAAAAATATGTTTCTTTTGAAGATATGGAAATAACTGATTTTATGAATAAATTTCAGGAATATGAAAATAAAAAGAAACAAGAAGAGGAAGAAAAAAATAAATCTTTTTTTCAAAAATTAGGAGAATTTATAAAAGAACATAAAGAAATATTTATAGGAGCAGGTTGTACAATACTTGTTGTTGGGGGAGTAGTTATTTTCCTTCAGGTAAAAAGAAGAAAGGATATTATATGAAAAAGATAATTAAATCAATATTTATATTTTTATTATTATCTATAATGGTTAATGTTAATGCTCTTAATGTAGGAGACCAATTTACTTTATCTCCAGGAGCATCACAAAATCATTCAGCATCATATGGCTTTAATGAACAATATCAACTCCATACTGTTACAGGTGGAGGAAAAACTTATGATGCATACTGTATGGATAGAGGTAAGGCTGCTGGAGCCGGTGCTTCTTATGTTGTAAGTAGAATGATGCCAAAACTTAAAGGCGACTATGCAGTTCTTTATTTAATGAAAAATGGTGCTGATAAAGAACAAATACATTTAGCAATTAGACTTCTTGTATCAAAAGGTATGCTTAATTGGTCTCATACTGGAACAGCAGATTATTTAGCAAAAATAGATGCTGCAGTTAATTGTATGAAATCTGATTCAACATTTAATTCAACATTAACTGAGTTTTTATCAAATACTAGCAAGAAAAATAGTAATAATGAAGAAAATACTGATGAAGGTGGTAAAAGTTTAGCTCTTTTAGGATTTGAAAAATATAATTTGTTAGAAGGTAAATGTAAATATACTACCGCTGCACAATGTGCTGATGCAACAGGCAAAGGTTGCCATTTAGATTCAAATAATTGTTATATACCTTCAACTTCATCAACAGATAATTGCCCAACAATAAAAGATAAAGTGTTTGAATGTTATACTGGAGAAAGATTTAAATCAACTGAAAAGCACGGCTGTAAAATAGTTGATACTTGTTCTTTTAATACAGCGGCTGAATGTTCAAACAAAGCAAAATTAAAGTGTAAATATGATAGTGAAACTAAAAAATGGAAGCAACTTAATTGGGCACCTTGTGATAAATGTACGCCTAATGAATATCAAGGTATTATTTGCCCAGATGATGAAAGAGATGAAAATACTGGTTGTAGGAAATCTAAATCTGCCTGTACTGATACTGAAGGTGATTTAACTCAAAAAAATTGTGAATCTATTGCTAATAATAGAAATAATAATGATCCAAAAGGAGAGTATCATGATTGGGTTTGTACAAAAAAAACTGGTAGTATTTGTTATAGATTAGAAAGAAAAGGAAGCGGTTCTTCTGGTGGTTCTTCTAGTTCTAACGTATGTTCTGGTTCAACATCAGAAATTAAATCTTGTTGTGAGAAGAAAGGAATGTATTATCCACAAGAGAATTGTGAAATTGCACGATCAAAAACTTCTGATTCAACTTCAAAAAAATGTTCAAAAATCAATGGCTGTTATAGAATTGAGCCTAAAGAATTCACTGAAGCATATTGCAATCAAAGTGGTTCCGACATTCACACTAAGGACTATTGTTTCAGACATAAAGGTAAAAACCAAAAATGTGTAGAGCAAGCAAATGGTTGTTATAAATTAACAGATTCTTCAAGCGGCGGTAATGGCGGCGGTGGAACCGGTTCTGGTAGTGGTGCATCTGTAAGCTGTGGCGGTTTCGATGGCATTAAACAACTTTTAATTGATGCAATGAATTATGCAAATGAAAAGTTTGGTAATGAAGGTGGAGAAAGTAAGGTTGAAAAAGGACCTGCTACTGAACCTGAAAAAGCCGATGGTGTAATAAAGAAAATCGTTTCTGTTAAAATTGATATAAATAATATAACTGATGCAAGTTCTGACTCTGAATATTTTAAATATTTAGGATTCGAAGTTGAAAAAGAAAACGAAGCCACTGAAGTAAAATTACTTGGTGCTTCTAAAGAATTTTTACAAACTGAAGATGGATGGGAGTCTATTTCTGAAGGTGAGGACCTTTCTAAAAAATTAGAGGGAAGAAAAGGAACTATTTATGTAGGTTTCTTAGTATCACGTCCTTCAAGTGAAGATTCACAGGAAGTATCTGATGAGGAGTCTGAAGAAGAAGACTGTGAAGTAAAAATTAAATTTAAATATGAATATTCTAATGAAGATGGGGGAGCGGTATTATATGCTGCTGGAAATTCAACTGGCCAACAAAGATTCTTTATTGCTTCTGAGGGAGAACCTATTCAAGATGAGTTTGAATTAGATACAAGTTTATGTGATGAAACAACTTGTGATCCAACTTCAACACTTCCAAATATTTGTGAAGATGGTGAAGAACCTGATGAAAATGGAAATGTAGAATATGAATTTAGAGAGGCATACAATGCTGAAAGTGGTAAATATAATATTAAGAAATGTTTACTTTCTAAAAATAGTAAAGATAAAGCAGAAAATCCATATAAGTTAGTTGATAATGAATATGCTGATATGGTTGCAGATAATGCTTATTGTGAAGTTAAATGTAAGGAAGATTACATATTTGGTGTTCCTTATAAAAGAAGTACTGAATCAGGAAGATATTTCCAAATTAGTGTTTCATTAAAAGGACAACAAGATTGCTATACGACTAAATTAGATTATAAAAAATATACTGAGGATGTTGTTAAAAAACAAAAAGAAATACTTGACACTTATAATGAATGGTTAAAAAATTATGAAAATTACAAGCAATATCAATGGACACAAGCAGATCCTATGATATGTTCTCAAGAGACTTGTAACGCTACATATAATACTGATGGCACGTTTGCTGGTTGCGATTCAAGTGAATCAAAGCCTTACGATTATATTTATAATGTAGTTCACAGTGATAAATATCAATATGCAACTATTACAGAAGGTGAAGATAAATGGACTATAGATGTATCTACTGGTTCGATTAATCCAACTCAATTTGGTAAATTTGAAAATGGTAAAACTTGTTCAGCATCTGGTAATTCTTGTTCAACCTCAGGCGAATGTAAAATTGTAATGACTGCTCAAGAACATTGGAAAGAACAAAAAGATACTTTTAAGGGAAATGCCCAAGCAGCAAAACAAACACTTAAAACTTTGATGCAAGATCTTAGGGATATTATTGATAATTACAATTCTTGTGTTGCAGATCACGATTATCCAAATAAGCAATTAGAAAAAGATAAAAATATGGGTTTAAATCGAGATAATGAAAAAGCATATTGGGATATGATTTATAGATATAATCCTGATGTTCAATATAGTTATGAAGAACCTGAACCAGGTATTTCATCAACAAGATGGATTAGTTCAGTTCAAGGTGCTTCTTGTGAACATGGAATGAATTGTGACTTTATGTATAGTCCTGATGCTGTTGTAGTCGGCGATAGTAACGCTATTGAAGCAATGTCAAAAGATGGCAAATGTGTAAAGATAGATAGTTTGGAAGCCATAAAAACTACTCCAAATTTAAGTAAAAAGCCTTACTGTATGGCAAGTGATTCGATTCAAGATATTGATGATGATACTCACGTAGCCACTTGGTATTGTGATGGTGCTATTGATAATGAGTATGAACAATGTAAAGGTAATAATTCATTAGAATATCAAGATGAAACACAATGGACTGTTCTTGATGAAGACCTTGATACAGATATTGAGGGTGTTGTTCACGTTGGAAATAATTTAGATAATTCATTACATATAATTACAAAGGTTGATTATGTTCATAAAATAGCATCTTCAAAAGGAACTTATAAAACTGAGAGAGTTTATTATACTGGCCACGATGATGGTGATGTTAAGATTGAAGCAACACCAGAACACGAAATAAAAAATTATGATATTGTAGATGGTTTACCAGTGGGAATTAATACACCTACAGGAACATATTATTATAAATTAACATTAAATAATTTTGGTACATTCTACGATACTGGTGATACTGGTAGAATTTACAGTAATTTAAGTAATAGCTTATCAACTAAAATAAGAGGTAGTGCTACTACTAAAAATAATGATGAAGTTAATTCAAATGAATATGCTTGTACATACGAAGTAAATCAAAATACTTGTACAGATGCATCTGGAAATAACCACTATAAAACAGAGTGTGAAGCTAATGAAGATTGGGATAAATGTCAAGAAAGACTTTGCCCTGTAAACGATGGTGGACCATACTGTGTTGAAAAATCACAAAGTTATTATGTATGTAGTACAACCCATTATGATGAAAAAAGTTGTAAAGAAGTTAGGGAGGGTGCTACAAGAGAAGAAACACTTCTTGCAGTAGGATGTCAACCTGGAGAAGCGTGTGAAAACAACTTCAACTGTTGTCCAAATTGTACTGTAAAATGTATTGGTGTTTGCTCCGTAACACCTGAGGGTGGTAAAGACAATGCAAATAAACCAAATTATGATTTTAGACCAGTAAGTCCAGGTAATTTATTCCCTAATGATCGAGATATAGGTTTTAACTGGGAAAGTGATCCAAGTGTTTATAAAAATTCATTAGTTGCAAGAAAAGCTAAAGATACAATTGATGAAATTACTGCTAGAGCAAAAGATATTACTTCAGAGGAAACACCATCTGAATCAGGAAGCACAAAAGTTGAGGATTATTCATTAAAAGTAGTTATGGATTCAAATATGATTACTAAGATACGTGAATATAACAAAGCTCAAGAATCTTACAATAATGATACAATGACATGTTATGATTATCAGATTGATAGAGATGAAGAAGGCTGTAAAAAAGCTGGCTATACATGGAAAAAAGAAGGAGATTCTGGTAAATGTGTAATGGCTAATATATTCTGTTATTCTTCATTTATCGATGATCTAGCAGATGGTAAATTTGGTGGAGAGGTAGATATTAAAAATGGTGATGCGCGTACTAGAGATAAAGAAAAATTTAGTCCAGGACGTTATACACCACAACCTGCTATTGAAGGATTTAATAGTGATAACATAATTGTAACAAATGATTATTGGACTATATATACATTTAGTTCTCTAGATGTTAATGGCGATGGAATTCCAGATGTTGGACCATCTTGGAAGTAAGGAGGGAGTAAAAATATGAAAGAATCCTATTGGGGATATTGGCTAATGGTTTTTGGAGTATTTATTATAGTTGTACTCCTTCTTATCCAAAGCTTTACATCAACAAATACTCAAGATTATTATTTAATAAAAGAAATTTCAGAGGCATCAATGGTTGATGCAATTGATTATGGTTATTATCGTACTTATGGAGAACTTAAAATGAATAAAGAAAAGTTCTATGAAGTATTTTTAAGAAGATTTGCTGAAGAGGCCTCATTTTCAACAACTTATACGATTGAATTTACTGAAGTTTACGAAGCACCTCCGAAAATAGGTGTAAAAGTATCAAGTAAATCAGGAGCATTTAATGTAAGTGGAGATTCAACAACTTTTGATATTGTTAATAAAGTAGATGCTATATTAGAATCTAAAGTTGACCCTGTTAATAATGCCTCAGTTGAGGAAGATGGAAATAGATATACTGGAGGAGGAAGTTCAAACCCAACAACTCCGAATAATCCTAGTAATCCTACAGAAGAAACGCCAAATAATGGTGAAAAAGCTGATCAAAATGCTGGTACACCTGCAAGCATTAGTCAAACCCAAAGAAATATAAATGTTGATACTACTTGGGGATCGTTTAATGTTAATTTTGGTTGTGCTTGTGGACCAATCGCTATAACAGAGGCAGCATATATGCTTGGTAAAGGTCAAGCATTAAAAGATTATACGGGTGTTTCAAGTAGTGACTATAATAATGTTGCTGCTGGCGCCTATGTTGGAATGTTTAAATCTGGTTTAAATGGTAATCCAGAATCTTACAATTATACTTCAAGTGATGCAGGATTTTGTGGTAGAAAAGCATCTTATGCAAGTGGTAATTCATTTTATCAATCTATAGGTATTAGTCCAGTTGCAAGTGGTGGTTCTTTTGGAAGTAAAACGGGTGGATATGCTGATGCAATATATGAACAATTAAAGTCAGGTCACCCAGTTGTAGCATCATTGGCTCCGGGAACATATCCTCCGAGTGGTTCAGGACTTGCTAGTACTAATAGTGGCCATTATTATACAATTTATGGTTATAGTGCATCTGGTAAATGTTATAATGTCTATAATCCTATGGCTGGTAAATCTTGCGTTAGCGAAGAAAATGTTAATAAATATTTTACTGAATATATAGCATTTGCTTAAAATAAAAATTCAAAGGAAAGCGGTTTGCTTTCTTTTTTTGATTTTTTGTTTTGAAGTTATTGAAAATAAAAATAATTATTGTTATAATTGATATGATAGATGATAGTATCAAAGGAGGATAAAGATGGGAAATATTAGTGCTTTTTTTAAGAAAACAATAGCAAATAAAAATACTGTTACTATTTTACTAGTACTTGCGGGAGTAGTTGTACTTTGGTTTTTTTACAATATGAGAGTTAAAGAGGCAACAACACCAATAAAAGTGCCTTATGCAAAAGAGGAACTTCACGCTACTGATGAGATAACTGAGGATAAAATTGGTATGGTCGAGGTTAATAGCAAATTACTAAAGACTGCAGATATAATTCAAAATCAGGGGTCATTAATTGGTTACTATATTACAACCGGAACATCAATACCTAAGGGAGGATTATTTTATAAGACTCAAGTAGTTACTAAAGCAGAACTACCAAATTCTGTGTTTGATGATATTCCTGATAAACATACAATTTATAGTATGTCAGTAAACAACCATACAACTTTTGGTAATTCAATTTATCCTGGGGATAAAATTGACCTTTATTTAAAAGCAACAGATGATACTGGTAAAATTATGTTTGGTAAGTTTATTGAAAGTATTTCAGTTTTAGGTGTTCGTGATAGTAGTGGTAAAGATGTTTTTGGATCAACTGAAACAAGAACCCCAGCAGAGCTTTTATTCGCAGTACCTAATGATATGTACGAACTTTTAATGAAAGCTGGTTATGTATCTGGAATTACTTTAGTACCAGTTCCAAGAAATAAACATTATACAGATTTAAATGCTGATACAGTAACAATTGATTATTTAAAAAATTTTATATTAGCAAAAACCGCTACATTACCAACAGAATAAAAAGGAGTGATATTTTGTGAAAGATACAATATTTTCACAGTTAGATTTTGGACCTATTACAGAGTTTTTAAACGACGATAACATTACCGATATTTCGTATTCAAATGGAGGTAATGTTTGGTTAAAAACTCTTGATAAAGGTATTTATATGGTTAATAGACCAGAAATAAATAATGCATTAATGGAAAAACTTGCTTTCCAATGTTCAAATGTTATGGGAACAACATTTAATATGGCTCATCCATTTTTGGATGCTGAAAGTACAGAACTTCGTCTTAACTTTGTTCACGAAAGTATTGCCACAAACGGAATTGCATGTGTTATAAGAAAAACACCTGCAAAAATAAGATTAAACAAGAATAAATTATTAAGTGAAAAATATGTAACCGAAAATATTCATAACTTTTTAATTTCGTGTGTAAAAGCACACTGTAATATATTAATTTCCGGAGAAACTGGTTCAGGTAAAACAGAACTTGCAAAATACCTTGCTTCGAATACTGAAGAAAATGAAAAAATTATTACGATTGAAGATACTCTAGAACTACACCTTGATAGAATATTTCCACATAGGGATATCGTTGCAATGAAAACAAATAATATTGCATCTTATTCAGATGTACTTGTTACTTGTATGAGACAGAACCCTAAATGGATATTACTATCCGAAGTTCGTTCTGCAGAGGCTGTTACTGCGGTACGTAACTCAATTTCATCAGGACACAACATTATATCAACAATTCACTCAGATAGTGCTAGTCATATTCCAATGCGTATGTATTCACTTCTTGAAAGTAATCAAGATATTGAACAATTTCTAAAATCTATTCATAGATATGTACAAATTGGTATTCACGTTAAAGGTTATATGAGTGCAGAACTTCAAAGGTTCCAACGTGAGATTGTTGAAGTAACTGAGTTTTATGTTGATGAAAATAATGAAGCAAAAGCAAATCAAATTTTTTCAAAAAGTTTAGATGGAACAATTAATTATAATAAACCAACTAAATACTTAAAAGATTATTTTGGAGCACAAGGAAAAGTTTTGGATGAATCTTTATTTAGTGAGGCAAAAAATAGTGTTTCAAAAGAGGATAATGTAAATCAAAATGTTGAATTAGATACATTATAGAAAGGAGTTTTATGATAGAATTTATTATATTACTATTTCTAGGAATTTTTATAATATTATATCGTAAAAATCCTGGTGAAAATGTATATAAATTTTTTATTACTACGGCATCCGAAGCATATGAAAAATATGCACCGTATTCATTTAAAACGGTTAGAGCAAAAGCAAAAGAGTTAGGACAGGAGTTTACTACTAGGCAGTATATTTCTCAAATAGTCATTTTTGCGGGATTCGCTGGTGTTGTTGCATATTTATATTTTTATAATATTTTATTATGTATTTTATATGCTGTACTTGCTATATCAGTTATTCCTTATTTAGCATATTTAAGATGTCAAAGAATATATTCAGAATTTATATTTGAACAAATTGAAACATATACTACCAATGTAATAATGGAGTTTAATACAACACAAAGCTTTGTTAAATCTCTCGAGGGTGTTAGAGACTCTGGTATAATCGAAGAACCAGTGCTTGGTGATTTAAGAAAAATGATTGATATGTCATACCAAAATGGTACAATTGATGAATCAATTGATTATTTTAATAAGAAATATCCATATTATATGGTAAAAAATATGCATCAATTATTCTTTCAAATTACAAAAGAGGGTGCTAGAGATGCTGGACAAAGTTTGGAAAACATGGCAATGGATATAGATGCTCTTGTTGAAGGAGTATATAGAGATCAAATGGATAGAAAACAATTTCATTCTAAATTTATTAAATTTGGTTTAGCCTTATTTTTCTTAATACTTGCTGTTCAGTATATGTATGGTTCTGAAAGATATATTGAACTTTTGGATTTATGGTATGTACAAATTATTTTACACGCTATTATAATTGTTAATGCTCTATTTCTTTTAAAGGGAGAGAAGTATTACAATGAAGATGTGGGGGTAGAATAATATGTATTATGAAATAGTTATTTTAGGCGTAATTATATATGGAATAATGTTTGCTACAGGCCAAATTAGTTTTAGCAAATTAATTAGTGATAATGAAGCAATATTTAGAAAATTAAAGGAAAGTGACTGGGATTTCTATGTTAAAGCCAAATATGGTAATGCTGTAAATCCTGATATACTTTTTAATAAAAGAGTTAGAAATGGATTAATTGCTTTAATACTTGCGTTTTTGTGGTCAATAACCGGAGGATTTTCCGCAATCAAAATTGTTATTGCTTGTGCTGCCGGTTATGGCGTATTTAAGATAACTTATATGAATTTAAAAAGTTATTATAGAAAACATATTGCACAAATTGATTCACTTTTACCACATTACTTAAAAAGTATTGAAATATTAATTCAACACTATACTGTTCCTGTTGCGATTGGTAAATCAATTAATGATGCACCAGAAATATTTAAACCTGGATTACAAGATTTAATAAATGCGATTAATTCCGGTGATGATACAATTAATCCTTATATGGAGTTTGCCAAGACATATCCTGTAAGAGATAGTATGAGAATGATGAGACTTTTATATAGATTAAGTTTAGGAAGACAGGAAAGAAAACAAGAACAATTGCTAACTTTTTCTAAATCTATTTCATCACTTCAACAAAAAGCAAGAGAAACAAGATATAAAAATAGACTTGATAAGATGGAAGGTATGACAATGAAAATGTTAATTACTACAGGTGTAGGGGTTATGATAGTCTTAATACTAGCCGTTTTACAAATGATTAACATATAGTGTAAAGTCTATTGATAAAAATAAAAAAAGTTGCTATAATAAAAATATATAATAAAGGAGGAGTTATTAAATGAAAGAAGCTACTGGTGAATTAAGTACAACAGTTATTACTGTAGTTGCAATTGCTGCAATATTATCATTATTTACTGTATTCTTATATCCAGCATTAAAGGCTGCAATTAGAGCGAGAACTTATTGTCAAACTGCAATTCAATGTGGAGATTGCGATGGTAAAAAACAAGAATGTCATTATTATAATGATGATATGACAATTAGTGATGACACAATTTTATGTGATTGTGAAACTAAAGATTAATTAAGGAGTAAGTTATGAAAAGGGCTACGGGAGAGCTATCAAATCTTGTTGTTGTTATTATTTGTGTGGCTATTCTAATAGCCTTTTTTTACTTTACTATTTGGCCAATGATTAAAAATAATTTTGTTACGCAAACCAGTTGTGAAAAAGCAAAATGCTTACCGGAACCAGATCAAGATGGAATGGTTAAATGCTATTTAGATGGTAAAGAATTTTTGTGTAATTATAAGGGGTAGAGTATGAGAGAAGGAATAGGCGGAATACAATTATTTTTGATTGTTGTAGTTTTAATATTAATTTTTGCAGGTATTATGTCATATACATTAAATCAATCCAATGCTTTTGCAATAAAAGATCAATTAGTATCAATATTAGAATCAGCAGGTGGTCTTGATTTATCTGCAGAATGTTCTTCGGGATCTTGTAACACAAGGCTAAAAGATGAAGAAACATTACAAAAGATTATAGATTCACTTGATAGTAATTCATATAGACAAACTGGTTCTTGTGAAGATATAGAAAATTATTTGAACGAGCAAAAAACTAAAGCCGTAGTTGCTGGTTATCAACGAACTGGCGAAAAAACTATGACTGGTAGAAAAGATTCATTTTGTATCGCTAAAATACCAGCACAAAAAAATGGTAGTGATGATACTTTAAAAGGTTATTATTATCAGATATATGTTTTTTATCAACTTGATATACCAATTCTTAATACATTATTTAATTTTAGAGCAATTGGTGAAACAAAATTATTATATAAATAGGAGAATAAAATGAATGTTATTATTTCAAATAAAAATGAAAGTATTTTAATGAGTTTAGGAATCGATGTAATAAAAACTTTAAATGGAGTATTTACAGTTGATGATTTAGCGGCAACATTTAAGAATTTCTATTATAATAGAATGATTCTTGATATTACCGCTCTTGAGGATTATGAAAATATTAATACTATGCAAAATTTGTCTGTGGCATTTGACATGTCTAAAGTTATTATACTTCTAGATGATTCAAATGTTGTATCCTCACCAATGTATTTATCTAGTTTAGTATCAATGGGTATTTATAATTTTACTAAAAATGCTGATGCAATACCATTTTTAATAGATAATCCAAATACATATAAAGATGTTGCTAATTATCACGATTTAAATATGCGTATGGAAGAACCTAAACTTAATGATAATGCAAAAACAAATAATGTTGGTTTTATAGGACAAAGAATTATTGGTATTAAAAATGTTACAGAGCACGCTGGTGCCACAACACTTACTTATTTATTAAAAAAACATTTAGAAAAAAATTATAAAGTTAAGGCTTGTGAACTTGACAAAGGCGATCTAATATATTTTAACGATAATAATCTAGATGTTAATGTTAATAGTTTTGAATTAAATAAGTACTTAAGTAATTTAAATAATAATGAAACTGAAGTTATATTGATAGATATGAATAATGCTGATGTTGAAAGTTATTTTACTGATGTTCTTTATTTAATAGAGCCAGGGTTAATTCAATTAAATAAATTAATTAAGTTAGATAGACAAATATTTAGTAAATTAAAAGGTAAAAAAATTATTTTAAATAGAAGTGTACTTTCACAAAGTGATGTAGCTGATTTTGAAAAGGAAAGTGGAAGTAAAGTATTTTATAATATGCCAAATGTTGATGATAAAATCGATGATAATGTGGTAATAAAGAAATTACTTAAGGAGTTAGGATTTACAAGAATAGACGATCACGAATCGAAAGGATTTAGTTTATTTAGGTAAATTATGTAAAGTAGATACTTAATTATTGACATAATTAGGTAAAAAAGGTAAAATAAAGATATGTAAAGGAGAGTTGTATATGTCAGGTATTGATAATGTTGGAAATGGTGCTTTTTGTTCTACTACTGCTGAGGTATGGCAATTCATTGGAAGAATCGTTTTAATTTTAAAAATTGTTATTCCTATTATGCTTATTGTTTTAGGAATTATAGGACTTGGAAAGGCTGTTCTTGCTGATGATGATAAAGAGATTAAAACTCAAGTTAATAAATTAATAACTAAATTTATTGCTGCAGTTGTTATATTCTTTTTACCAAACCTTGTTACAGCATGTTTCAAACTTGTTAATGGATTTAGCGAAGTTGAAGCAGACTATATGATTTGTGTAAATTGTATAAGTAGTCCAAATAATTGTCAAGTTAGTAAATAACCATTATATACAAAATAATGGTTTTTATTTGTAATTTTTTCTAATATATGGTATAGTATTGTTACCAAAGGGGTGAAATTATGAATATTGGAACCGAAAATGGATTTTGTGCTAGTACTATAACAATATGGCAAGGGCTTGGTTTTGTATTATTAATATTTAAAATAGTACTTCCAATTATATTGATTGTGTTAGGTATAATAACACTAGGAAAAGCAGTTATATCAGATGATGATAAAGAAGTTAAAAAAGGTATCAGAGGTCTTATTACAAAGTTTATAATTGCAGTTGTAATATTTTTCTTACCAAGTATTATGAATGGTATTTATCCACTTATAACAGGGTTTGATATGGTAGAAAAGGATTATGATGTTTGTATGGAGTGTTTTACTCATCCAAAAGGAAATTATTGTTTAAAAAAAGTTGAAGTTTATAACGAAAATAATAGCAAATAAAACTATTATTTTTTTTATTAAAATATATCGAACAAGTGTACTTGAAATATATTTTTAAATATGTTATATTAATTATGCAAAAAAATTAATTTTTGTGGTAGAATAATAAAAGCAAAGAAGGGATAGTATGGATAAAATTATAGTAAAGGGAGCAAGAGAAAATAATTTAAAAAATATAAATATTGAACTTCCTAAAAATAAATTAATTGTAATGACTGGTGTATCAGGAAGTGGAAAAAGTAGTTTAGCATTTGATACAATTTTTGCTGAGGGTCAAAGAAGATATGTTGAAAGCTTATCTGCTTATGCAAGACAGTTTATTGGTGGTACAGAAAAACCTGATGTTGATTCAATCGAAGGATTATCCCCATCAATTAGTATTGATCAAAAATCTACGAATAAAAATCCTCGTTCAACAGTGGGAACTATTACGGAAATATATGATTATTTAAGACTTTTATTTGCTAGAATAGGTGTGCCTTATTGTCCAACTCATAAAATTCCTATTAAGAGTCAATCTATTGAGGAAATGACTAATAAAATTATGGAATATGATGGTAAAAAAATAAGTATTTTATCACCAATAATTCATGGTGAAAAAGGTATGCATGAGGAAGAAATCGAAGAGGCTAAAAAAAGTGGTTATACTAAACTTAGAGTAAATGGAAGTTTTGTTAATGTTGATGATGATTTTACTTTAGAAAAAAATAAAAAAGATAATATTGATATTGTAATTGATAAATTAACAGTTGCAAGTGATGAAAGAAGCAGGATTTTCGAAGATATTGAAGCCTCTTGTAAAATGGCAAATGGTAAAGTAGTATTTTTAATTGATGAAGAAGAAATAGTTATGAGTGAAAAATATGCTTGTAATAAATGTAATTATTCTATTCCTGAACTAGAACCAAGGCTTTTTTCATTTAACTCACCTTATGGAGCTTGTGAGGAATGTAAAGGTATAGGAACTAAACTTAAAATAAGCGAAGATCTTATTATGCCTGATAAAGATAAAACTTTAAATCACGGTGCACTTCTTCCTATAAATAATGATAATAATTTATATTTTAGTGCTTTAAAACAAGTATGTAAAAAATATGATATAGATATGGATACTCCAGTTAAAAATATTTCTCGTGAAAAACTTGATATTATATTTTATGGTACAAAAGAAAAACTGGATTTTAAGTATGAATCAAAAACTGGAAATGTTAGATATGTAACTGATTATTATGAAGGTGTAGTTAATTTACTTCAGCGTAGATATATTGAAACATCTGCGTCTTGGGTAAGAGATTGGCTATCAAATTATATGGTTGAAAGTACTTGTGAAAAATGTAAAGGTACAAGACTAAAGAAAGAAGTTTTAAATGTATTTATAAATAAAAAGAATATTTATGATTTAACAGATATGAACTTAACAAAACTTAAAAATTTCTTAGAAAGTTTAAAACTTAATGAAGAAGAAAAAAATATAAGTTTACTTGTTTTAAAGGAAATTATTAATCGACTTACATTTTTGGAAAATGTTGGGCTTAATTATTTAACATTAAATAGAAGTGCTGAAACATTATCTGGTGGTGAAGCCCAAAGAATTAGACTTGCCACTCAAATAGGAAGTAAACTTTCTGGAGTATTATATGTTCTTGATGAACCCTCAATTGGACTTCATCAAAGAGATAACCAAAGGCTTATAAATAGTCTTAAAGAAATGCGAGATTTAGGAAATACTTTAATTGTAGTTGAACACGATGAAGATACAATGAGACAATGTGACTTTTTAGTGGACATTGGACCTGGTGCTGGTGAAAATGGCGGTAATGTTGTTGCTTTTGGTACTCCTGAGGAAGTTATGAAAAATAAAAATAGTTTAACTGGTAAATATTTAAATGGAGAACTTAAAATTGAGGTTCCTAAAACTCGTAGAAAAGGAAATGGTAAATTTTTAACTATCAAAGGTGCTAAAGAAAATAATTTAAGAGATATTGATGTAGATTTTCCTTTAGGTAAGTTCGTTTGTGTAACTGGTGTTTCTGGAAGTGGTAAAAGCACTTTAGTAAATGAAATACTTTATAAAACACTTCAAAATTATGTATATAAATCAAAAGTTATTCCTGGTAAATGTGACAAAGTCGAAGGCCTTTCTAATATTGATAAGGTTGTAATGATTACACAAGATGCAATAGGTAGAACTCCACGAAGTAATCCAGCAACTTATGTAGGCGTTTTTGATGATATTAGAGATTTATTTACAAATACTAAAGAGGCAAAAATCAAAGGGTATGATAAGGGTAAATTTTCTTTCAATGTAAAAGGTGGAAGATGTGAAGCCTGTCAAGGTGATGGTGTTAAGAAAATAGAAATGCATTTTTTACCTGATGTTTATGTAACTTGTGATGTATGCCATGGTAAAAGATATAATAAAGAAACTTTAAGTGTAACATATAAAGGTAAAAATATTGCTGATGTACTTGATATGCGTGTAAGCCAGGCTCTAGAATTTTTTGAAAATGTTCCTAAAATATATAATAAATTAAAAGTTTTAAATGATGTTGGTCTTTCATATATTAAACTTGGTCAAAGTGCTGTAGAACTTTCTGGAGGAGAAGCAGGTAGAGTTAAACTTTCTAAAGAACTTCAAAAGAAAGCCACTGGTAAGAGTGTATTTATATTAGATGAACCAACAACAGGTCTTCATACTGATGATATAAAAAAATTACTTGAAATATTAAATAGTATTGTTGATAATGGTGATACTGTTATTGTAATTGAACATAATTTAGATGTAATTAAAGTTGCGGATTATATTATTGATTTAGGACCTGAAGGCGGAGATGGTGGCGGTAAAATAGTTTGTACTGGTACTCCTGAGGAAATAGTAAAAAATAAAAATTCTTATACAGGTTTATATTTAAAAAAATATTTAAAATAACAAAATATTAGAACTTATTAATAGGTTTTAATATTTTTTTTGCTTTTATATATAAAGTATGTTAGTATATAGTTAAGAAAGAAGGTACTATGGAAAAAATAGCAGTATTGATACCGTGTTATAACGAATCAAAAACAGTAGCCAAAGTAGTAAAGGATTATAAAAAGGCTTTACCTGAGGCAACAATTTATGTGTATGATAATAACTCTAGCGATCATACAGATGAAATAGCAAGAAAAGCTGGAGCAACAGTAGTTTATGAATATAAACAAGGAAAAGGAAATGTAATTCGTTCAATGTTTAGAGATATTGAAGCGGAGTGCTATATAATGATAGATGGAGATGATACATATCCAGCCGAAAATGCAAGAGAAATGTGTGATTTAATATTATCTAAAAAAGCTGATATGGTAATTGGAGATAGACTTTCCTCAACATATTTCACAGAAAATAAAAGGCCATTCCATAACTTAGGAAATAAAATGGTAAGATTTTTAATTAATAAATTATTTCACAATAATGTAAAAGATATAATGACAGGATATCGTGCATTTAGTTATGATTTTGTAAAAGGATTCCCAGTTTTATCAAAGGGATTTGAAATAGAAACAGAAATGACTATTCACGCAGTTGATAAAAACTATCATTTAGTGGAAGTTCCAGTTAATTATAAAGATAGACCTGAAGGTAGTGTATCAAAACTTAATACATATAAAGATGGTTTTAAAGTACTTAAGACAATTGCCGTACTTTTTAAAGAATATAAACCAAGAGCATTTTTTGGAATACTTGGAACACTTTTATTAATTGTTAGTTTAATATTAGGAATACCAGTATTAGGTAATATACCTGTTCATCAAATAAGATTTGTAATTGCAAGTATATTATTCTTATTTACATTAATGATGTATTTATCAGGTATCGTTTTAGGAGTAGTTGCAAAAAATAATAAAAAACAATATGAACTACTTATGAATTTAATGAAGAAATAATATGAAAAAATTAATAAATCAGATATTAAAATTTGGTGTAGTCGGAGGTATTGCTTTTGTAATAGATTATGGAATATTATTCTTACTTGCAAAAGTAATAGGATTAAATGAACTAATAAGCGCCGCAATATCATTTATAGTTTCTCTAACATTTAATTATTTTCTAAGTACAAAATGGGTTTTTGATGCAAAAAAGCAAACACCTAAAGAAGTAATTATCTTTGTCCTATTAAGTGTAGTAGGATTAGGTATTAATGAAGTACTTATATATTTAGGTATAAAGAAACTTGGAATAGATGTAATGATAGTAAAACTATTTGCTACAGCTATTGTAATGGTATATAATTTTATAACAAGAAAGCTAATTATTGAAAAACATAATTAGTTTTGTTTTATATTGACAAGTGTATA
Source organism: uncultured Bacilli bacterium (assembly GCA_934086485.1). GTDB lineage: Bacteria > Bacillota_I > Bacilli_A > RF39 > UBA660 > UBA6448. Next base: position 6,603 of record CAKOIF010000009.1, on the reverse strand, counting down.
AAATACACATATAATTAAGTTAAGAGGAGATTAAATGGAAAAGGTAAAAATAAGTAAATCATATAATTTGGAAAATGAAAGTTTTACCATTAATTATGAAGGAATAACTGAAATTAATAATAATGATTTAAGTGATGTAAATAATTTATTAACTGATTTTGTAAATAATCATAATCGTGTTGATATGGTAACAAATGTTGGAATACTTGCAACAATTTTTAAAAATTTTAATAATATGAAATTGGAAGTTTTTTCTCACTACAATGGTGTATCAGAAAATATTAGATATCAAAATGATGAACTAATTTATTATGAAAGAGTAATTGGAAGCAATGAATGTAAATTTGAATACAATAATTTAAGCGGTATTAAATTTGAATGTGATAAACAGGGGAGTAACGTAGTTATTTCATTATTAACTATAATGATGGAACAATTATATTTTTTAAAACAATTCAAAAAATATGATTTGAATACCGATGATAAAATATTGATTGAAATATATAGATTGTTTTATAATGAAAATCCTGATTTTAGTGATAAAAACATAAATATAAAAATTCAGACAATGATGTCAATTTTAGTTCAATTTAATATATCACTTTCAGAATATAGTTTTACACTTTGGAAAAATTCTAAAATACCAACATCTGAGGATTTAAATATGCAAATAAATAAACTTTATTCATTTGGAAAAATAAAAAATGAAGATAATTATATAGTTCTTTCTCAAGAAGCAAAAAAAGTTATAAAAACAGTTAGTGAAAGTCTAAATGAATTAATAAATAACAATGAAAATTTTTTAGAAAAGTTAATGCTTATTAGTAGAATTATTTATATAAGTAGATATCGTATTTCTTTTGACACAGATATTCAAGAAATTGCTAAAATAGCAGAAGTTTCACAAGAGGATGTTTTATTATGTAGGTCTTTGGTAAAAAAAGTAGAAAATAAAAGCATAAAATATACATAAAATAAAGACATTTTCTCGGAAATTTGATAAAATAAATCTAGAAAGAAGGAGAAAATATGGGAAGAGCATATGAAGTTAGAAAAGCAAGCATTCAAAAAACAGGTGCTGCAAGAGGAAAAATTTATACAACATTTGCTAAAGAAATTTATTTAGCAGCAAAGAAAGGTATTCCTGATCCAGATTCTAATATTGTATTAAAAAGAATTATTGAAAAGGCTAAAAAAAATGAGGTACCCTCAGATATAATTAATAGAGCGATTGATAAAGCAAAAGGAATGGGACAAGATGAATATGAGGTAGTAACTTATGAAGGTTTTGGACCTGGAGCTTCAACACTTATTATTAAATGCTTAACAGATAATGTAAATCGTACTGTAGGTTTTGTAAGAGCAGCCTTTAATAAAGTACATAAAAGTTTAGGAGTAACAAATTCAGTTGCCTATAATTATGATTATTTAGGAGTAGTTTCATTTAAATATGATAATGAAGAAGAAATATTTGATAAACTTTTAGAGGAAGGTATAGAACCAGTGGACTTTGAAAGTGAAGATGGCACCATTACTATTTCAGTTAATCCAACTGATGAAAATAACTTAAAAGATGTAATAGAGAAAGTAATTCCAAATGTTGATTATCTATATGATGAAGTAGGTATGTTTGCAAAAGATAAAGTCACTTTAGAGGGTGAAGATAAAGAAAAATTTGAACTTCTTTTAAATATGCTTAATGATGTTGAGGATGTTTCAAATATTTATCATAATGTGGAGTTATAATGTCATTTTTTACAAAATTAAAAGATAAATTTACTAAGAAAACTGATGATGAAGTAACCACTAAATATGAAAAAGGTTTAGAAAAAACTAGAAATGAATTTGTTTCTAAATTAAGTTTACTTGGTATTAAATATACTAAAGTTAGTGAGGAATATTTTGATGAACTTGAAAAGATACTCATAAGTGCCGATATTGGTATAAATACTGTCTTTAAATTTATGGATAGAATTAAAGAAAGAGTAAGAAAAGAAAATATTATTGATACAAAATATTTAAATGAGGTAATTGTCGACGAACTTTTCATAATTTATGTTGAAGGTGAAAATTTAACTGATAAAATAAATTATAGTGAAAATGGTCCAACAGTTATTTTAATGATTGGCGTAAATGGAGTAGGTAAAACTACAACAATTGCAAAACTTGCTTATAAATTTAAAAATATTGGTAAAAGTGTAATGATGGTTGCGGGAGATACATTCCGTGCTGGTGCTGTTGAACAATTAAAACTTTGGAGTGAAAAAGTTGGAACAGACTTTTATGGTAAAGAAAATATTGATCCTGCTGGAGTAATATATGATGGTATTCAAAAGGCAATAGAAAATAATAATGATATTGTTTTAGTCGATACTGCAGGAAGGCTTCAAAATAAAGTAAATCTTATGAATGAACTTGAAAAGATTAATAGAGTAATAGGTAAACTTATACCTGGTGCTCCTCACGAAACACTTTTGGTAATTGATGCAACAACTGGTCAAAATGGTATTATGCAAGCAACTGAATTTAAAAAGATTACAAATATTACTGGTATAGTTCTTACTAAACTAGACAGTTCCTCAAAGGGAGGAATAGTTCTTGCTATTAAAGAAAATACAAATATTCCTGTTAAGTTCATTGGACTCGGAGAGAAAATGGAAGACTTAGATACATTTGATATTGAAAATTATATCTATGGTTTATTCAAGGATATGCTATAATGGAAAATTTTATTTACTATAGCGAGCTTTATAATATTTATAAATGTTTATTTACTGATAAACAAAAAAATGTTTTAGAACTTTATTATAATGAAAACCTATCACTTTCAGAAATATCTGATATAGAAAATGTATCAAAAAGTTACATTGGTAAAATTATTAAAGAAAGTCAAAATAAACTATTATTTTATGAAGAAAATATAGGTTATTATAAATTACTTAAAAATAATCAAAAATAAAAAGGCTCAAGTTATTTTGAACCTTTTTTTATGGCTTCATCTACTACTTTAGTGTACTCACTAATTATCTTTTCTCTTTCTTCATCTGAAAATGTATCATTTCTTGCATATAATCTATAACCTTTATCAGTATTTTCATATAATACAAAATAATTTTCTTTAGTAGTATCTATTCTATTATATAACCAATCATCTTTAGCCACTAAAAGATGGGTAAAATCATATTTTTCTAAAAATTCATGAGCATCTAAATTACCATGTTGTAAATCATAAAATTCTTTGAATATATCAGCTTTTCCATTATTTTTCTTTAAGAAATATTCTGCTCTTGGATCAATATATGCTTTATAACCTCTAAATTCTACATAGCCTCCATCATTAAATGAGGAATATACTTTTGCACTTTTAGTATCTTTATAATATTTTTCTAAAGTGTTTATAGCTCCTTCAGCATTATGTGATAAAGCAATTTTATCTTTACTTGTGATATAGAAATAACCAAATCCTATAAACATTATAATTGCAAATGTCATAAATAGATAATTAACTGCATTTTGTACTGGCTTAAATATTAGTCTTAAATCTTTTGGAACCATATCTTTGAAGAAATATGCAAGTGGGAAAAATGCGACTAAAATGAAATTACTAAATCCTTTTAAAGCCATAAAGCCTAAAATCATTGTTCCACAAAATAAGCATATGTATCTTACTCTAACTTTTCCCTCTCTAAAGTAAGTATAAAATAGACCTATTAAAAGAATAATAATTGCCATATGTTTACATATATCTAAATCTAAACTAAATGGTAAAAGTTCTTTAATAAATATACGCATATAATGATCTGAAAATGAACCAAATATAAATGTTATTGCTTTATAGAAATATGGATTAATTAGTCCCATTAAAATAGAAATTCCTATTGCAATAAATAATGGCTTTTTCTCATACCCTTGAAGTCTTAATTCTTTGATATTGAATGAATCAATTACATAACATAAAATAAATAAGAAAAGCATTATCCATAAAGAGGCGTGCATATTTATTTGAATTAGTGATATAATAGGAAGCCATATTAAATATTTTTTATCTTTTTTGTGAATATATAGTTCAAGAGCATATATTATTCCAAGTAGTGTTATATAACTAAATATCTGTGGTCTTGAAACTATAAAGTGGCTTATTAATGTTAAATCACAAATAAACATTAATGTTAAAGAAATAGTTCTATTATTTTCACTAATTAGCATACATATTTTATATAGCAATGTGCATATACAAATATTACATATAACTATTAATAATAGAATTCCCATTTCTCCGAAGAAATCATATACTACCCATAAAAATGATGCTGAAAGCCAGTTTTGAACAACAACATTTAATCCTTCGTGAATTGAAAATGGGTCAGTATGAAATATACCATGTTTTAATATATATCTTCCTTCGGTTAATAAGTACCATAAATCATTATCAAGTTTTTTATTTACAAGTACAACAAATATTGAAAGAAGAGCAATTAAAAATATTGGTAACCATTTTGATGATTTATAATCATCTTTAATATTTTTTTTACTTTTTTTTGTCATAACCTTTAACCTTTCCAACTAAATTATACCAAAATCTTAACTTAAATCAAAATAAATTGGTATTTTTTTAGAAAATAATTATAAGTTTAATATAAAATTGAAGTATGATATAATTGTGCTATAAAAAAGGAGTAATAATGAATTTCGAATATGTAGAAACTATTACAAAGCAAAATATTAAACTATTTGGTTGTCTTTCAAGAAAAAATAATGACAAATGTATTTTATTTGTACCAGGTTTATCGGGAAATTTTTTTGAAACAAAATTTACAAGATATATAACGCAGTTATGTATAGAAAATGGATATGACTTTTTATTTAGTCATAATCAAGGTTCTTTTCAAGTAATTGAATTGCCATATTTGAATTCTGAAGGCAAATTTAAATCAATAATTAAAGGTGCTGCATATGAAAAGTTTGAAGACTGTTTATATGATATAGATAGTTGGGTTCAATATTTAGATAATTTAGGTTATAAGAAAATTATTTTATTATGTCATAGTTTGGGTTGTAATAAGGTCATATATTATTTAAGTAAAATAAATAATGATAAAATATCAAAAGTTATTTTACTCGCTCCACAAGATAATGTGAACTTTTCTAAATTAGATATACATAAAGGCTTACTTGAAGAGGCAACTATTAATATAAAAAATGGCTACTCTGATAAAATTTTAAGTAAAAAGTTTCTAGGTTTTTGTCTAATGTCTAGTGAAACATATTTTCAAGAGATAACAAATAAAACAATAAACAATATTCCATATAAATCCAATAATGGAGATTTTTCCGCTTTAAATTCAATTAGAAAGGAAATGTATATAATTATTGGTTCAAAAGATGTTGGCGAAAATGGTGATAATTATATGAAAAAGATTGTTAAAAATTGTTATAATGCAAAGTATAATATTATTTTTGATGCTAATCATAATTTTAAAAATAAAGAGACTCAGTTAGCTAAACTAATTATAGACTATTTAAAAAAATAATCATAAGTATAATATGATAATCTATTTAATAAAGAAAAATATTTATTCAATGTTAGATGTTTTAGATTTTTATGAAGCCGCTAAAAACTATAGAACTAGATGTGTTTATAAGAAAAATGGGGGTAATATTTGAAATAGATAATTATATCGAACCTAAAATGCAACTAGTTGGAATTGAGGGAAAAAGGTCTAAAGTAAACAAAGTATATAATAATTTAAAAGAAATTATTATGCAATAAAAGTTTTTACCAGTTATTGAAGAATAATTGGTATTTTTTTAGAAAATAATTAATAAAAATTAATATGAGGTGCAAATGAAAAAAATTGTTTTTATATTAATTTCTTTATTTAGTTTTATTTTTATAAAAAATGTAAGTGCTGTTGAAATGGACATAAGTGCTAAAAGTGCTATTTTAGTGGATTTTAATACAGGGAAAGTATTATATTCAAAAAATGAAAATGAACCACTTGCAATGGCTTCGATGACAAAAGTAATGAGTATGCTTTTGATAATGGAAAAAATTGATGATGGTTCATTAAAATATGATGATATTGTAGAGATTTCTACCGAGTCCTCTTCGATGGGTGGTAGTCAAATATTTTTAAATCCTGGTGATAAATATAAAGTAATAGATCTTTTAAAAGGTGTTGCTATGGCATCAGCTAATGATGCAGTTGTCGCTTTAGCGGAAAAAACTTATGGTTCCAAAGAACATTTTATCGAGGCAATGAATAAAAAGGCTGAAAGTCTAGGTCTTAAAAATACTCATTTTGTTAATGTTCACGGTCTTGATGAAGAAGGACATTATTCATCAGCATATGATATGTCAGTTATGGCAAGAGAACTTTTGAAACATGAAAAAATTTTAGATTTCACAAGAGTATATGAGGAATATTTAACTAAACCGGATGGTTCACAAATATGGCTTGTTAATACTAATAAAGTCGTATATAAATTTTACAATAATAGATTATTATAGTTAAACATAAATACTACTAGTATGGTATTTAAATTTAACAATAAATCTATTTTTTATTTACTTAAAAGAAAGTAATTATAATTAAACTGCAT
>CAKOIF010000008.1 GCA_934086485.1 uncultured Bacilli bacterium | reverse complement strand
TATAATATATTTTATAAAATATTTAAATAATGTTATCAGTTTTATATTAAAACATTTTTTCAAAAATATTAAAAAAAACGCTTACATTTTTCACAAATCATAATTACTTTGTAAAAATTCTTTTAAAGAAGTTCTTCTTTCTTTAGAATAATTATTTTTAACTGCTCTTATAAATGAAGAAGGATCACCTATTATAGTAAGACTTTTCTTAGCACGTGATACACCAGTATAAATAAGTTTATTATAAAGCATTATTGAATAATCTTTACTAAGGGGCATAATAACATGTTCAAACTCACTACCCTGACTTTTATGTATTGTAATTGCATAAGCAAGAGTAATATTTTTTAAATCTTTTTTTTCGTAAAATACAAGATTTCCATCAAAGTCTATAGATATTTTTAATTTATCATCACTACCTGTATAAATATTAGTTATTTTACCAATATCACCATTAAATACATTATTATCTGAATCATTTACAAGTTGTAATACTTTGTCTCCTACTCTATAAATTTTATCTCCGTATTTAACTTCAAATAAATTTTTTTCTTTATTATAAACTTTTTCTAAATATTTATTTAAATTATCTATTCCATTTATACCTTTATACATTGGAGCTAAAACTTGCATTTTAGTTTCATCAATACCCTTTGTTAAACCATAATTTACACACTTAATAACTGTTTCAAGTATTTTATCCTCACTTGTAATTATAAATGAATAATCAACTCTTTTGGAAGTAAAATCATCCTCGAGATTTTGGGCTTTAATATCCTTTGCTAAAAAAGGTATATAAGAGTTATCACTTTGTCTATAAATAGTTGAAAGCATATTAAAGGAAAATAAATCACTTTCTATTAAATCATGAAGTACAAGACCAGGACCTACTGAAGGAAGCTGATAAATATCTCCGACTAAAATAAGTTTTATATTTGAATTATATGCACAAAGAAGTGCTTTCATAAGGGATACATCAATCATAGAGCATTCATCCACTATAACAAGTTTATGAAAAAGTTTATTATGTTCATTAAATTCAAAAGAATCTTCCTCTTTATGCCATCTTAAAAGTCTATGTATTGTTTGAGCACCAAGACCTGTAGATAAACTTAACTTTTTAGCGGCTTTACCTGTTGGAGCAAGTAATATTATATTACTAGCAACTTCCTCTTTATTATATTTATTTTCTTTAATAAAAAGTTTTACAATAGCATTAATTATAGTAGTTTTACCAGTACCAGGTCCACCAGAAATAATAGATATATTTTCTTTTAAACTATTTTCAATAGCCTTTATTTGTTCAGGTGAATACTCTTTACCAGTATCTTTTTCAATATCTTTTATTTTATCTAAAAGTGATGGATATTCTTTCTTTTTTTGCTTATCTATTAAATATAAGTATCTTGCAATATCTTTTTCTTCATCATAATATTTTTTTAAATAATATCTATTACCATCTTTTATAATACTTTTCTCTTGTACTAAAGAAGATAATATATTATCAAAATCCTCACTATCAAGATTTATTTCATAAATAGATCTTAAATATTTATATATATCCTCTTTATAGGAATAAGTACATCCTTCGGTAAAAGATATATCAACAAAAGTATTTAAAAGACATTCTTTACATCTTAAATTATCATCTTTAGAAATATTTCTTTTATATAAATCATCTAAAAATTTAAAATCAAATATATCTTTCATTAAATATAAATTACCTTCGATAATCGGAGTAATATCTGTATAATGTTTATTAATTGCTTTGGCTGCTTGTTCATAAGAAAAACCATAAGAAGTAAGTTTTTTAATTATTTCATCATCTTTTTCATATTTAATTAAACTTCCATATATTTTTGATGCTTTTAAAGTAGTCATTCCTTTAATACTAAATAAATTATTTATATCTTCCTTAATAATTTTAATTGAATTTACTCCATAAGTATCCACAATTCTTTTGGCAAATACTTTAGAGCAGCCTTCGACAAAAGGACTTTCTAAAAATTTAATTATTTCTTCTTCAGTTGTCGGCATAACAGCACTTAATCTATACCCAGAAAACTGCCAAGAATATTTAGGATGATTTAATGTATTACCATATACTTTATATTTAACATCAAGTCTAATATTAGGTAAAATACCTGTTACGTGAATTAAACTAGCCATATTTTCTTTAATAAAAGTATCATCAGTATCCTCAACTTTAAAAAGAGTAACAACAAAGTTACTTTCTTTATTTTCATAAATAATCTTTTTAAATTTACCTATTATATACTTTTCCATTAAACTATTAAATTATATATTAAACTATTAAATTATATATTTCTCCTTTTTGTAATTTTTCATTTGTGTGAACCATTAAATAATTTGATGTATGTCCTTTTGAACCAAATTCTGATACCTCTTCGATTAAAACATCAAGTTTTTTTTCTTTAAATTTATCATAATAGGATTTTTCTAAACTATCCGATAATTCAAGTAATTTTTTAACTCTTTCATGTTTAACACTTTCAGGTACTTTTCCATCCATCATACTTGCTTTTGTTCCTTTTCTTTCAGAATAAGGAAATGCGTGAATTTTAGAAAAATTTATTTTTTTACAAGTATCCATAGTTTCTAAAAACATTTCTTCAGTTTCACCAGGAAAACCTACAATTACATCAGTGGTAATTGAAATATTTGGTCTTACACTTCTTATCATATCTATTTTATCAAAAAAATATTTTAAATCATATTTTCGATTCATTAACTTTAATATACTATCACTTCCTGACTGAAGTGGAATATGAATATGATCACATATTTTTTTATTATTTTTAAGTTCATTAATAAACTTATCATTTATTTGAGTTATTTCAATACTTGATTGTCTTATTCTTTCTATACCTTTTACTTTACTCATTTCATGTATTAAATCAGTTAAATCTTTACCATTTGACTCATAACCTCCGGTATCAATACCTGTTAAAACAATTTCTTTATAGCCATTATTTGCAAGATGCTCTACTTCCTTTAAAACTAAAGAAAAATCTTTGCTTCTTTTTTTACCTCTTACAAAAGGTATAACACAGTATGAACAAAAGTTATCACAACCATCTTCGATTTTAATATATGCTCTTGTATGGTCCGATACATCAACTTCCATATTTTCAAAAGGTAAATCACGAGTTTTAGCTACATACTCAACTGGAGTTTTATCATCAAGATACTTTTCAATAATACTTACTATATTACTTTTATTAATATTACCCATTAAAATATTTATACCTAGATCATCATACTTAGTTTTATCATTTTGAACAGAACATCCACATACCACAAGTATTGCATTAGGATTTTCTCTTTTAAGTCTACGAACCTCTTTTAAACTCTTTTTATCTGAGGTATCAGTAACTGTACAGGTATTTAAAATTAAAATATCGCATTTTTCATTTAAATTGCAAAAAGAAAACCCGTTTTTAACTAAGGCTTCCTTCATAAAATTACTTTCATAACTATTTACTTTACATCCAAGTGTAATTATATTAAATTTCATATATCCCCCTTAATTTAATGATTTTGAAAGTTCTTTCAAAGTTTTTAAAAACTCTTCTTCCTTTCTTAAACTCATTAAATGAACTTCCATTTTTATTGGTTCACTTTTCTTTACATTGATTAAATTATTTAAATCTACAGTTTTAACAAGAACATCACCATTTTTTTCTTCGTTTAAATAATTTAGTTCATATTGTCCAGTATTTGATAAAAGTTCATCATAACTTATTATAGCTTTTTCTTCCTCTTCTTTTTCATAAGGTGTAAAATCTATTGGTTTAATATTTTTTAAAGCAGTTGCTATTTCATTTAGTTCCGGATCTTTTACATCTTTATTTTTATTGACATTTTCAATCTCATTTAAGACTAAATTATCAGTTAGTTCATCAGTTTCATTACTGTTTATCTTTATAAAATATATTAAAGATACCACAAGTATAATTAAAAATACAACAGTAAAGAAAAATACATAATCTATAAATGCTAAACTTTTTAAAAATGTAATAATATCATTTAACATAAAATCACTTCTTTCATAAAAATATTGTAGCAACATTTAAATAAAATTTAAAGTGTTTTTGTAATATTTTTAATTTATAGATGTAAACTGTGTAAAGCATAATATTATTTAATATGGTATGGATCTGTTTGCGTGACTGTTCCTCCCGCTATTTTGAAGAAATTTGCATCAAAGTACAAAACCGGGCATATTGCATAACCATTGCTGCAAGATTCAGTTGCAACATTGTCATTAATGTTATAACTATTTTTTTATTTCTCATAATCTATTCCATTCTCGCATAAATACTAAGATAGATTTTCCTAAATGTTTATATTTTATGAAAATTAATGTTAGGTAGAGACTGGATTTGTGAGATTTTTAAATACTTTTTATTTTTGATAATTTTTGTAAAAAAATATATGAATTATTTGCTATTCATATTTTTTTGAAATTCATAATATTTTTTAATCAAAATTTGTTTCAAAATTTGGATTGTTATTTGCCTCAAAACAAAGTTTAATTTGCTCTAAAGTAGTTTTTTCATTCGCTAAATTTTGAAACATTTACCCTAAAGAAAAATATTTTGTTTCTATTGTTTCACTATTTTTCTTAAATGAGCCACCTACTACTTTACATAGTACAAAGATTTTACAAATACCATAAGCATAAATTGGAGTATTATGTTTATTTCTATCTTGAACTGCTATTAACTTTATTACATCAATATCAAGTCCAGTTTCCTCTTTTGTTTCTTTAATAGTATTTGATTTTATACTTTCTAAAGTATCACACCAACCACCAGGAAGAGCCCAAGTATCATTATTTTCGTGTACAAGTAATATTTTATTATCTTTAAAAATAGCAGCTCTTGTATCTATTTTTGGAGTTTGATAACCTTGTTCACTGCCAAATAAATCTTTAATTTTTTCAAAGGGTAAATCAGTTTTAAATTTCATAAGTTGACAAGCAATATCTCTTATTTCTTCATATCTTTCTTTATCAAATTCATTATTTGCATATGCAAGACCATTTTGACTAAGTGCCTGAAGTCTTACAATTAATTTTAAATATTAATCCATAATAATTCTTTCTTAAAAAAGTACCCTAATAACTTAAAGGTACTTTACTGCTTTCATAATTTTCTTCATTAACTTTATTTTCCATAAGATCTAAATACACTCTATAATACTCTATATACTTTTGATTTAAATAATCAATTATTTCTTTACCATTTTTAAATGAAAAGTAATCTAAATCTTCGAAAGTATAGTTACTATCAAATAATAAAATATCTTTTTTAATTTTATCTATTTCACTTAAAATTAATTTTATATAACCATTAGAATTCTTTTCTATTTTATTATTCATCTCATTTAAAGCATAATCTTTTATTTGCTCTATTACATCTATTTTTGATACATTACCAGATAATTTTGTAAGAATTGGTACTAAAAACATTCTAAATTTTTTAATAAATTCATTAATATTTTTGTAATCAATATCATTTTTATTAGATAAATAATTAGTAATAGATTGTTTTTCATTTTCTAAATAAGTAATAATTTCTTCTTTAGTTTGCTCATCTTTACTATATTTTAATATCGTATTTAAGGTATCTAAATCATTTAAAATTTCATAATCTATTTTTACTTCTTCATTATTTAGTTTTTTAAACATATTAGAAATTAAATCTAATATATCATAATAATCCATATTTTTTTCAAAGTTATGATATAAAGTATCTCTTAGATTTTCTAACTTAATAATAGCACTTGTATATACACCATTATTTGTAGATAAAGATAAACCAGTTTCTTTTTTAGATAAACCATTATTATATTCAATAACGATTGTATCAACATTTTTACGAACGCTTTCTTTATCAAGACCTATATAATCAATACTTAATATTTCTCTAGCAAGATCTAAAATATGTTCTGCCTCTTTTGAAAGTTTTGGTTTTTCCTCATTAGTTTTAGAGTCCTCAGGCAGTTTAGTATTATCTTCCTTAATATCAGTAAAACTATATTTGATGTTAGCATCTCCTAAAATATTTGCAATTCTATCTTTGTTTATACTAGGGCCAACTAACTTAATGCTACCTAAACCAATTTTAGAAAATAATGTTTGTGCATTAAAATTGTAGTTATATTCTGCAAGAGAATGGCACTCATAAAATGAATGTTTATAAGTAAAGTCAATTTTATTTCTCTCATCTGATTTAGCTAGCAAATTAATAAACCTTTGCACATCTTTAAAAAAGATTATAAGTTCTTTTTCATTTTTGTATTTAATAGTTAAATTAGAACCTTTTAAATAGTTACGAGCCAAATATTTGCCACAAAAATAAAGTCTTGTAAAAAGAGTAAAGTCGCAATGCATTGATACATTTTCAATTTGACTATTAACACATATAAACGGATCCGCTACACGAAGTTCATCTACATCAATATTAAGGCTTTTAACTTTAGCATTTAAACCTAAAGAGGAAAAATCAAAAGCCTGAAGGCCAACGATTTTCTTTTTACCTTTTATATTAATATTAAACACAGGATTAGTTCTATGAACATAAGCATCTAAATTTTCAAGAGCAAACTCACCGATTTTTCTCACACTTTCGTCATCGATGCTAATATTATATTCCCTCTCATCGTGAAAATAAAGTTTTCCTTCATTACTTACCTCAAAGTCAGATTTAAAGGGAAAATAAATTTGCTGCAGTTCATCTAAATACTTTTGATTAACTAAATCAATTGGTTCAGTAATTCTAATTATTTTATCTTGAAGTACATCCCTTAATAAATATTCATTTAAAAAGTTGTAACCATATTTTTCAAAAGCTCTATCAGAAAGTTTTATCAAAAAACCTGCAATAATGTCTTTGCAAACTAAACTGTGAGATACTTCATCATAAAACCAATTAAGTGGCGTTACTTTAACATATAAACCATTTTCTTTAATATAAACATAATCTTCGCCATCTAAAGTAATTGAATTACACTCTATTATTTTATCTCCTATTGGTATATGATACTTTTTATCATTTAACTTATTTTCTTTATATGCATTACTTAATTTTTGAATTAATGCTTCATCTCTAATTATAGTTGTTGGGTAACTACCTAATTTAATTTCATTACCATTAATAGAGATAGCATTTTTTTCTATGAAACTTTGCATATTATTTGTATCAATAAGTGGTCTTATTCCAAAATAGTTTTTAATACCATCTGGATACGATTTATCAAAAGTAGTTAAAAATTGTTTCTTATATAAAGGTTCATTAGCAATTAAATATGAATAATTACCATATAAATACTTAACAAAATCAGTTGGAGTTGCAATAAGTCCCTTTTTTCTCAAAATATTTAACATCGAAGGAGTCTGCACATCTATTTTGCTTAAAAATGTCATATATACTCTACCCATATCTTACACCCTTTACTATAATAATTATATAAAAAAAGTAGTTACTTTGCAAGCAACTACTTAAATATTTAAATGAACTTTACTATTCTCATAATTTTCTTCATTAACCTTATTTTCCATAAGATTTAAATATATTTTATAATATTCCATATATTTTTTATCTAAATAATCAATAATTTCTTTCCCTGTTTTAAATGATGAATAATCTAGTTCTTCGAATGTATAATTACTATCAAGTTCTAAAATATTTTTCTTAGTTTTATCTATTTCAGTTAAGATAACCTTTATATAATTATTTGTATTTTCCGAAGTTTTATTATTCATTTCCTCTAAAGCATAATCTTTTATTTGCTCCATCACATCAATTTTTGATACATCACCACTTACTCTTGCAAGTATTGGTACTAAAAATAATCTAAACTTTTTAACAAATTCATCTATATTTTTATAATCAATTTCTGCCTTTTCAGATAAATAGTCAATTATTCTTTTACTTTCATTTTCTAAATAAGTAATAAGTTCTTTTCGCGTATTATTATCATTATTATAATCAAGAATTTTATTAAGCGTATCTAAATCTTTCAAAATTTCATAATCTAAATTAACCTTTTCATCATTTAGTTTTTTAATCATGTTTTTTATTAAGTCTAAAATATCATAATAATCCAGGTTTTTTTCAAAGTTATAATACAGTGAATCCCTTAAATTTTCTAACTTAATAACTGCATTTGTATAAACTCCATTATTCGTAGTTAATGAAAGTCCTTCAGTTTTCTTCGATAAACTATTATTATATTCACCTACAATATTTTTGACTTTTGTTTTAACATTTTCCTTATCAAGGCCTATATAATCAATACTCATTATTTCTCTAGCTAAATCTAGTATGTGTTCTGCTTCTTTAGTAAGAGATTCATCCTCAACAATATCAGCAGATTCTTCCCTAGCTTTTTTATCAGTGAACTCAAATTTAACTCTTGCGTAATCTTTGAAAAATGATGACACGCGTTTTTCATTAATTTTTGGGCCAGAAAGCACAATTTCATAAGTGTGAAGTTTGTAAAATAAATTTTCACTTTTACAATCATATGTAACAAGATCACAATAGGGAAATTCATATAAATCATGTTTATAAACAAAATCAATTTTATTATTCTCTTGTTTTTTTGGATTATATTCATTTTTAGTGTACTTTTCTCCATATTTGGAAAATAAATTAACAAATCTTTGAACATCATTAAGAAATGAAACAAGTTCTCTTTCTGATGTGTAATTAATCCTTAAAAACGATCTATCAAGTAAATTCCTAGCAACTTTATTTCCACTCAAATAAAGTCTTGCAAATAGTTTAATATCACAAGGAATAGATACCTCATCACATCTTGGAACTACTTGCATGTTTGCATTTGAAAATACCTTTTCTGCTAAAGAAAGTTTTTTTGCATCTATATTTACATGACTAATGAAAACATCAATTCCTGACTTAGAAAAATCAAATGCTTGTGATAAAATAGTAAGATCATCGCTTTTAATATTAATGTCAACACCAAATTTTCCATCTTTATGGCAATTATCAAATAAATTTTCTACAGCATTACTAGATATAACTTTTACTTTTGGGCCTATATTAATTTCATATGTTTTTTCATCATGTGAATATAATTTTCCTTCCTCATCCATTTCAATAGCTCCTTCATAAGGAAGATAAAATCGTTGCAAGTCACCTTGTATAATTTCATTACAAACTTTCACATTATCGGTTAAACTTTTAATACTACCTTTGAAAATATCTCTTAACAAATATTCATTTAAAAAGTCAAATCCCTCATGTAAAAACGCCTTTGGCTTGGTTTTGGTTAAAAAACCCGCGATAATATTTTTACAAATTAGGCTATTACTTTCTTTATCATACTTCCATATTAATGGTTGTACCTTTACATAAGTAGTATTCTTTCCACTTATATAAATATAATCTTCGCCTTCATATGTAACTCCCTTACATGGCACTATAGAAGAATATTTAGGAATAGAATAATCTTTTTCATTATAATCAGAAAATACTCTTAATTCTTGAATTAAATTTTTATCAGTAACAACCTCTTGTGGATAATAGCCAAGCATATATTCATCATTACCTAAATCTTTAATACTATTTTTTCTTATGAAAGTTTCAAGTGAGCCAGTTGTTTTAATAACTGGTCTAATACCATAATATACTTCTTTATCACCTTTGAACTGGCGCTCGTTTATTCCTAAACTATTTTTTAATTTCTTTTTACTACATATATCATTAACTGGTTCATATGATACAAAATAATCATTTCTTTTACCATATAAAAACTCTGTTAAATCAGTTTGCATTGTTCCATTTTCGCTTACATTAAAAGGTTCATATAAAGTTGTCGTCCTATTTTTGTGTTCTGATAAGGATGACATTTTTGTTAAAAAAGTCATGTATACTTTATTCATATCTATTTTCCTTTACTATAACAATTATATAAAAAAAGTAGTTACTTTGCAAGCAACTACTTAGATATTTAAATGTACTTTACTATTCTCATAATTTTCTTCGTTAGCTTTAATTTTCATAAGATCTAAATATACTCTATAATATTCCATATATTTTTTATCTAAATAATCAAGTATTTCTTTTCCTGTTTTAAATGATGAATAATCTAAATCTTCGAATGTATATTCACTATCAAGCTCTAAAATATTTTTTTTAATTTTATCTATTTCAATTAATATTAGCTTTATATAATTATTTGTATTTTCTGTAGTTTTATCATTCATTTCATCTAGGGCATAATCTTTTATTTGCTCCATTACATCTACCTTTGATACATTACCAGATACTCTTGTAAGTATTGGTACTAAGAATAATCTAAACTTTTTCACAAATTCATTAATATTTTTATAATCAATTTCTTTTTTACCACATAAATAATCAGTTATGGATTGTCTTTCATTTTCTAAATAAGTAATAATTTCATTTTTAGTTTGTTCATCTTCACTATATTTAAGTATATTATTTAAAGTATCTAAATCTTTCAAAATTTCATAATCTAAATTAACATCTTTATCATTTAGTTTTTTAATCATATTTTCTATTAAATCTAGAATATCATAATAATCCAGATTTTTTTCAAAATTATGATATAATGTATCTCTTAAATTCTCTAACTTAATAACTGCATTTGTATATACTCCATTATTCGTAGTCAATGAAAGCCCCTCAGTTGTCTTTGATAAACCATTATTATATTCATCAACAATATCTTTGACCTTTGTTTTAACACTATCCTTATCAAGTCCTATGTAATCAATGCTTAGTATTTCTCTAGCAAGATCTAGTATGTGTTTAGCTTCTTTAGTTGTTTTATGTTTTTTGGACTCTTCGATTTGTTTTTCAGTATCTTCTTCTTGAATTAAATCAGTAAATTCCTTTTTTACTGCAAAATTAGGAAATAATTTTGATATTAATTCATCACTAATCTTTGGCCCTTTTAAAGTAAAATAGCTTACTTTTAAAATAGATAATATTTCTTTATCTGCTAATAACTTTCTACTTGGTATGCACTTTGAGGCATTGTCAAATACATACAAATTATGTTTATAAGTAAAACCAATTCTATTTGAATTTTCCAAAAAAAACATTTGGGATTCCTTATTTTCTTTCTTATTGCTTTTAATAATAAGACTAAAAAATCTATTTACATCATTAACAAAGTGAATTAATTCTTTTTCACTATTATATGTAAGTGTTAAGTTAGAATTTTCAAATAAATTCTTAGAGGTACGACCATCACTTAAATATAATCTAGAAAAAAGTGTAAAATCACAAGGAATGGTAATATTATTAATTGGACTTTTAAAACTAAATGTACCATCTTCGACATCTTTGGTAACATTATGAACCGTTAAACTATTAATCGAAGCATTAATACTCTTATACTTAAAATTAAATGAATCTGTCTCTATTTTTAAACCTTCTCCATCAATATCAATATCTAAATTTAAATTGTAATCTTCGCCATCAGCAATCGATTTACTTGCAGATTGAGGTATTTTCTTTACACCTTTTGGAATAGTTAATTTATATGACTTCACATCATGACATATAACATTACCATCATCATCCATTTCAATATAATTATTGTAAGGATAATCAAACGAAACTCCATCTTTTTCCTCGACAAGTCTAATGGAATTTGTTAAATTTACCACCTCATATTTTTCTAATAATTCTTTAAAAAGGTAATAATTCATATAAATATAAGAAAGTAAAACAGAATTATTATTTTTATTACGGTTATAAGGAATATCAGTTATAACTTGCTTACATATTAAACTGTTTGTTTTTATATTATATTCCCATGTAAGAGGTTTTATTTCAATTATCCCAGCACTTATAAAAACAAATCTTCTACCTTCATAATTATATTCGTCATATGTTTTAATTTTTCCGTCTTGTATTAAAGTCCTTTTTTTGCCAGTTCTCTCACAACTATTAGGACTTAAACGAAATAAATCTTTAGCATAATGTAAAGGATAAGAACCAAAACTAATATTTTTAAAATCTAAATCACCTTTGTTAGTTCTATGCTTTTCAATAAATGGTATAAGTGAAGTATTAGATTTAATAACTGGTCTTATAGCCCTAAATATATTTGGTTTTTCACTTGCAGTAACTTTATCAACAACAATTCCATCAGTTACAATATAGCCACCAACATATCGAGCCAATGCAGAACCTTCGACCTCTCTTAACCAAGGATATGTTAGTAAATCATTTTTAGTTAAAAATGTCATATATATTCTATTCATATCTATTTTCCTTTACTATAACAATTATATAAAAAAAGCAGTTACATTGCAAGTAACCACTTAATATATTTTAGGTATTAAATTTCTTTCATAAATATTTTGTTTTTGCTTTTCATCATAAAGTCTTAAATAAATTCCATAATATTTTATAAATAAACTATCTAAATAATCAATTATTTCATTTCCTGTATTAAAGGATGAAAAATCTATTTCTTCGAAAGTATAACTATTATCAACTTTAAGTATATCCTCTTTAACTTTATTTATTTCAGTTAATATAACCCTTATATAATTATTTTTATTTTCTAAAGATTTATTATTCATTTCATTTATAGCATAATTTTTAATTTGCTCAATTACATCTATTTTTGAAACATTACCACTTACTTTTGTAAGAATTGGCATTAAAAATAATCTAAACTTTTTAACAAATTCATTAATATTTTTATAATCAAGTTCTTTTTTTCCTAATAAATAATCTGTTATAGACTTTCTTTCACTTTCTAAATAAAAAATAAGTTCTTCTTTAGTTTGATCATCATCACTATATTTTAAAATAATATTTAATGTATTAATATCATTTAGAATCTCATAATTTAATTCTATTTCTTCATCATTAAGTTTTTTAATCATAATTTCTATTAAATCTAATATATCATAATAATCAACATTTTTTTCAAAATTATGGTATAAAGTATCTCTTAAGTTTTCTAGTTTAATAACTGTATTTGTATACAAAGCACTATTCGTAGATAATGATAGTCCCTTTGTTTCTTTGGAATAAAGGTTATTATATTCATCAATTATTTCATCTACTTTTTCACGTACATTTTCTTTATCAATTCCAATGTAATCAATACTCATTATTTCTTTAGCTAAATCAAGTATATGCTCTGCTTCTTTTGAAAGAACTTGTTCATCATTTACTTTAGAAATTTCTTTTTGTGGTTCATCATCAGGAGTATGAATAAGATTAAAATTAATGCCAACTATTTTCTCAACTTTTTCTATGTTTATTTCAGGTCCATCTAAAGTAATGTCAGCTAATCCTATTTGTTCAAATAGATTATTTGCCTCAAAATTATAATCCTTATTATCTAAAGATACACAATTATAAGCTGTTTTTTTATAACCAAAATAGATATGATTACCTTTTAAAGCATTTTTCTTAAGTAAATCCGCTACTTTTTTTATATCGTTTAAAAATAAAAGTAATTCTTTTTCAGATGTATATTTAATGGTTAAATTAGAGCCCTTTAATAAATTGTGGCCTATAACATCACCAGATAAAAATAACGAAGTAAAGTAATTTAAATCACATTTTAAACTTACATTATCTATATAACCACCAATGCAAATCATTGGACTTTCTAAGTCTACATTTGTAGAGTCAATAGTCAAATTATGAATTTTTGAATTTATTCCTAGTGAAGCAAAATCAAATGCGTGAATATGAATTCTTTTATTATCGCCTTTAATAGTTATATTAAATATAGGATTATGTTTATAACTATTTTTAAAAGTATACTGCAAAGAATTTATACTTATTAAAGTCACATTTTCACCAATATTTATATTATATTCATTTTCATCGTGTGAATATAATTTTCCCTCATTATCTATATCAATATCATAATCGTATGGTAAATACATTTCACTAGAATCTTTTTTCATTACTAAATTAACAGATTTAGTTAAACTTATTAAATTATTTTTAAGAATATCTCTAATTAAATATTGATTCATAAAATTATAGCCATATTTTTGAAAATCATTAATTCCTATTTTAGTGTAAAACGCTGTGATGATGTCTTTTGAAACTAAACAGTTCGACGCTTCATCATAATACCAAATAAGAGGATTAACTTTAACAAATATATCTTTATTCTTTATATAAACATACTCTTCATTATTAAACATAACAGTATGGCAAGGTGTAACATTGTCACCATTCGGAATATTATAAACACTCCAATTAAAATCAAGTTTTTTTAAAGAAGCAATAAGTCTGTTATCTGTAACTATTTCTGTGGGATAACTTCCTAAAACTACTTCACTTTCGTTAATAACTTTGCCATTTTGTTTTATAAGTTCACTCATTAAACCATCAGTTTTTAAAACTGGTCTAATGCCATAATAATTTTTAATATTATAATTTCTTATACTATCGCTTATGTTTTGCTTTTTATTTAGACTTTCATAAGTAGTTAAATACGAATTATTTTCTCCATATAAATATTCAGTGAAATTTGTTTGAGATGCGCCTATTCCTTTTTCTCTAAAAACATTTAATTTATTAGGCATTTGTATTTCAGGTTCTGAAATAAATGTTAAGTATACTCCATTATTAACAGCTTTTTCTTCCATAATGCTCCTTTCTTACTTTAATATTCTTTTTCTAGATAAAGGTTTAGATAAGTTTTCTTCACTATTTAAAGTAAAATTACTTTCTAAAACGTTTTCATTTTGTAATTCATTTAATTTTGATATTGCTTTGGTAAGTTTTTCTTCATAAGTTTTAATAATTTCATTATCCTCACTAATATTTTGCTTGCAATTTAAACAACTTTCTTTTATTTTTTTTACTTTTTTAGATTCTGTTACCATTTTATCTAAATTAGCTGAAAATATAACTCCAGATATTAAACTTGGTAAAATGTTTCCTGTAGCTAAACCATTAATTATTAGTATAAAAAACATTATATTTAAAATGCAAAGAGTAATGATTTCAATTAAAGGGCTAATTTTTTTAGACTTTTCACTTTTTAAAAGTTTTTCATCTTTGCAAAGTTTTTCCTTATAATACTCAAGCATATTTCTTGCTATTTTAACGTTATTTTCTAATTCTCTACTCATTTTAATAACCTCATTTTGTAACTTTCTTTCTTCAATTTACTTGTATTATTAAATTTAATCTTATAATATAATCCATACATCTCCATTAAAATACTATCAACATATTTAATAATTTCATTACTTTCCATATTGCTATAATCAATATTAATTTTATCAATAATGTTATGTACTTCGAGATTTGTTGGATTAATATCAAATATTTCGTTTTTAATTTTATCTATTTCTAATAAAACAATAGATAAATAGTTTTTAATTGGTTCTTTATAATTAATTTGCATTTGCATACTTGTATAATCTCTAATTACATCAAGGATTTCTTCCTTATTTAAATAATTTCTTATACTAAGTAGAGTTATATTTAAATATGTTCTAATACTTAAAATGAATTTATCCATATCTTCATAAGGTCTATTTTCACCAGTAAGAAGATAATTTTCTAGTTTTTGCTTTTCATTTTCCAAATAACTTTTTAAATCATTAGTTATTTTTTCATTAGTAAAAGGAAGAATGTTATTAGATAAAAGGTAAAAATCTTTCTCTAAAGAATTATTTATCATTACTTCTTCACCATTTAAAATACTTAATAACAGATTTACTTCATCCAGCATATCATATATATCTAAATTTTTTTCAAAATTATGATATAGACTATCTTTTAAATTGCTAAGACTTACTAAAAGTTCTGTATAAAGGCCTTCTTCACTCTTAAGTGATAAACCACCCTTTAAATTTGCTAAATCTTCATTATATTTAATTAGTATTTCATTAACTTTATTTTTTACATCTTCTTTATCAAGTCCAAAGTAATCTATTGATAATATTTCTTCAATTATGTCATCGGCAATTAAAGTTGTTTTATTTGTTTCTTGCTTTTCTTCGGTTTGGTCTTGTCCTTTAGTTTCCTCTAACTTTTCAATTACAAAATGAACATTATCATTTTTAAGCATCCTTTTTATTTTATTTTGAACTTTTTTGGAAAGTTCTGGCCCACATAATGTTATGTCAATATCCTTTAAAGATGTTTTTTTATGAAAATCACGTAAAGGATATTCCCAAATTTCATTATCAAACTTAAATTCTATGCCTGAAACATATTTATCAAATGATTCATCAAATATAAACTTTCTACTTTTTTTTCTATCTAACTTTTTATCTAACAATATAAAATAATATAAAAAGTCAAAAAGTTCTTTTTCATTTTTGTAAGTTAATGTTAATTTGCTATTTTTATCAAATACGTATACAAATTCTGAATATCCAATATTAATAATGCTTTTCATTAATTCTATATTACATGGTATTTGTAAAAAATTAATTGGTTTATTTGTAATTAATGAACGCAATTTCATTTTTCCATTAAAGTTTTTATCAAAAATAATTGAATTGATCTGACCATTATAAACAGTCATTATACTTTGCAAATTTTCAACTGTACTTGGAAAATAAATATCATATAAAATATTTTCTTTAGCAGGCAATTTTTTAGATGGACAATTTATCACTTTTACATTTTCAGGAATATCTATTTTTATTAAAGTCTTTGGCTTTTCTAAAACTATTTTTCCACTTTTATAGCTAATGTCAATTTTTCTTTTGTAATTAGGAAGTTCAATTTCATCAAGGGTTTCATTAAAAATTTTGTATATTGCTTCATATGAATCTATTCTATCTACATCTTTCACATCAAAAAGTTTAGGTAAAATCGTATCATTTAAATATTCATTCATTAAAGAAATATCCAAATGCAGCTTTTCAAGCATTTTCATAACAGTACTTCTTGTATAGGATGTATTAAGACAAGTAAAATACTTACCATTATTGCAAGTCCACTCTAAAGGAACTAAACTATAAAAGTTTTTACCATCGAATGTTATGTCATCAGGCAAGTCATGAACTTCATATTTTTCTTCATTAGTTAGTTCTGTTTTTTTATTCTTTTTAGTGTTAATTGTATCTACTTTAGGTATTAAGGAAATATGTTCACGTGTTAATTTATTTACTAAGTTTTTATCTTTAATTAATCTTTTTTCAACGCCAAAAAAATATTTATTGTTTTCATATTTTAATGTACTTTTAAATTTATCTAGGTTACCTTCAATATGCATTGTAAGAAGGCCGTGTTCATCAAAATCTAAATATAATTTATCCATATATCCCCCTTTTGGTAAGAAATATTCTACCACAGGAAAGATAATTATACAATAATCAATGTAAACACATTTTTTAAAGTAGCAATAAATAGTAAAATATGATAAGATATTTTTAAGGAAGTGAAAGTGTGAAAAAATTTTTTATAACATTACTTTGTATTGGGCTTGTAGTCGGAGGATTTATTGGAGTAAAAAAATATCGTGCAGCCAAAGTTGAGGAAAGAAGAATTGAGGAAGCTAAAAAAGGATGGCATGTAGAAATTCTTACTGATTATATTAATATTAGAGATCAAGCAGATAGATATTCAAATATTCTTGGTCAAGTTAAAAAAGGTGGAATTTATAAAGTAATAAAATATAGTTTAAATGATCCTAACCTATATTGGTATTACGTACAGCTTCCCGAAGGTAAACGTGGATGGATTGCTAATAATACCTCAGGAACATATTTAAAAGATTGGAATAATCCCGAAGATATTGCTACACCAATTATTAAATTTAAGGAAAACGTTTATAAAGTAGTAAGTATTAATGATATTAATTATAATCATTTAGAGCCTTGGGATGATAAAGATGATTATAAAATAACTCATATCGTTTATCATGAAGTTGACGCATTAAGGGGTATTGACCAATACTGGATTAAATATACAATAACAGATGCATCAGGAAAATATTCTTCGAAAACACAAAAAATTGAATTTGAAAATAAACCATCTGAAGATGAAGTAACATCATTTGCATATTATGATCCAGATTAAACTTAAGTATTTTGCTTAAGTTTTTTTGTAAAATAAAATAAGAACTAAGGCACTAGTTCTTATAATAAATTAAGTTCACTTTTTAAACCCTTTTGTAAAACTTTAGAAAAGTTAATGCCTTTTGATTCAGCTAATTTTTTAAGCCATTCTGGCATTGTTACTGTAGTTTTAACTGTTTTATTAGAAAGTTTTTGTTCGTGTTCAAAAGTATTCAATTCAACCATTGTAATAAATTCATCTTTCTTAACTTCAATATTCATATAATCATATGTAGGAGTAGGAAGTTCTTTTAAATCAGGTAATATATTATATAAAGCATCTTGTGCCATATAATATGCATCCTCAAATCCGATTCCAAAAGTAAATACATTATCAAAGTCTAAAAAAGTAACATTATATGCATTACCTTCTTTAGAAAATTTTGCTGGATAAAAATAATTATTCATATTTTTTTATGGTAGATATATTTTATATATATGAGTCTGGTTATAATTTAATACCAGTACTCTTGATAATATTTGATAAAGTTCCCACAGGAATATCTCCTTTATGGTAGGGTATGATACACATACGTGTGCCTTTTCTAAATTTAATATGTGAACCTTTTTGAGATACAACTTCCCATCCATCTTTTTTCAGCTTCTTTATCAATACTTTAGCAACTACCATTTTCCTCCCTTCATATATTATATGATACAATATTTCATTACACGTGTCAACACATACTTTAATATTAATTATTTAAACATTGTTGACTAAATTTGTGGCATTTTGTTGACCAGATTTGTGGTATTTTGTTGACTAGATTTGTGATAAAAATAAAAAGCCCTTTTCAGAACTTTCTAAATAAATTACTATGTGATCCAGTTTCAATTAGAATAAGTATTAATTTATTGTTATCATATTTATAAATTAATAGCCAATCTGGTTCAATATGACATTCATAACAATCTTTATAATACCTATCATTAATTAATAAATGATTTTTATATCTTAAATCCAATGTTTCACAATTGATAAGCTTATTAATTAACGTCTTAAGTTTAGTTAAATCCTTACCTTGTTTATAAACTTTTTTTATTGCTTTATTAAAAGATTTTGTACTGACAACTTTATACGTCCCATTCTCATAATCAATTATCAAGTATATCTTTCATTAAATCTTCAGCACTGCTATATGCTTTCGAATTAACTTTTCCTTTAATAATTTTGTCAGTCTCTTTTAAAGCTTTTTTAAGTTTATGATTAGGTACTCTATTCGTAACTTCAAAAGGAATTCCATTATGTTTCACAATTTGCTTTAAATAGATATTAATTGCGGTAGTCATATTTAAACCAAGTTCATCTAAAACTTTACTCGCTTCCTTTTTAGTTTCAGCATTAACATTGACATTAAGACTGCTAGTTATAGAGCTCATTTAATCATCTCCTTCCACAAAAAGAATATCATATAATCTTTATAGTGTCAACATACTATCATTATCTTTTTATTCAAAAATAAAAAAGCCCTTGTGGGCCTTAAAAGTTTAGCAAACGCAATCTACATAACAATCAGTTAAACATCTAATACAGCATAGACAGCTACAATCCATTGTGAAGAATGAATTCGTAGAAACATAAGGATTTAGTGATGTTTCATCTGGATTAGTTACTAAAACTCTGAAAGTACAACAATTGCCCTCGATTTTTTCTACTCTAAATACAGTTGAGCAAGTATCACTTGTAGTTCCTGCAGCGCAAGCTGTTGCTTCTTTAGCTACTGGCATTGACCAAGGTTGTCCATTTGCACAGCATGTATATAGCATTACTGGTCTTGTATTACAAATAAGGCAATTTGCTCCACCACCTAGCATAGGTCTATCACATGTATCTAAACAGTTTTCTGGACAAGCATTTTCCTGAAGTACTAATATAACTGATAATATTTCATTTATGCAGTTTCCATTTTTATTTGTGCTATTCATAAATAATCACCCTCTCTTTTACTTTCATTATAATTTATGTGAAAAAACAAAAAATGTGATTTACATAATAAAGTTATTTTGATAAAATTATTATTGGAGGAAATATGTTAAATAATATTTATGTACAATATGCTATTATAGCAATAATTATTACACTTATCGTTTTAGTGGTTTTAAAACTCAGAAAGAAAAACTTTAATATTGAAGCAAATAAACTTATCACATATCTTGGTGGTAAAGATAACATAATAAATGCCGAAGCAAATATGAGTAGATTTAAAGTCATTTTAAAAGATACTAAACTTGTAGATAAGGAAGGTATTCAAAAACTTGGTGCTCAAGGTATCGTTGAAATTGATAATCAATTAAAAATAATATTTGGTAAAGATGCCAAAACTCTAAAAAAATATATTAGTGAAATTGTCTAATATATTTTTTTATACTTTCTCAATATTTTTAATGTCCTTAATTGGTAGTTTTTCACCCTTTAAGGTTAAAAGATAAGTGCTTGTTTTACCTACGATGACACATTCTTTAACATCATCATCAAAATAAACTCGGCACCTTGATTTATAAACAAAATCCTTTGACGAAAATATTTTATTTATTTTACTAACTATACTTTCATTTGAACTTGCCCCTGGAATAGACATCTTGCCATAAAAACGATCTTGTGAATTATTTAACTTTTTCTTAATTTCAAATGCCGATACACTTGGTAAATTATCCATTTAAATCACCCACTATAATATATGATATTTTTTTAAATTTAGACAATAATAATAGTATGAAACATATAAAAAGAAATATTTTAATATCTATATTTTTATTAATGATTATAAGTGTAATAAATATTTATAATGCAAAGTACCTAAATAGTTTATATACTTATTACTATATCAAAGATATTATTTGGTATGTTTTAGGATTTATTACTTTCTTTTTTATAACTAAAATTAATACTAAAAAAATATTTAATATAAGTTTTATTTTATATATTATTAATATATTTTTACTTATATTAACTTTAATAATTGGTAAAGAAATAAATGGTTCTAAAGGTTGGCTTAAAATTGGAAGTATATCTATTCAACCAAGCGAATTTATGAAACTTACTCTTACCCTATTTTTAATCGAGGTTTCCCTTATCAAAGAAAAAAATAGTAAAAATATTTTAAAATTATTTATTATTACTTTTATTCCTTCACTACTAGTATTCTTAGAACCTGATACGGGAGCCATAATATTTTATATTATAATTTTTATAACAATATTATTTACAAAAAATATAAATAAAAAATATAAAATAATTTTAGGTATAAGTTTATTTTTTATTTTTATATCAGGAATTTATTTAATTAAAAATCCTTTGCTTATTGAAAATATTTTTAGTAATAAAAGCTACCGAATAAAAAGAATATTAAACTACAAACAAAGTTATCAAATGGATATGGCACTTACAAATATTTATAGTACACCTTTTATAAGAAATGGTTTTAATAAAATACTTCTTTATTTACCCGAAGGTATAACTGATTTTATATTAGATTTCACTATTGGTAATTTTGGTTTTATCAGTTTATATATTATTTTACTTTTATATTTAAATATTATTTTTAATCTATGTAAACTTATTAAAAGTACAAACGATAAAAAAACTAATTACTTAATAATTAGCTTTATCATTATGTTTTTTATTAATATTGTAATTAATGTTTCTATGAACCTTGGTACTTTTCCAATTATTGGTATAACGCTTCCTTTTCTTTCTTATGGTGGAAGTAGCCTACTTTTTTACTTTATCTTTTTAGGAATAATATTTTCTTTAGTTAGTAAGGAAACTTAGGAGTGTAGTATGAATAAGAATAATTTCCTGATGGATAATATGGATTAAATCCCATATTTGGTGCTGCATTTATAATTGGTCTAGGTCTAGTAAGTCCTACAGCTGCTCCTCCGGCAAGGCCTCCGAGTAAAAATGGTACAAAAAATTGTCTATCAGAACTAATATATGTTGGATTTATTTTTTTATATGGATACATTTAAAACCCATCCTTTCTATAATAAAATATGTAAAAAGTTTAAATTAACAAGTTAAATAGCCTAATTTCCTTTATTTAACATAAAATTTTAATATAATGATTAGAAATTTTCCTCCAAACTATGATCCTAATTTATTTTCAATGGTTGCCGCGATTGCCGGCGCTATTGTTGTCGGAGATTTTGATGATTATGAACTCAATTCTATAGGTAACTGGATAATTTTATTTGGCCAATATTTACTTACATTTGCATCTCAACAACAATTAATAGAGCAAAGAATCGAAGGACATAATATTAATATAAATTCTAGAAAAGCTAAAATGGGAGGAAGCCCATATGATAATGATAAAAGTAATTTAAATCAGCAATATGAAATAGACTATCTTTTAAAGGCAATTAAAATAATCGAAGAAAAGTTAAATGAAATCAATAAAAAAATATAGTAATTTATACTACATTCTTTCTAATTAAACTTTGATATTTATCATCATATTCAAAAACTTTAGTATTTTCATACCTTTTATATAGATTAATAATATAATTACCAATATATATTGAGGCAACTGTATACTCACCTAGCATATACAAAGTAAATTGTTCAGCAATAAACTCCTCAGGATTTTTAAGTGAGTAACATGAATAATTTTGAAATCTTTTTTTCATCAAAACATCTACATTAGTCATAAAATGCTCGTTATAAGACAAAAATAAAATATTTGAAAGTGTATGACCAACTTCATGAAAGATGACGCCTTTTATATTATAAGCATTAAAAATATTTTTGGATTTTCCTAAATAAATTTTTTGATAAAGTTTTGAGTATGAAAATAATTCATTAATTGAAATAGATTCAAAATAAGATTTACCATACGTAAGCCTTTCCTCATAACTTAATTCACTATTTACATATGGATTTAAAATATTTTTATTAGGTACTTCATTAGCAAATGCAAGAATTTTAAAATAAAGTTTTAACTTGTATAAAGAAGAATAGGATAAATTTTCATTATAATAAAGTTTATATATTTTATTAATATCATCGAAAGCATTTTCAATTGAACCAACATAATTAATTCTATTTTTTAAATTTGGAAATTTTTTAAAAACATCATTAAAAGCCTCATATACTTCATCTGCTACTCTAACATCAATACCTGTAAAATCAAATATATTATCTACCATGGAAATTACCATTTTCAAAAGATGTTTTTATTTCATCACTTAAATATGGATATACGTTTTCAAATAATTTTTGATTAAATGCATCTATTAGTTCTAAAAATGTTTTAACAGCAAATTCATATTTTGAAACATCAACTGTGTATTTTGATATGATAAATTTAGCAAATTCGCTGTCAATTTGTGGTAATTCATAAAAAGCTTTTGTAATATCTAAATTATTTTTAATCATAACTCTTTCGAATTCAGGATTATACATCATATATTCAATTATAAACTTTTTATATTCTTTAAGAAGATTATTATAATAAATAGGATTTTCTTCTTTTCTTGGATCATTTAAAATCATTTCATATAAA
Organism: uncultured Bacilli bacterium; assembly: GCA_934086485.1. Classification (GTDB taxonomy): domain Bacteria; phylum Bacillota_I; class Bacilli_A; order RF39; family UBA660; genus UBA6448. Next base: position 38,319 of record CAKOIF010000008.1, on the reverse strand, counting down.
TCCTTTAATGTTTTAATAATAAAACTATGAACTAACAAATCTTTTGACCCAGTAGTAGATTTATAATTATATGCTATTTTAAAATCTAGTCTATTATAATATAACTCATCACTATTAGCCTTTGCATCACAATTAGGAATAATATTACCTAAAAAGTCCATTAAATCATCTTCATACTTAATCATCGATGCAATACTCTTTAACGATTTTGCAATCTCTTTTTGGTTATTAACCTCAATTGCATTAAGTAATGTTACATACTCTTCGATAATATCTGAGCTATTTAATAATAACTCTCCCTCTTTTAACTTTTTATTCAAATATTTTCTTCCTTCTAAATATTCTTTTATCATAGATTCTTTCCTTCCCTTCTTTTTTATAACGTATCAAATATCAAGTATTTTATTATTTTAACATTTTTTTAATTATCTACTTTGACTATGGCCTTTTACAAAATCATATAAAGCATTTAGATAATAATTATCACTATTGTTTTCTACTATATCTTCTAGATAAATTAGAACTTCATTTTTAGCATCATCATTCATAGTATGAAAATAATTTTCAAATAACTTTTGATTAAATAAATTTTCAACAATACTTTTTGGATCATAACTTGGATTTATACTTGCAATAAGATTAATAATTTCAAAACAATTTTCTAGTGCAAATGAGGGCTCAAGTGGTGTCAAATCCACATTAATTTTAGTAATGTTAAATCCCAAAGTAAGCATTTTTCTTTCAAAATCTGGATTTTGCATTATACATATAATAGAACTTTCTAAATATGTTTGTTTTATTTTTTGATTAAGATTAGGATCCATTTTTTCTAGTCCAAGCTTACCTGAATAAATTATATCATATATATCTTTTAATGCTTTTATGTGATAACTATATTCCTTAAAATCCTCTTCATTATTACCTTTTCTACGTAAATACTCCAATTTATTTTTAAGTCTAATTTGCCAAACGCTTTCATATTCATCAACTGAAAAATCTGACTCTACATTATTTAAACAACTTATAAATTTGTCCTCAAAACCTATTAATTTAATTATGTTTTTAATACAATTTTCAATTACGTTTAATTTTTCTGATTCTATTGCTAGGGACATATTTTTATACTCATTTACAATAGCAATGCTCACACCATAAAGAGCTTCTTTTATGCCTTTATCTTCCATAACTTTTACTTTTTTCCTCGATAACCTTTTTTAATTCAATGATTAAATTATTATTTTGTTTTAAACTAAATAAATAATTTTTAATATCTGAATAATCCTCTTTTGAAAGATTTTGTACTAGATATTCAAACAAATACTTTCTTTTCAAAAGATCTACTACATTATCCGCAGTCATTGCTTTATCATTTAATGTTTCAGCATACAAAATTACATTCATACATTCTTTTTTATTATTTTCACTTTCTTGGTCTTCGATAACTATATTGTTAAAATTAAAATTAGCATTTAAAAGCAATTCTTCGAGTTTTGGAAATAACATAACATCTGAAAATAAAGTTAAATGAAGAAATTTTCTAACCTTTTCATAAAATGCCTTATCAATTTCTTTTAAGGCTAAAGTGTCATTTTCAATAACTTCGAACATCTTTTTAAATGAATATGCATATGAATTTTTACGGACCTCTAAAATATCATCATTACTTATGAGCCTTATGAATTTTTCATCACAATAATTTATTATAAAAAAATATAGTTTATAAATATAGCCTTTATTATCTTCATCTAAATTTTGGTTTGCAAAAACGAATAAATTATAAAGTGTTTCATAATCAAGTGAAGAAAGGATGTCTTTTTCCTCTTCGATTGAAGATTTAATCGAGTTTATTAAGACATTAACCATATTTCTATCATTATTTTTAAAACACTCAAATAATAAAATATACTTTTCATAAACTTCTTTAGCTATTTTTTTTAGTTCAATTAAATTTTCCATATACTACCTTTCTATTTTTAATACTTTTTCTTTATATAAATCCTGGCTATAAAAATCTTTACAGGCTTTTTCAAAATAACGATAGAATAAATCAATAGTTGTACCAATTGTATTTACTGCTTCATTATAGTTTTTATCAACCATATATTTTGCAAAAGAGTCTGCTACAAACTCACTAACCGAGGTCATTGTATATTTTGGATAATCTTCATCAATTTCCATAAGTTCATTTATTTTAGCTAATGTAACAACACTTTTTTCAATACCAAGCATTCTAGATAAAATATGTCCTACTTCATGATAAACACAAGATTTAATATTTGTACAATAAGTCATATTTTTATTTTTATACTGTCTAAGCATATATCTTAGATCATCATATGAATCTTTTTCATTTATACATATACCAGAAAAAAGTAATCTATTATAATACATTAAATAATTTAATTTTTCATAATATTTTGTTCCTTCAGTTGTAAGATATGAAGCACAAAATGAGGATGTTTTATATAAAGTTTTTAAATCATAATGAACCTTTTTTTGATTAAAAGCTTGCATTGCCATAATATTTCTTTTTTCAAGTACAAATGGATAATCTCCAATACAATTTATAACATTTTTTAAAAGTGGATATCTTTGAAAACACTCCTCTAAAGCGGTAAAAACTTCAATTCCTATTTTGTAATCTATTCTAGATAAATTACAATCTGGTACACCTAATAATTCCATAATTACAACTTTCTTTTTCTTGCTAAATCACTATTTAATTTATTAAGAACATCAATTTTCTTATATTTTAAATCTTCGAGTAAAGTACTTTCTTGTGTAATAGCATTGTCTACTGAAGTAACACTTAAAATATTTGCATAACCAGTTTTTTGAATATTAATAATCGTATTAATTAAATTATTAGTGATAACTTTTTCAATTTGATTTATAGTTTCAATATCATTTATTTCCATAATTGCGCCACCTGATTTAATAACTAAATCTTCATTTACTAAAGAAAAAGTAATTAAAATTTGTCCATTTACAAACGTTGTTGTTACGTATTTAACAATTGAATTTTCATCATTAAAGATATAATATTCAAATTCACTAGTTTCACTATTCATCACACTAATTTTATTATCTCCTTTTACAAGGATTAAAACATTACCTTTTATAAATACTCTTTGCATTGAGGCAAGATTTAGCATTCCATCACTGTTTTTAAGTGGATAAATAAGTGCATTTTTTAAATTATAATAATATTTTTCTCTTAAATCTAAGTTTTTCATGTTTATTCTCCCCCTTTTTCGTGAAACCTATGATAACACAAAATAAATAAATAGTCAAATTAAGTATATGATGATATAATAGATATGATGACTTATGAATATATTAGCAAATAGTATTAGACCAAAAACTCTTGATGATGTTCTTGGACAAGAGCATTTAATAGGTAAAGGCAAAGTACTTAGAAATTTAATTGAAAATAAAAAAATGTTCTCTCTTATTTTATATGGAACACCGGGAATTGGCAAAACAACTCTTGCAAAAGTAATTGCAAATGAAATGGATATGCCATATGAGTTTTTAAATGCAACTCAAAATAATAAAGATGATTTTTTAAGAGCAATTAATGATGCAAGACTTTCTGGTGAAAAAATAATAATTATTGATGAAATCCATCGAATGAATAAAGATAAACAAGATATACTTCTTCCTTATCTTGAAAATGGTACAGTTATTTTAATTGGTCTTACTACCTCAAATCCATTTATAAAAGTAAATCCTGCGATAAGAAGTAGATGTACAATTTTTGAACTTAAAGCTCTTTCTAAAGAGGATATCAAAAAAGGTTTAGAAAAAGCCTTACAATATCTTCCTGATATTGATATTTCCGAGGATGCTCTAATGTATATTGCCGGTGCAAGTGGTGGTGATGTTAGAAGTGCCTACAATATTTTGGAAGTAGCCTATTATGCCTTTAAAAAAGATATTACCGTAGATAAAATAAAGGAAATAATTCCTAAAGCAAATGTTTTTATTGATGAAAGTGATGATGGACATTATGATGCATTAAGTGCCCTTCAAAAAAGTATTCGAGGAAGTGATGTTGATGCTTCTTTACACTACCTTGCAAGACTACTTTATGCTGGTGATTTAGACTCAATTGAACGAAGACTATCCGTAATTGCTTATGAAGATATAGGTCTTGCAAATCCTGGTATTGGACCTAGACTTGATAGTGCTATTAATGCCGCTGAAAGAGTTGGTTTTCCTGAATGTAATATCATTTTAGGAACTATTGTAACGGAAATGGCTATGTCACCAAAAAGTAATAGCGCATATCTAGCAATAAATAAAGCAATTAGTGATTTAAATGAAAAAGGTGCTACAAAAATACCTGATAATATTAAAACAAATTCAAGTGCATATTTATATCCTCATAATTATAAAAATCATTATGTTAAACAAAATTATATGCCTAAAGAATATATAGGAAGTAAATATTATATTCCACAAGATAATAATATAGAAAATGGACTAAATAAAGTCTATTATGAAAGGACTGGTAAAAAATGAAAATAGCAATGCTTGGAACTGGAGCTTATGGTCTTGCCCTTGCTAGTAAACTTGCAAGTAATGGTCATAAAGTTGTAATGTGGACTGAAAATAAAGATAAAGAAAAAGAGTATCAAACTACTCATAATTTAAAAAGTATAAATTCTAGTTATGAATTATCTGATAATATTGAGGTAACCTCAAATGTTCAAGATGTAATGAAGGGTGCAAAAATAGTATTTTTTACATGTGCATCAAAATATACAAACGAAGTAGCAAGTATGATTCTTCCCTACTTTGAAAAAGATATGGTAATATGTATTGCTAGTAAAGGTATCGAAGAAAAAACTTGTCATTTACTTTCAAATGTAATTAAGTTTGTATTAAATGCAAAAAATATTACAGTTATATCAGGACCTACTTTTGCCGTTGATATGCTTGCCGGAGAACCTGTTGCTTTAGCAATTGCAGGTACTAATCGAAAAAGTCAAAATTTAGTAATTAAAGCACTATCTTGTGACACAGTAAAACTTAGAATTTCCAAAGATTTAATTGGAGTACAAATATGTGGTGCTGTAAAAAATATCTTTGCTATTGCCTCGGGTATTTTGGGAGGTTTAGGTTACTCAGAAAGTACAAGAGCATTTTTAATAAATGAATCACTTCACGATATAAAAGATCTAATTTACTTTATGGGTGGAAAATCTAAAACTATACTCTCTTTTGCAGGAGTTGGTGATTTACTAATGACCTGTATGAGTACAAAAAGCCGTAACTATTCATTTGGTTATGTAATTGGAAGTACTAAAGATAAAGTTAAAATTGATGAATTTTTAAATACCCACACTGTCGAAGGTTATTATACATTAAAAACTGTTATGCTTCTTTTAAAAAAGAAAAATATAAATATTGAACTTATATCACTTATTAATGATATTGTTGATTATAAAGAAAGACCTGAAAAATTAAGTGAATTTCTAATAAACAAAAAATAAAACTAGAGTAAGCTCTCTAGTTTCTTTTTTAAGTTCCTCTTATAGTGGGAATCACTAGCTTTTTTAATAACTTTTACATAATATTATATGTAAATGGTTAATTGCGTAGCTTAATATGCGTATTTAATAAACCACAAAAATATTAAAATTTAAACAAAAATTGTTATTTTCGTACATTTTGCATATTTTTATTAATTTTTATATTCTTTTTTGATTTTATTATAAATTGTTTCTTCATCTAAATTATTTAATTTAATTAGTTCCTCTCTTGTGGCTGTAAACATAAATTTATTTGGAATATTATATATGTAAAAATCATTTTTAGAATTAATTTTACTTGCAAATGAAAGAACTACACTATCTAAACTACATCCTTCCATACTTTCTTCATAAATAAATACTTTTTTATAATATTTAAGTATTTTCGAAAGCATTTTCTCATCTATCGGTTTTAAAAATCTAGCATTAATAATTGTAAGATTAATATTATCTTTAGAAAGTTTTTCACAAATATTTTGTGCTCTACTTACAAAATCACCATATGTAATAATTACACCATCTTCTCCGGATGCTAGTACACTCCAAGAACCCGAAACAATATCTTCTTTCTTTTGAAAATCATATTTTAAATTTATCTTTGGATATCTTATCGCAAAAGGTTTATTAGTTTTTAATGCAAGTTCCAAAAGATTATCAGCTTCTTTAGGACTAGATGACATAGATATAACCATATTAGGAATAGGAAGTAGCATTGGCACATCAAATAATCCTTGATGAGTTTCACCATCTGATGAAACAAATCCCGCTCTATCAATACATAAAATTACGTGTTCATTCATTCTCGCAATGTCATGGACAATTTCATCATAACCACGCTGAAGAAAACTTGAATAAATAAAGCATATTGGTTTTTTACCATTTTCCGCAAGAGAAGAAGCTAAAACTAAAGCATGTTCTTCATTAATACCAACATCAATAAACTGTTTAGGCAGTTTTTCTTTTATAATACTTAGTTTACATCCCTTTTCCATCGCAGGTGTAATAACAATTATATCTTTATCTTTTTTAGCATAATTTAATACATATGAACTCATTATTTCACTATATGATGGTAAATTTGATATTTCTTTAGGTTTTCCATCCTTTATATTAAAGGGTCCTACTCCGTGAAATGAACCAGTTTCATCATTTTCTGCAGGTTCATAACCAAAACCTTTTTTAGTTATAACATGAAGTAAAACTGGCTTATTAATATTTTTAACCATTTGCAAATACTTAATCATTTCATTAAAGTCTTCACCATCAATTGGTCCAAAATATTCAAAACCTAAAGAAGTAAATAAACTGCCCTTTTTTACATATAACATTTTAAAGTTATCTTTAACACTATTTAAGGCATTAGCACACACTTTACCAAACTTTGTTTTATTTAAAAAACTTTTAGTGTTTTTCTTAACATCATTATATCCTTTACCTGCTCTTACAGAATCTAGGAAATTATGAACAGCGCCAACATTTTTAGAAATGCTCATTTCATTATCATTTAAAATTATAATAAGCCTTGTATTTAAACTTCCTATATGATTTAATGCCTCAAAGGAAAGTCCATTAGAAATAGAACCATCGCCAATAACACATACAACATTATAATTTTTCTTGTCTAAATCTCTTGCTAAAGCAAAACCTAAGCCTGCTGATAAAGAAGTAGAACTATGACCTGCTTCATAAACATCATATTTACTTTCACTTTTCTTTTGAAAACCCTCAAGACCATTATATTTTCTTAAGTTTTTAAAATCTTTTGCTCTACCTGTTAAAATTTTATATGGATATGTTTGATGACCAACATCAAAAATTATTTTATCAACATTCACATCAAACACTTTAAGCATCGCAATAGTTAAATCGGTAATTCCCAAATTCGAGGATAAATGTCCTCCTGTATTAGAAACATTTTCTAAAATAAACTCCCGAATATCTGCTCCTAAAGTAGCAAGTTCATCATTATTTAAATCTTTTAGAAAATCTGGATTTTTTATATTTTCTATCTTATCCATTGATAATATCCTTTATTACATAGTCTGATAAATATATTCCTGCAACTGAAGTTGTGCATACATATGAGGAAATTGGCTGACTTTTAATTGGTTTTTCCTTAGAACATATTACATTAACATTATCTAAAAAATCACATTTTTTAATTAAATAATGATTAAGTTTTTTACCAAGTGGATCAGATAAACTTTCTTTTAAGGTACTTTTACATACAAGTTCAGGGCAAACTCTATTACCTATTCCTAAAGAAACAATAATTTTCTTATTATATTTTTTAGCATTTATTATAAGATTTGCTTTTGCCGGAACACTATCACATGCATCAATTATATAATCATATGAAGAAAAATCAAAGTCTGAATTAAAATCTAAAAAAGTATCTAAAACTTCAATGTTTACATTTTCATTAATGCTTTTTGCTCTTGCTAAAGCAGTATCTATTTTCTTTTTACCAAGTGAGTCAATTGTTGCATATAATTGTCTATTTAAATTACTTTCTTCATAAGTATCAAAATCAATAACTGTAATATTTTCTACTCCACATCTAATTAATGTTTCAAAACAAAAAGAACCTACTCCACCAATTCCCGCTAAAAGGATGTGAGCATTTTTAATCTTTTCTAAATTATTTTCTCCAAACAAATTTATTAATCTTTCTTTCATACATACTCCTATTAAAAAACCCAGTAAGATTAGTCTATGCTAGATAAAATCCCGCGCTCTTCGCAGGTGGGCATCACATAAGTTATTTTAGGATTCTTATGTACTTAATGAATAAGCATTCTACACCATAACCTAATTAGATTCCCTTATTTCTATCTTTAGTCGGTTTTATACGCTATAAACTATCAACTAGGTATCTTAATTATAACAAACTATTTATATAAAATAAATATAATCATTAAAAGTTTACATTACATTTTATTTATTTAGCATATTTACCTATAAAAATTATATTATTATTTTACAGTAAAATGAGTGTCAATATAAAAAGAGAACTAATCTCTTTTGAATTTAGGTTCTCCATACTCTCTTTTCATTGCTTCCATAGTTATAATCCATTGTTTACCAAATTTACAAACATCAACATTATTTATTAATTTTCCATAAACAATTGCTTTTCTCAAGGTACTTTCATTTAATCCCCATAGATATGTTGCCTCTTTAAAAGACATAAGATTATCAAAAGCAGTTTTATAATCTTTACCATTATCCCATAGTTCATTACAAGATAAATCTAACTCATCACCGCAAATTACGCCATAGCCTCCGATGTCAACTTTAGCAGTTTTCAAAACACTTATATCCTTTAATAGACAAATATTATCATATTTTTCAAATAATGGTTTTAAATCATATATTTTATTTTTTCCACATGCAAATCCTATTAACAAATTATAATTATTAAGCACTGTTACACTTTTAACTTTATTAAACATATTAATCCTTTCACTATAATTAAATCATTATATAGTGATTATATCAAGGGGTAATTTTATTTCAGTCTTCTTCGACGAGAAAAGCCTAAGTCATTATTTAAGGTATAATCTTCATCATAATTATATGATAAATCATTTTTGTTCATTTTTTCATTAGTTTCAATTTTATTATTATTTTCACTCTCTAATTCGATTTTCTTTTCATATAATTCATTAAGTTTTTTTTCAGTATTATTAAGCATATATGAACTACATGCACTTGCTATAATAAATAGACCATCCGCTCCTATTAAACAATAAGATTCAATTAAATGATCAACTCCATTACCTACAAGTATAATAGATGTTATAACTAAACCATAGATTGATATCTTCTTAAATACTTTTAATAAGTATTTTTCCCTTTTTTTAGTATCAATTTCATTATTTATATATTCTTTCTTATTATCCATAAATCCTCCATTTAATAATACTATAATTATATAAAAAAAATACTAAAATAAAAAGAGGTAAGATTAATATCTTACTCCTCCCCATTCAACAGCAACAAAACCAACCCCTATTAAATGTAGGAAGTTCTTGCTCTTTTACATTAATTTTTCTATTTACTTTTTTTATCTCCAGCAAGAGGAAACATTACAGTTTGATGAATAAGGCATTGGATTAGGCATTTCCATCTTAACTATCATTGGTATTTTAAATGCACTACCAAATGATACACAAGTTCCTGGTTGAAGTGTTTTTTGTTTTTCAATAATATCTGCACTAATATTTGGAAGCATTTCTGAAATATATTTAATATCAAGAGGGTGTGTCATTTTAAAGATTAAGAAATTTGAACATTGGGCAATAACTGTATCAGATATTTCAACTGGTCTTTGAGAAATAATATCAAGAATTACGCCATATTTTCTTCCTTCTTTTGCAATACGGTCAAATATGTTATATCCAAGTAAGAATGTATCATTATCCTTTTGAATATATCTATGTGCTTCTTCCAAAAATAAATGAAATGGAATACTTGCTCTTTGCTCTAAAGACTTAGAATAATCGAATAAGAATTTACACATTATTTTTACAATAACTTTAGCATAAATATCATCAACATCCTCGAGATTAATATTAATTATTTGAGCTTTTTTACCATTAAATGATTTTAAAGCATCAATAAATTCAGTATTTGTATAATGTTTAGTTCCATCAAAATAATTACCAACTTCACTATGAAGAATTGTAGTAAGTCTAACCTTTAATATTGAAGCATCATCGACAAGAGTATCATTATGTAAGAAACCTTCGGAAATTAAAGTAAACTCTAATGCTTTAGAAAAATCAAGTAGTGAATAAAATGCATTTTCATCTGGAGCAATATTTTCAATTTCATCATTAATATTTTTTAAAATATATTCTGTAATTAAAACACTTTCGCCAAAATAACCATTTGAATCTATTTCAAAACATTCAGAGAAACTTCTTGTATAACCAAGTCCTTGAATAGTTGTATCAAAATTAAATTCTGGTGTATGACAAGTTTCAATAATCGTAAATATTTCGTTTTTCTTTTGAGCAGTAGTCTCTGATGAGAATAATACCGCAAGTAAGGCTTTAGCAATTAAATGATTTTTATATTTTCTAGATTCAGGTGAATCTGTAGCAAATATTTTAGATAGCTTTAGAGTTCTTTCAAGTATTGGAAGTTGTGTATGTTTACTTGCCTGAAGAAGTAATGCATAATCATCAAGTTTTAATAAATTAACAGGTATTTTAAGTGGTACATCAGTGGCCTCTTTAGGATTAGTTGTAATAAATTTATAATTATACTCTGGATCAATTGTATTAATTGAACTAAAAGCATTTTTATATTCACCGTAAGCATCAAAAATAAACATATTAGCATTTTTTACTTTTGCAAATTTATTTAAAAATATATTTTGAACCATTCTTGAAACACCACAAGATTTACCTGAACCAGTATTACCAAATATCGCTAAGTGATTTGAAAATAAATCATTAATACTAGGACACACAGTAAAATTTTTATAAATTGCACTTTGGCCTAAAACAAAACTATTTTCAGAATATGTACCAACAAGAGCCATTAACTCTTCACCATTAATTATTCTGATAGTTGAAGATAAAAGTGGTTTTCTAAGTACACCATTTAAAAATCTATTACCTTGATATTCACCTAAAAAACGAATTTTTATTTCGCTACTATTAACTTCAGTAATTTCTCCTAAAATACGTTCTCCATTACTTTCAAATATTACATGCATATTCATTAAATCTGCTTGAACATTACTACCCGCAAGATTTTGAACATATGCCATACTATCACTTATATAAAGTATTTTACCAAACATAACTCTTCCTACCCTTCACAAACATCTTTTGTCTCATCATATTCTATAGGACTATTTACAATGCCCATAAAATAAATATTATTACTTCCTTTTTTTCTAATTAAATACACAAATGGTTTATCAAATATAACTTCTTTTTCTTCTACAGCAGATTTTATATCAAATGATGCTCCAGATGCAGCCGCAGCTTTAGTACCACTTTCCATAAAATCTATATATGTTTTTTGAACAATTGTGCTTACATAAATATCTTTGGCTATGCCATCAAAATTTGCTTTTTCTTTATCAAACATATCTTTTATGCCTAAACTTTCAAGAATACCTTTTACATTATTAACATTATATTCATATTTAAATCTAGGTATTTGAATATGAGCTTCACTTTCAGTAATAGATTTTTTTATTACATCATTTGATAAATTATTAATTACATCTTGAATATCTTTTTTAGGAAGAAGGCCAATAAATTCATATTGCGAATTATCAGAAAGTTTTTCATAGTCTTTTATAAATCCTGTATAGTAATCACTTTCTATATATTTTTCGTTAGAACTCATCATATAAACATTTTTATCTAAGAAATTACCCATTATTGTTTTATTACAATCAAACTCTTCATCCCATTTAAAATTAATACCAATTGCATTTACTAAAGTCATAATTGTATCAACTGAATTAACACTATCACTAGGAAATAACTGATTAATCATATTATATGTTTTTTCTGAAACCCATTTATTTATATTATTAGCATTTTCAAATTCATCATATAAAACTTCACTATGATAATTAATTTTAAGTGCTGTAGCAAACGTGCTATTAATATCATTTTTATATCTATTATTTATCCACATACTATTTGCCATTGATATTTTACTATCTATATTTTCCATAGGCTGTAAATCATAATTATCAAGAGCAATATTAAGTTCATTTAAAGTACTTCCTTTTGCACCACTTTGAATCATAGAAAGTAAATATGCAAAAGACAAAGGGCTTACTAAACTATTATCATTACTATCTATTTCTTTTATAAATTTATAATCAAAATTATTATTTTTATTAAGTGAAATATTAGGTTTAGGATCACTTTCTTTCTTATTATGAACTATATAACCAGTTAATAAAAATACACTACATATCAAAAGTGCTCCGATTATAAATAACATTTCTTTTCTTTTCATAAAACCTTCCTACTCTCTACTTTAAATGATACCATAATTAGGCTTTAATTACAATTACTAACAAAGAAAAAATATAGTCTTTACATAAACTATATTTTACAGATGTCTTGGTCTGTAAAAAGGACCAAACCCGTGTTGGACCATTGTCCGCTTAAAAAAGCAATCTTTATTAAAGGTTGTTTTTTTAATTAAAATAGTGAATTTATGTATATTTTTGTTGCTTGTTAATATAATATAAATATACTAATTGTTAAAAATGAAAATACATTAAAAAGTATTGACGTTGATAGTAACATTTAGTATTATTTTATTACCGGAGAGAAATCTTGTCAGGTCGATAGCTAGATGTCGATTAGTATAATTAAGCGTAATGTAAGTACGCCGCTCTAGTTGGGGAAAACCACTTTTGTGGTTTTTTTCTTGTTTTTTTATTTACATTATGAATTTTTTTTGGTATAATCTTCTTACAGAGAAATATAATATTATTATAGATATATTATATATCTGTCTTGGTCTGTAAAAAGGACCAAACCCGTGTAGGCGCCAAGCGCCGCTTAAAAGAGCAACCTTTATGGTTGCTTTTTTAATTATAATCTTTTTTTATCAAGTTCTTTAGATATTTTTCTCAATTCATCATTTCCAAAAAAATATAATTCTGATTTTTCATATTTCATATTTTTCTTATGTTTGTAAATTGCTTTATCAATATATGTTAACATATCTGATACTTGAAATAATCTTTTTTCAATGTGGTTAAAATTTATTCTATGTTCATATGAATTAAACTTTAGAAAAAGTGAATCTAATATATGTCCTAAAGGTTTTTGACCATTATCATAATACAAGATGATTTTATCAAATTTATTAAAATATGATTCATGTTGTTTTATCATAAAATTAATTTTATTAATTATCTGCTTCCTTAAAACGTCTCCATTATCTATGTATCTCTTATCAACAATGATAGTATGATATTTTATAGGTATTTTTTTAGAAAATTGATATATAGAATTAAAAATACTTTTTCGAACTTTTATATTAAAGTTAGTATAATCACCCCTATGCATAATTAAATCAGCCATATGTATCATTCCAGTATAACCAATTCTTTTTAATCTATTATTTAAATTATTTATTTCTTTACTAATATCTTCATCTTGTTCATGAAATGTAAATGAAATACCATATAGTAAAGAGGCTCTTGCTCCATAACCAAATTCTCCTGTTTCATCTACAAAAATGTTTAGTCTTCTCATGAAAATAACCCCCTTTACTATTTATAAACATTATACTATAGTTCACATCATTTTCCTAGGAAAAAAATAATATTTTTAAATAAAAAAAAATTATGGTTAATCCATAACTCTTTTAAACATTTTTTCTAAATCATATATGCTAAATTTTATAATTGTTGGTCTTCCATGAGGGCAATTGTAAGGATTATCACATTTAACAAGTTCATCTAAAATATAAGTGATTTCCTCCATTGAAATATGATGATTTGCTTTTATACTCATTTTACAAGCAAGGGTAATTGCAATTTTTTCCTCAAACTTAACTCTATCAAAATCTTTATCAGTATTAATAACAATATCAATTATTTTTCTAACACTTTCTTCTTCATAACCCTCTTTTAAATAAGATGGATGAGTTTTTATAACAAGTGTATTTATACCAAACTCTTCAGCATCAATACCAATACTTGCAAGCATATCAAGTTTAGTTTTAATAATATTATATTCTGAGGAAGTGAACTCAATAGTAATTGGAATAAGCATACCTATTTTTGATATTTCTTTTTCTCTTAACTTTTGCATATATCTTTCATAATTTATTCTTTCATAAGCAGCATGCTGGTCAAGTAAATAAATACCATCTTCATTTTCAGCAATAATATAAGTACCAAGTGCAAGACCAACTGGGTAAAGCTTTAATGACTTTAACTCTTCGTTTTTAATAATTTCTTTTTCCTCGAAATCCATAAAATATTGATCTGGCTTTTTAACTTCCTCTTCGGGTAAAACGAGTTGTTCTTCCTCTTTTTTTGAGAAAATACTCTTTATATCGTAATAATTTACTTTATTATTTAACTGCATATGTTCATAATTATTCTCTTCCGTTTTTTCATCCTCAAGAGGTTTAATAATAAGTAAACTTTCATATAATGCCTTTTTAATTGTATTTGTAATAAGCTCTTTTAAATCTTTTATTTTAGAAATTTTAACATCTTGTTTAGTCGGATGGATATTAACATCTACTACAGTTGGATCCGTTTCAATATTAAGAACTACAACTGGAAATTTACCTTCGGGTTTATAAGTATAATATGCATCATTTATTGCTTCATTAATATCATAATTTTTAATAACTCTATTATTTATAAAAGTAATCATATGATTTTTTGTACTTTTTAAAATATGAGGTTTACAAGCATAACCATAAATAGTAAAGTCATTATTACTATTTTTAATTTCAAGCATATTCGAAGAAATATTTGCTCCATAAATTTCATGGATAACTTTTAAGAGATTACCTGAACCACTTGTTTTAACTATTTCTTTACCATTATTAGTAAGTGTAAAAGCAATACTTTTTTCAGATAATGCTAACTTTTCTACAAAGTTTGTAATACTTGCAAGTTCACTAGCTTCACTTTTTAAATATTTAAGTCTTGCTGGCGTATTATAAAATACATTAGTAACTGATATACTTGTACCTTTTCTTTCTTCACAAGGCTCAACTTTATCAATTACACCACCTTTTAAATGAATGTAAGTGCTTTCCTTACCATTGCAAGTTTTTAGTTCAATTTCAGATACTGATGCAATTGAAGCAAGGGCTTCACCACGAAAGCCTAAAGTATCAATAAAATATAAATCATCCTCTTTATATATTTTCGAGGTTGCGTGGCGTAAAAAACATTCTTTAGCATCAATGCTGTCCATACCTTCTCCATCATCAGTAACAATAATATCATCCATACCAGCATTAAGAAGTTCAATAACTATTTTACTTGCTCCTGCATCTATAGAATTTTCAGTAAGTTCTTTAACAATTGAGGCAAGTTTTTCAATAACCTCACCCGCAGCAATTTTATTTGCTAAAAGTTCATTCATTACTTTAATTTTACTCATATTTTTTACCTATAATACTTTCTCTTAAATTAAAACTATCATTATTTAAATAAATAGTTGCTCCTTTTTTAAAGTAAATAAAGAAATTATCAAATACTAAATCTGTATTATTATTAATCTTTACCATTTTATATTTATCTTTATTTTTATATGTTTTAACCGTTAAATTTGGCATAAAAATACATATATTTATATCATCATCACTATATAAAGAAATATTATCAATTGAAAGTTCAAAACCTTTTTTTAAATTAATTATTTTTTCCTTTAAAATATTTTTAGACCTTTGTGTTATAACCTTTGTATCAAAACCAGGACTATCTATTATAGTTAAATTATCTTTATTTATTTCTATAAAATCAAGGGTTGTATTACGAAAGTGTGATACAGTAATATTTTCATCAAATAAAGTATTTATTAAAGTTGATTTACCACTTGAAACAATACCTGTTATTAATACTTTTTTATGTTTTTCTATTAAAGAAAATAAATTATTTTTAAGTTTAGTATTTTTGTAAGAAAATATTAATAGTTTAATTTTAAAACTATTTTCTATATTTCTTATTATACTTTCATATTTAATATTTTTAGGTAAAATATCTACTTTAGTTAAAACAAATACTTTATCATTTTGTATATTTTCATATATTTTAATTGTTTCATTAGAAAGTGATAATATATCACATAAAAATATTGTAAATATTTTCTTTTTATTAATATTTTCTAATAACTTATTATTATCTATATAATTATTAAGTTCAACATTTTTATTATAATGGGTTAAATCAAAACATCTTTTACAAATGTCACTACCCTTTACTGCATAACCTATTTTATTTATATCTTCATATTGTAGTGTTTCACCACAGCCTTTACATTTATTCATAATAAACTCCTTTATTTAAAACACCTGTTTTATTTAATTTTTTATAAATAAATTTTTCAAAAAAACGATTTATTTTTGTTCCAAGAGGTTCAAAAGCCCCAATTGGATTTACTAAAATACTTATGCTTTCATTTCTATTTGCTCCGAGAATATCTGTTATAAGTTGATCTCCAACAAAAGCAATTTCTTCGGGATTTAATTTATAAATACGCATAATTTTTTTATATTTTTTTAAAAATGGTTTTCGTGATGAATATGAAGTATCAAGATTTAATATTTCTTTAAAAGGAGTAAGTCTTTTTTTAGTGGCATTAGAAAATATAATGACTTTAAAATCATCAGAAATAATTGAAAGAAGTTCCTTTATATCTTTCGAAGGAACATCCTCTTTATAAGAGGCAAGCGTATTGTCTAAATCAAAGGCAATACACTTAATCTTCATTTTTTTTAATTTTTTATAATTAATATCAAATATGCTTTTATAATACATATCTGGAATAAATTTATCCATACTTTTTCCTTTCTAAAATAAACTTAATTGGCTACTTTCAGGCATACCCGTAAAAATACCCATAGATTTCATTTTATCAATAAGTGTTGTTGAAACTTTGCATCTTGATTGGAAATCTTCGATAGAAATAAAAGGATGTTTTTTTGCTTCATTTTCAATATTTTTAGCAACTGTTTCACCAAGACCATCAATTGTAATAAATGGTGGAATAAGTGATTTATCATCTGCGACATCAAAGGTCATTGCTTTACTTTTATATAGGTCAAAAGGAAGTACTTTAAGTCCCCTTGCGGCCATTTCTAAAGCAACCGATAAACTTTCAAGTGTTCCACCCTCTTTATTTGTTGCTTCGAATCCTTTATTTCTTATATCAATAATTTTTTCTTTAATATCATCATAACCCTTAATCATTGCCTCAATATCAAAGGCAGTAGCTTTTGTAGAAAACCATGATGCATAAAAGTATACAGGCATATGAACTTTATACCAAGCAATTCTAAAGGCTGATGTAACATATGCAGCAGCATGAGCTTTTGGGAACATATATTTAATTTTTTGACAAGAATTTATAAACCAATCTTCGATACCTGCTTCTTCCATAGTTTTTTTATGTTCTTCCCAAGTTGCTGGATCTTTTGAGGCTTTACCTTTACGAACAAATTCCATAATTTTAAAGGCTTTTATTGGTTTAACACCATGATAAATTAAATAAACCATAATATCATCACGACAACCAATAACCTCTTTAAAAGGAACAATATTATTTTTAATAAGTTCTTGAGCATTACCAAGCCATACATCAGTACCATGTGAAAGACCCGCTATTTTAACAAGTTCAGCAAAAGTTGTAGGTTTAATTTCTGAAACCATTCCTATTGTAAAGTTTGTACCAAATTCAGGTATTCCTAGAGTACCTGTTGGACACATAATTTGTTCATTAGTTACACCAAGTACATCAGTCGAAGAAAATATTGACATAGTATCTTTATCATCAAGAGGTACTTTTGAAACATCAGTTTTTGATAAATCTTGAATAAGACGAAGTTGTGTTGGATCTGAATGACCTAAAATATCTAGTTTTAAAAGGTCCTCCTCGATTGAATGGTAATCAAAGTGTGTTGTTCTCCATGCACTTTCTGGGTCATCTGCTGGAAATTGGAACGGTGTAAAATCAGATACTTCCATATAATCAGGAACAACAACTATTCCTCCTGGATGTTGACCAGTAGTTCTTTTTACACCTGTACAACCCATGGCAAGACGCTCAATTTCTATACTACTTTTATTCAATATACCTTTATCTTCGAAATAACCTTTTACAAAACCATAAGCTGTTTTTTCAGCAACAGTACCAATTGTACCAGCACGATAAACATTATCTACACCAAATAATACTTTTGTATATTCGTGTGCACTTGCTTGATTTAAATCAGAGAAGTTTAAGTCGATATCTGGGACTTTATCAGCATTAAATCCTAAGAAAGTTGCAAATGGCATATCTTGTCCATCTTTTTTCATCATTTCCCCACAGTTTGGACATTTCTTATCTGGAAGGTCAAATCCTGATGAATATGTAGCTCCTAAAGTGTTACCATTTTCATCTTCGAATATTGAAGTTTGACATTTTAAACATCTATAATGAGCAGAAAGCGGATTAACTTCAGTTATACCCATCATCGTAGCAACAAAGGAAGAACCTACTGAACCACGGGATCCTACTAAAAAGCCATCATCATTTGAGTGTTTAACAAGTCTTTGAGCAATAAGATAAATTGGGTCGAATCCTCCACCAATGATACCACCTAAAGTTTTTTTAACTTTTTTCTTAATTGCATCTTCAGTTTTTTCTCCATCATCCTCACTCCAATGATTATCAACATACTCTGTAACTATTTCATTTACTTTATCATAACCTGTAATAATTGTCTCATGTAAATTTTTAAATGTTTCTTTAATAAGTTCTTCATCAGAAATATTTGGATTTTCTTTCTGAAGTTTTTCATGCCAATATGTATAAACTATATCACCATAAAGCTCTTTAGCAATTCTTTCCTCAATATTAAATGGTAAGTTCTTGCCATACCATGAAGATGCTTTATCATATACAAGGTCAGTTACCACTCTTTTACAATCTAGATAACTTTTTCCATCATCACTTCTTACTCTTGGTGAAAATGGAACTCCATGAGTATCAATAATAACTTCAATTTCTTCGACCATATCTAAAACTTTATTAGTGTTTTCCACAACTATTTCATAAGCAAGATCACTTCCTAAAAAACTAAAGTCTGAAAGCATTTCTTCAGTAGTTCTAAAATGCATCGAAGGTATTACTTTAATATTATTTTTTGCAAGAGGATGACGTCCACCGCCAGGTACTTTTTGATTAATAATAATTTCACGATATATTTTATCTTCTCTAGAAAAATGGTGTACATCTCCAGTAGCTACAATAATCTTTCCATTTTTCTTAGTTTCATTAATAACCTTTTTTAAATGATTTTCTAATTCATAATCATTTTTAAAATCACCAGTTTGAATTAAGTGACCATAACACTCTTTTGGTTGAACTTCGACATAATCATAAAAGCCAATTATTGATACAAGATCCTCACTAGACTTACTTCTTGCCTCAATAAAAACTTCACTTTCATAACATCCACTTCCAATAAGTAAACCTTCCCTTAGCTCATTTAAAACACTTCTTGGTATTCTTGGAGTTTTATATAAATAAGTTGTATTTGCAAGAGAAATAATTTTAAATAAATTTTTAAGACCTACCCTATCTTTAGCAATTGCATTAAAATGATATGTTCTACCAAATTTAAATAATTCTTCTTTTGAAACTAAATTTTGAAGTTCATTTACATTATATATTTTTTCATTTTCAAGTTTACTAATCATTTTATTAAAAACAAGGGCAGTTCCTTCAGCATCATAATCTGCTCTATGGTGACTTTCTTCATCAAAAGGAACATTATATCTTTTTACAAGAGCTGATAAACTATGACGAGCAAAACCTCTATCTAAACTTCTTGATAACTCTAATGTATCAATTACAGCATTTGTAAACTTACCTAAATTATATTTTTTCATTGCCATTTCAATAAAAGAAATATCAAATTTAGCATTATGAGCAACCATCGGAAGATCACCAGTCCATTCAAGGAATCTTTTGGTAACATTTTCTTCTGTATCGGCAGAGGATACCATATCATCAGATATTTCAGTTAAAGCGGTAATATTATCTGGTATATGAAACCCTGGATTAATAAATTCATCAAATCTATCAGTTATAACACCATCTTCGATTTTAACAGCACCAATTTCAATCATTACATCACCTGAAGCAGCATTAAAACCAGTTGTTTCAGTATCAAATACAACAAAAGTTGAAGTCTTAAGAGGAGCATCTATTGGGTCTTTTACAATATGTACCACATCATCAACAAGTGTAAGTTCAGTTCCATATAATCCTTTAAAATGTTTAGTAGGATCCTCAATATTTTTATTATGAGCTTTAATAAGTTGATAAGCAATTGGAAACCCTTGACAACCATTATGGTCAGTAATTGCAACGCCCCTATAACCCATATTAATTGCATTAGTTACAAGTTCATTTGTATGTTTTGCAAGGTCTACTTTAGTTACTCCATCCATTTGACTCATCATTGTATGAGCATGAAGTTCAACTCTTTTAACTTCAGCATTATCTGAAATAGTAACATCCTTTGAGGCAATTTTTTCAATAGAACGAGGTTCAATAATAAAGGAATGCAAATAATCATCCATTTTAACAGAGCCAAATACTCTAATCCAACTTCCTACTTTAAGTCTTCCCATTATATTATCATTTTCATCTTTGTCAAACTTAACTATCTTCATTAAATAACTATCAGTTTTATCAGATACTTTTATATTATTAATATAAAATGCACCCTTTTTACCTTGTCTTTCAATAGTTTCCATACCAAAAATATAAACCTCAAAAATAATATTTTTAGCTTCTTCAGTAATATCAATTAGTTTAGTGGGTTCTCCTTCTACATGAGCACCCATTATCATTGGATTTTCTTTTACTTTTACTACAGGCTCTTCATTTTCTTTTTCAATTTCCTCTTTAATTTTTTGTGCTTCTTTATCATCTAAGCGAATCTCAACATCTATATTTAATCCATACATCTTAAATAAATTTTTAATTTTAGGTAAATCATATTCAATAATATTACTTTCAATAGAAAAATGAGTAATTATTTTAGCAACCCCATCTTCATAAGTAATATGAATTTTTGATAAAGATGGTTTATCAATATAAAAAGATGTAATTAGTTCATTTAAATAAACATTTAAAATATCTTCATCCATATTTTCATACTCTAAAGTTACAAAGCAATCACTTTTACCTTTAATTTTATTTTTGCATGCTAAAAATAGTGCATCTACACTTTGTTTATCAATTATATTTGGGCAAGTTAAAACAACATTATATACTTTACTTGCTCTATTAAATATAACTTTTTTAACTGTGGTGCCTATAAAAGCATCACTACTAAAATTTATACTATCAAAAAATCTTTGTACTTCATTATCCATAAACTACCCTATCACTTTCTTTTAATATTATTAACTAAAACATTTAATTTGTCAAACCTCTTTGATACTTTTACATTGACTATAATTAATTCATTAGCTTTTAAATCATTATTTTTTGCATATAAAGACGAAAACATAGTTAAATTTACTTTACCAGTTTCATCCTCACACTCTAAAAAAGCCATTTCACCACCCTTTTTATCTTTAATAGTACGAATACTTTTAATAAGCAAAACCATATTTATATTTTTAAATAAATAGTTCTTTATATTTTCTACTTTTATAACATCTTTATATTTACTGCATGGATGATTAGTTATATACATTCCATAAGATAATATTTCAAATTCTCTTAAAGTAGTATCATCATATTCAGGATATTTAGTTAAAATAGGTTTTCCTAAACCATTTGAATAAATACTTGCATAATTTAAAATAACATCAATATTTTTTATCATTGTTTGCTTATTTATTTTAAATATATCTAAAGCACCACTTTTAATAAGAATTAAGTAAGTTTCATTATTTAAAAAACTATTTGTTTTAACAAAAAAATCAAATATATCATTAAAACCATTTTCTCTAACTCTTATTATTTTACTTATTATGTCATCAGTTAATCCTCTTATAATGTTAAGGGGTAATAATATATAACCATTTTTTTCTGCATATTTATCTATTGAATAATTAATATTAGGTTTAAGTAATTTATATCCACTATTTTTAAGTGATGAAAGCATCTTTTCACATTTAGAAATATCTTTGTTATTTTCCAAAAGATAAAACATAAACTCTTTAGAATAGTTTGCTTTTAAATAGGCCATTTGATATGAAACTAATGCATATGCAACTGAATGTGATTTATTAAATCCATATCCTCCAAACTCTTTAATTTTATTAAAAAGCTTTTCAACAAACTCTTTAGAATAACCATTTTTTATGCCTCCAGAAACAAACTTATCATGTTGAGCATTAATAATATCTTCTTTCTTTTTAGAAATTGCTACTCTTATATCATCAGCCTCAAATAAAGAATAACCACCTACTTTTTCAAATATTTTCATAACTTGTTCTTGATATATAATCGTGCCATAAGTAGCACCTAAAATATCAGCTAAATCACCAGTTAAATTAATACCTTCTTTTTTATTTTTTAAATACTCATCTATTTGTTTATTTGCTCCTGGTCTAACAAGTGCTAAAGACACAGTAAGTTCATTAAAACTAGTTATTTTAAGTTTATCTAATACACTTTTTGCATAACTTGATTCAAATTGAAAAATATCGTCGGTATCAGCATCATAAAATATTTTTAAAGTTTTTTTATCATCAAGAGGTATATTATTTATATTAAAATTTTTAATTTTTTTAGATACTTTACTTATTATATTTAATTTTTCAAGTGCTAAAAAATCCATTTTTAAAAGACCCATTTTTTCTAAATAAGGCATTTCAATACCAGTTTTTAAAGTTCCATCTTCATTTGAAATAGGAATAATTTTACCTAACTTTTCACTTGATATAATTACTCCAGCAGCATGAGTTGAGGTATTTTTCTTAAGACCCTCAAGGTGATAAGAAATATCATATAGATTTTTAATTTCACTATACATTTCAATATATTTTTTAACTTTTTCATTTTGATAATTTTCTTTTAAAGATAAAGAACTATTAATATTTTTAATAAATTTATCAAATACATTTGAATCCACTTTTAAAAGTTTTGCAAGATCTCTTAAAATAAGTTTTGCCTTGTAATTATTAAATGTAAGACCCACAGCTACTTTATCAAAACCATATTTATTTTTTACATATTCAATCATATTAATTCTTTTATCAGATTCGAAATCAATATCAATATCTGGCATCTTTTTTCTATTTATATTTAAAAATCTTTCAAATAATAAATCATATTTAATTGGATCAATATTAGTAATTCCCAAAGAGTAACTTACTAAACTACCTGCAGCACTACCCCTACCTGGTCCTACAAAAATATCATTTTTTTTAGCATATAAAACATAATCATACACTATTAAAAAATAATCTACAAAACCCATTTTATTAATAACATCAAGTTCATATAAAAGTCTTTCTTTATATTTATTAGATACTTTCCCATTAAATCTTTTATTTAATCCTAAAATACATAACTTTCTTAAATAATCATAGTTATTATCACTATTATTATATTTAGGTATATACTTTTTATCAAATGGTATTTCTAAATTAATTTGTTTACTAAACTCATAAGTTGTTTGAATATCTTCGAAAGAAGATGTTTTATAATAAGCATTATCATTGTAAACAAAATTATCATTAAGCATTTTTAAATATTTAAGATAAGGAATATCTTTTTTATATAAGCATCTTACATTATCAACATAAACTATTTTATCACTTATAAGAAGTGCATTATTTTTTTCTATATCATTACAAAAACCTATATAAACATTATCTTTATACTTAAGTTTTTCATAAACATCTATACTTTTAAAGGGAATAATCACAAGTAAATTAGAATTTTCTAAGTAAGAAAGATTCATATTATCCTTTAAATAATCTATTTTAAGAAGTTCTTGGTAACCTAAATAATTTTTAGCATAGACATAAATATGCATGCTTTCATATACAGTATCAAGACCAATAATTGGTTTTATATTATTTTCTTTACATTTTAAATAAAAATCCATAAATCCATTTAAATTTTCATCACAAATAGCACATTCTTTTATATTATTTTCATTCAAAAAAGAAATTAAATCAGGTAATTTAATTAAGCTTTTAAGTAATGAATACTCTGTTGTAATTTTAAGTGGTATTAATTTCTTTTCTTCCATAAATTAATTGTAACATTATTAAGAATAAATATCTATAATTAAATTAATTTAATACTTTACTTTCTAATTTAAATTCTCTTGCAAATATTCTTTCATCCGAAGAATATTCAATTATAAATTGATTATTTTTAGAACATATAATAATCCCAATAGTTTTATTATCAGTTAACTCTTTAACATTTTTATCTATATAATTCATATAAACCTGTATTTGTCCTATATGTTCTTTTTTAAGTTCAGTTACTTTGAGTTCTACAACTACATAGCATTTAAATTTCACATTATATAAAAGTAAATCAATGTAATTATAATTATTGCCTATTTTAATTTTGTATTCATTATCTATAAAACTAAAACCATTTCCGAGTTTCCTTAAAAAAGATGATATATTTAACATTATAGTTTCTTGTAAATATTTTTCTGATATAGAGTTAATGTCAATATAATCACAACTTGGTATCATTATTGGATTAGGAACTAAATCAGGTAATTTTAGTTCTTCATTTGTAATTAATTTATTTTTAGTTTCTTCACCAAGTCTTTCGTATTCTTTAGATTTAATTCTATTTCTAAGTTCATCTCTAGTTAATAATTCTTTTTCACAAATATTAATATAATAATTAATTTCATTGTTATCTTTCAATGGCAAAAGTTCTATATAATGACTCCATGATAATTGGTGCCCAAATCGGGCACCTTTTTCAATCAAAAGATAAAATTGTCTCATTCGTTTTAAAGTTGTTGTATTATATTTTTTACCCAATTCTTGAGTAAGTTTTACAGAATATTTACCGATTATATTTTCACCATAACTTTTACCAGCTTCACTCAGCATTTTGCCTACATTATAATAAGTAGTTAAATCACTATTATTAATTGAATTTCTTTTAGCTAGCTTACTTATTTCATTATTTAATAATTCTTGTTTAATTTTTTCATAATAATTTATCATTTTTTGCCTCCATTTCCATTATTATTTTAAATTTTCTTGCAACTATTTTTTCATCTACTTTTAAAGTTGACTTTTCGATAATTAGTGCGACAATGTCGCACTTTTTTCAATTAAAAGGGAAAAATATCTCATTCTTTTTAAAGTTGACTACACGATAATTGGTGCGCGAACGGCGCACCTTTTTCAATCAAAAGATAAAAGAACAATATAATGACTCAATGTTAATTGTTGCGCATTGGCACGACTTTTTCATTGGAAAAGATACCGAAGAATTGTATCATTCTAAATAAGGTACTTCGATTATATTTTTTGCATACTTCAATAGTAATTTATCAGCATAACTGCCAATAATATCAGTGTCATATTTTTTAAATGCATCGTTTAAAATTTTACTTATTTTCTTTAATAAAATACAATTAATACCTCCTTTCTATTTTTAAAACACGAAAAAAAAGATGCAAACGCATCCCAACAAAACTTTTATAAATTTATTTTACTTTACAAATTAATAATAACAATATTTTTTAAATTAATCAAGACAATTCATCAGTATTATTTACTTTTTTGGTTTTCTAATTAATTGTAGATCATTAGATTTACATAGTACATTAGTATCACTATAAATATCATAATATTTATCAATCATATTTCCAATATATTCAGTTGGTTCATTAAATGTAGGATTACTTAAATACTTTGAGAAATGTTCTGCAATAAATTCCTCAAAAGAGGAAAGTGAGTATGAAGAAAATTCTTCACTAGGGACACACATATATTCAAAAACTCTACAAAAAAAATCTTCATTTTTTATTAATTTAAAAAGGCCAGAAAACATATGTCCTACCTCATGATATAAAAGCTGTTCAATATTACTAGCATACAACAAATTTTTATTTAAACAATTATTAATTAATTTATAGACTTTATCATAATTAAGTTTCTCATTAATACATAATAATACATATTTGATTTTTTCAGCATCTAGATCTTTTATTAAACTTGTAAATGCATAAGAAGTCATGTAATAATTAGCTTTTTGCCAAAGAGAATATTTTGTTTTTGAATAATATTCAAATTTTGTTATAACCTCAGTTAACTTAAATGAATCTGAATAATCCCCTATAAAATCTATTCTATTTATTAATTTAGGGTATTTTTCTAAAACTTTATCTAAAGCATTTAAATATTCTTTCAAAACTTTTGCATCCAATTTTTTATCATCTATATGTATATTGTTATACTCCATATATACCTTCCCTTGTGTCAAATATATTACCACAATAATAATTACTAAACAAGAAAGATATTAATTTTGTTTTTTTAGTTTTAACAATTTAACAAAAATTTTCAGTTTATTTACGCTTCATTTACATATCTAATTATATTGACATTTCCCCTTTTTAGTGGTAGAATAGCAAACAATTAATCAAAAAAGGAGGGTTTTGGTTATGAATAAATGTGATATACTAGTACTTATAAAAGCATGTCAAACTAAAATTGAGGAAATATTAGACATGAATATAAGTGAAAAAAACAAGAAGGGATTTGAAGAGCTTTTACATGTAACAGAAAAACATTATAATATTGTAGCAAATGCTAAAGATAATGATACTAAATTATTTGAAAGTTATGCATCATTATACAGTTCATTATATTATAAGCTTAGAACTATAGATAGCAAAGTTTATAGTGAAAATGTTGGTCTTGCTTTATATACTCAACTTAAAAAAGCAGAAAGAAAAGATGTTGCTGAACCTAGAAAAGCAAATAATGCTGAGCCAAATAATGTAATTGATGTCAAGTTTGAACCAGTTGATGAAAAGAAAAAGAAAAAGACTTTAGGTATTATAGCTGGAGCATCTTGCACTATTGCTGCACTTGCTATCATATTTTCTCTTGCAAAGGAAAATAGTAAACTTAAAAATCAAATTAATGGTTTAACTGAAGATGAACCTAAAGAAGCTCAAGAAACTGTAATTGAGGAAAAACCATCTGCAGATATCGAAGAAGAAATTACTATTGAAGAACCTTCGGATACTATTGAAGCAGAACCTATTGAAGAAGAAACAAAACTAGATTTAGCAAATATTGATATTAATGATGAAGATGCATTATATACTTATGCTGAAAAACTAGCAAATACTCCAGGAAATACTTTAACAGTTGAGGAAATTATAACTGCTTTAAAACTTGCAAACTTTGATGATTTAGAAAATAAAAGCGTTTTTGCATCTCGTGAGGAACTTTACAAAGCAAATACTGATTTAGGAAAACTTACTACTTTAGTAGGAACTGATAATGTTGTAGTATTAAACGAAGAAAATGATATCTTTGTTACCGAGGATACTTTAAAAGAAATGCTTGCTTGTATTACAAATAACGAATTAAAATTAGAAAACTTCTCTTCTCTAAAAGAGGAAAAAGGTTATAACATTTATAAGTTATATGAATTATGTGCTAAAAAATTAAATGATACTAATGAAGAAAATAAGGTTTTATACGCTAAACTATTTAATGAAATGACAGCAAGAAAATTTGAATCATTCTCACTTACTCCAGAAAGTCCAATTAGTCAATACTATTTAATGCTTGGAATGTTTAATGAAAATATGAATGCATCACTTGCTCTTACAACAAATCATGGATGGGGACCAACTTATGGAGAAATGAAAGATGATAATACAGTTCCAAATGGCTATACTGGTGATGAAATTGATGGAACATATGGTTATATCTGTATCGAAGAATTAATTCATCATTTAACTATTGGAAATCCAGATTATTCAATGTATTCAATTTATGCTGATGAAGTTATGATAGATAAAGGACTATCAAGATAAGGAGGTTTTTATGAAAAATAATAAAAGTGGAAAAATATTAAATGTACTTCTTGGAATAATTGCATTTTTTGCTATAGTAGTTATTGTATTTTGGTTAATTTCTAAAAATAATAATACTACAAATAACGTAAGTGAATTTAAAGATAATCTTACAAAAATGCAAGAAACTGCAAAAAAATATTTTGAGGATAAACTACCAGATTCTATTGGAGACACAACAATAATTTATCTTGATGAATTAATTGAAAAAGATATTTTAAAAGAAATGAAATATGGTAAAACTAAATGTGATGGTGATTTATCATATATATCCGCTACAAGAAGTGCCGACAATGAATATAAAGTAAAAAGTAATTTAGTATGTGGAAATACTTCAGATAATATTATTGAAAAAATATCTATTAAATCAGTTATTAAAGATGATAATGGTAAAACTACTGAAGTAGATAATAGTTCTAATAATTATAAAGATAATATTAAATCATCATGTGATTGTACCTCTACTACAACATGTACAATTTATGAAATACCTACAGTATGTACTATTAAATATACTTATGAACACGTAAAACAAACTATTACTTGCCCTACTGGTTATAGATTAAATGGTAATGTATGTGAAAAAGAAACTGGAGATTATAGACAAGCTAATGAAAGTTATTCTGAAGAGCAAGTTAAAGTTGTTGATGCAAAGAAAAACGATGGTGGCTATCATAAAGTTTATACAGACTATATAGTAACTGGTGGTGTATCAACTAAATATTGTGAAAAAGGTACACTTCAAGGAGATTATTGCTACGAATATACTCAAAAAATTACAAATACAAAAGATTATTGTCCTACAGGATATGTTAAAGAAGGAAATAAATGTCGTAAATATACTGATATAATTTCTACTTCTGAAGGATATTGTCCTGCTGGATATGAAAAGAAAAATAATGCTTGTTATAAATATACAGATATTATTACTGATACTGAAAAGACTTGTCCTTCTGGTTACACTTTAGAGGGAAATACTTGTTATAAATATACAAGTCCTACTCCATCAACAAGTGGAAAAACTTGTCCTTCTGGTTATACATTAAGTGGTAATACTTGTTATAAAACTACAAGTCCTAATAAAGTTTATGGTTCTTGGGGTAACCCAGTAAGTGAATACTCAACTAAAACTTATGAAGCTCCATATACAACTGATACTGAAAAGAAAGTTTTAATGGGTAAAAATACTATTGCTGGTATAACAACATATAACTATGCAATTTATCGTAGAACTGTTTCATATTCTTGTTCTTCTGGAACACTACAAAATGGTAAATGTTATCATTATACTAGTCCTTCTGGAGGAAATACTACTTATTCTTGTCCATCAGGTTATACTCAAAGTGGTAATACTTGTTATAAAACTACAAGTCCAAGTACATCTTCTACTAGATATTGTCCATCAGGTTATACTCAAAGTGGTAATGTATGTTATAAGAAAACAAATTTAATATATAATACTGAAAAATATTGTCCAAGTGGATATATTCAAGAGGGTAACACATGTTATAAAGAAACAGATTTAATAACTGAGTCTAAGAGTTATTGTCCTACAGGTTATACAGAACTTGGTGATAAATGTTATAAAACAACTCCTGCTAAAACATCAACTACTGAAAAAGTTTATTCTTGTCCAACAGGTTATACTAAAGAAGGTAATGGCGAAAATACTAAATGTTATAAACTAGTTAAAAGTGCTGATGAATACTATTGTGAAAATGAAAAAGCAACTTTAAAAGGAACTTTATGTTACTATAAAGAAGAAAGTAAATTCTTAGGTTACTATTGTCCTTATGGATATAGTCTTGATGGTCAAACATGTTATAAAACTACAAAAGAAACTACTTCACCTATCTGGTCTAATGCAGAATATATTTATTCAGAAAATGAATACGAACCAGGTTATGTAAGAACTGGTAAAGCAACTTATGTAAGAACTTGTGTTAGAGATGATGGAAGAAGTAATCCAGATCAAGATCCAAATACTATGAAATAAAAATCATAGTATTTTTTTTACTTATTCCTACTGAACAATTTTTATTATTTTGTAAAATTGTTCACTTTGTTCAAAAAAACATAGATTTCAAACATCTACGTTTTTATTTTAACTTACTACATACACATCATCGTATGTACCACTGCCAAGTAACTTAACATCAGAGGATAAACTAACTACACTGCGAACTCCACCATAAATATTGACACGAAACCAATCAAGATAGCCTTTAGCATCCACATAGAACTCATTAGCACGACTTCCACCAACAAAATCATAAGGGGACCCCACTAAATCGTAATCTCTAGTATACAAATAATAGTTAGAGTTACTATTTACTTGATTGTTTGCTCCTGCCATTGCTACTTCATCTGCTGTTATTAATCCAACCGGATAAGATAACTTACCATTACCTTTAGATGTTGTTGTACTAAACTTATCATTTGTATTTGAACAAATTAGTGATGGTGCTGGATTTGATGAATCTCCATATAATCTTAAATATGGTCCATAAGCATAATATGTTCCGGTTGATGCCCAAGAACTTATTTCTCCCGGTGTACCACTACTATCTGTTGATGCTGTTCTATCATTACAATATATTTGGTCTGTTATTTTTGTTCCTGTTACATTCAAATTTGTATAATTTGCATACCAATCTTCTAAATATGTTTTTATATCGCTGCTTTGACTTGTTCCATGTTGTTGTCCTACTGTGTACATATAACCAGCATATTCTGCACTATTATTTTTTTTATTAAACTTTGAGTAACCAACTGACGTTTTCATTGGAATAGCATTATTATCTTCATCAAAATTATTCTCAAATAGGGTAACTTTTGTATTAATATCTGGTGCATATGTTCCAGCGTATATCATTCTTATTGAATTATCCCCATTTACTCTGATTATTCGCCAATACATATCGTCACCTTTTGATGCTATTTTAAAACATTTTTCAAGACCATTACAAGAATTTACTAATGAAAAATTCTGATCGTCATCGTATGCATAGTATGTATCTTTTGTATACTTACCATACTTTACCCAATTGTTATCAACTGCTCCTCTAAAATAATATGAAGTTCCTAAATCATCCTGGGCTGCATACATTCCTTCATTTGTTGTAGCAGACTTAGTAAAATCTGGTATCGTTTTTGCTTCAATAGCTGTTTTACCACCATTATTTGCAAGGATTGTTTGATATCCACTTTGTATTGTTGTACCATCTTCTGAAGAACATCCTTTACTTATTGCATAAATTTTACCAGTAAAGACTTGTCCTCCTAATTGAGATTGACTTACCTCTAAGTTATAATATCTTCCTATTACTTTCCATCTTACTGATTGCTCTGTTCCTAAACTTTTTATCGTTGCATTTTCTACTAACTTATAATACTTATTTGTACTATCATAATAACTTTGTACATTTGCATGATCAAAATTAGTTTCTGTAGCAAAATGATTATTTCCATTCATTCCATTTACTTCTATAGTTATTTCTTTTGTTGCTCCACTTGTCTTAGTCGTTGTACCTTGTCCATATACATTACTTCCTGAATCATATTCATAAACTATATCATATGTACAAGTTGTAAGTAAATTTGCACTTCCTGTAAGTGTTACATCTAAATATGCAGTATCCTCTTTAGCAGCCACTGTATTATTTGCGGCTGTATAACTCATATTTGCCGCTGGGACTTGTAAATTAAGCTGCGTTGCTGTAGAAATAAATGATGCATCACCCGGAGAAACTGCATTAATATTAACTGCAACGTTTCCATTTAAATCTATATTAAATGCACCAAAATACGCAAAAGATGCCACACCTACTATAATTACTAATAATGTTGTGGCAAACACTGCTAAAGATTTTGCTATTTTCCTTTTATCCATAATATACTCCTTTTTACCATAAATAAAGACTTCATTTTTCTCTTATCTAATACATTTGAGAAAAACTACTATCGCACCCATGTACCTTACAATTAAATTATACTATCAAATTATTTGAAAATCTAGTATGTTTTTTTTAATATATATTTGATAAATACTGGGATAAATAGAAATCATAGTATTTTTTTGTTACCTAAAAAAAGAACCTATTTGATAATAGATTCTAATGCAAGAGTAATCATATCATTAAGTGAAGTTTGTCTTTCCTCGGGAGTAAGAACTACATTTGAGAATTTTGAATCAACTGCAGTTGCTATAACACTTGCCTCTATTCCCATAGAATTTGCTATATGACAAAGAGCAAATCCTTCCATCTCCTCTCCTAAAGGATGAATATCTTCAGGCATTCTATCAAGAAGTCTATCCATTCCAACATAAGGTCCAAATACATCAGCAGTAACCATAGTACCAACGTGAATATTCATACCTAGTTCTTTTGAGGTATTAATAATAGTTTCATTTAATTCTTGTGTTGGTTTAACAGTATGCTTTGTATAATCATTAAATGAATAAGCAAAATTACTTTCACTATAAATATTGTCCGCTAAAATAAGTTCTGGTATTTTAACTGATTCATCTACTACACCACATGTACCTATTCTAATAATTTTTTTTACATTAAAATAATGTATAAGTTCAAAAGCATAAATACTCATCGAAGGCATTCCCATACCACTTGCCATAACAGTAACTCTTACACCTTTATAATAACCAGTAAACCCGTACATATTTCTTACACTTGTAACAAGTCTTGCTTCAGTTAAAAAATTTTCAGCAATATATTTAGCTCTTAAAGGATCTCCGGGCATTAAAACTATTGATGCAATATCACCTTTCTCACATTTAATATGAATTGGATTTTCTCCTACAAACATTTTTTATCATCTCCTATAATAAAAGTATAGCAAATAAATTACGTAAAAACAATTTTATTTACAAAAATTTTACATCTACAAAAAAATACTAAGAATTTTTTGTTTTCTTAGCATTTTTATTTTGCTTTTTTAATGAATTATTAATTTCTCTTAATAAAAGTATTTCCTCAGAAACTTTTTCTTCCTCTTTCTTTTCTGATTTTTCCTCTTTTTTAAGTTTTTCAAGTTTTTTCTTAGTCATATCATCTAAAGTGTTAAGTGCCTTTACAACTAAAAAGATGCAGAAAGAAATAATTAGAAAATCAATGATATTTTGAATAAACATTCCATAATTGATTGTAGCTTCACCAACTTTTAAAGATAAATTAGTAAAATCAATACCACCGATTATAACTCCAATTAAAGGCATAATAATATCATTTACAAGTGAGGAAACTATTTTAGAAAATGCTCCACCTACAACTACACCAACAGCAAGATCTACAACATTACCTTTTGAAATAAACTTTTTAAACTCATTTAACATCTTTTTCATTTTTATTTAAATCCCCTTTGAATGTTACATACATTGCAACAATATAAATTATAACCGTAATTATATAACCTAATGTAAAATATGAATATTTAGTAAATAATACACCTATTAAAGTTAAAAATAAACTTGCAAGATATAAACCATAATAACCAAGTGGTAAGTATTTATCTAAGTTATATTTCTTCAAACTAGGTATATGTTCATCTAATTTAATAAACGTATTAACAATATTTACAAAGAATAATAAGATTGCAAATATAGCACATATTTTGGCAAGACCAAACATAAATGATAAATCAAACATATCTGTATGAAGTACTGTAATTGAGGTACTTGATTCATAACCAAAGAATTCTATTTTATATTTAATCCATTTTACATTAAACATTATAAATGTTACAAATAAAGCTATTACATTATTAATAATATTTTTATCTTTTGGAACCTCCACAGTTAAATTAACTTTATCTATTGAACTTATTTTTTCATCCAATTTATTTAAACCATCATCAATAGTTTTACCAATACTATCCACTACGCCAGCGGTTTCACTTGCTACCTTTTCAATATTTTCTTTTACTTCCTTAACCGTTTCAGTAGCTTTTTCCTCTTTTACAACATTTTCTTTTTCAGGTTCAACTTTTTTAGTAGTTTTCTTAGGTACAGTATTTTTTATAGCAGTTTTTTTCTTTACTGTTTGTGGTTTTGAACTATTTGTTTTTGCAGTAGTTTTCTTTGCATTACTACTACTTTTTTTAGTAGTCTCCTTTTTTACAGTATTTACTTTCTTTACATTAGTTTTATTTTCTTTTTCATTATCTTTCATAATAAACTCCTTTTTCTCTAGGTATATTATACACCAAAATAATTATTTTAAAAAGATTAAATATTCTACTTCTTCAATTCGTATTTTAAAAAAATTGATTAAAAAAAGAAAAAACTACTTGATATATATAATCAAATAGTCTTATTAATTATCATATATAAAATATGTCTATAATAAAAATTTAAGAGTCAAAAGTAAATTCTTATCTCATTTTACATACACATCTGTCTTCCCAAACGCTGTAGCTGCACTTGAAATATGTATTTGATTTTTCTCTACAACTATCATATTTTACATAGTCTTCAGCATTATTTTTTGAAGATCCGTCACCAGCAGTGCAAGAAATAAGTTCAATTATCATCGCTATTAATACTATGAAAACAAATATAGTTGAACCCCAACCTCTATTTTTTGAAACAAGTTCATATTGTTTCTTTCCACATTTTGGACATTTTTCTTCATTGTACTCATAAATATTTGCACAATTTTTGCATTTTTTATTCATAATTGCGGTTTCAGTATGTATTTCAATTTAAAGAAAATTTACGACAATTTTTGCAAAGTTATTTTTGTAAATATTTGTCAACATCATACTTTTTTACTCCTTTCATTTTAATTGTAACATACTACGGACTATGTGTCCATATTAATTATGGACATTTTGTCCACATTTGACCATTTACAATGAAAATACCTATTTTGAAAATTAAATATTGTAAAACATATTTTGCTATTTAAAAAACATGATTTTATAGTCATGTTTTATTCTAATCTTTTTAGTAACCCATAAATAATTTCTTTATCCGATGCCTTTAAATGTGTAATGTCTACTAATTCTGAAGTTTCTATTCCTAATAAATAGTCTGTTGAAACCCTATATAATCGTGCTAGTCTAATTAAAAACTGGGTTGAAGGTAGGGCAATACCCATTTCCCAACTATTTATTGTTGCTCGTGATGTTCCTATAAGTTCTCCAAGTTCAGCTTGAGTAAACTTGTTATCTTTTCTAATGTCTCTAAGTCTATCACCTATATTTATTTCGGTGTAAAGTACTTTAGAACCGTTAGAATTTTTTGCAATTGAAATGTCTCCTCGCTTTAATTGCTCCTTTCTAGTTCTAATGATTTTTTCTTTGTTAATCAATTCATCATTCATATTAATTAACTCCTTTCTTATCAAATGTGTCAAGTGTACTTGACATCCTATTATAATAATAGTATAATGTTGATAATAAATCAAGGGGGTAATGTAATTTTAATGATAAAATTATGTAAACATAATCAAGATAATATTATAAGACAAATAACTAATGGCAAATTTGATAATATTGCATTAAGTGAGTCTAATTTGGCTGATGACATAATTTTGTCAATGTATGAGCAAGGAATGCTTGAATGTATAAGCCTTAATTTTAAGGATAAACGCCGAAAAAATTTATCTATTCCATTTAATCTTATTTTAACACTAGCAATTGCAGCAAAAATGAAAGTTAAAACAAGTGTAAGTGATATTCCATTTGCCATACAAGACCATCGTGTACTTGCAAAAATTGGTTATAATATCGTTGACACTAAAGGAAATTTAAAAAATGCTTTAATGCGTGAAAGTTCGATAAGACTTTTATTAAGAAAATACGAGCAAGACGAATTATTTTCAATGTATAATTATTTAGTACAAAATTTTATTATGCCAAAGTTAAATGTATTTCCAAATATTCATATATTGGATTGTACTGATTTAGAGGTTAATCTTAACAATAAAAACTATGAAAATTCCGATGTTACCAGAAATAAGCATGGTGATATTTCACGTGGATACAAGCTAGGAACTATACGAGGGCTTTATGAAGATACGGGTATCATAGAAGAAATTTGTTTTGGAGGATTGAAAACTCATGATTTAAATCTGACCAAAGATATGATTAAAAATTCTAAAGTTTTTAAAGAAGGTGACATTTTAATAAATGACCGTGGATTTTTAGATAGAAGTCTTATTAATTATATGAAAAACATCAGAAAAGTTGATACTTATGTGCCGTTAAGAACTAATATGACAGCATATGAAGTCGCGGTTACAGCAGCTCAATCTTGTGGAGAATGGGAACTACACCCAAATCGTGAAAATCAAAAGATTTGTTTAGTTTCTAATTTAGGAACTTATTGGGAAAGTTCAAAGCCAAAAGATGATGTTGAAATAAATGCAGTTGTTGTATGGGATGAAGAAAGTGATAATTATTTTGTTTTTTCTACAACAGATACTTCGAAAAATGCTAAACAAATAATTATGACATATGAATTACGACCAGAAATAGAAGAAGACTATAGACAATTAAAAGATTTTTGGTTGTTAGATGACTTTCATAGTACAAAACTAAATATGATTGCCTTCCACATAATTACTGTACTTTTAGGATATCTGTTTTATCAAATTTACACCACTTTACCTGAAGGTGAGATTTATGCACATAAATGTCTGCCCGTATTATTAAAAAATTATAAATCTAAAGTAATGTCACGTATAATTATTTATACAGGTATTGACTTTGGTATTTTTAGTATAACTGAATTTGCAAAATTATATGCTCAATGTGATGACAAAATTAGAAAGCGACTGGACAATATTTTTGAAAAATTTTAAAATGAGGTTACTATAGAATAAATCTACAATAACCTCATAATTATTTAACAATTTTATTGATTGCTAGTTGTTTCTTTGTAATCTTTTATTTCTGGTTTTAGGATAATTAATTGATTATATGTACTATTAAACTCCGAAATATAATTATTATAATTACTAATATAATTTGTGTAATTACCACTAGGGTTAGTTGCACACTCAACAAGCTTGCTATAATAGTTATAAAATTCAGCTATTTTTTCGTAAACATCTTTGTAATCACTTGTTGGAACATTCTTCAATTTTTGCATATTTTTTTCAATTTCGCTCTTTTTTTCTTCTATTGTTGCTAACCCTTTTTTACTTAAACGCATAAATTCACTAATTTTACTATTAAAATCATTGCAATATGTCGCTTTAATACATTCGTACCAAACATTTGCTATTTTACTACTGTAATATTGAGGCAAAAAACCATTTAAATATATTTTTGCACCGGTTTCGACTATCAAATCGTCATATTCTTGAATCAATTTTTCTTGCTGTTTAATGTGATTATCTCTTGATATTTTAATTACCAAAAAACTACCTATCAATAATATTAAACTCATGATAACAAGTATAATAATCATTTTTTTGCTTAACCTTTTCTTATTTGTATACCCACAATTAGGACATTTTTTAATTGTATCACTTATTTTCTTCCCACACTCAGGGCATTTTATCAACGCCATACTTCTCTACTCCTCTCAATGCCAATTATATCATATAACGGACATCGTGTCCATATATTTTATTGGACTTTTTGTCCATAATAGTAATTGGAGAGTGATGTAATGGTTCATGATGATGCCTATTATTTTAATGTAATTAGATATAATATAAAAAGAATACGTGAAAATAAAAATTTTACACAGCAGCAATTGGCGGATAAAGCTAACATTACTATGAATTATCTTTCTAAAATCGAAAGCACCAAAATGCAAAGAGGCCTTTCAATTGTCATATTAGGAAGATTAGCAGATGCTTTGGAAGTTGATATAAGAGAATTTTTGAAACCACTAGATGAAATTTAATAGCATAATAAAAAACATATGATATTTTAAAATGAACCCTTTGTCAAGGACTAAATAAAAAAAGTCTAATTAAGTAATGGATTCTAAAAGATGATTTCTGTA
>CAKOIF010000007.1 GCA_934086485.1 uncultured Bacilli bacterium | reverse complement strand
TACAAATGAAAAACTTACTTTTCCAGTTGCACTATCATAGTTTAATACTTTGCCATTATTTTCACATACGGTTTTTTCCTCATTTAAAACGTAGTTACCTTTTGGGATTGCATCTGAACTTATATAATTTCCAGATTCACCTTTTACCATTATTGCTAAATTATTTTTCTTCGGTATGTTTTTATTTTTAGGTTTATTATATATTTTATTTACTAGAAATATACCTCCAATTAAAACTATCATTGATGTTAAAACAATTATTTTTTTATTTTTCATAACTTACTCCAATTCCGCTTAAATACTGAAAGATATTTTCCTAGATTATAATCATTTAGGAAAATTGCATCTCGATTTTATGGGAAAAGGGCTAGAAATTCACTCAAAAAAATGTTAGAATTAGAATAGAAATAGCATAAATACTAGGATGTATTTTCCTAAATGATTATACTTTATGAAACTTGATGCCTTATAAACACTGGGATTGCGAGAATTTTAATTACTTTTTTTAAATTTAAAAAAATTAGAGTTTTTGTCTCTAATTTAACTTACTGTGTAAACATTATTGTATGTACCATTTCCAGATAATTTGACTTTTGATGATAAACTAACAACTGGCCTAGCACCATATGTAAGATAAATACCATAAGCGTCAAGATTACCTGAAGCATTCACTAAAAAACCCATAGCATAAACTTCCACACTTGTGAAATAAAAAGGCGACCCCGACCAATAATTTTGGTTTGTATACAAATAATAAGAACTATTATTTGTTATATATTTTCCACCAGCCATTACTATTTCATCCGCAGTAATTAAGCCTACTGGATATGTTAAGTTTTTATTTCCTATACTACTTTCTTTTGAAGTAAATTTGTCGCTTTCTGTAGAACAAATTAGTATTGGACTTTTATTTGTATATAGCCTTGTATATGCTGAATAATCAAACGAACTCGAAGTTGAAAAGTTTCCATTTGTTACACTTCTATCATTACAAAAAATTTGATTTTGAGATAATAATTCATTATCTTTTAATGTTGTTTTTTTATACCAATTATCTATCGTTGTTTTAATCTTACTCGATGTACTATTACCGTGTTGTACATTCAATGTATACATATACCCTACATATGCTGGATTATCAGAATCCGTATTAAACGAATATGTTGTTGTATTTATTTGTGTTCCTGTTCCTGTCATTACTATTGCTGTACCTGCCGTTGGAGCTGTTGTTCCACTATATATCATTCTTATTGAACCATCTCCATTAATTCTAATTATTCGCCAGTATATATCTTTATTAGAACTATCTTTTCCAAACTTTACCCAGTTATTATTTACTGCTCCTCTGAAGTAATATGATTTCATTCCTGTTGTTGCAGTATAATCATCCTCAGCTGCATACATTCCTTCATTCGTTGTGGCAACTTTACTAAAATCCGGTGTACCTTTTGCTTCGATTATATCTTTACCACCATTATTTATAAGTATTGTTTGATAGCCTTTCTTTTCTAAATCTATTACATCTGATACTGTTTTATTTTCTGCACTATCTTTTACCCACAAATAATATGTTCCTTCGGTCGTTATCTCTGTACTTAAATTGTAAGATGTTCCACTTATTGAGGTCCAACTTGTTGGTTCCGCACTATTACTTGTGCTTATTCCATAGCCGGATAATTCTATATTATCAGTTAATGTTGCTGTTACTGTTGTATCATTTACTGCTAAGTTAGATATAACTGGCTTTTCGTTGTCTATTATTTTATCAAAGTATAATGAACATCTATCACTACCTACAAATGAAAAACTTACTTTACCTAAAGTATTATCATAATTTAAAACTTTACCATTATTTTCACATATAGTTTTTTCTTCATTTAAAACATAGTTACCTTTTGGGATTGCATCTGAACTTATATAATCTCCAGATTCACCTTTTACCATTATTGCTAAATTATTTTTCTTCGGTATGCGTTTATTTTTAGATTTATTATATATTTTATTTACAAATAAAATACCTCCGATTAATACTATCATTGATATTAAAACAATAATTATTTTTTTATTTTTCATAACCTACTCCAATTCCACATAAATCCGAATATTTATTTTCTTAGATTATAAACATTTAGGAAAATTGCATATCGATTTTACGGGAAAAGGACTAGAAATTCACTTAAAAAAATGCTAGAATTATGATAGAAATAGCATAAATACTAGGATACATTTTCCTAAATGTTTATACTTTATGAAACTTGATGCCTTATAAACACTGGGTTTGTGAGGTTTTTAATTACTTTTTTGACATCAAAAAAAATTAGATTTTTTTATCTCTAATTTAACTTACTGTATAAACATTATTATATGTACCATTCCCAGATAATTTAACTTTTGAGGATAAACTTATAACTGGGCGTATACCATCAGGACCATTATAACGACCTCCAAGTAAACCTGTTGAAAAAATTTGATATTCAAAAGCACGAGTATAAATACTGAAGAAATCATAAGGCGAACCAGTCCAATAGTATTGATTTGTGTATAAATAATATGATTTATTTTCTGTATTAAAAACACCACCAGCCATTGCTACTTCATCCGCTGTAATAAGTCCTACGGGATAATCTAATTTTTTATTTCCTATATTACTATTTTTGGTTGTAAATTTATCGCTATCAAATAAACAAGTTAATGTTGGAGTTTTATTTGTAAATATTCTTATATATGCTCCATAGTAATATGTTGTACTTGTAGACATACTTCCACTTATTTCTCCCGGCGCACTACTTGTATTTGTTGTTACACTTCTATCATTACAAAATATCTGATTTTGTGATACTAAATTTTTTGTTGCACTATCAGTTTCTAAAGTTGTAGTTTTATACCAATTATCTATTGTAATCTTTATTGCACTTGAAGTACTATTTCCGTGTTGCTCTCCTAACGTGTACATATAGCCTACATATGCTGGATCACTGTAACTATCACTAAATGCATATGTTGATGCATTTATTTGAGTTCTTGTTCCAGTCATTATCGTTGCTGTACTACTTGTTGGAGCTGTTGTACCAGAATATATCATTCTTATTGAACCATCTCCATTAATTCTGATTATTCGCCAGTACATATAATTTCCATTACTGTCTTTACCAAATTTTACCCAGTTATTATTTACGGCTCCTCTAAAATAATATGATGTTCCTAAATCATCATCAGCCTTAAATAGTCCTTCATTTGTTGTCGCAGTATTTGCAAAATTTGGAGTTGTTTCATTTACTGTGTTATTTGCTAGAATTGTTTTCCAACCATATTTAACTAAATCTATTACTTCTGATAATGCTTTATTTCCAGCACTATCTTTTACCCATAAATAATAGGTTCCTTCAGTTGTTATTGTAATACTTAAATTATATGTTGTACCACTTATTGTAGTCCAACTTGTTGGTTCAGTGCTGTTACTTGTACTTATTCCATATCCAGATAGTTCAACATTATCTGTAAGTGTTGCTGTTATTGTTGTTCCATTAACAGTTAAATTAGATATAACTGGTTTTTCTGTATCAATTATCTTATCAAAATATAGTGAACATCTATCACTACCTACAAATGAAAAACTCACTTTACCTAAAGTACTATCATAGTTTAATACTTTGCCATTATTTTCACATTTTGTTTTATCCTCATTTAAAACATAATTTCCTTTGGGTATTGTATCAGAACTTATATATTCTCCTGACTCACCTTTTACCATTATTGCTAAATTATTTTTCTTCGGTATGTGTTTATTTTTAGATTTGATATATATTTGATTTATAAAAAATATACCTCCGATTAATATTATCATTGATGTTAAAATTATAACTACTTTTTTATTTTTCATAACCTACTCCAATTCCGCTTAAATACTGGAGTACATTTTCCTAGATTATAATCATTTAGGAAAATAGCATATCGATTTTATGGGAAAAGGACTAGAAATCTACTCAAAAAAATGCTAGAATTAGAATAGAAATAGCATAAATACTAGGATAGATTTTCCTAAATGATTATACTTTATGAAAGACTATCCCTTATAAATACTGAGTTTGCGAGGTTTTTAATTACTTTTTTGACATCAAAAAAAATTAGAGTTTTTTTCTCTAATTAAATTTTTTATGGCTTATTTTGTCTTGTAATGCCCTATCGCTTGCAATTAGTTTTTTCTTATGTATAATAACTACTCGAACGTGCTGGAAATGGCGTTACCTTCTTAATTATTTCTAAGGGTTTTGGTGCACCAAGATTTTTCACTAGACGAAAGGAGGAATGTAAATGAGCAAAAAGGACCTCGTAAGAGTAATAAATTTTGATTATCGTTTTATTATTTTGGAATAGCTACTCAGAATATATAAAACGCGCCGTCCAGATTACGATAGAAATCATTATGTGGTTATGCCATATTTTGAAATCTATTATAGCCGGATAGCGCTATCTAACCATTTAGGTAACGCGAACTTCCTTCACGTTTACCTATTTATAATATATCATTTATTTATATATTTATGCAAGAGGTTTATCTTGCATTTTTTTGTTAAAATAAACATTCAT
This sequence comes from uncultured Bacilli bacterium, assembly GCA_934086485.1. Classification (GTDB taxonomy): domain Bacteria; phylum Bacillota_I; class Bacilli_A; order RF39; family UBA660; genus UBA6448. The sequence continues at coordinate 63,433 of CAKOIF010000007.1, read as the reverse complement.
TAAACTCTTTACATCTATCCAAAATTTTGATAATATCTTCTTGGACGTATGATATGAGGAAAGGAACCTTATGTCTAAACTTGATGAATACCAAATGAAAGTTGTAAATGAAACTGGACATTGTCTTGTTATCGCAGGACCAGGAAGTGGCAAAAGTACAACTATCTGTGAAAAAGTAAAAACTTTAATAGCAAATGGTACTAATGAAAGTGAAATTCTTTTAATATCATTTACAAATAAAAGTGTTGATGATCTAAAGAAAAAACTAGGAAGTGATATCTTTATAACTACTTTTCATAGACTTGCAATTGATATTTTAAAATATAATAAAATTAATTATCAAATATGCTGTGATAATTTGCTCGATTATATTATTGATGAATATCTTATGACAATTAAAGATAAATCAAAACTATGTAGATATTTAAATATTTTAAAACTTGATAAAGGTAAAAGTGAATATATTTCATTTAAAAAGTTAATTAAAACATTTATTAATTTATTCAAAACTAATAACCATGATATTGATAGTTTAAAAAATATCGTAAAAAATTATCAAGATAAATATTTACTTAAAATTATTCTTGATATTTTTTATCTTTATGAAGAAGAAAAAAATTCAACAGGTAGTTTAGATTTTGATGATTTAATAATTATTGCCACTAAAATATTAAAGGCAAAATATAATTATAAAAACTTTAAATATATTATAATTGATGAATTTCAAGATACTTCATTAATTAGATTTAATCTTGCTAAAACAATAATTGATAATACTGGAGCAATTTTAACTGCTGTCGGAGATGATGCTCAAAGTATATATCATTTTTCAGGTTGTGATTTATTTATCTTTTTAAATCTTCATAAATATATTAATAATTTAAAAGAGTTAAAGCTTGTTAATACTTATCGGTTTAGTCAAGAATTAATTGATATAAGTGCAACGTTCATTAATAAAAATCCCTTTCAACTTGATAAAAGTATGCACGGATTTACGCATACTAGCAAACCTTTAGAAATTATATATTATTTAAATGCTAAAAAAAAATTTAAGAATTTACTTAATAAATTATCTGATAAAAAGATTCTTATTTTAGGAAGAAATCAAAAAGATATATATGAATATATTGATAAAGATTTTGAATATAATAATGGAATTTTAAAATATAATGATAAAGAATATAAATATCTAACTATTCATTCCGCTAAAGGACTTGAAGAGGACTTCGTAATTCTTTTAAATGTATCAAACTCAACTTATGGACTTCCAAATAAAATTGAAAATCATAATATTTTATCTTATGTATCTTCGAAAGAGGATGACTACCCTTTTGCCGAAGAAAGAAGAGTTTTCTTCGTAGCCATTACAAGATGTAAATTTAAAACTTATTTAATGGTACCAAGAAATAATCCCTCAATATTTATCGAAGAAATAAAAAAAGTCATTTAAGAGGTAATATAACAAAATTATCTCTAATGACTCTTCCATTAAAATATAATGTATAATATATTTTATCTTTTTCTTTGTTACCAAAATTTCTTTTTATGCTTGTTTTAATATTCTTTAATAGTTCATTTACACCTACTTCAGTCTCACTAGTTTTTGTATAACCCTCGATTAAATTTCCTTCATTATCTAAAATTGAAAAAGTTACTTTCGTTGTCACATCATCACCATTATATTTTATATTATCTATAAAAAGATAACTATTATCATAAGCATATATATATTTTCCTGTAGGTTCTACTTTATAATTATAACTATCTAATTTAAATTCTTTCATTTCATATTTATTTAAATAATAAAATCTTATACAAAGTGATAAAACTAAAAAAATAATAACCATTATAATTACTTCCATAGTAATATTTTTACTTCTTTTTTTATATAAATTAACCCCATAAAATAAAGATAATTTTTCCATATATTCATCATTTAGTGTTAATCTTCCACTTTCCCAATCACTTACTAAACTTTCTTTAACCTTTAATATATTAGCAACATATTCTTTAGAAAAATTATATTTTTTTCGAGTTTTTCTTAAATACTTACCAAACTTAATATCATTCATATTTTTATCCTTTCATAGATTACAAATATTATCATAATAATTAAATAAAGTATCAATATTAGGAAAATATTATAACCAAAGAATATCATAACACTTTTAAATAAACTAAATACAAAAAGTAATATAATTGATAAAACTAAACCTATTACAAATGAACTTAAAAGTAAATGTAAAAGTTTTAAGAATGTAAAATATTTAATTTTCTTTTTAGAAAATCCTAAATAGTATTCCATTTTATAATTTTTTCTTAAATCATATAATAAATTTGTTATTGTAATTATATAGAAAACAAGTGCAAAAATCATAAACAATATATTAAATATTTTTATTACATTTAAATATTTTTTTAACATTCCTGTATATTTGATTTTATTAGAATCTTCATTTGTAAAATCGTGTACTTTAAGAAACTTATTTTTTACAGTTTTAACATCTTTCTTAAAATTAAAGAAATAAACTTTTTCGTCAGTTACATATTTTTGATATTCATCATTTGATAACTCAACATATGAAATATTACTATCAGATTTTATATTTTTTATAACATATTCTTTATTATCAATATGAATTACTTTATTATTTTTCAAAATATCTTTATTATTTTCATAATAATCATCCATATATACCATTATAATTTCATTATTTTTTAGAGTATCATTTTTCATAATTACAAGTTTATTTAATGTTCCTGGCGTAGTAAATGCATTATCTTTATCTTCACTAACAATACTATCAGTAAAAACAGCCTCTTTAATATTAGCAAAATAATTACTATTAACAAGGTCATCATAAGGATAAACATTTTGATTAACATAACCTATTGTTGTATTAGCATAATTATTTTCAGATATTTTTTGTAAGTTTAAATCCATCACATTAATTAAATTCATAATCATTATTATTAAAATCAAAATATATAAATATATTTTAGTGGTTTTTCTTTGATAAAAACTTTTAATCAGTAATTTCATTTAATTTACCATCTTTTAAATAAAGCATTACATCAGCATAACTTTTTACTTCATTACTATGTGAAACCACTATTACACATTTACCACTTTTACTAAGATTTTTTAATAAAGTAAAAATTTTATTTTCTGTTTCTTCATCAAGATTGCCTGTAGGTTCATCACATAAAAGAATATTTGGATTATTTGATAATGCTCTTGCTATAGCTACTCTTTGTTTTTCACCACCTGAAAGTTCCTTTGGAAAATGTTTTTCTCTATCTTCCATACCAACTTCCTTAAGAAGTTTTTTAGCAATTACTTCTCTTTCTTTTTTAGGAATGTTTTCATTAATAATCATTGGAACCATTACATTTTCTAAAGCAGTTAATCCTTCATCAAGAAAGAAATCTTGAAATACAAAACCTATTTCTAAATTTCTTAAACTTGCCATATCTTCATCATTTAAATTAGATATATTTTTTGAATTAACTAAAATATTTCCATTATATTCTTTGTCAATAGTACCAATAATATTAAATAATGTTGTCTTTCCTGAACCAGAGTGTCCCATTATTCCATAGAATTTTCCTTTTTCAAAATCATATGATAAACTTTTTAATACCTCAATTTTCTTTTCTTTATGATAATAATCCTTTATTAAATCTTTAATTTCTAAAACCATCTTAATTACTCTCCTTCATAAAATATATTGATTTTCTTTTTAATAATTTTTTAATAAATAAATAATTTAATAATATAATTGCTATACCTATAATTGTTGTTCCTAAAAGGCAATATATTATACTTTTAGTATTTATAAATAAACTTACAATTATAGAAATAAAATTACTTATTACAAAGCCTATACCTATTACATATAGTACATTGTAAAAATATATTTTTTCTATTTTCTTTTTTGAATATCCTAAAGCATATAATAATGCTATATCATAGCTACTATATATTACATATTTTTTAATATATAATGCACTTATTCCTAAAGTTAAAATACTTGTAATTACAATTATTCCTATACATATCATTTCTATCTGAAGTAATTCATCATAATCTATAAATACTTTAGGCATTGTTTTATATCCTAATTTACTTAACTCACTTTTTACACTATTTACATTTTTAACATTATCTACAATAACATCTACAGAAGAAATTGAAAGAGTATAAGGTGGATTAATTCTACCAAGATAATCATTATACATTTCGTATAACTGCTTACCACCAGCAAAGCAAGTATTATAACCTTCATAGGCAAGTTCATTATCATAAACACCAATTATTTCAAATGGTATTTTTCTTTGCCCAACAACAACATTCTTACCTTTTTCATTTTTTTCATATAAATCATACATAACATCAATTTTTTTACCTATTAAAGTTTTACCATTAATAAATTTAGCATCTTCAAGATCTTCTTCTGAATAACTCATAGGAAAAAATTTAATCGGACAAATCATAACATTTCTTTCTTCCTCACTCATTTTTCTGCCTATGACATCTATTGTAAGTATTTTATCACTTCCATATCTTAAACCAATATGACCATCATAATAATCATCTTTCAAACTAGTATCATAACCACTTTGAATTTTTGCTGGGAAAGACGCTATTACATAATTAATGCTATTAATTTTATCATAATCATATTTATAATTTATTGCATCTTCTTCGGTATTTATATCATTCATATTTGGGCTAATCATAATAGTTCTACCATCGATACTATCATTAATAGATTTATTCAATTTATAAATATGATTTTGATAATATATTATTGTAAAATTCACTAATATGAAACATATTAAAAATAATATTATCAAAAATATATTTCTTTTATTTCTTACGTTTTTTGTTATTATATATTCTTTCATATACACTACCTCATTTCTATAAAAATTGTAGCAAAGTGTAATATTATAAAATTACACTTTGCTATTTTAAACATTAAACATTACCATTGTTGATATAAAATCTTCCTTGTAAAAAACTGTTTTGTGTTTCATTTAACCATATTGTTCTTGTATCAGCAGTAGTTTCCAAATCATAGTTTATCTCTGATGTTTGATTTGCATAACTCATATAGAAAAAATCATTATCCTTATTAACCCAATTACCAAACAAATTTTTTCTTTGTATTGTGTTTTCAACCTTTATTGTACCATTAATTACATTTGATGCTACAATTGAAGTATGGAATTTTCCTTCAGTAGAGTATTTTACAAAATACACATTTTCGTGATAACCGATTGATCCATCTTGAGATTTTGCGCTAACAACTCCCAGCATACTACAAGCCACTAACATTATGATTGTTAAAATAGATACTACTTTTTTCAAAACTTACCTCCTTTCTGTAAAACTTCCTTTTACAGTTTGATATTACAATATTTTAAAAGAGAATTCTATAGATTTTTCAGAGAACTTTATCTTTTTTCGGAGAACTTTGCCCGCTTTTTAGAGAATTTTTACTAATTACTCTCCTTCATAAAATATATTGATTTTCTTTTTAATAATTTTTTAATAAATAAATAATTTAATAATATAATTGCTATACCTATAATTGTTGTTCCTAAAAGGCAATATATTATACTTTTAGTATTTATAAATAAACTTACAATTATAGAAATAAAATTACTTATTACAAAGCCTATACCTATTACATATAGTACATTGTAAAAATATATTTTTTCTATTTTCTTTTTTGAATATCCTAAAGCATATAATAATGCTATATCATAGCTACTATATATTACATATTTTTTAATATATAATGCACTTATTCCTAAAGTTAAAATACTTGTAATTACAATTATTCCTATACATATCATTTCTATCTGAAGTAATTCATCATAATCTATAAATACTTTAGGCATTGTTTTATATCCTAATTTACTTAACTCACTTTTTACACTATTTACATTTTTAACATTATCCACAATAACATCTAAAGAATATAATTGATAAGAATTTAATTTCCCTAGATAATCATCATACATTTCATATAACTGTTTTCCACCAGCAAAACAAGTATTATAACCTTCATAGGCAAGTTCATTATCATAAACACCAATTATTTCAAATGGTATTTTCCTTTGTCCAACAACAACATTTTTGCCTTTTTCATTCTTTTCATATAAGTTATACATAACATCAATTTTTTTACCAATTAACGTTCTGCCATCAATAAATTTAGCATCTTCAAGTTCTTCTTCTGAATAACTCATAGGAAAAAATTTAGTCGGACAAATCATAACATTTCTTTCTTCCTCACTCATTTTTCTGCCTATGACATCCATTGTAAGTATTTTATCACTTCCATATTTTAAACCAATACGTCCATCATAATAATCATCCTTTAAACTAGTATCATAGCCTCCACCCGAAATACGCGAAGGGAAAGATGCTATTACATAATTCACACTATTAATTTTATCATAATCATATTTATAATTATTAAATTCCTCATCAGTCATATTTTGAATAATACTTGTTTTAGGATTTATCATAATTGTTCTACCTTCGATACTATCATTAATAGATTTATTCAATTTATAAATATGATTCTGATAATATATTATTGTAAAATTCACCAATATGAAACATATTAAAAATAATATTATCAAAAATATATTTTTTTTATTTCTTACATTTTTTGTTATTATGTATTCTTTCATAAACACTACCTCAAAACATTATTTACCAAGTACCATTCCAAGTTGCTTGTGAAAAAACAATACTATCATAATAATTTTTTATTGAATCATTTAATTCTATACCACGTTGTGTTGAAATTGAATGTTTAATGGCATTATTCAATGAAATGTTTGATGTAGCGTGTGAATAATCACCAACTGCTGTTTGTAAGTAAACTGTACTAGCATTTTTTCTTACTTTGAAAGAAAAAATTTGAGTAATACCAACAATATTTTCCGTTGGAAATTGAAAAACAGCAGTATAACCATCTGAGGATTTACACTTGGTATAATCTCGTAAAACATAAGATGAACTAGTACCGGTAACACTCTGTTTAAAATCCATATCACTATTATAAATAACATTTGAATTATATGCAATTCCTATTATATCGTAACTACGTACTTTAGGAATATTTTTCCATTGTAAAACAACCTCATATTTATATAAATTTCCTGATGCATAAATATTTGTTGTTAATTTTTTATATGTTGTATTGACAACATCATTTAAACCAATATTAAAATTTTCAAATTCTTCTTCAGTAATTTCAAAAGTTTGTGAATGATTATTATTCATATTCTGCAAATCATATTCCCTTGTAATTGTTTTAAAATATCTACTTGTCGAGGAAACTAAAACATCTTCGTTTTGAACTCCATAAACATTACTAAAAACAAGTAATAAAATTAAAATCAAAAAACTTTTTTTCATAAACACTACCTCTTTCTTATTAATCCGTTTCTAAATACACTTTACCTTTTATAACTTTATCATCACAAGTAAGTGTATAATCTAATCTTTTTGTAACAAGTATTCCTACACCAACATTATTAATACTATTTAAAAATTCATTTATATTTACTTTTTCTTCGTAAGTATAGCCATCATAAAACACATTATAATATGAGTATAAATCATTTTCTTTTATAATCTTAAGAGAAATCTTATTACACTCCATTGGTTTATTAATATAGGATGCACCTCTTATTACTGTATATCCTTGTTTGTGATTATCAAAGTAATAACCTTCAATTGATAAGTTTTCATCAAATGTAGGAAAATCTCTTACTGTTGGTTTAAAATAAAACTTATAAAAAAGCAAAACAAAGATGATTATTAATATAAAAAGAAAATATTTAATATAATCAAAAGATAAATATCTTGTAAACTTACTTTTAATTTTATAATTATCAAGTAATTCTTTATTAATTAATACATTAATTGGTACATTAAAATATTTACATATTTTTAATAAATCATCAAATTTTGGAATTGAATAACCTGTTTCCCATTTACTGATTGTTTTATTTGATATCTTCATTTTTTTAGCAAAATCTTCTTGAGTTAATTTTTTCCTTTTTCGCAAAAAATAAATATTTTCACCTAGTTCGTTATTCTTCATATACTGCCTTTCTAATTTACTTATATCATATTTCATCGGAGAATTCTACATAAAAAAAAGAGAACTTATCTCTTTTTCGGAGAATTTTTAATTTTCCCCTAAAATGTTTAAATAAAATTTAGTAAATGTAAGTTGCATATATGGATATAACCAAATATATAAAATACCAAAAGTAAGTGTTCCAAGTATCGCCCAACCAATAAATGAAAGTCCTAATACAAAAGTATCTAATTTATGTCCTTGCATTTTTTCTCTTGAATATTTAAGTGTTTCAACAATACCAAGTTCAGGTTTCTTAATTAAAATTATTGGTACCAAACTATAAGATAATGTAAGTATTATTCCAGGAATAATGAAACAAATATAACCAAGCATTACAATCAAACTCATTAAAACAGTTACGCCTATAACTTTAACAAAGTCATGATAATATTTGAATAAATCTTTTGCTTCAAAATTAGTGTTTTCAATTAAACTTATAAAAAATGCTGTAGTACCAATTCCAAGTGGCATCATTAAAATTCCTAATAAAGAATCTAAAAAGTCAGCATCCATTTTATTAAATAAAATACTAAGTACACATGTAGATGCTAAAGATATTCCTAAAGCAATTATAAGTATTTTCCAAATACTACCTAAATTACCAGAAAGTTTTTCCTTTGCAAAATTTTTAATCTCTACTCTATTCATCTAATCCTCCTATTAAAAATATATCATAAAGATAATAAAAATACTATAAAATATTTTTAGAAAGTTCAATTATTTTATCAAAATCATCATCTATTGCTACAATATTTTTATGTAACTGATTGCAAGTTTGACATTTATAAATTATTTTATAAGTATCCTTAAACTTTTCAATCCCAATAGGTTTTAAAAGTCCTTTACAAGTATTTTCTCTATCACCTGGAAAAATATCTACATGTTTACTATATAGGCAATATGGACAGTGATCTCTTGCACTATATCCTAGTTTTTCTACTACCTTACCACAGTTTTCACAAATAAAATTTTCATCAATCATTGTAAATCTTTTTTTCATATCTATAGTTTATCATAAATATATTTAAGTAGGAAGTGAAATATGTTTTTAAATTTAATTAATCTTGTAAAAGGACTACTATTTTTTACAGGAAGTTATTCAAATAATGTTTTTTTAGAACCGCTTACCCCAGATGAAGAAGATAAATATGTTAAGTTAATGCTCGATGGTAACACTGATGCACGTAATAAACTTATAGAGCATAATTTAAGACTTGTGGCTCACATTGTAAAAAAATATACAAATAATAATAATGATATGACTGATGATTTAATATCTATTGGAACAATTGGCCTAATCAAAGGAATAGATACTTATAAAGATAATAAAAAAACTAAGATTACTACTTATGCCGCAAGGTGTATACAAAACGAAATTTTAATGCATTTTAGAGCAAATAAAAAAAGTAATAATGATGTTTATCTTGAGGATTCTATTGGTTATGATAAAGAAGGAAATGATGTAAATTTAATTGATGTATTAATTCAAAAAGATTTGGATTTAATTGATTATCTTACTAAAAAAGATAACATTAATGAACTTAAAAAATACTTACAAATGCTTACACCTAGAGAAAAAGAAATCATTGTTAAAAGATATGGACTTAATAATCAAAAGGAAATGACTCAAAAAGGTATTGCTAAAGAAATGAAAATATCAAGAAGTTATGTATCAAGAATTGAAAAACGAGCCCTTATTAAAATTTTGAAAGAATTTATCAAAAATAAAAAGACTTTGTAATTGATTTAAAACGCTATTAATGATATAATCCTTATAGTAGGAGATAAGGATATGGAAACAATTTTTTATTATGTTAAAACTGGAAAAATATTAAGTAAAGATGAAGTTAGTGCTTTAATGAGTGGGTTTGCTGCCCCAACAGGTACTATTGGTATCGTAAATAAAAGTCAAAGAGTTAAAATTATTGATGGTGTTATTCAAAATGTCAATGATATTAGGAATTCATCCTCAATTATGAGCCAAGATAGCGTACTTGATGTTTTCACGGAAATAGTCAATAAACATAATCAAGAAGTTAAAACTGGAGTATCTCCAAAAAGTGAGATAAGAAAAGAAGAACTTGATAAAATGATACGTGATGTAAGTGACAGAATTGAAAGACAAAAAAATAATCAAGAAGAAAAAGAACTTGCAAAAAGACAAAATGAAATAAGAAAAATACGTAAAAGACAAAAAAATCTAAAACGTATTGCTCTTGGCACAGTAATTGCTTCAATGGCCACTATTAGTGCAGTTGGTATAAAATATACTACTAACTTCCAAAAAATATCTCACGATACAAACGATATGTTAAACTCATATCATTGTTATATAAAAAATGATATTGATGCAGGAAAGACATTAGTTGCTATAAATGATTATAATGAACTTTATGGAAAACCTAATCCAGAATATAAGGAGATTACTAATGATAGCTATAGTGCACTAAAAGATATGCTTATATCAAATGGTTATACAGATGAAGAAGCAACAATATGTATTTCATCAATTGTTCCAACTCATACAATACCAAATATTGATGTAACTTCCACTACTCTTTCTGAAAAATTAGGTTTTGTACTAGACTATGAAAGTTTAAATTATACAAGGTAAGGTGAAAAAATGATAGAATTAAATACAATGGAAATTGATGGTAAAACTTATTTTGAAATAGAAACAATTACTCATAATGATAACACTTATATTTATTATGGTAATGAAGAAGATAGTTCACTATTTAAAATATTCAAATTAGGAAACGATGATGAACTTTTAGAACTATCTTATGATGAACTTAATGATGCATTTTCAATATTTAATGAAAAACATAGAAACTAAAAAAACTGCAAATTTGCAGTTTTTATTTTTTTAAAAAGAATCAATATTTACTTTAACTTTAGGCATTTTATGTAAAAAAGCATACGCTTGAATAACAGTACGAAGTGATGTTGCTATTTTACCACCTTTACCAATAACTGCTCCAAAATCGTCATGATGAACAATTATTTCAATTATTGGATCTTCGCCTTCAGTTTCAAACATTTCAACTTTTACCATATCAGGATTTTTAACAATACTTTTAACTAAAAATGAAGTATATTCTTTTATATCCATAATTAATCCTTTTTAACGCTCTTCTTCGAAGCATTTTTACTTTCAGCATATTTTTTCATAATACCTTGATTAGAAAATATACTTCTTACTGTATCTGTAGGAATTGCTCCTTTAGAAAGCCAAGATAAAGCTTTTTCTTCATCAACTGTAACTACTTCTTTTCCTTTAATTGGATTATAAGTACCTACTGTTTCAATAAATCTACCATCTCTTGGACTACGAGAGTCAGCTGCTACAATACGATAAAATGGTTTTTGTTTAGAACCCATTCTTTTTAATCTTAATTTAACTGCCATAATTTTCTCCTTTCAATTACATTATTAATATAGCATACTTATTTTTAACTGTCAACCTTTTTTTGTTGACAGTAATTTAAAATTTAACTAATTAAAAAAGCCTATAGAGGCTTACTTATTTTCTAAATAATCATCATTAAGATCATCAACATTAATATTAAGTTCATCATTATTTTCTTCATCATATACTTCTTCATATTCATCATAATCATCCTCGACTTGAATTTTTACTGTAGCATTACCTATTACCTCAATACCAAGTTCCTTTTCAATTTTTAGGTTAACAAGTTCTCCGATAATTTTAACATCAGTAACTGTTGGTTGTTTTAAAGCATTAACGATGATTTCACTATTACTATCAATTTTTCCATTATCTTTTATTGGAACATTTATGGCATCTGTATAAGAAAACTTTCTTGTTGTAACTGCTGTTTTAGTATCATTATCATAGGAATACCAAACATTTACATCAAATGAACCTGATACATTTACTTTTCCAAGATTATTAACTCCCCTGAAAGAATGGTTTATTACCCAGCATCCTAAAATAGTATTCGGAGTTTCATCACACTCTATGTCATAGGAACTTACTACCTTTTTCTTACATTTTCCTATTATTGCCTTAGTAACGATTTCTTTAAAGTTTGACATCATATCACCTTCCTAATGTAATGTATGCAGGATATGGGCAAAAGTTTCATAAAAAAATAATATTAAAAAACCTGACAATCATCAAATGAATGTCAGGTACTATTATGGATTATATACTGCTCCTGTAAACCATATTTCGCCAGTTTTAGTATCTCTAATAAAGAAGATAAATGGTTTATCAAAAGTTAGATCAATAACCTTTACGGGAACTTTATATAAATGTTCAAAACTACAATCAATTGCCCCGAAGCCTCCGATAGAAGTTGCTGCGGATGCTTTTATTCCTTCATTAGAAAATTCGATTGTAGCTTTATGAAGCACTGGATTAATAATTACTTTATCATCAGTTAAATTAGATAAATTTGCTCTTGAGGTAAATACATCATTAATTCCAATATTTTGTAAATCCTTTTTTAAATCAAGTTCATAATCAAATTTAAATAATGGAATATTTCCCTTAATTTGAGTAATATAACCTTTTTCAAAATTATCTAATTTTATTTCTTTTAAACTATTAAAAATATTTTTTACATCACTCACATTTAATGATTCAATATAACTTGTTAAATTATCATTTTTAGGCATAATACCTACATACTCTAAATTTAAGCCATCATATTCTTGTAAAGATTTTGCAAATACCTTAACATTATCATCATCATAAAATTTAAAATCTGTAGAACTACCAACATCTTTATAATTTGAATCCAATTCTTTAATAAAGTTATCTACAAATGAAGTTGTTTCTTCATAATCTCCAATTTCACAATAATCATCACTAACCCATTTTTCATATTCTTTAGTAATTTCCTTACGAATGTTTTCTTTACCTAAATCATTAACAATATCATAATTATTAATTGAGGCACCAAATTTTAAAGACTGAACATCTTTATTATTAAACTTCATAATTGGGTATTCATCACCTGCAATAGAGCTTATATACATTGAATTTAAATCTTGATGTAAGTAATCAACGTGCCAAGCAGCAAAATTAAAATGTTTTTTATCATAAACTTTCTTTTGAAAATCTGAACTATTATTATCAGTTAAAATTGGCTGGATTAAATAGTTCCAATTCATATCAATTGCAAGAGCGTTTATTAGCATAAAATTATTATTTGAAACATCATCCATTAAATTATTTATTAGATTAAATGTTTTATCTGAAACCCAAGAATTAATATTATTTGGACTATCAAAACTATCATAAATTACTTCCCCATTATATTTTTCCTTTATTAAATCTGCATAACTTTCTTTTACACTTTGTTTAAAACTATCTCTAATAAACATTGCATTTGCAAAAGAAACATTATTACTATTAATATATTTTTTCGGAGTATATTTACCTAATACTGAATCAATTTGACTTTTACTATCACCTTTTGCAGCATCAGAAAGCATTGCAAGTGCATATTTTACTGAAATTGGACTATAAACCATATTACTTTCTTTATTTTCTGCCTTTAAAAAATATAAATCTAATAACTGCAAATCATTATCAGTTAATTTATATTCTGAACTAAATGTTTTTCCATTTGTATTTATAGTATTTTTCTTATTTAATTTAGATAAAATAGTAATAGTAATACCCACAATTAAAACAATACTTAAAATACCTATAATAATCTTTTTACCTTTTTCACTTTTCATCACAAACCTCTTTTCTATAATAAGGTTACCACACATAAATAAAATAATCAATCACATTTTATTGTAAAAGAAAACTGGTTTTGATATAATATTTTTAGAGTAAAGAGGTATTGATATGATAGGAACTATTGAACAAATTATTAATAATCAAATTGAGGTTAAACTTGCACTTGATGTAAAGAAAACTGCTAACTTAATAAACCTTTATGTTTTAATAAAGGATACTAATAAATCTTTTATTGGAGAAATAACTGAGCTTAGTCTAACAAAATGTAAAGTTAATATTTTAGGAAAATTAGAAAATAATGACTTTGTATATGGATTTGATGAAAAACCCTCTTTTGCAAGTGTTATATATTTACTTAATTATGACTTTGTAAAAAATATTGTAGGTTTTAAAAATAACTACTTAATTATGGGTAAAAGTCCATTTTATGAAAATGCTTATATTAATGCTGATATCAATAGTTTATTTGGATCACACTTTGCTATATTTGGATCCTCTGGAAGTGGTAAAAGTTGTGGTTTTACAAGAATTATGCAAAATTTAATGAAAAGTGAAAATATGAATGATAAACCAAATATTATAATATTTGATGCTTATGGTGAATACGCAAAAGCCTTTAATTACTTAAATAATGAACCATCTTTTGCCTATAAAACTTATAATACTGATTTAAATAGTAATGATGAAATACTTCTTTTACCTCCATGGCTTTTAGGAGTCGATGAATATGCACTGCTTCTCGAAGCAAATGATAAATCACAATTAAGTTTAATTGAAAAAACCCTTAGATATGTAAATTTATTTATAAAGAATGATGAAACTGTAAAGGCTTATAAAAATACAATTTTAGCTAAAGCTCTTCTTGATATAATAATAAGTGGTAAACCAGGACCTCAAATAAGAGATCAAGTTATCGGTGTTCTTACTAAAACTCATACTGATGAAATAAATCTTGAAAGTGAAATTAGTGAACCAGGATATTATCGTACATTTAGACAATGTATGAGAGTGGACGATCATAATAAAATTAATGCCATTGAACAAGTAACAGATTTTTTACAAAAATTTATTGGTGATGAAGTAACTTTTTCACTTCCTGATGGAACTTTTCCATTTACTTTACAAGATGTATCAAATGCCTTAGAATTTGCTCTTATTGATGAAGGTGTATGGAAAAATGATAGTGTATTTAATATGATGAATATTTTAAAAGTTAGACTTGATAGTATATTAAATAGTGATAATAAAAAATATTTTGAATATCCACAGTATATAAGTTTAGAAAGTTATATTGATAGAATATTACATACTCAAAATGGTAAAAAAGCCCAAATAATTAACTTTAATATTAATTATGTTACTGAAAGACTTGGTAAATCACTTGTAAAAATATATTCTAAATTAATATTTAATTATGTTACATCTTTAAAAGAAAGAGGTTCACAGCCATTTAATATCATTATCGAAGAAGCCCATAGATATGTTCAAAATGATATTGATAGTGATGTACTTGGTTATAATATATTTGAAAGAATTGCTAAAGAAGGAAGAAAATATGGTATACTTTTAGGGCTTATTTCACAAAGACCATCAGAAATAAGTGAAACTACATTAAGTCAATGTAATAACTTTATAATATTTAAAATGACTCACCCTACTGATATTGCTTATATTAAAAAGGTTGTTCCCTTTATGAGTGAGGAAAATACTGAAAAAATGAAATCGATTTTACCAGGTAATGCTTTATGTTTTGGTACAGCATTTAAAATGCCTTTACTTGTAAAATTTGAATATCCTGACCCTGCTCCACAAAGTGATAATGTAAATTTAGGTAGTGTTTGGTTTAAATAATTGATATAATATTTTTAACGGAGGTAATTATGAATTGTTTGTTTTGCAATATTGCACAAAATGAAAAAGAAAGAATGACTGTTTATGAAGATGAAAGTTTAGTACTTATTATGGATAAATTCCCTATTTGTGATGGACATGCTTTAGTTATTCCTAAAAAACATTTTGAAGATATTTATGAAGTTGATGAAAAAACTTTATCTCATATGTTTGAGGTTGCTAAAAATTATGCTAAAGTTTTAATGGACGTTACTAATGAAAAAGGATGTACATTTTCTATAAACTATGGTGATAAACAAGAAATTAAACATTTACACTTACACATTATGCCAAATTATAAGGTTAAACCTTCTAAAAAGGTAGATGAAGTATATAATTTAGTAGTGAGTTATTATGAAAAAGAAAAGAAGAATTAAAAAAAGTATTAAAATTTGTTTTACATTTATATTTTTAATTGCTTTAGTGGTTGTTTCCTACTTAATAATTAATAATAATGGTGGTAAAGATTTTAATTTTAATAAATTTGTTAATGAAAATAAGATTACTTACCCTATAGTTAATAAAATCTCTTTAGTGGCTACTGGTGATGCTCTTTTACATAATCCTGTTTATATTAGTGCTTATGATAATTCTACAGAAAGTTTTAATTTTGCACCACAACTTGAACTTGTTAAGGAAGAAATTAAAGATTATGATATAAAATATTATAATCAAGAAACTGTTTTTGGTGGTAAACTAACTGATAGATTTAATTGTAAATATAATATGCCAGGTTATTGTTCTTATCCTTATTTTAATTCTCCATCAGAATTTGGTGATGCAATGGTTGATGCTGGATTTAATATGGTATCTCTTGCCTCAAATCACAGTGCTGATTGTACTTATGCATCAGATACTTGTATTACTAATTCATATAATTATTGGAAAAGTAAAAATGTTATATTTGATGGTTTTAATGAAGATGAAACCAAAGAAAACAAATATAATATTGGTGAAAAAAATGGAATTAAGTATGGTTTTTTAAATTATACAAATACTTTAAATGGTCTTGATAATTCAGTTAGTAATATTAAATATAAAATAGATTTATATGATGAAGAAACTGCTAAAAAGGAAATTGAAGATTTAAAAACTAAAGTTGATGTCATAATTGTGGCAATGCATTGGCATAAAGCAAGTGCTGAGTATGAAACAGTTCCTACACAAGCTAATAAAGAAATAGCAAATTATCTTGCCTCTTTAGGTGTTGATATCATTTTAGGAACATATTCACATTGTTTGCAACCATTTGATATAATTGGAAATACTGTAGTGTTTTATTCACTTGGTAACTTCATTTCTAATCAAGGTGATTTAGTTTCCTCAATTGGATATAAAGGTGTTGTTGGAGTTCTTGCTTCAATGGATATAACAAAAACAACATATGAGGATGGAAGTGCAGAAGTTAAAGTAGATAACTTAGGTGCTGATTTAACTTATACTTATAATAAAAATCATCGTGATTATAAAGTAATACCATTTAGTAAAATGAGTGAAGAATATAATAAAGACTATAAAAATATTTATGAAGATTATAAAAATATTCTTACTTCACTTAATCAAAATATAAATATTAAACCTATAATGAACTAGAAATTAGTTCATTTTTTTCTTTCAAAATCATTCTTAAACACAAAAAAAAGAAAAGCATTTGCTTTTCCTTAGAAAATTGGTCCCATTATTATTGCAAGTAAGATAAATAAAATTAATACTATGAAAAAATAATTATTAAATCCATTTAAACAGTTTTCTGTTGGATTTTTTTTATTACAACAACTCATATTACACCTCTAAATATAAGCACCGACTATGATTATAAGAAGTATAAATAATACTAATATAATCGCAGCTCCAAGACCATTTCCACAATGATTCATATAAATTCCTCCTTTTTGTCTTTTCATAATATTAAATGCTAAATAATTAATTTTGACACTCATATTTAGTTTACTTTTACATATAATAATTTCTAACAATAACCTATTTTTATTGTATTTTCCCCTTATAGTTGCTATAATTAACTTATGGAGGTAAAGATGAAAAAGAAAATAGTATTAGCTATGGCACTTACGCTTCTTTTAACAGGATGTGGAAAAGTACCAAAATTAGAAAATGGAAAGGATGCAGTAGTAAGTTTTAAAAATGGTGATAAAATCAGTGTAGATGATTTATATACACAAATGAAAGACAAATATGCCTTATCTATACTTGTAAATATGATAGATAAAAAAGTTTTAGAGGAAACTTTTAAAGATAATATTGAAAAAGCAAAAAAAGCTTCAGAAAGTTATTTAAGTGGATTAAAAGAAAGTTATGAAACTGAAGAAAAATTACTTGCAGCTATACAACAATATTATGGTTTCTCTACTTTAGATGAATATAAAGAACAAGTATATCTAAGCTATATGCAATCTTATGCTGTAGAGGCTTATGCAAAAGAAAAAATAACTGACAAAGAAATTGAAAATTATTATAAAAATATGGAAAATGATATTGAAGTTAGTCATATTTTAATTACACCACAAGTTACTGATAAAATGACTGATGATGAAAAGAAAAAAGCTGAAACTGAAGCTGAAACAAAAGCAAAATCAATCATTACTGAACTTAAAGATGCAGTTAAAAAAGGTTCATCAGTTGCTGATGCTTTCTCAGAACTTGCTAAAAAATATAGTGAAGATGAATCAACAAAAGATAAAGGTGGTTCTTTAGGTGAAGTTAATAAAACCACTTTAGGAGACTCATACACAAATCTTGTAAATAAAGCATATTCTTTAAAAGATGGAGCATATAGCACTGAAGTCCTTAAAACTGACAATGGATATCATGTTATAATGAGAAATAAAACTTATGATAAAAAAGAATTAAAAGATGTTAAACAGCAAATTATTGAAACTTTAGCAAAAGAAAAAATGAAAAATGATAATACAATTTCTGTAAATGCTCTTCAACATTACCGTAAAGAAAAAGGTATGGAAATCGAAGATTCTACACTTGCTACTCAATATTCAAATTATATTTCAAATACACTTGCATCTTTAACACAAAAAACAAGTAATACTACAAAATAAGGTATCTATAATGATATCTTTTTTTATGTAAGCATATTTTATAATATGGAGGTTTATGAATACTGTTTTAAATAATTTTTTAGTTACTGGTAAAATTAATAATTTAGATACCACTATAACATCTAATATTATTTCTGTTGAGGTTCCAAGTTCACCACTTTCTATATCTAAATTAGCTAATAAAAATATTTGGTCAGATGGAATATTAAAATATTCAATTATAATCACAAATAATTCAAATTCAAATATTATTAATGGTACTTTCAAAGATGTTATTAATCCAAAATATGCAAATGTTATACCAAGTAGTGTTTTAGTAAACGGAAGTACTTTACCATTTACTTATAATAAAGCAACAGGTCAATTAGAAATTAATAATTTAAATATAAATGCAAATGAAATAGTAACAATTACCTACTCTGTTTCTAAAAAAGTAAATGAAGTTTTTGTATTAAATAATACAGCATATTTAAATGATATAGCAAGTAACACTGTAAAAGTAACAAGTATCTTAATTAGAAATTGTAATAATTTTGCACGTAAATAGGACTATTTAATTAATTAATAAAATTTTAAAAACATATAATTATTATGGAGGTAATAAATTGATAAATGAATTAAATAATACAGCAAATGTATCCGGAACTATAAATGGACAAACTACTACTCTTACTTCGAATACACTGGAGGTGAATGTTATAAACGGTTTAACCGCAGTTAAAAGTGCTGATAAAACATCTTGGGCTGATGGTGAACTTACTTATACTTTAACTATTAATAACACTACTGGACAAACTTATACATCACCAGTAATTACTGATACTCTTGATACTACGCTTGTTACATTTGTACCAGATAGTGTTACAATTAATGGTTCAGCAGCTACATCAAGTCAGTATACATATAATAATTCTAATGGACTACTTACTGTTAATCTTAGTGATATTGCAACTGGTGGAACTGCCACTGTTACATTCAAAGTTACAAAAAATAATTAAAATTAAAACATCAGCCAAAACTGATGTTTTTTAAAATCCTTTTGTATAAAGTTTTTGTTTTGTAAGAATATCTGCCTTTTCAGGTGGATATTTTTTTATAAGTTTATTATATATTTTATCATATTCTTTTTGATAAATATCTTTATCATCAAAATCAATATTATCAAGTATTTCTCTATAATTGGTATAACCTAAATTTCTTAAATCATTCCCTACTTTAACAATAAACATTTTTTTAGATAAGTTATGATTTGCTTTAAGTTTTTTATTAATTATTTTATTTATTCTCTCTTCATTAATATCCTCAAATAAACATAAATATTTTAAAATGTCTTCCTTTTTAAAACCATTTTTTAATAAATCTCTTTTTACTTTTTCTGGTCCCTCTAAAGAAAGATTAATTTTATCATTTATATATGATTTTATATATAATTCATCATTTAAGTAGCCTTGCTCTTTTAGTTTATTAATTATTTTATCTTGATCTTTTTTTAAAATAAATAAAGTATTAAGTTTCTTTCTAATTTCATTTTCAGTTCGAAGACGAATACTTACAAATTTAATAATTTTATAATATGCATCATAGAAGTTATTATCCTTTATTATATTTTCAAATAAAGTTTTATCAATTTCTTTTTTAGAAAAAAGTAAGTATTTTAAAATAGTATCTTGATATAAATTATATTTTTCATTATCAATTGTTACTACATACTTACCATTTTTATTTAATTTTATACTAGTTATTTTCAAGTTTAATTTTGTTCCTCAGCAAGATAATTTGATGCTACTTCATCTAAATCTTTTATTAAAGCATCAACATCTTTCTTTTCACTTATTCTTGCTCCAGATGCATATTGATGTCCACCACCATTATATTTAGAGGCAACTTCATTAATAATAGGTCCTCTTGAACGAATATTTACTTTATATATTTCATTTCTTTCATCATAGGTAATAAAACACCATACATTTAATTCCTCAATAAAATTAAAATTGTTTATAAGTACTGATGCCGCAGATAAATCTACTTTATATTCTTCGACTACTTTATTATCAATTAAAATATATCCAAACTTATTATCAGTAATTATTAAATTATTTATTATATAAGCCTCAAACTTACATTCATTAAAACTTTTTTGGTATAGATTTGCATAAAGATTTGTAAAATCAAGATTATAATCTTTACATAATTTTGCAGCCATTTCAAATGTTCCAGCAGTAGTATTTTTAAATAAAAATCTCTCACTATCAGAAACAATTCCTAAAAATAGTTTTTCAGCAATATCTTTATCCATAACAAGTTTTGTTTCATAAATAAGATTTGCAACCATTTCACATGTTGAGGAATAATCACTTGATGTAAAATCCGCTGTACCTATAATATCCTCTTTAGGGTGATGATCTATTTTAACTATATCTTTATAATCTAAATCGTCAGCTCCATCTATTCTATAGAAGTTAGGTACATCAAGTACTATCAAAAGACTATTTGTTAAACTATTAAAATCAGGTTTGTCTAAAGAGCCTAAGTACTTAAATTTACTTACACCCGCACCGACTGCATATACTCTTTTATTTGGGAATGTAAGTTTAATAGAGTCACGAAGAGCAATTTGACTTGCAACGGCATCTGGATCTGGTCCAATATGTCTAGCAAGAACTATTTCATCATATTTTTTAATTAATTTAAATATTTTTTTGTATACATCCTTATTTATATTAATCACCCATTTCAATTTTTAACTTCATTGTATCTTGGGCAATTAAAAGTTCTTCATTAGTTGGTAAAATATAAACTGGAATACTAGAGTCTTCAGCAGAAATTTTCTTATATTCTCCACGAACATTATTTAATGTATCATCAAGTTTTACACCTAATGACTTGATTCTATCTACAACCATTTTTCTCATTCTTGCACTGTTTTCACCAACACCAGCAGTAAATACAATAGCATCAGCTCCACCAAGCATATTGTTATACACAGCAATATAATTAGCGATTTTTTGAGCATACATATTTTCCGCTAAAACAGCCATTTTATTTCCTTCCATTGCGGCATTTTCAACATCTCTTGCATCTGATGATATTCCTGATACTCCTAAAAAACCACTCTTCTTATTTAAATCATTAGTAATTTCAGAAATAGTTTTACCAGTTTTGTTACATACATATTCTAAAATAGATGGATCGATATCACCACATCTTGTTCCCATCATAACACCTGCAAGTGGAGTAAATCCCATTGAAGTATCTACTACTTTACCTTCATCAATTGCACATAGTGATGCACCATTTCCAATATGACAAGTAATAACTTTTAATTCTTCATTTTCAAGTTTTTTGCAAAGTTCTCCATATACAAATCTATGACTTGTTCCGTGGAAACCATATTTTCTTACACCATATTTTTCATACCATTCATAAGGTACTGGATATAAGAAATGTTCTTCATCCATTGTTTGATGGAATCCTGTATCAAAAACACCAACATTTATTACTCCAGGAAGAGCTTTCATAAATGCCTCAACTCCAAGAAGGTTTGCTGGATTATGAAGTGGTCCAAGTTCATTATATTTACTAATTCTTGCAACTACATCTTCATTTAAAACTACTGGATGAGTAAACTCTGCTCCTCCGTGTAGAATTCTATGACCTATTCCTTCGATTTCATTTAATGAAGAAACAATGTGCATATCTACTAAATCTTTAATTAAGCAGTCTACTGCTACAGAATGATCCTTTAAATATACTTCTTTTCTTGTTTTTTCTCCATCATATTTAATTGTATAGAAACTATCTTTTAGGCCTATTTTTTCAAATACACCACTTGCAATAGCCTCAGTTTTTGGTAATTCAAATAAAGTAAATTTTAATGATGAACTACCTGCGTTTATTGATAATATTTTCATTTTCTTTCACCTCAAAATTATTATACAAAAAAAAAGTAACTTTTGCTACCTTTTTCTTTTCTTTTGCATTATAAATTGTACAATTTTTCAAGTTTTTATGCATACTATTTCTGATTTGTTTGATGAGCACTAATAAAATAGAAAACGCCATCCAATTTTTTATAAAATTCTAAAAAAGACTTTTTTAGCCATCTTCTGCTGAATAGGCGTTTCCAATCTAAACAATTGGTGACGTTAACATTTTAACTCGCTCACCTATTTATAGTATAACATTTTTTTATATATTTATACAAGTACCTATACTTGTATTTTTTAGCCAATATGATATGGATCTGTTGATGTTCCTGTACCTCCAACTATCTTTATTGACTCGGCATCTAAATAAAATGTTGGACGTGCAGCATATTTAAGACCGTCAATATCATCAGTATATGATATATCATTTGAATTATCAAATACAAATACGCTACAGCCACCATTTGTAGGTGTCATCAAAGTCCATTCATAATTATTTACAAATACAGCAGATTTTAAAATCCAATTATTAATACAATTGACATTATCACCTATACTTGAATTTCTACACTCATCTTTTGTAATGGATTCACCTCCATTATTTGCATAAACATAATCACTTAAATATATTAACCCAACTGTTTCATAAATGGAACTTGTATTATCTCTTTCTAATATATATATATCAGAAACCGTTTTATAATTTTCATCACCTGTTCCAAGGCCTCCTAAATGCCATTTAGTTTTTAATAATGAATTTGAAATTAGATTATTAACATTAGTATTATTTAATAAACTTGTTTTATATGAGCCATTTAACTCATTTTTCAAATAGGAAATTGTCCAATCACTTGCCGCGCCACCACATATACTTCCAGCAGTAAGTTGAACATCATATTTTTTTGTAGTATTTAGAAAAGATATGGAATATTCTTTACTATTATTTGAACTGTTTACTGTTGATTCTCTAGTATTCCAATATGTACCAGTAGTTCCTCCATAATTATTAGTATCTAAAACTTTTAGAAACTTTTTTGTACCAGCACTATTTGTTCCATCATTAGAGTATTCTTCATCAAATAAGCCTATTATTCTAAATAATAATGAACTATCACTACAACTTCCACTTTTTTGATTATCTAAGCAAACATAATTATTTGGATTTGCTCCTTCATATCTCATACCATTTTCATCATATACATCTGGCGCGGATGTAGACATTAATGTTGTTATCGGCATTCCATCAGATATTTTACAACTATTATTTGTTACATATATCTTTCCAGTAAACTCTTTTCCTCCTATACTTTCTTGTGATACATTTAAATTATAAAATTTTCCTATTATTGATATATTTTGTGTAGTAAGTGTTCCGTTACTTGAAATAGTTGCTCCACTTACAAGTGTTCTTTTGTTATTCGACCAACTTGAATCATAATCAAAATTCTTTTCACTTGCAAAGTTATTTGTACCGCCTACATTTGCTACCTGTAATGTGATTTC
Organism: uncultured Bacilli bacterium; assembly: GCA_934086485.1. GTDB lineage: Bacteria > Bacillota_I > Bacilli_A > RF39 > UBA660 > UBA6448. The sequence goes on along the minus strand of CAKOIF010000007.1, from coordinate 39,138 downwards.
TTTATCACCATTCTTACTTACGTGATTTGTTCCTGTACCTCCATAAATATATGAACCATCATCATATTCATATACTATGTCATATGTACAAGTTGTTAGTAAATTTGCTGATCCAGTTAAATTTACTGTTAATGTTGCAGTATTTTCTGCAGCTAAAGTTCCATTTAAAAGCTGACTCATATTTGCTGCTGGTACTTGCAAATTTAACTGGGTTGCATTCGAAGTAAATACTGCATTTCCAGGACTATATGCATTTACATTTACTGCTACATTATTATTTAAATTTACATTAAATGAGCCAAAATATGCAAATGACGCTGATACCACTATTATAAGTAATAGCAAACTAGCAAATACAGTCATAATTTTTATATTATTATTTTTTTCCATAATCCTCCAATCCCTTATAAATACGAGGGTCTATTTTCGCAAATCATATACTTTTAGGAAAACTGACCCCAGTGTTTACGCTATCATCACTATAATTTAACCATTTTTTTGAGTGATTTTCAAGCCCTTTTAACTAAAAATGGGGCCTCTATTTTCCTAAAAGTATATGATATAGGAAAAATGATGCTAGGAAAATACTGGGTTTGTGGGACTTTAAATAAATTGTTAAATTATTAAAAAAAGTTTATCAAATTGAAAATGATAAACCGTTTTATTATATATTTTTTATAAATTTGTAGCATATTTTGTCTTGTTTTGTCGAATCGCTATCAATAGTAATTTTTATATGTATAATAACTACTTGAACGTGCAGGAATGGCGTTACCTTTCCAACAGTCCAGAGGGTTTTGGGTGTAATTTTGCATCTTTGATTTCAATGGAAAGGAGGAATGTGTGTGAAAAAGAGGACGTATGAAAAACTACTAATCTGGATCATATTATTTTGCTTGGTAGTAACAAATCAAGATAAAATAAGAAGCGTCATCCTTAGTATAATAGAGTTCATTATTTGCTTATTGCAACTTTTGATTTCTAGTATATAGGATAACGCTATCTTCAAGAAATTTTAGGTAACGTGATATCTTGCACGTTCCTTACTATTAATATATCATTTATTTATACATTTATGCAAGTACCTAAAGTTGCATTTTTTTAGCCTATATGATATGGATCTGTTGAAGTTCCTGTTCCTCCAACTATATTTATTGCTTCTGCATCTAAATAAAATGTTGGATTTATTCCATAAGTTCCCATAACTAATTGCATAGAAGAAGTAATCTTCCCGTTGGATGTAATTAAAGTGGCAGTATTATTCATCATCCCCGGTGAAATTGTCCAAAACATTCCACCTACAAACGTTTGATTATTATATATCCAACTATTTTCTACCAAACTTGTTACAACATCTTGACTAAAATCTATGTCATCTTCAAAAGAATAAGCAAAATCACTAGGATAAATGATTCCAATTTTTGCATATATAGTCTCTGGATTTCCACTTGTTAAATTTGCCGAACTACCACTAGTATTATATGGTGCTCTTTCCAAAGCAAACATTGAAGAAGATTTATAACTAGAATTATCTATTGAACCAAGATGCCATTTTGCATTTAATATTAAATCAGTTAATTTTGAATTTAAATTTATAATACTATTAATATAATCACTATTTAAAGAGGTATTAAGTGTTGATGAACTCCAGTTATTTGAACTTCCCCATTTTTTACCATTTGTTCCACCATATCCATTAGTATCCAATACTTTTAATAATTTCTTTATACCACTACTATTTGTTTCATCGTTTGAAGTATCTTCATCAAATAAGCCTATTATTCTAAATAATAATGAACTATCACTACAGCTTCCACTTTTTTGATTATCTAAACAAATATAATTATTTGGATTCGCTCCCTTATAACGAAATCCATTTGAATTATGTACATCTTGTGTTGATGTAGACATTAATGATGTTATCGGGATACCAGGTAATTCACTTGTACTACAGCTATGATTTGTTACATATATCTTTCCTGTAAAAGTTTTTCCCTCCAAAGATGATTGTGATATTGTTAAATTATAATATTTTCCTGTTATAGATATATTTTGTGAAGTAAGGGTTCCAGTACTTGATATTGTTGCTCCACTTACTAGTGTTCTTTTTAATCCACTCCAACTAGAATCATAAACAAAATTCTTTTCACTTGCAAAATTATTTGTTCCATTTACATTTGTTACTTGTAATGTAATTTCTTTATCTCCATTTTTACTTACGTGATTTGTTCCAGTTCCACCATAGATATAAGAACCACTGTCATATTCATAAACTATGTCATAAGTACAAGTTGTAAGTAAATCAGCTGCTCCAGTTAAATTTACTGAAAGTATTGCCGTATTTGAGGCAGCTGCAATTGAATTATCTGCTACTGTCTGACTCATATTTGCTGCAGGTACTTGCAAATTTAACTGTGTCGCATTTGATGTAAATACTGCATCCCCAGGACTATATGCATTTACATTTACTGCTACATTATTATTTAAATTTACATTAAATGAGCCAAAATATGCAAATGATGCTGTTACTATTATTACAAGTAATAACATCGATGCAAACACTCCCATTATTTTTATATTAATATTTTTTTCCATGATACTCTCCTATCCCATATAAATACAGGAACTTGTTTTCTTAAATTATATAGATTTGAAAAAAACGCCCTCGTATTTACGTTACTTTCATTATAATTTAATCATTTTTTTATATATTTTTCAAGTCATATTAACGATTTTTTCTAGTCTCATATTTCTCAAATCTATATGATAAGAGAAAAAACGAACAAGGTAAATATTGGTATTATTAACTATTCCAGTATTTTTTTCTTTACTCAAAAAAAATAACATTTTTCTATGCTAATTTTATGTTTTTATAATAAATTCATGTCTTATTTTGATATGTTTTGTCGAATTACTTGCAATAGACTTTTTAATATGTATAATACTTACTTGAACGTGCAGGAATGGCGTTACCTTTCCAACAGTCCAGAGGGTTTTGGGTGTAATTTTGCATCTTTGATTTCAATGGAAAGGAGGAATGTGTGTGAAAAAGAGAACGTATGAAAAACTACTAATCTGGATCATATTATTTTGCTTGGTTGTAACAAATCAAGACAAAATAAGAAGCGTCATCCGTAGTATAATAGAATTCATCATTTGCTTATTGCAACTTTTGATTTCTAGTATATAGGATAACGCTACTTAGATAACAATTTAGGTAACGTGATATCTTGCACGTTCACCTATTTATAATATATCATTTATTTATATATTTATGCAAGAGGTTTATCAACTAAAAAAAATAATAATTTCTTATTACTTTTTATTTGTGTTACCACTTGTTTTTGAATAGTTATCATAATTATTTATATTTCTTCGAGTAAATGATACATTATATTCATCTTTTTCTTTCATATTAATAGTTTACTTATAAAAAAAAAAATTATACTAAAAAAAGACTATAGTAAATCACTATAATCCTTATCATCATTATTAAGTGTAATTATTTTTTGATTTTTTATTGCTTCATAAATAAGTTCATCTTTATCAATTAATTTTTCATATTCTTTTGCAAGTTTTAAATCTGGATGAATAACTGGATGTTTAGGAACAAATATTGTGCAACAATCTTCATAAGGTCTAATTGAAATATCATAAGTACCTATTATTTTTGCTAAATCTATAATTTCAAGTTTATCAAAACAACATACTGGTCTTAAAACAGGTTTTTTTATAGCTTCATTAATAACTTCCATACTCTTAAGAGTTTGGGAAGCAACTTGTCCTACACTTTCACCATTTATAATTACATGAGCATTACATCTATTAGCCACCAAAGCGGAAATTTCATACATAAATCTACGCATAATTGTAATTAAATAGTAATTAGGAATCTTTTTAATTATTTCCTCTTGGATATGAGTAAAATTTATAATATGAACTTTTACATTACCATTATAAACTGATAATTTTCTTGCTAAATCAAATACTTTTTCTCTTGCCATATCAGATGTATGTGGTGGAGAATCAAAATAAATTGCCTCAAGTCTAATACCTCTTTTCATTGCAAAATAGCCCGCTACCGGAGAATCAATTCCCCCAGAAAGCATCAAAAGTCCTTTACCTAAAGTTGAAACTGGATAACCACCTAAACCTTTTATACCTCCAAAATAAATAAGTACTTCATTAATTCTAATTTCAATACAAATCTCTAAATCAAAATTTTCAAGTAATACTTTTTTATTAGGAATATTTTTTAAGATGTGAGCTCCAACGAGTTTTGATACCTCTACTGAAGGTATTTCATAATGTTTATCACTTCTTTTTGTGGTAACTCTAAATGTATTAAACTCTTTATCTTTAATCAAAGATAAAACATTTTCTTTAATTGTATCAAGATCTTTTTCTTTAAAAATATAACCTATCATTATTTCATGAATACCAAATACAGTTTTTAGTTTTTCCATAACTTTAGGTATATTTTCTGTATATATAATCATTCTACCAACATCAGATGATATACTGAAAGTTTCTTTTTGTAAAAGATGTTCTATATTATGTTTTAATGTTTTAATAAAAAAATTAATATTATCACTTTTCGTAGAAAGTTCAGCATATTTTATAATAATAACTTTTTCCATTTAATCCTTCCTTACTAAACCATTAAGTGATTCAAAATTTCTATCAAAAGCCTTAAGAAATTTATCAATTTCATCACTTGTAGTTATGCTAGATAAACTAATCCTTATTGTATGTGAAGCCCTTTTTATATCATTATATAATGCCATTACTGCATTTGAGGTTTCTCCAGAAGAACAAGCAGTATTCGTAGATAAATATATTTCTTCATTATCCATTGCATGAATAAATGTTTCTGGTTTTATATTCATAAGTGAAATATTTAAAATATGTGGAATAGAATACTTAGTTTTATTAATTAGAATATCTGGATATTTACTAAGTTTATTACATATTCTTTCATTTAATAAATTTACATATTTTTCTTTTTTTTCAACTCCCTCGAGTGCAAGTCTTAAAGCCTTAGCAAATCCTACAATCAAAGGAAGCGGTGGCGTACCTGGTTTTAAATCATTAGACTGTCCACTGCCATAAATAATTGGTTTGATTTTTACTGTACTATTTTTATAAAGCATTGCAATTCCTTTTGGACCATATATTTTATGTGAGGATATTGTAGCTAAATCAGTATCTAAAAGTGAAACAGAAATCTTTCCTACAGCTTGAGTCATATCACTATGAAATAAAGTATAAGGATTTTCTTTCTTTATTATTTGTCTAATCATTTTAAGAGGTTGTCTTATACCAAGTTCACTATTAACGGCTGCAATACTAACCAAAATTGTATCAGGTCTAATTAATCTTTTTAACTCTTCGAAATCTACAAGTCCATCAGCATTTGAACTTACATAACTAATTTCAAACCCAATACTTTTTAAATAATCACAAATATCATATACATCAGCATGTTCAAGTTTTGAAACAATAATATGTTTTCCTTTCTTAAAATATGCTAAAGCACAACCAATTATTGCTAAATTATTACTCTCGGTTGAGGATGATGTATAAGTAATTTCACTTTCTAAAATATTAAAACAATTTGCAATTTGTTTTGTTGCACTATTAAGTAAATTTCTTGATTTAATGCCAAGACCATTTAAAGAATTAGCATTACCAATAAACTCTCTAGTTACTTTATTCATTGTATCTTGTACCTCTAAAGCAACTGGAGTTGTAGCACTATAATCTAAATAAATCATAAATCCCCCTAATCTTTAAAATTCTCAAGTAATTTATGATGGATACCAGGTTCAACTATATTTATTGCACTAATTGCTTGCTCTAAACAAATCTTATAATTTCCTTTATAAAAAGAATTTTCTGCTTTAGTTAAACCAAAATCTACATCTTTATTAACTACTCTATATCTATTTCCATAAACTATTGCCATTTCTGCCATTTTTGCGGTTTTGGTTGTTTCATTAATTGTATTATAAACTTTTAATACTAAATCTCTTGCTGTATCCACACGCATATTTAATACTTTAATTGAGATTGGCCTTTTTTCAAGTTCCGCAACCATTTCTTTTATAGCAAGGGAAGCCTCTGCAAACTCAACATAATAATTTTTAGGTACAACTGGAAGTTTATATTCTCTTGCCTTTAATTTACAATCTTTTAAAATTTCCTCAATTTCAGTAAGTTGTTCTTTTGCTCTTAATTCATCATCTTTTAAACTACTTAAAGTTTCTAAAGTATGATTTAATTTCTCTTCATTTTTAAGAAGTTTATTATTTATATTTTCCATCTCACTAGCAAGTTTTGAATATGCTAAAGTTTTATTTCTAAATATATCAATTATATGATCATAACTATTATGGTTATCTATTATATTATCTTTAATTTCAATAATACTTGCAACTTCTTCATCAGTTAAATCATAACTATATTTAAGTTCATCCACTTTCTTAAATAATTCTTGACTTATTTTTTCAAGTTTAGAAAGTTTTATACCAATACTACGCATATAATCATCAAAAAGTCTTTTACTTACTTTTTCATTCTCAAAATCATTATATAATGAATCAAAATAATCATGCATAGTTTTAAGTTCAAAGATTGAATCCTCAACATCTAAAACATTTAATCTTTGAAATATATCAATTATCTTTTTATTTGCCTCTTCGATATTATATTCAATATTTAAATAATCTAAATTATAACCACTTTGAACCATTTTTTTATAAATTAATTTTATATCTTCGATTTTCTTAGGAATAAGATTTTCTCCATATAAACAAATAGTTTTTGTTTCATTTATTATTTCATTTAAATTTGAAACAATATCATCTATAGCCTTAACTATTTTAGGGGCTTCAGTATAAGCATTTTTATCCATAGCATTTTCAAAACTTGCAAATAATTTGTCAACATTTTCAAATTGTAATTCTAAAGGAGTTTTAATCTTACTATAACTTTCAGGATCCTCTTTATAAGTTGTAAGTACATTTCGATACTCAGCTTTTAACTTAGTAATTTTATCTCTATTTCTTTCCTCACTTAAAGTAATTTCTTTAATTTCATCAAGTAAAATTCCAGATTTTGTTTGTAAATAATTTAAATCCATTTCAGTCTTTATAATTGAGGCTTTTAAATTTGCATAATCTTTTGTTTCAAAATATTCTTGTACTTCGTTAATTAAATCAGTTATTTTTGGTATATCTTCATTTTTAATTTCATTAAACCTTTTTTGCCATAATTCATATTTTTTTCTTAAATCATCATTATTTATTAAACTTTCAACTTTATTAAGTTCAGAAAGTATTCCCGCAGAGATTACTAAATTTTTTTGTCTTTCTAGTTCATTTATTTGAGCTAAATATTTCTTTTTAGTCTTATTTGAAATCACTAGTAAAACAATTACAATTATTATCATTGTAAGAAAATAGTAACCAATAGCAAATAACATAAACATTTCTCTAGTCATCCATCTTTTTCCTTCACATATATTTTATTTTATCATAAATGCATAAAAAAAAGAATATGATTTTATTGATTTTTTTCAATATTTATATTATAATTAATTTGCTTTACGAAAAAGCATTCATCCTGCGCCCATAGCTCAACTGGATAGAGCATTTGACTACGGATCAAAAGGTTGGGGGTTCGAATCCCTTTGGGCGTACCAATTTTAAAAAATTTCACATTTTTATAAGCGTAGAGCATTTTTTATTTGCAAAACTTAAAATTTGTGATATAATTAATTTGTTTTCGAGAAGTAGCACAGCTTGGTAGTGCACTACGCTTGGGACGTAGGGGTCGCAGGTTCAAATCCTGTCTTCTCGACCATTTAAAATTTACTAGGGAAACCTAGTTTTTTTATTTTCAAAACCCCTAGTCCCAATATTGGTACTATCAAAGCCCCTACTTTATTTTAAAATATATAATGATAATTTATTTTGTATAAATAAGCTTTCAAATAAAGAAATAAATCAAAATAACTCCTTATATATTTATATAGTTATTATTAACATTACTTAAAAATTTTTCTTTAACATTTGAAGTTTTGCATTATTGTGAATTTTTCCCCAATTTTTGATTATAATATTAATGTCGGAATAGCAAGATTTGCAGTTAAGTTTTCAAAACTATTGCACTACAAAATTAAGCTACTTCGATTGACACATTATGGTTCTTATGCTATAATTAAGTCAATAAAAGTTGTAGTCGTGGTGACCTTTCACCTAGTGTTACAACTTTTTATTTTTTATATTTTTATTTTTTAAAATTATAAAATTGTTTCCCTTTTTAATTCCTATTTCTCTAACCCATTTTGCTTTTCTTTTAAATATTTCTTCGGCTTGTACTATTAATTCTTTCATACTTAAGGGTGATTGAGTTGTTTCAAATAAAAAATTTACAGATTGTTTGTTTTTTCCATCAATATTGTGAAATAATAATTGTTTACTTGAACCTGTTACTATTTTCATATCATAGTTTCCTAAAAATGTATCATTTTTGTAAAATGTACAGTCAGCTACACTAATATTTTCAGGATATTCAACTTCTGGATTTAATTGTATTTTTAATCTTGTGTTTTTAGAAAGCCAGTCTGCAAATTTTATTTCTTTTGTTTTTACTCTATATTTCACATAATGATTATCAACTAAATATTTTTTTCCATTATATTCAAATATTTCATTTTTTTGAAATATTTTTATTTTTTTATTAATTCCTTTTGATTTTTCTACCCAATCATTTGTAACATCTATATATGAGTTGGAGGTTATTTTCTCTTTTACTTTTGTCAAATTAATATCATTTTCAAATTTTTTATCTGTACATCCTTCTGTATTTTTATTCATTTACTTTTTTTAATTTTCAAAAATAATTCTATGTCATTTTGAAATTCTCCCTTCATATATATTTATTACCGGAAAATTTCTGATTTCCTCCTTTTTAAGTTAAATTTCTTAAAAAAAGTAAAAATTTTACATATTTTTGACACTTCATAATTTAACTGTTTACATTTATTTTACATATGTTTTACGTAAATTTATTTTACAGTATTTAAAAGTTAAAAATAGATGTTTAACATAGATAATTTATTTCTATAAAATTAAAAAAGTAATTAAACTAACACCTTAATTACTAATATTACTAATAAATTCTGATAATTTAGTAATTCTTTTATCAAGACCACTAACAAGTTTTTCTTTTCTTTTATCAGACCACTCTACCTCATAATTGCAATAATCAAATCCTAACTTATCAAGTAATTTTTCTAAATTTTTTCTCTCATTTGGAATTTTTCTTTTGTAAACCATATATTTAAAGTTTTAGTTAAATCCGAATTTCTATTTTCAAAATTAGTAAAAACGGATAGCGGAGCATACTCAATATTATATATCTCATATATTTTGCTTATTACATTATATAAATTATATTCAAGTAACATTATTTTTATTCATTAATATGTATTTCATAAAAACTTCTTTACTAAATGTTTACTTCATAAATTATTGTATCATCCAACATTTTTATTTGCAAATCAAAAAAGATACTAAAAAGTACCTTTATACACCAATTTTAATATTTCTTTTTTTAAGAATATATTTACGAAGATAATCGACCGGAAAAACTGTTAAAGATATAATAAGGCAAAATAATAATTCTTTAAAAGTTAATCCATAAGTTCTAAATAAATTACCTCCATAATAAATAATGTAAATTTGCGCAAAAAAGATAAATGCATTAATAATTAAGAACACCTTATTTTGAAGGATATGAGCGAAAATATTTAATCTATGAGTACGGGATGCAAATGAATTACAAATACCCATAAAAATAAAAAGTGCAAAATAAGCCGTATATAAAAATTTATCTCCTGTAGAAAATCTAATAAAATGTTTAATAATTGGTAGTTTTAAAAACAGTAAACAAACTACTGCACAATATGCACCATTTACGACAATTTGATTTAACATATACCTATTTAATATAACTTCATCCTTATTTTTAGGTTTTTCACTCAAATATTCTTTAAGTGGTGGTTCATAAGAAAATGCAAGTCCTGCAAAAGTATCCATAATCATATTAAGCCATAACATTTGAATTATAGTAATTGGTGTCGATATTCCCACAAGGACACCAACAATAGATAAAATTAAAGCGCAAATATTAACCGTAAGCTGATAAATAATAAACTTTCTTATACTTTTAAATATTGTTCTTCCATATAAAATTGCTTTACAAATCGAAGAAATATTATCATCTAAAATAACTATATCACTGGCATCTTTAGCAACTTCAGAACCACTACCTAATGCAAAACCAACATCACTTTTTTTAAGAGCAAGTGCATCATTTACTCCATCACCTGTCATACCAACAACTTGCTTATAAGACTGAAGTACACTTACAAGTCTACTTTTATCTTGTGGTAAAGCTCTAGCAATAATACAAAGGTTGGGATATAAATTAATTATTTGTTCATCAGTAAGTACTGAAAGTTCATTATGAGTTAAAGCAACAGATTTTTCATTATAAAGTCCTAATTCTTTACCAATACTTACTGCAGTTTCTTTGGCATCTCCAGTAATCATAATAACCTTTATGCCAGCATTTTTTATTAAGTCTAAACTTGGTTTTGCCTCAGGTCTTAAAGTATCAGCAATAACAATAAGATTAATAAAAACTAAGTCATCCTTGTTTTTACCATAAGCATTAACTAAAACACGATATCCTTTGGAAGTATAATTTTTAACCATACTTTGAATAAAACTTTTTGAAATAAATTTTTCTTCGTTACCAGATAAACTCAAATATTTTTGACATTTATTAAGAAGTACTTCACTAGCACCTTTATAAAAATAATAATCTTTAGTTTGAACCATACTATATTTATCCTCTGAGGAAAATAACTTTTTATTTATTATTTCATCAGTTATTTGTAGGTTCCCAGTAAAATTTTTAATTGCCCTATCAGTCGTATTTCCACCTATAATTTTATCATTATCAAAAACACTTTCACTATTTAAATATAAAGATTTTGTTAAAATATCATAATACTTTCCATAACATTTTAATTCATTTTTATTTTGGAAGCACTTACCCTCTTTAGTCATAATATATTTTACATTTAATTTTCCCATTGTAAGTGTTCCAGTTTTATCACAAAGAAGTACATTTAAACTTCCACTTGTTTCAATACCTACAAGTTTACGAACTAAAACATTATCTTTAAGCATCTTCTTCATATTCGAAGAAAGAACTAAAGTAATCATCATAGGAAGTCCTTCAGGAACTGCCACAATAATGATAGTTACAGTTAAAGTAAGAACATAAAATAAATAGTTAAGCATAAGTGGTATATTTTTAATTGTTTCAATAATAAGTTCTAAATTAAAATTATTTTTTACAACAATTTGCATAAAAAGATAAGCAAAACTTGCTAAAAATGCGCCAACATAACCAAGTTTACTAATACTTTTTGCAAGCACTCTAAGTCTTGTTTTAAGGGGACTTTCACCTTTTTCCTCTTGAACACCGGAGGAAATACTTCCCATAAATGTTTTATCACCAATTTCCGTTACTTTAATTTTAGCACTACCTTTATATATTGTACTTCCACTGTAAACTTTATCACCTACTTTTTTATGAACTTCTTTACTTTCTCCAGTAATAAAAGATTCATCCACCTGAAGGCTTCCCTCTTTAATAATACCATCAGCACATATTTTATCTCCTGAAGCTCCTTCAAGTAAATCATTTATAACAATTTCTTTTGATGGAACAATAGTAAGTTTTCCATTTCGATATACTTTAGCGGATGTTTTACTACTTTCTTCGAATAATCTTTCAAATGCTTTATTAGAACCATATTCACTTATTGATGAAATAAATGAAGCTAAAAAAATTGCAATAACAATTCCTAATGTTTCATACCAATCAAAATTTTTAAATAAAAAAACTATTTTAATTGAAAGTGCTATTAAAAGTATTTTTATTATCGGATCAGATAATGATTCCAATAATATCTTAAAAAATGTACTACTTTTCTTTCTCGTTATTTCATTACTACCATATTTTTTTCTTAACTCTAAAACCTCTTTATCATTTAGTCCCAAAGTAAAATACCTCCATTTAAGTATATTAAATAAAGCAAAATATAATGACTATTTGACACAGACTTTACATTTTAGAAAAAGTATGTTACAATTAAGCTACTTAAGGGGGAAAAATAATGAAAAAGAGTACATATTTTATTACAGTTACTATTATGAGCATTCTAATTTGTTTAATTTCGGGAGCACTTTATGTGTATGGTAAAGATATTAGCACAAATAATTATGCCTTAAACAAAATTAATTCAAATGAAGTTATTGTTTATAATATGAACAAAGAATTTGCACAAAATAAAAAAGTTACTAAATAATTAGTAATTTTTTTTTGAATATTATTTAGTAATACCGCCTAAAGACTCAGTATTTAATATTGGGTATTTTGCAAGTATTGCTCCTTTATTATGTAACATCACCTCAGTAAATAAAGTATCAATGTTTAATCCTTTTCCTTGATATACTCTATAATCACTACTTAATAAAGCTAAATCATTTTTAGCTCTTTCTTCATAAGTTCTTAAAAGCATATCACTCATTTTAAAACCTAAAGATGATATATACTCTCTAAGCAAAATATTTGCATTATATCTAGATTTTACCACTACTACTAAAGCATTATGGTTTTCTTCAGCATAACCAGGTAAATTTTCAGATAATACTTGATCTTTAAACTCTTTAAGTATACCATTACCATTTTCAAGCATTAAACTTTGGTATGTATAAATGCATTTATAAAATGCAAATTCAAGTAATTCTAAATACTTCTTTTGATAAAGTAATTTTCTAATATCATTTTCATTAAATGGAATTTCTTTACCACTAGAACTTGTAAATACACATTCAAATTTATAAGAGGTTACATACTCTACAAAATATTTAAATAAAGATAATTTTTCTTCATCAGATATATCTAAATTATCGGAAAGCATTTCTTTTATAAGTCTATTTATCATTTCATTTTTATTAGGAAAATTATTATCAATAAAATATAACATTACTCTTTCATCAGAAAGTTCATATCTAGATTGATTTAAAATTTTTTCTTCTTTACTTTTTAGATATTCCTCCACCCCACTTAAGGATAATAACATATTAATTTTATCATATCCAAGAGATTTAATAGTATATAAACCAAGTAATTCTTCACTACTTACGTTTTGATCTAGCATCGGTAAAAGTTTATCTATACACTCTTTTATTAAAGAGGATTTATATCCACATTTTTGACATTCATCCATATGAAAATTTCCTTTACACAAAGGACATTTATTTTCTTTATTAATTTGTGAACATAAACTTTTTATACTATCCATATCATTAGTATACCACACTTCTAATTAATTAAAAATATAAACTCGAATAAAATTTTGTTAATAAATTAATACATTTATCTTTTACCATTTCACAAAAAAAACTTAGGAATTTTTATCTTCCTAAGTTACTCTTTATACTTGAAACAATTTCACTAAGTTCTTCCATAGTTTGATTATAAATATCCTCTTGTTTTACAATTACATTTGCATTTAATAAACTATTTGCATATGATAAAATATCATCATCTTCGATAAAATGTTCATTATAAAGAATCTTTAATAAACTAGAGTATTCCATAAAACTTACTTGACTTATTCTATATTCAAGTACATAAATTTGCATATGTTCAAGAGTTTTACATGCTTTAACAACTATTTTAACCATATGTAATGAATATTCTTTATTATTCATAATAGTCCCCCTTAACTATGGTAATTATAGCATATTTTAACTTTTGTGTCAAATAAGTGTAAAGTTATTATCAAAATAGATAACATCATCACTAGCATTATTAATAAAACCAATATTATTTTCTTTTAAAGTATAAATAACAATTGCACTGTTGAAGGAAACATATTCATTATTATATTCCACTAAATTATTTTCTTTAGCTTTTTTTACAATATTATTAAAATTATAATTATCTAAACTATTTACTACAAATATTGTACTAGGATTATATTTAAGTTTATCAAAAACTTTTTCCATATTAGCATTTACTTTTAAAATATCATAGTTAATTGACGATGCTAAATCATTTATTAGATTTTTATAATCGCCTACAAAAGTTAAAACACTGACCCTATTATTTTCAAGTTTACTAGTTATTTTATCAATTATATTTTTATGATATTCTTTCTTTAAATTATTTATTCTTTTAACTTTTTTAGAGTTATCTATAATATTATTTTTTAATTCCAATACATTTAATATATCATCTTTAGTGGCCACTACATTTTTACCACTTTTAAGTAGAGTTAAATCTTTTAAAAGTGTTTTTTCTTCTTTACTTTTAATAAGAGCCTCTTTAAAATTACCAAGTTCTATATTATATATTTTTTTAGTTTGTAAACCTTTTAATTTAAGTTCTTTTTCTTTAATAATACCATTTGAATAATTATATTTTACATATGAAAGAGTGCTATCTAATAATTCTATTGCTTTATCAGGATTTTTCTTATTTGGAAAATAAACATTAGCAAGATGAACAAGCAGTTCAATATCTTCATCAGAAATATTTACTTTATGAAAAGATGTATATTCCTCTTTTATACTTTTTAAAATATCAATTGTTTCATTTTCCGTAGGTTCTTTAATAAATATTGTTTCAAATCTTCTGGCTAAAGCTTTATCTTTAATAAAATATTTTTCATATTCTTCTTTAGTTGTGGCACCAATACATTTAATATTTCCTCTTGCAAGAGTTGGTTTTAAAATATCTCCCGCACTTATAGCACCTTCAGCAGCACCAGCATTAACCATTGTATGCATTTCATCAATAAATAAAATCACATTATCATTACCCTTTATTTGATCTAAAATATTATTAAGTCTTTCTTCAAACTCACCACGGTATTTAGTACCTGCAATAAGGGAGGACATTGAAAGCGAAACAATTATAAAATCTTTAAACTTAAAAGGAACTTTATTTAGTTTTATTCTTCGAGCAATTTCCTCGACTATAGCACTTTTACCTACTCCCGCATCTCCAATCAAAAGAGGATTACATTTTTTCTTTCGTAGTAATGTTTCAAGTATTAAATCAATTTCTTTTTCTCTACCAACAACTTTTTCATTAAATGAAGCTGTTTCATTTAAAACTTCACCATATTTAAGACACTTTAAATTACTAATAGAGTTATCATTTTTAAAATAATTATAAAGATTATCAACATCAATATCCATATTCATAAGTATTCTTATTGCTACACCTTCACCTTCATTTAAAATATTAAAAAATAAACTTTCTTCACTTGGATTTTCAGTTTGAGAAATTATCTTTTTTAAAAGAGGTGTATAAATATTAACATTACTTTCATTTTTTTCTGAAGGTATATATTTATTTAAGGTATCTGAAAAAGTATCATAAGTAACATTTAAACTTTTTAGGTATTTACTTACTTTGTTATCATATTTTAAAATTGCCAAAAGTAAATGTTCAGTACTTACATATTCTGACTCTAATCTTTTTCTTTCTTCTTCAGCACTTCTAAATAATCTACATATATTTTCATCATAAACATTTTTCATACACTATAATTATGTTAAATGAAAATGTAATTTATTCATATTTATTGCAAGTTTTTCCAAAGTACTTTATAATTAATATAGATAGAAAGGAAATCAATTATATATTAAATTGATTAAGAATTATTATGAACCAGTTAGATAAAATTAATTATTATATCAAACTTTATATTGAAAACTCTAAAAAAGATATGAATGAAAATGAAAGTTTAAATGTACGTATTACTCTTTTAAAAGAGGTGTTAAGTTATTTAAACGAAGATTATGATACTATCTTTGAAAATAGACTTAAAATTGAATTATTACTCCAAGAAATATTTCAAAATGACAGTTATGTAAATATTTTTATAAATAGACTTTATAGTAAAGATATTAAATCAATAAATGATTTTAAAAATATTTTATATGAAGAAATGCAAAAAAATTCACAAAAAAGTGCCATTTTAAGAGAAAATATTGCTATATATTCAAACTATTATAATTCTTGTAAAATATTTTTACTTTCTTCGAAAAGAAAAGCTGCTGTATCTATAAAAATTACCGAGGATATAAAACAAATATTACTTCTTATAAAAAGTGAATATCATATATCTGAAAAAGATTTAGCAATATATTTTAATGAACTTAATTTCTATAGTCAAAAAATTAAAGCCTTTGATGAAAGACAAATTAATTTTATAAATGAATTATATTTAAAAATTCCCACTATTGTAAATATGGGTTTTGAGGTTATTCCTTTCGAAGAAATTAATCCAAATAGAAAAAATATTTTAGATTCTTGTGCTGATTATATAAAGGGTCAGATAGATAGACTAGATAAAGAAGAAATAATTCCTTTTATTATAGAATATAGTAAAGAATTTGATGATGAGAAAGAAAAAAGCTATTTATACCAAAAACTAATGGAAATACTCCAAGAGGAACTACTTACCTATTATTCATTTATCTTAGATACTAGTATGTCGCGCTCAAATGATGAAAGAAAAATGTTAACCGAAGATTATTTTAAAGTACTTAATATTTATACAATAATTCGAGAGTATTATGAAAAAACATTTGATAAAGAAATTGTAATTGAGGATGCACCCCTTCCTCTAAAAGAGGAAAACATCCTTATATACTCTACTTCCAAAGTAAATCCTCTTAATGCAAAAATTATTTCCGATTTAAAGGACATACCCGAAGAATATTATGAAAATATTATTAACCTTATTAATGGATTTAAATATGGAACTTTACCAAATGGAAGTATAAAAATGCTAAAAAATAATAGTAATTTAAAGGATGTTTATGAATTAAAGGGTTACCAAACTAGAATATTATTCAAACAAATTAAAGATAATATTTATTGTATACTTGGGATGTTTAATAAAAAAAGTGATAATGATGTAAAATCTTATAAGGCAATTGGAAAAAGAGATATTCCGAAAAACGTTGAACTTTCTATAGAAATTGCTCCCGAGATAGAAAATGAATTATTTAATAAACTAAATCAAAATAAAAGAACAAGTACAATATAAAAAAGATGGAAATTAATCGTCCATCTTTTTTAGAATATTACTTTTCAATATCGTTAGCTAATATCTGCTATATTGATATTAAAACTTTTAAAATGTACTAAGTAATACCTGTGTACATATTATTATTATATACAAGTGCTACCAGTTTATTATGGTAGTTTTTGGTAATTATCATTTTCTCTTTGATAATTAAGTGCCATTCCAATAACGAAAACATATGCAAGAAAATAAAACCAAATCATTAAAATACAGATATTAGCAAGTCCGCCATAAAATGATGTATAAGATGCATAATTTTGAATATAACCAGAATAAATCTCAGTAACTATTGTCCAAAGTATTGTTGTAAAAAGTGCTCCATAATTTGTATTATGTGATTTAATCTTTTTATCCGGAGCTAGTGTATAAATTATTTTTATTAAGAAAAATAATAATACTATCATAATTGGACTTCGTAAATATTCAAATACTTTTATAACTATGCTTGTAATACCTGGATTTAAATTTACTTTTGTAATTAAATTTACCACTACACCACCAAATACAGGAACAAGTAATAAAAATATCAAAAGAAATATTAAGATAATTGAAAGAACAATTGCCTTAAATCTTCGTTTAAACCAACCTTTATTTTCTATATTATAAATTGTATTTGAACAAAGAATTACAGAGTCCATACCATTACTTGATAAATAGTAACAAGTAAGTAATAATATTGTTAGCTTTAAGCCTGTACTTTCAGAACTTGTACTTAAAAGTAATCTTGCAACATCATTAGAAAAAGCTTTTTCTAAAAAACTATAAATAAAATCCATTGAAAGGTTAAGAACTGAAGCACCATAAGTAAGAAGTGTTAAAGTTGGAACAATCGCAAGTACCATAAAAAATGCTAATTGTCCTGGAAGTAATTTCATATCACTTCTTCTTATGACCTTAATAAATCTTTTATAAAACCTTTTAATCCTTGTTTTCATTTACTTCCTTTTGCTTTTTTAATACTTTTGTTGCCTCATTTAAAGCATCCTCGATAGTTTTAATCTCATCAATTTTCATTGAATAACCAAATTCTGCGCCATAATCATAAGGAAGAGTTTTAAATTCCTTATTTAATTTATGTATATAATTTGTTATTTGTTTTTGATTATAACCTACTAAATATACAACAAACTCATTACCATCTGTTCTAATTATATCTGAATTATCAAGTTGAGTTCTAATTAAGATATTCGCAGCGGCCTTAATCTGTTTATCTCCCTCTTCATAACCTTTTGTATCATTAATTTCCTGAAGTCTATTTAAATCAACAATAAGTATTGTCTGTGGATAAATTGTATTATTATTCCATACATTAATGTTTTCTGATAAATAGTTTCGGTTTTTTAGTAAGGTTAATTGGTCTATAAATCTTAACTTATCATCTTTCTTTATCTTTTTAGCAATTGTAATCTTTCTAGTTTTTCTAATTACTAAATAAGCCACGATAACAAAAATAATTAAGAAATATATGAAATATTTTGCAAGTAGTGATATAATAGCACCATGTTTTACTGTTTCACTATGGTTATTTATACCCTCATTTAAAATCTTATGACTATCTAAAACAGTTATATATTTATTAAGAAGTTTATATAAAGCACCATTATCTTTGATTCTAAAATTATAAACCTCCTTTAAACTACCACTTGTTCTAATAGTATAATTTCCAAGTCCGTGTGTTTTATAATATTCATAAATATTACTATCCACTAAAATAATACAATCTTTATTATTAAGTTTAGTAAGTTCTTGAGCATTTTTATATGTTTTAATAGTAATGCCTGGTATATTGCTTAAATATGAATATAAAAGTGAATTATTTTGAACATAGACTTCTTTACCTACTAAAGCATTAATACTATTAATAACCACATCATTTTTAATGTTAGCTATAACTACGTAATTAACATCTACACCACTTGATGTTTTATTAAAACTATTTAAATTATAATAACCAAAGTAAGCATCAATCTCATTATTAGTAACAGCCTTATTAAATTTGGCAAAATTACTATACTTTTTAAATGTAAAATCAGTACCTGAAAAAGTCATAAATCTTTGTAAATAAACAGCCACTATGCCACCATAGTTACCGCCAGAAATGACTTCATATGGTGAATTATTTACATAACCATATTTATAACTAACAGAACGCATTTGTTCTATCTCATATTCAGTTAATCCAAGTTTACTTGAAATTAAACTAAATAGATTTTCATCATAACTTTCTTCGAAATTTTCTTTCCAAGTATCATAATATTTTTTTAGTATTGAGCTTAAAATATCATCATTTGTAGTAAGTACATAATAGATATTTATATCACTAAAATGATAAATTATTTCTTTGTTATTATTGAAAATATTATTTAAATATAAATGAAGTGGTACAATAGCATATTTATTTTCACTCATCGAAGTAAATAAACTATCAATATCTTCATATGTTTTATAAGTTAAATTATAGCCAGTTAAATATTTAGAAACATAAGACAAATCATTATTTAAAATAGCTATATTTCCATTTGAAATTTCACTCGGATTACTTATTATTTCACTATTATTTCCAATTAAAACATAATGATCCTCGTAGAAAACTTCATCATTTTCTGTTAAAGATTGTTTTAAGTTTAAGGAAACCGCACTATTTACTGAACCATAATTAAATGTAACTTTATTGATATTTAAATTATATTTTTCAGCAAAAGTATCAAGGAAATTATAAAATACTCCCGTACCATCACTACCAAATACTGATGAATTATTTAAAACATTTATACTAAGAAGCGTTTGTTTTTGACTGTTTTCATCAATCCATTTTTTCTCATTTACAGTAAGTGTATTTGCCCTTAGGTACATAATGATTCCTAAAATAGTGCCCACTACTATTAGACAAATAAAAGTGCATATAAGCACTATTTTTTTATTTTTCTTCATCTGATTCCTCTTCTTTTATCGGTGTATTATTATTCCAAGAAATATTTTCAGATGCACTATTTTTTGATGCCATTATTGTAAAATTATCACTTTGAATTATAAATTGAACATCATAATATGAAAGTGTATCTTCATCAAAAAGACTCATAGAGTTTTCTACTAACTTTTTAGCATTATCTAAAGTTATATTTTCATCAAACTTTATTTCTACATAAATAATTCTACCTTTAATATTAAAATCTACACTTTTAACATTTTCACTTTCTAAAAATTTTTCTTTGTAACTAGACTTAAATTCATTAGATATTTGATGTTTCTCAATACCATCAAGCCTATTACCATACTCATTTGTATCTTTTGAATAAAAGAAAGTTAGAGCAACACTGCATATTGCAATAAAACAAATAATTAGTATTATTACAAGTACAAAAACCACCCTATTATTCTTCCATAAATTTTTCATTTCTCACCTCAAATGCAATTTAATTATACTACATAATATGACATAAATCAATTTACAAATCTGTACGCGTAAAATTCAGGTTCATTTTAACATCTTTAAAATATATTTTTTTACCAGTTTCACTATTTAAAGCATAAAGTGGTTTTTCATTTTCATCCCTTACTACAGAGTATTTTTTATACTTTTCATCTCTATTTAAAACACTGCATGCAAGTGTTAAAACATATTCTTCATCTTTTGATGTAACAGAATATACTTTTGATGCATATTCAAAATCCGCAAGTGTACCTGATATATTTAAATTAATTTCAATCATTTTTAATCCCTCCTTTCTTATTATTTTTTTACATTTGACAGTTAGTAAACGATATGGTAAAATGCTTATATGGAAGCGATCCCACTGCTTGTGCAGAGGGTGTCGCTTCTTTTTATATTTGACAGACAGTAAACACATATGATAGAATAAGTTTATGGAAGCGATCCCACTGCTGTATGCAGAGGGTATCGCTTCTTTTTATATTTGACAGACAGCAAACACATATGATAGAATGAATTTATGGAAGCGGTCCCACTGCTTGTGCAGAGGGTATCGCTTCTTTTTTATGTCTTAATGCACTATTTTCTTTTATAGATACCCAGTAAATCATTATCTCTTTTGACAATAATGTAATTTAAATCTTGTTTATAATTAAAAGCATTTTCTAAATTAGCATTAATTAATTCATCAGTCATATTACTATTATTAGTAACATCCATTATAAATGACTTTGCTTGTTTAGTTACATTGTGTCCAAAGGAGTATTTACTGGCTCCCCTTTTTATTTCTTTTAAATCTAAAGGTTCAGATAAGAAATTATAATCGGCACTTGATATATAATTGTCCTCACAAATTTCAAATCTTAACTCAACTTTACCACCAATAGTGTTAATTAACCAAAATGCTACATTTATTTCATTATTTCTAAAATTAAACTTATTTTGATTATTAAGTTTATAAGTTTTTCCATTAACAATAATTTCTTTAGCAAATGATATATTATGATTATTAGGAACTATAAATAATAGAAAATTTTCTGTAACATCTTTATAAATATTAGAACTTTTTGAAAGATTTCTTAATTTAGATTTAAAATAATATTTCATATTTTCATTTCTTATACTGTATAAATTATTTTGCATATTTGTATTAAACTGGACTAAATTAATCTAGTACTTTAAATTAATTTTATGTCATATTATTTCTCCTTTCTTTTTACTTTACGCTTATTTTACATTTTTAAAATTTTTCTATGTCATCTTGAAATTCTCCTTTCACTATACTTATTACCGGAAAATTTCTAATTTCCTCCTTTTTTTGATAAATTTCTTCAAAAAAGTTAAAATTTTACATATTCTTTACATAATTAAATAATTTATTTTACATTATTTTACATTTAATATTATGTAAAATATTTTACATTAGAGCATAAAAAAATAACTAGATTAATTTCTAGTTATTCAATAGTTATAATTTTATTTTCTTTTAGACTTTTTTGAACATCTATTACTCTCTGATTTGAGGAGCCTTTCCATTTTAAAGTTGGATTATGAAGACTATTTACAAATTGGCCATCGACTAAAACATCAATATAATTAAGTACTTCTTTGTCTTTTAAATTTTTATCAAATAAGAAACCACTCCATACCCATATAGTTTTATTAGGGTATTTTTCTTTGAATGCTTTAGCAAGTTTAGTAGTACCCTCAATATTATTTGGATGTAAAGGTTCTCCGCCTAAAATAGAAAGTCCAGTTATAAAATCTTTAGAGCAAAGTTCTAATACTTCCTCAATTGTTTTTTCTGTAAACTCATTTCCTCCATCAAAATTCCAAGTTTCTTTATTAAAACAATTTTCACAGTGAAACTCACATCCTTGCATAAATATTGAAACTCTTACCCCTGGTCCATTAGAAATGTCCATTTTTCTAATTTTATGATATCTCATATTTAAGCATCCTTGTTATCTATGTGCATTACTCTTTCTTTTATTTCTTCGGTTCTACCCTTATTCCAAAAGTTAGTTCCAATATAACCACAAGTTCTACGTGCAACATTTAATTTATCGTGATCTCTATTTCCACAGTTTGGACAATACCATTCTAGATTATCATCAATTAGAATTTCACCAGTATAACCACATGCTTGGCAATAATCAGATTTTGTATTAAGTTCAGCATACATAATATTATTATAAATGTATTCAATTACCTCCATAACAACATCTAAATTATTTTCAAGATTTGGAGTTTCAATATAACTAATTGCTCCACCTGGAGAAAGTTTTTGAAATTCACTTTCAAGTTTTAATTTAGTAAAGGCATCAATTTCTTCGAATACTGGTACGTGATATGAATTGGTAATGTAATTTCTATCAGTGATACCTTTAACAACACCAAATCTATCTTTTAAACATTTAGCAAATTTATATGTTGTTGATTCAATTGGAGTTCCATATACCGAATAATCAATATCTTCTTCCTCTTTCCATTTTTTACATTTATCATTCATATATTGCATTACTTTTAAACCAAATTCTTTACCAACTGATTCATCAGTATGAGAATGTCCTGTCATATATTTTACACATTCATATAGTCCTGCATAACCAAGTGAAATTGTTGAATAACCGTGATGTAAAAGATCATGAATACTTTCGCCTTTACCAAGTCTTGCAAGTGCTCCGTGTTGCCATAAAATTGGTGCTACATCGCTTGTAACTTTTGAAAGTCTTTTATGTCTTATCTGAAGTGCTCTATGACATAGTTCTAGTCTATCATCAAATATTTTCCAGAATAGTTCCATATCTTTATCTGATGAAAGTGCAACATCAGGAAGATTAATAGTAACAACACCTTGATTAAATCTACCATAGTATTTTGGATTACCTTTTTCATCAACATATGGAGTTAAGAAACTACGGCATCCCATACAAGGGTAACATTGACCATTTCCATTTTTATCAATTTTAAGTTCTTTCATAATCTTTTCAGAAATATAATCTGGAACCATTCTTTTAGCAGTACATTTAGCGGAAAGCTGTGTTAAATAATAATACTTACTACCTGGTTTGATATTATCTTCCTCAAGGACATATAAAAGTTTTGGGAAAGCTGGTGTAATGTAAACACCTTTTTCATTTTTCATACCTTGAATTCTTTGTTTTAAAACTTCCTCAATAATCATTGCAAGTTCATCTTTATATTCGCTAGTTTCACCAAGATACATACATACGCTTAAAAATGGTGCTTGACCATTAGTCGTAGTCATTGAGTTAATTTGATATTGGAATGTTTGAACTCCATCAGTAATTTCTTTTTGCAAATCTTCTTTTGCATATTTTTCAGCATCTTCTTTTTTGAATTTTCTTGCTTTATATTTATCTAAATATCTTTCATAACTACATCTAACAAATGGTGCTAAATGAGTAAGAGTTATAGTACATCCTCCATATTGTGATGATGATACAGCAGTAATAATTTGCGTAGCAATAGTCATAGCGGTTAAGAATCTATGAGGTTTTTCAATCATAACTCCATTAATATTTGTCCCATTTTGAAGCATATCCTCAAGGTTAATTAAATCACAATTATGTAGTGCATTTTGAGCAAAATAATCAGCATCATGAAAATGAATAATACCTTCATCATGAGCTTTTACAATATCCTCAGTAAGTAAAAATCTACGAGTAATATCAGTTGAGGTAATACCTGCTAAATAATCTCTTTGGGTTGTAACAATTTTAGCATTTTTATTAGAATTTTCTGTATTCCAATATTCACTTTCACCATCAATTAATTCTTTAATGGATAAATCTGTTGTATTACTTTTTCTTACTAATTCTCTTGTATATCTATAAGTTATATATTCTTTTGCAAGAGCATATTTTCCAAGAGCCATTAATCTATATTCAATAATATCTTGAATGTCCTCAACAAGCATTCTTTTTTTCTTTAATCCTTCAACATATTTTACAATATTTCTAATTTGAATGTCACTTACTCTATCTTCTTCAGCAACTTCTTCATTTGCCTTTTTAATGGCAAGTTCAATTTTTTCTGGACAATAATCAACAATATGTCCATCTCTTTTAACTATTTTCATAAATCCACCTTCCTCTAACATAACTAAACTATAACACATTTTAAAAAAATGTATTGTTGCAATTGCAACATATTTAAAAAAATGATAAAATTTTACATGAGAGGTGTAAATGATAAAATTGTTTGATAAAATATCTGATAAAGAGAAAAATAAATTAATTAACTATCTCGAAGGATTATACTATACTTTTAAAAAGAATGATAATATATCAAAAGTTCTCAAAGATCACATAATCGGAATAATTATAAATGGAAATGCTAAAATAGTTCATACTGATTATAATGGTAATAAACTTATAATCGAAGAACTTTACGAA
Organism: uncultured Bacilli bacterium; assembly: GCA_934086485.1. Taxonomy (GTDB): domain Bacteria; phylum Bacillota_I; class Bacilli_A; order RF39; family UBA660; genus UBA6448. The sequence goes on along the minus strand of CAKOIF010000007.1, from coordinate 14,027 downwards.
GATGACATTTTTGGTTCTAACCTATCATATTTATATAACAAAGAGTATGATATGATTGCAAATGAAGAAACAACAGTTTTAGTATTTGACTATGATTTAGTAATAAATGCTAATTTAAATCAAGAATATTTTAATACATTTTTAAAAAATATTATGATTATTTTAAATGATAAAATTAGAAAAAGAAATGATAGACTTCAGATAATATCTAAAAAGACAATTCGTGATAAACTTCTTGAATATTTTGATATTGAAAGTCAAGCTCATGGAAGTAGTATAATTTATTTAACTATTTCTTTTTCAGAACTCGCAGATTTTCTAGCAATTGATCGAAGTGCAATGCATAGAGAACTTAAAAATTTAAAAGAGGAAGGTATAATAGATATAAAAGGTAAAAAAATTATTTTATTATATCGTCACTCATTTGCTATCTAATCTTTTTTAAAGTATAATATAATTGAAAGGAAGAAGAAAAATGTTTGAAAATAAAAAAATTCATATGATAGGTATAGGTGGTATCTCTATGAGTGGTATTGCTGGAATACTTTTATCATTTAACTGTAAAATTACTGGTTATGATGCTGGAGTTACTGATATAACAAAATCATTAAATGAAAAAGGCATCGAGGTAAGTAATAAACCAAATTTAGAAAATGTTAAAAATGCAGATATAGTTGTTTATACCGCTGCAATTCACGAAGATAATGAAGAATTAAAATATGCAAGAGAAAATAATAAATTAGTTTTTGAAAGAAGTACTTTTTTAGGAATTCTTATGAAAGAATATGAAAATGTATTATGCATTTCAGGAACCCATGGTAAAAGCACAACAACAGGTATGGTTAGTACAATTTTTGTTAAAGCAAATCTTAATCCTACAATAATGATTGGTGCTCACCTTCCTATAATAAATTCTAATTATAATGTTGGAACTAAAAAATATTTTATCGCAGAATCTTGTGAATATGTAGATAGTTTTTTAGACTTTTACCCTACAAGTGAAATAGTTTTAGATATTGATGATGATCATTTAGATTATTTTAAAAATATTGATGGTATTATTTCCTCATTTAGAAAATTTGCAGATAAGCTCGATAATAATGGTAATTTAATTGTAAATAATGATGATGAAAATACAATTAAAATGGCAAATGGTTATAATAAAATAACTTATGGTATTAATAATAATTCAAATTATATGGCAAAAAATATAGAATTTGATGATGTAGGACACCCTACTTATGATTTATATATTGATAATCAATATATAGATAAAATATCTTTATCAGTAACAGGTAAACATAACATTTATAATTCACTTGCTGCAATTGCAATGTGCATGCTTTATAATATAGATATTAACTTTATAAAGGAAGGACTTTCTTCATACACAGGTGTAGGAAGAAGATTTGAATTTTTAGGTAAATGTAATGGTGCTTTTGTTTATGATGATTATGCTCACCATCCTAGTGAAATTAAAACAACACTTGATTCAGTAAAGAAAACAAAACATAATAAAGATTATGCTATATTTCAATCACATACATATTCAAGAACAATTCAACACTTAAAAGAATTTGCTGATGTACTTTCAAACTTTGATAATATTATAATTGCTCCAATTTACCCCGCTAGAGAGGAAAATATCTGGAATGTAAAAGAAAGTGATTTAGTAGATTTAATAAAAGAAAAGAACCCAAATGTAATTTATTTAGATTCATTTGATAAAATTGAAAAACATATAAAAAATATAGTTTCAGAAAATGATTTAGTTATAACAATTGGTGCTGGACCCGTAAATGAAGTTGCTAAAAATTTAGTAAAGGAGTAATATGAAAAATAGTGATTTAGATAAACCAAAAGTAAGAAATAACAGTACTTTAATATTAATAGGTTCAATCATATTAACAATATTAATAATATTTATGGTATTTTACTTTTTAAGAAGTGAAAAGAAAAATGAATTTGATAAACTATATAAAGAGGATTATTATATAAGAGTTAATTTCGGAGAAACCACCAAAGGAAATAATTTAACAGATAAAGGTACCTTTTTAAAAGAAACTAACATTGATAAAAATTATTATTTATATATAACAAAATCAAATGTAGTTTATGCATATTATACAGATTATTTTTATATTTTTGATCCACTTCATGGTTACCACATTGACTTTAAAAAAGAGCTTACTGATGATGAAGTACAAAATATTTTAAAGCAAATTGATAGTAATAAAGGAACTACTCTATTTAATAAAAATAAAGATGATTATTTAATACTTCGTTATAATGATGAAAATTATTATATGAATAAAAAGATGCTTCAACAAATACTTCAAGAATATGAAATTATTTTAGAAATCAAATAAAAAGGCCAAAAGCCTTTTTTGTTTACAATAAATTATTTGTTATTTTCTAATTGAATTAAATAGTTATCAAGAATTTTTATAATATTTTCATAAGATGTTTCTTTACATATCATATTTTTTATTTCACTACTACCCTCAAGACCTTTTAAATAATATAGAAAATGAGTTCTTATTTCAAGTACTGCACTTTTTTCTCCTTTTTCAGAAACTAAACCAGTTAAATGTCTTTTCATCATTTCTATTTTTTCTTCATAAGTAACTTTTTTAGGAAGTTTTCCTTCATTTAAATAATCATTACATTCTTTGATGAGCCATGGATTTCCAAGAAGGCCTCTGCCTATCATTACTAAATCACAGCCTGTTTCTGCAAGCATCTTTTCAGCCTCATAACAAGATGTTACATCACCATTTCCAATTACAGGTATATTTACACTTTCTTTAACTTTTTTAATTAAAGACCAATCACTATGACCTGAATAACCTTGACTTCTGGTTCTTGCATGAAGAGTTATTGCACTTGCACCAGCTTTTTCACATATTTTAGCGACCTCAACACAATTTATGCTATTTTCATCCCAACCACTTCTTATTTTAACAGTTACAGGACAAGGAACACTTTCTTTTACAGTTTTTACTATTTCATATATTTTTTCAGGACTTTTTAAAAGTGCACTACCTGCCTGTGACCTAATAGCAATTTTAGGAACAGGACATCCCATATTTATATCAATAATATCTGGATGCATATATTCATAAACTTTTTTAGCTGCTATGCAAAAACTTTCTTTATCAGAACCAAATATTTGTTGTGATATAGGTCTTTCACTTTCATCCATGTCTAAAAGTTTTTTAGTTTTTTCATTACCAAACATTATAGCTTTATCTGATACCATTTCACCGACTACTAAAGCGGCACCAAACTCTTTACATATCATACGATATGTTTTATTTGTTATTCCAGCCATTGGAGCAAGTACTATCTTACCATTTATTTCTACATTACCTATTTTAACCATAAAAAAATCTTTCCTTTTCAAGAAAGATTATAACATTTCTAACTTACTGTGTAAACATCATTATATGTTCCACTGCCAAGTAATTTGGTTTCAGAGGATAGAGAAACTACACCTCGAGCACCAATATTACGATTAGCAACATTGCCACTATACAGACCACCAAACGGGCTAAGCCCAAATACGCAAGGAAGAACAGTGAAATCATAAGGGGAGCCCGACCAATAAGCCATATTATTGCTTAAATAGAAAGCAGTGTTGTTCTCATATAGCTTTCCGCCTGCCATTGCTACTTCATCCGTTGTTATTAGTCCTAAATTATTTGTTAACATATCCGCAGTATTACATTCGAACGTGGGTGTTGGTGTATATGAAGATAGCCTAGTATATGGAGCATATTCAACTCTACTGCCAGTTGATGCCCAAGTACTTGATGTATTTCTATCATTGCAAAATGTTGTTTTAACAAATCTTGATGTTCCTATATTTTCATTAAAATATTTTGTATACCAATTATCTAAATATGTTTTTATTGTACTATTTGTTGTTGTTCCTCTTTGTGAACCAGTTGTATATTGAAATCCTACATATTCTGCATGATCACTATCATTATTATATGGCGTGAAACCCATATTTGTATTTGTTCCAGTAATTGCAACTTTTGTACTTTCACTTGGTGCTTTACTTCCTGCATATATCATTTTTATTTTATTATCTTTATCTACTCTTATTATTCTCCAGTACATATCATCATCTTTATATGCGTACGTTACTGCTTTACATTTGTAGTTATAAGATGAGCCATAATTATCAGCATCAACTCCAGTTTGACACTCTGCTAATGTTGCGTAATCCATGTATTTTGTTACATTATTTTCATCATACCATACTACATCTGTGGAGTTTTCATCATAAAAGCCTCTATAAACAATTTGCTCTTCTTTAAACTTACCATATTTAACCCAGTTATTGTCTACTGCTCCTCTATAATAATATGTTTTACCTGTTCCTTCAGTATATGAATACATTCCAGCATTACTGGTTTCTACTTTTGTAAAATCTGCTGTTTTTGCCTCAATTGCAGTTTTTCCACCATTATTTGCAAGGATTGTTTCATACCCTTTTTTAACAGTTGTTCCATCTTCTGAAGAACATCCTTTACTTATTGCATATATTTTACCAATAAAGTTTTTTCCACCTAATTGTGCTTGACTTATATTCGAATTATAATATCTTCCTGTTATTTTCCATCTTACTGATTGAGTACTTCCTAAACTTTTTATTGTTGCTCCCTCGACTAATTTATAATATTTATTGGTACTATCATAATGACTTTGAATACTAGCATGATCAAAATTTGTTTCTGTAGCAAAATGATTATTTCCATTCATACCATTTACTTCAATTGTTATTTCTTTTGTAGCGCCACTTGTTTTTGTCGTTGTACCTTGTCCATATACATTACTTCCTGCATCATATTCATAAACTATATCATATGTACAAGTTGTTAGTAAATTTGATGAACCAGTAAGAGTTACATCTAGAAATGCGGTATTTTCTGCTGCTGCAACTTCGTTATTTGCTGCTGTAAAACTCATATTTGCGGCTGGTACTTGTAAATTCAACTGCGTCGCATTTGAGGTAAATGTTGCATCTCCTGGTGATACTGAATTTACATTTACTGCTACATTATTATTTAAATTTACATTAAATGAACCAAAATATGCAAATGATGCTGTTATTACTATAACTAATAAAAGTACTGTCGCAAACACACCCATAATTTTTATATTATTAATTTTCATAATTCTCTCCCATCCCTTATAAATACTGGGACCTTCTTTCATAAATTATATACTTTTAAGAAAATAGAGGTCCCAATTTTCGAGAAAAGGGCTTGAAAATCACTTTAAAAAATGGTTTAATTATAGTAGGAATAAGGTAAATACAAGGATGATTTTTCCGAAAAGTATATAATTTATGAAAATTAATGCTAGATAAATACTGGGTTTGTAAGACTTTTTAATATCTTTTTAATTCATAAAAAAAGTAGTATTTTTTCATACCACTTTAATTAAATGAACAAGTATATTTTAAACTATTACGATAATAATTACTTACTTCACTATAAGTTGATGGAAAAGTTCCACCATATTCACTATTTAGCGTTTCAGTTGGTAAATCTTTTAAAATAGTAATCTTTTTATTTGTATAATCTAAAATAGCATTACCTTCATTTTCATTAATTTTGATAGTTCCGTTAGTGACAGTTTCAATCATATTTGAATACTCTGTTTCATCAAAAGTATATTCATACATTCTTACCGAATTATTCATATTTTCTTTATTTTTATTAAATATAATTTCATCAATTAAACTATTATTTGGACTAATACATTTAAATTTCATTTTAGGTTCTTCATTAATAACATAAACAAAAGCATAATAAGTATTTTCATTGTTTTCTTCATCAACTGCTTTTATTTCAACTTTCTGAAGGCCAATATTATACATATCTTCTTTATATTTTTCTTTATCTACAAAACTAAAGGTTAAATTATCATCCGAAGAAATAAGTCTTTCAATATTAAGTTGTTCTCCTTTTATTGTATAGTTAAAATATGTTGTAACATTAAGTCTTTTTGTAACTGTTGGAGTATTTGGCTCATCACTGCCATCTTTAGATTTTACAACAAAGCTTTCTGAATATTTTGAACCATTACACATAACATAATATGTATAATTTCCTGGAACATTATTTTTAACTTCAGATGTGTCAAGAGCACAATTAGATATATCTATTTTTGAAAAGTCTCCGTATTCACTTAAACTTTGAGGTATTTCATCACCCTCATTAATTTGCATTTTATTTAAATTGAATGCTGGTGTAACATTAACATTATTTTCATTGTTTTTAGCAAGTCTTAAATAGTAATAAACACCAAAGGCTACACCACCCATTAAAGCCAAAACTAAAATAATAAATAATAAGTTTTTAATAAAACTACCCTTTTTTTCAGGTTTTTTATCATTATTATCTCTCTTATTTTCTTTTTTAGGTTCAATCTTTTTTTCAGGTACCGGTACATCTAAAGTTTCAATAACATCGACCATAGTTGGATCAGTTCCAATTTCATTTCTCACATTAATCACCCTTTATTCTTATATTTAAATTATATAATTTTTACATACTTTTTGCAATATTTTTAAATTCTTCTCCACGAGTTTCAAATTTATCATATTGATCCCAACTTGCACTTGCAGGAGATAAAAGAACTACCCCATTTTTAATATTGTCCTTTTTAATTTTATTCATTGCTTCATTTAAAGTATAGCATTTTTCACATAAAATATTCATACTTTGAGCATATTCATAAACTTTTTCAGTAGTTTCTCCAATTGCATAAATCTTTTTAACATTTTTAATTGCACCATCAAGTTCGTGAAAATCTTGGCTTCTTTCCATACCTCCGAGCAAAAGATATGTATCTTCATCAAACGCATTTAAAGCCGTTATTGTACTTGTTGGATTTGTAGCTTTAGAGTCATTATAATATTTAACTCCTCTTTTTTCACAAACAAATTCAATTCTATGTTCAACACCTTTAAATGTACTAAAGAACTTTTTAACAATTCCTTTATCAATACCAAATTCTTTAATAACAAGTAAACAGGCCATAATATTTTCATAGTTATGCATACCTTTTACTAAAATATCTTTTGTATCAATAATTTTTTCATTTTCAATATAAATAGCATTATCCTTTACAAAAGCATCTTTGCCATTAAAATATTCTTTTGTACTATTTATATCACTTGTTAAAATCATACTATCTTCATTACCAGCATTAATAATAGCTATGTCTTCTTTAGTATGATGATTAAATATATTATGTTTTACCTTTTTATAATTTTCATAAGTTCCGTGATAATCTAAATGTGTTTGACATAGGTTTGTAAGGACGCTTATATTAGTTTTAAAATCTTTAAAGTTTATAAGTTGATGGTCTGATATCTCTAAAAGGAGAATATCGCCTTCATGAATAAGAGGAATTACCTCACTTAAAGGATAACCAATATTTCCTCCGAGAACTACGGACTTTTTCATAAGTTTTAGTAATTCATAAATCATTGTTGTTGTCGTAGTTTTTCCATTTGAACCAGTTACACCAATTATAGTAATATTTTTAGGAAGAAAATGATATGCTACTTCCATTTCATTATAAATTGGTATATTTTTAGAACTTGCATAAGTTAAAAGAGGATGAGTTGGCATAACTCCTGGATTTTTAATAACCATATCAAATGAATCGTTAAATATTTCCAAAGGATTATCACATTTAATAAACTTTACTCCTAAACTTTCTAGTTCTTTAACCTTTTCTTCATCTTGATCGTTTTTATCAGTTATAACAATTTCATTATTTTTATAAAGAAGTTTTGCTACATTATAACCACTTCTTGCCATTCCTAAAATAAATATTTTTTTATTTTCAAACATAATTATTTCTCACTTTCAAGTATTGCTTTAATTCTACGAACACCTGCAGAGGAAGATTCCTCTTTTACGATTTTAAAATTTCCAAGTTCACTGGTATTTTTTACATGTGGACCCATACATATTTCTTTAGAAACATCACCAATAAAATATACAGTTACTATATCAGGATATTTTTCAATAAACATATGCTCTGCCCCAATTTCAACAGCTTTTTCTTTAGGCATTTCCTCTACTGTAACAGGAAGACTATCTTTAATCCATTTATTTACTAAATCTTCAGTATTTTTAATTTCTTCAGTAGAAAGTTTATGATCACAGCTAAAGTCAAAACGCATTCTTTTGTCAGTAATATTACTTCCCTTTTGATGAACATCACCATTTACTGTTATTTTTAAAGCGGCATTAAGAAGATGAGTTGCAGTATGATATTTAGTTTCTGTTTCAGAATCACCTGCAAGGCCACCTTTAAATTGTCCAGCTGAGGCAGTTCTTGATAAATTTTGATGTTCTTTAAACTTTTCATTAAAGCCTTTTTCATCCACTGTTACATTGTTTTCATTTGCTAGTTCAATAGTAAGTTCTATTGGAAAACCATATGTATCATATAAATGAAATGCTGTAATTCCATCAATATTATTATTTTTAGAAATAACTTTATTAAATTCTTTTAAACCTTTTTCAAGTGTTCTATTAAATTTTTCTTTTTCATTTTTTAATACTTCATAAACAGTATTTTCATTTTCAGTAAGTTCTTTATAGTATCTAGCATATTTAGATATTATTAAAGAAGCAATTTTTCTTTCCCAATCACTATTTATATCAATACCTAATTTTTTAGCATGGCGAATAGTTCTACGAATAAGTCTACGTAAAATATAACCTTGTCCTACATTTGATGGCTTAATACCAGCATTATCCGCAGCAATAAATACAGAAGTACGAATATGGTCTGCAATAATTCTTATAGATTTTGCATTTTCTTCATAACTTTTTCCTGATATTTCACAAATTAAATCAATTACATCTTTCCATACAGATGATAAATAATTATCATTTACACCTTCGAGTACGGCAGTTACTCTTTCAAGTCCCATTCCAGTATCAACATTTTTCTTAGGAAGACTTTCAACGCTGCCATCACTTTTTTTATTAAATTCCATAAATACGTCATTCCAAATTTCAACCCATCTTTCATCCTCGGGATCAAACTTTTCTGGAATTTCATCATTACTTCTGAAATAGAACATTTCACTATCTGGTCCACATGGTCCAGTTTCACCAGCAATCCAAAAATTATCTTCAGTAGTTTTTGCTATTCTTTTTTCAGGAATACCTAAACTAAGCCATAAATCATAACTTACTTTGTCAAAAGGGATTGTATCATTTCCCGCAAAAACAGTTACAGCAAGGCGCTCTACTGGAATATTTAAAACTTGTGTTAAAAATTCAAAACTCCAAGTAATTGCCTCTTTTTTAAAGTAATCACCTAAAGACCAGTTACCTAACATTTCAAAAAATGTATGATGATATGTATCACCAATAGCATCTAAATCATTAGTACGAATACATTTTTGTGCATCACAAAGTCTTGTTCCATAAGGATGCTCTTTTCCCATTAAATATGGAATAAGTGGTTGCATACCTGCTGTATTAAATAAAACACTTGGATCATTTTCAGGCACTACAGGTGCAGATGGAATCTCTTTATGTCCCTTTGATACAAAAAAATCAATATATAAATCTTTTAAATTAACATTTTTCATTATTTCACCTTATCTAAAATTGCAAAAACCTTTTCTTTTAACTTATCTAGTTCATCATTAGCAATTGTATAATCAAAATCAGTATAATTCTCTAAAGCATTTTCAGTAATATGTGATTGTTGCTCTATAGTTAATTTACTAGAACCAAATTGATTTACAACATAAATTGAATATACATTATCAAATGATGATTTTATTTTATCTATTTCATTTGGCATTCTTACATCACTTATAACTAAATTTTCAACATATTTTTGATAAATTGTTATATCTTTAATCATATTTGATACAAGAAAATCTTCGTCAAGTTCTCTCATTACATCGCCTAGATGTTGCATAAAATCTCTTGGTTTATTTGCATCAGTACCATCCCAATCAGTTAATTCTAATGCAAAGTTTTTAATATATTTACTATAACTTGTTATAGCACATTCTTCAACTTTATAAATATAGTACTCTTTTATTAATTTTGCTACTACATTTTTTCCACTTCCTGCTTTTCCAGCAATTAAAAATATTCTCATAATTTCCTCCGATTAATCAAATATATAATACCAATTTTTACGTTTATTTTCAATTATTTATGAAAAATTATTATAAAAAACTTATGCTACTTATGCATAAGAATTATTTAAATATTATTATAAATTAACTTTCACTTTTTTCTTCACCATATTTTTTAAATACATAGTTTTTACTAGAGCTATCTAAATATAATGTCCCTTTATCCTGTAAAGCAGCATAAATTTCTTGGTATTTATTTAGTTTTTCAATATTAACAAGATTAACATAAATAGTATTTCCATCAATCATTCTAAGTAAAAATCTTTCTTCATCGACTACTTTATCATTATATTTTTCAACAGAATACTCTATTTCAGAAATCATTTTATAATTACTATCATCTATTTTAGCAAGGGATTTTATTAAAGTTTTATAAATGTTACTTGGTACATAGTTAACTAAAACTGGAAATCCTACATAATTACCTGTATCATCCATCTCTTTTTCATTAGAAAGTACTAATTTTTTTGTTAATACATTATAAAAAAGTATTTTACTTTCTTTAATTTCAATGTTAATAGTTCCCTTTAGATTTCTTGAAATATTTACGCTTTCTACCAAAGGATTTTTAAGCAAATTATCTTTTATTTTATTTGTACTTAGTTTGAATATTGAATTATTATAATCAATCTTACTTTCACTTATAATCTGACTATCTGTAAGAAGACTATTTCCCTTTATATTAATGCTTTTAACTGGTAAGGTTATAAAATAATATAAAAGCATTCCAAGTAAATATATTGTTAAAAGCATAAAAATGACGCCAGATATTCTTATTTTCTTTTTAGTCTTTTTCATAAATTACTCCATGAAATAATTTTAGGTTCAACCTCTAAACTGATTTTATAGTGTTCAAAAACCTTTAATTTTATATAATTAATAAGATTAAGCATATCTAAATATGTTGCATTGCCCTTATTTACAATAAAATTAGCGTGTTTATCACTTACATAAGCATCCCCAATATGATAACCTTTTAATCCTAAATCATCAATTAATTTACCTGCAGAAAAGCCTTCAGGATTTTTAAATATACTACCAACATTTTTTGTATCTAATGGTTGAGTTGCAAGTCTTTTATCATTATTTTCCTTAATTAATTTTAATGTTTCTAAGGGATCTCCTTTTTCAAGTTTAAATGTTACAGACAAAATAATATTGCCTTTTAAAGAGGTATATCTATAGCCATAATCTATTTCACTTTTTGAAATATTTGTTACGTTACCCTCTTTAGTTAGAACTTTAACACTTTGAACATATTCCATTAAACTGTGATTATAGCATCCTGCATTACCCATTACTGAAGAACCTACTTCTCCAGGGATAAGTGAAGCGAAATATAATGAAACAAGTCCATTTTGAAGGGCAACATTATTTAAAAATCCAAGTTTTACTCCACATGAAGCTGTAACTAAATCATCATTTACTTCTATTTTATTTAGTTTATTTACTCTTATTATTACACCATCAAAATAGCTATCATCTAAAATAACATTTGAACCATTTCCTAAAATAAAATATTTAATTTTGTTATCTTTTAAATATTTGATTAAGGAAACTAAATTATTTTCACTAGTTACTTCGATTAAATATTTTGCTATTCCACCCACACCTAAAGTTGTATATTTTTTTAAATCAACATTTTCATAAACTATACCATACTCATTCATTTTAAAATCCTTTTTATTTCATCATAAATAATTTTTGATGATTTAACTTTATTTAATTTATTTAGATTTTCTTTCATAGTTTTATATTCATCATTATTACTTAATAAATTAATAATATCTTTGTATAACACGTCAACATTTAAATTCTTTTCTTCATACATTTTAGCAAGTCCTCTTTCAGTTAAATCTAAAGCATTATAATATTGATGATTTCCTGCAACATATGGTGAAGGAATAATTATTGATGGTAAATTTGCATTCATAACTTCCGCTAAAGTAGAGGCTCCTCCTCTTGTTATAATTAAATCAACATCATAAAAAAGTGATGACATATTTTCTAAAAATGGTAATATTTTAATATTTTTAGAAAAACTTTTATTATTTATAAATTCATCATAATAACTTTTACCTGTTATATATAAAACTTCATAATTATCTTCTTCATTTATTTTAGAAAGTAGTGATATAAAAAAGTTATTTAAAGTTTCACTTCCTAAAGAGCCTGATACTATCAAAAGTAATTTTTTATTTTTATGAAATCCTAAATCAATTTTTGATAAACTATTAATTTTTAAATCAACTGGATTTCCAGTACATATACATTTTTTTGCCTTTGTAAAATATTTATTACTATTTTCATAAGAAGTGCATACTAAATCACAATTTTTAGCTAAGGCTTTATTTGTTTTACCAGGAATACTATTTTGCTCTAAAATAACTGTTGGAATACTTTTTTTCTTAGCACTATATATAACGGGCATTGTAACATAACCACCTGCCCCAATAACAACATCTGGTTTAAAATCATCCATAATTTTGTTACATTTTTTTATAGCATTTTTGATTAAAAATATGTTTTTAAAGTCACGCACTATTTGTGTTTTACTAAAGCCATATATTTCTAGTGATTCATATTTTATACCAAGTTTTGGTACAATATCTTTTTCCATACGATTATGAGTTCCAATATATAATACATTTAAATTTTTTTCTTGTTTTTTAAATTCATTTATTACCGCTAAAGCAGGATTGATATGACCACCTGTACCACCAGCACTTACTATTATATTCAATTTATATCACCTACAATAATATTATACAAAAATATATGTATTTTTACAAATTAAATATGATATGTAAAAAAAACTAAGTTTTAATTCTTAGTTTCTTTTTTCACTTCATCCAGTAATTTATTATATTGATTTTCAGTTATATCAGTTGACTTTAAAATAAGTTCTTTCGAAGCACCATTTTTTATAAATTCTTTTACAGTGGCTATTTTATTTTCTTCAATTGCAGCTTCTGTTACTACTTCTTTTTTAAATTCATCAGTCACAGTTTCAAGTATAGCTTCTTTTTTAAATTCGTCTGTAACATCTTCTAGTGCAGCTTCTTTTTTAAACTTAACAGGATCATAATATAATAATTCATCTAATGTCTTACTCAATTCATTCAACTCCTTTACAATTCGAAGCATCATTGTATCACCCTCAAACATTATTTCATCATTTGATATAAATATTAGCGATAAATATTTTGCTCCCAATCTATCTAACTTTCTAATATCATCATAAGACAATTTTCTCAATATTGCAACATTTATGTCGTAAATTGTAAGTATATACTCTTCATCGTTATCGTATTTGCTTATTAAATCCTCTCTATAAATAAACTTTCCTTTCCTATATCTATCGTAATTATTAATATTTATTTGGACCGCTTTATAATAACTTTCCTTTGTTTCTTCATCAAATATCTTAAGTAACATATGACAAATATAGACATTATTTTTATTATAACTTTTTCTTGATCTTTGACCATTAAATTCTGTATTTAATAATATTGGACCTTTAGTTGTATAAACTTTAAAATACGAATCAGTTACCCTATTTGATAAATCACTGTAATTATTTAACTCATTATTAAGTATTTTAAAATCCACAACCTCAAGTACTTCAATATTCTTATCATTTTCTAACGCTAAAAATAGTTTTGTTATATAATCTCTATTTCTTGGATTAGAAAATATTCTTCGAATAAAAATATCGTTTATAAATCCGTTTTTAGTAAACATAGTTTTTGACATAATTATACCTCCTTTCATTTTTTATTTTCACTTTACAATTTTCACATTTTTTATGTCATTT